>NZ_BSTB01000002.1:0-581138 GCF_030269285.1 Micromonospora sp. NBRC 101691
CCGCCTGATGGCTGCCCGCCTCGCCGGTGAGGACATCGAACCGCAAGGCCCCATCGAGACCGAAGCAGCCCGACGCCTCAACAACGAACTCAACCAGAAGTAGCCCTCCAGTTACCCAACACTCTCTCAGAGACGGTCGGGCGGGAGCATCCCGTCGGCGGTGAACGCCAGCAGCCAGCCGCCACCCTTGGCGGTGGTGAAGTCGTCCGACCTGCCGGTCAGCCGCTCCAGGGCCGGCGGGATCACCTTGCCCTGACTGCACGCCACGACCGGCCCGTCCGAGGCGGCCAACGCGGTCAACCGGGCTGCGGCGGCGAGGGCCCGCTCCACCGGCTGCTGCCCCGCCTCCGGCTCGTCCAGGTCGCGGTCCACCTCGATCGGCAGGTCCAGCGACTCGGCCAGCGGACCGAGGGTCTGCACACAGCGACGGGGCGCGGCGGAGACGAGGCGTACCGGGCGGATCGCGGCCACCAACCGGGCGAGCATCCGGGCCTGCGTCCACCCGGTGGCGTCCAGCGGCCGGGCGGTGTCCGGTCCGGACCAGGTGCCCCGGGCGCCGGCCCGCGCGTGCCGGACCAGCACCACCGTGCCGGTCACCGGCGGCAGAGCCGCGAACGCGCGCAGCACCTCGGCGTCGTGCGGGTAGCTCACCAGGTCCAGCGCCGCCGCCACCGGAAGCCAACGCACCTCGTCGACCTCGGTGCCCGCCTGGAAACCCCCGCCCGCACCCGCCCGCAGCGACCAGTAGTCGACCACCTTCGGACGGCCCTCGCTGCGGTACGAGACGCTCGGCAGGCGGACCTGCGGCACCCCCTGCACGTCGGCCTCCTCGGCGACCTCGCGGAGTGCGGCGAGCAACGGGTGTTCCCCCGGCTCCAGCTTGCCCTTCGGCAGCGACCAGTCCCCGTACCGGGGACGGTGCACCAGGCAGACCTCGGTCCCGCCACCGGCGGCGGGACGCCACGCCACCCCGCCCGCCGCCCGGATCACGCTCACCGCAGCCAGCCCTTCCGGCGACGTACCGCCCGAAGCCAGGTGTCCGGGAAGTCGGCGCGGGCCCGGCGGACCTCGGCCCGTTCCCGCTCGGCCAGCCGACCGGCGGTCACCGCCAGGACCGGGTCGTCGGGGTGCGCCAGCGCCAGCGCCGTCCAGGTCTCGGCGGCCACGGCGGCGTCCTGGTGCGCGCCGAGCAGCGTCTGGCTCTCCCGGACGGCACGGGCGAGTTTCGCCGCGCCCGCGCCCAGCACCGGGGCGACCGCCTCCAGCGCGTAGCGGGCCCGCTTGGCGGCCTTGCGGACGTCGTGCCACTGCTCGTCCGGGCCGACCGGGTCCAGCGCGGGCACGCCGCCGTGCCGACCGGTGCCGTGGGCCAGCCTGCGCCACGGCTTGCGGACCAGCCGGGGCAGGACCTTCCCCGCGGGCGCGTCCGCCCGGCCCGTCAGCCCGGGAGCACGGTCCGCCGCCACCAGGGACCCGACCAGGGCGACGTAGCGGGGCGAACGCAGCGCCTCGGCCACCGTGGTGGCGGCCTGCCGCTGCCGGGCGGCGAGCGCGGCGTCCAGCCGGTCCAGCGCGCCCGCGTCGAGCGTGCTGACCGGGTCGGCCCCGGCGGTACGCCGCAGCCGGTCGCGGAGCACCTCGACGTCCCGGGCCTCGCCGAGCACCCCGCCGAGCCAGCGCAGCTCGTCGGCGAGCGGATCCGCCCAGGCGGCGTCGAGCAGCGGGGCGAAGGTGCGCAGGTCGCTGCGGAGCCGCCGGGTGCCGACCCGCATCTTCCGGACCGCCTCGACGTCACCGGCCTCCGCGCCGAGGCGGACCAGCGGGTCGTAGCGGAGGATGCGGCGCACGCCGCGCCGGACCGCCTCGGTGACCACGTCGCCGGCGGTCGGCGCGGCCGGCAGCTCCCCGGGCGGGACCAGGTCCGGCGCCTTCCGGGCCGCCGCGCCGAGCGCCTTGACGTGTTTGGGGACGAACTCCGCCAGCCGCGCGCCCGCCGTGGTGAGCAGCTCCTCCACCCGGTCCAGCAGGTCGGTGTCCGCGCTGCCGCGTTCGACCTCCACCTCCCGGAAGCTCAGGTCGACCGTGCTCGTTGAACCCTCGGCGGCCAACGAGGTCACCCGGTCGTCCACCACCTCGGCGAGCAGTCCGCCGTCGGCGTCGCACAGTCGACGAATGTCCCGTACCGTGCTGACCAGGGCGACCGCGGCCAGCAGCGCACCCCGGTGGTGGACGGTGACCAGCTCGGCCAGCTCCGTCGGCACGGCGTCGGTGGACCCCGGACGGGAGATCTCGTGCCGGACGCCGGGGGTGCCGGTGGGCAGCTTGACCGTCCAGGGCGCCTCGTCGCCCTCCCGGTGCCGCAGCGAGACCCCGGCCCGGGCCAGCCGCAGGTCGGCGGTGTCGAAGTAGGTGGCGACCAGGGTCACCGGTGCCGGACTGTCGACCCGGCCACCGGCGGGCAGGGCGGGGGACAGGTCCGGCAGCCGGAAGTCGGCCGGCACCGCGTACTTGCGCTCCTGTTCGACCATCGCCCCAGACTATGTCGACCGTCGGGTCAGCCGGCGGTGCCACCGACCCGACGCAGCAGCAGCTCCTGGAGGTGCTGCGACGGCGTGTCCGGGGTGCTCTCCCGGCGGCTCCAGGTGCCGTCGGCGGCCAACTCGAACGCGTCCACCTCGGGGCTCATCGCGGCGGTCAGCACGTGGTCCAGTTCGGCGCGGGCCACCGGATCGCTGACCTGGACCAGCGCCTCCACCCGACGGTCCAGGTTGCGGTGCATCAGGTCGGCCGAGCCCATCCAGAACTCCGCCGCCCCGTCGTTGCCGAACCGGAAGATCCGGGAGTGCTCCAGGAACCGGCCGAGGATCGACCGGACCCGGATGTTCTCCGACAGCCCCGGCACGCCCGGACGCAACGTGCACATGCCCCGGATGATCAGGTCCACGTGCACCCCGGCCCGGGACGCCCGGTAGAGCGCGTCGGTGACCTCCTCGTCCACCAGGGAGTTCACCTTGAACTGCACCAGTCCGGGCGCACCGAGCCGGGTGTGCGCGATCTCCCGCTCGATCCGCTCGATCAGGCCCCGCCGGATGCCCTGCGGGGCGACCAGCAGCCGTCGGTAGGTGGTCTGCCGGCTGTAGCCGGTGAGCACGTTGAACAGGTCGGTCAGGTCCGCGCCGATCTCCGGGTCGGCGGTGAGCACGCCGAAGTCCTCGTAGAGCCGGGCGGTCTTCGGATGGTAGTTGCCGGTGCCGATGTGGCAGTAGCGGCGGATCTGGTTGCCCTCCTGCCGGACCACCAGGGCGGTCTTGCAGTGTGTCTTCAGGCCCACCAGCCCGTAGACGACGTGGCAGCCGGCCCGTTCCAGGGTGCGGGCCCAGCCGATGTTCGCCACCTCGTCGAACCGGGCCTTCAGCTCGACCAGCACCACCACCTGCTTGCCGGCCTCGGCGGCGTCGACCAGCGCGTCGACGATCGGGGAGTCGCCGCTGGTGCGGTAGAGGGTCTGCTTGATGGCCAGCACGTTCGGGTCGGCGGCGGCCTGCTCGACGAAGCGCTGCACGCTGGTCGCGAAGGAGTGGTACGGGTGGTGCACCAGCACGTCCCCGTCCCGCAGGGTGGCGAAGACGCTGCGCGGCACCTCCCCCTCGGTGAGCCGGGGGTGGGTGGCGGGGACGAACGGCGGGTCCTTCAGGTCGGGGCGGTCCGCCTCGCCGTAGAGCTGCCAGAGCGCCGAGAGGTCCAGCAGGCCCCGCACGCGCAGTACGTCCGTGGCGTCCATGTCCAGCTCCCGGACGAGCAGCTCCAGCATGTGGTCGGAGATGGAGGCGGCCACCTCCAGGCGCACCGGCGGGCCGAACCGGCGTCGGGCCAGCTCCCGCTCCAGGGCCTGGAGCAGGTCCTCGTCGCGGTCCTCGTCGACCTCCAGCTCCGCGTTGCGGGTGACCCGGAACAGGTGGCACTCGACCACCTGCATGCCGGAGAAGAGCTGCCCCAGGTGCACCGAGATCAGCTCCTCGACCGGCAGGAACCGCACCCCGGGCAGGTCCCGGCAGACCCGGACGAACCGGGGGACGTTGTTCGGCACCTTCACCCGGGCGAACAGCTCCGTCCCGCCGTGCGGGTCGCGGACGGTCACCGCCAGGTTGAGCGACCGCCCCGAGATGTACGGGAACGGGTGCGCCGGGTCGACGGCCAGCGGGGTAAGCACCGGGAAGATCTGCTCGCGGAAGTACGTGCGCAGCCGCTCCCGCTCCGGGTCGCCGAGGTCGGACCAGTCCAGCAGGTGGATGTCCTCGGCGGCCAGCCTCGGCTGGACGTCCTCGACGAAGCAGGCGGCGTGCCGGGCGGCCAGGCCGGCGGTCTTCTCCGCGATCAGGTCGAGCTGGGTGCGCAGCGGCATCCGGTCGCCGCCGCGCACCGGCAGACCGGCCTGGAGGCGTCGCTTCAGCCCGGCGACCCGGACCATGTAGAACTCGTCGAGGTTGCTGGCGAAGATGGCCAGGAACTTCGCCCGCTCCAGCAGCGGGGTGCGCGGGTCCTCGGCCAGGGTGAGCACCCGGGCGTTGAAGTCCAGCCAGGAGAGCTCGCGGTTGAGGAAGCGGTCCTCGGGCAGCGGTTCGGCCGCCGGGGCGTCCGTGTCGGGGCCGGGGGCGGCGGGCCCCGCGTCGGCCGGCGTAACCCGCTCCGGGTCGGCGACCTCCTCCACCCCGGCGGACGCGGCACCCCCGGCGCCCGGTTCCGGCTGGCCGTCGTTGATCCGGCCGTCGACGTCGCTCGCGGTCGTCCCGTCCCCGCCACCCCGGGCGGTGCCGGGCTGCGTGGGAGCCGCGGTGTCGGTGCCGTCCGCCGCGTCGTCGGCCGTCTCCGTGGCCGCCGGGCCGGACGGCTCGGGGGTGCGGCGCGGGCGGACCGGTCGGCGGCGCGGAGGGGTGCTCACCCCGCCATCATGACCTGACGAGGGTGAACACGAAATGAACTTGCGCAGGCCAGGTCAGTCCATGGTCGGCAAGGTCACCCTGACGATCTCGCCGGCGGCGTCCCGGTCGACGCGGACCCGTTGGCCGAGGCGGAGCAGGCGCAGCCCGGAGGCGTCGAAGGCGCGGGCCGGGAAGGACAGCTCGGTTCCGTCGTCGAGGAGCAGCGTCCCGGTGCGTGTCGTGCCGTCGAAGGTGGCCACCGTGCCCTGCATGTCCCGCACCGTACACCCGCGCGGGTCAGCCCGGGGCGACGGCCGGGCGACGGGCGGCTAGCGCGGCCGTGTGCGGACCCAGCCCGAGCCGGGCGGCCTCCGCCAGGTCGGCCGGGGTGTCCACGTCCCGGCGCAGGCTCGGCCAGCCACCGGCCAGGGGGAGTGCCCCGCTGGCGGCGTGCGCGGCGGCCGAGCCGGCCCCGAAACGCGGGTCCAGCGGCACGCCGGCCGGCGCGGCGAGCAGCACGGTGCCGTCGCCCGGGGCGTCGGCGACGAAATGGCGTCCCGGGGCGTCGGCGGTGGCCCGCAGCGCCGCGTCCAGGTCGCCCGGGAGCAACGCGGGCAGGTCGGCGGTGAGCCCGGCCACCGGACCGTCGACGGCCGCCGCGCCGTGCCGCAGCGCGGCGTTGAGCCCGGCGTCCGGGGCGTCCGGCAGCACCCGGGCACCCGCCGCGCGGACCGCCGTGGCGGCCCGGGCGTCGTCGGTCACCACCAGCAGGGCGGCCACCGCGTCGCAGGCGAGCACCGCGCGGACCGTGTCCAGCGCGAGGGCCAGGGCCAGGGACTCGTGCGGTACGCCCGGCAGCGCGCCGCGTAGTCTGCTCTTCGCCACGTCAAGGCGCTTCACCGGTACCACCACGGTCCAGCTCGGCTCGCTCACCGGCTCATCCTGCCCCAGCCGGGGTGCGGCACCCTCGCTGGCCCCGTCCGGGGGGAGCAGGCATGATTTCGCTGCGGGCGTCACCGGTGGACGCGGTCGCGGGGCGGGCGGAACGAGGAGGCACGGTGGCACGGCGCAGGCTGGGTTTCTGGCAGTGGTTCGCCGTGGTGGTGGTCAAGCCCGTGATGACCGTCTGGACCCGCCGCACCTGGACCGGCATGGAGCACATCCCCCGCGACGGTGGGGTGATCATCGTCCCCAACCACCTCTCGTACGCCGATCCGCTGGTCTCCGCGCACTTCGTCTACGACGCCGGCCGGTGGCCGCGTTTCCTCGGCAAGGCCAGCGTCTTCCGGGTGCCGGTGGTGGGGGCGATCCTGCGCCGCTGCCGCCAGATCCCGGTGGAGCGGGGCACCGTCGACGCGGCCCGTTCCCTCGACGCCCTGGTCGCCGCGCTCGACGAGGGCGGCGCGGTGGTCGTCTACCCGGAGGGCACGCTCACCCGGGAGCCGGACCTGTGGCCGATGCGCGGCAAGACCGGCGCGGCCCGGCTCGCGCTGGCCACCGGAGCGCCGGTGGTCCCGGTGGCGATGTGGGGACCGGAGCGGATCATCGACCCCCGGCGGAACCGGGTGAGCCTGCGTCCGCGCATCCCGGTCACGGTGGCCGCCGGCCCGCCCGTCGACCTGGGCCGCTGGGCGGACGCGCCACCGACGAAAGCGACGTTGGAAGAGATGACCGACGAGATCATGCTCGGGATCCGCGACCTGCTCGCCGGGATCCGGGGCGGCACACCCCCGCCGCTGTGGGAGCGCCCGGGGCGGCCGGGCGCCGTCGAGGCGGGCCGGGACGGCGTCGAGCGACCCGGGGGTGGCGCGTGAGCGCGCGGCGCGATCCGTCCGCGATGAGCGGGCACGTGGCGGTGCTCGGGGCCGGGTCCTGGGGCACGGCGTTCGCCAAGATCCTCGCCGACGCGGGCCGGGAGGTGGCGATCTGGGCGCGGCGGCGAACGGTCGCCGAGGAGATCCGGCACCGGGGGCGGAACCCGGAGTACCTGCCCGACCTGCGCCTGCCCGAGCGGGTGACGGCCACCGCCGACGCGGTCGAGGCCATCTCCGGGGCCGAGGTGGTGGTGCTGGCGGTGCCGTCCCAGACGCTGCGCGGCAACCTCGCCGAGTGGGCCGGCCACCTGGAGCCGGACGCCACGCTGGTCTCCCTGATGAAGGGGATCGAGCTGGGCACCACCAAGCGGATGAGCGAGGTGATCGTGGAGACCGCCAAGGTGGCGGCGGACCGGGTGGTGGTGGTCTCCGGCCCGAACCTGGCTCCCGAGATCGCCGCCGGGCAGCCGGCCGCCACCGTGGTCGCCTGCACCGACGTCGGGCGGGCCACGCTGGTGCAACGCTCGGTCACCACGCCGTACTTCCGGCCGTACACCAACGACGACGTGATCGGCTGCGAGCTGGGCGGCGCGGTCAAGAACGTGATCGCCCTGTCGTACGGCATCGCCACCGCGATGGGCTTCGGGGACAACACCCGCGCCATGCTGATCACCCGGGGGCTGGCCGAGACCGCCCGACTGGGCGTGGCGCTCGGCGCGGACCCGCTGACCTTCGCCGGGCTGGCCGGCATGGGCGACCTGGTCGGCACCTGCTCGTCGCCGCTGTCGCGCAACCGCACCTTCGGCGAGCACCTGGGCCGGGGGGAGACCCTGGAACAGGCGCAGGTGGCCACCCGGCAGACCGCCGAGGGGGTCAAGAGCTGCCTGGCGATCCGCGACCTGGCCCGCGCGCACGGGGTGGAGATGCCCATCACCGAGCAGGTCGAACGGGTCTGCCACGAGGGTGTCGACCCGCGCCTGGCGGTCCGGGCCCTGATGAGCCGGACCACGAAACCGGAGTAGGACGGGGGCGGACGTGGCGGAGCGGACCGGCACAGGACCGGTGGGCGGGACGGCACCGGGCGGGCAGTCCCCGCCGGTCGGGGCGGCACCGGAGCCGGGCGGGTTCCCGGCGGACTGGGCCGACGGCACCCGGTGTGTGCACGCCGGGCTGCCCGAACCGGCCCCCGGCCAGCCGTTCCTGCCCGGCCCGGTCTTCGCCGCGCCGTACCACCTCGACCCGTGGCAGGGGCCGGCGGCCAGCCCGAACGGCTACGGCCGACCCGACAACCCCACCCGTCGGCTGCTGGAGGCGGCGATCGGGGAGCTGGAGGGGGGCGACTGCCGGGTCTTCGCCAGCGGACAGGCCGCGATCACCGGGCTGCTGCTGGCCGTGCTGCGTCCGGGGGACACCGTCCTGCTCCCCGCCGACGGGTACTTCCCGGTCCGGTCGTTCGCCACGCAGACCCTGGCCGGGACGGGGGTGGACGTCCGCTTCGTACCGACCGCCGGACCGTACCCGGCGCTGGACGGCGTACGCCTGGTGCTGGTGGAGACGCCGGCCAACCCCGGCCTGGACGTCTGCGACGTCGCCGCGCTGGCGGAGCGGGCGCGCGCGGCCGGGGCGCTGCTCGCGGTGGACAACACCACCGCGACCCCACTCGGGCAGCGTCCGCTGGACCTCGGCGCGGACCTGGTGGTCGCCTCCGGCACCAAGGCCCTGACCGGCCACTCCGACCTGCTCCTCGGCTACGTCGCCAGCCGGTCGGCGCACCTGCTGGAGACGGTGACCGCCTGGCGCACCACCACCGGCGCGGTACCCGGCGCGTTCGACGCCTGGCTGGCCCACCGCTCGCTGGCCACCCTGGACCTGCGGCTGGCCCGGCAGTCGGCGAACGCCGAGGCGGTGGCCAGGTTGCTCGTCGGCCGCCCCGACGTGACCGGGGTGCGCTGGCCGGGGCTGCCCGAGGACCCCGCCCACCCGGTGGCGTCGGCCCAGATGCGCCGGCTGCCGGGGATCGTCTCGTTCGACCTCGGTGACGCCGTTCGGGTCGCCCGCTTCGTGACGGCGTCCCGGCTGGTCGCCGCCGCCACGTCGTTCGGCGGGCTGCACACCACCGCCGACCGGCGGGCCCAGTGGGGCGACGACACCGCGCCCGGCTTCGTCCGACTCTCCTGCGGGGTGGAGGACACCGCCGACCTGGTGGCCGACCTGACCGCCGCCCTGGACGCCGTACGCCCGGCGTAGGGCCCCACCATGGCATCGTCCACGTCCGACCGTTCCGCCCTCGTCCGCCGGCTCCGCGCCGCGGGCTGTGTCTTCGCCGAGGACGAGGCGGAGCTGCTCGTCGCCGCCGCCGACTCGCCCGCCGCGCTGGCGGCGCTCGCCGACCGCCGGGTGGCCGGCGAGCCCCTGGAACACCTGCTCGGCTGGGTCGAGTTCGGCGGCCTGCGGGTGACCGTCGCGCCGGGGGTGTTCGTGCCGCGCCGTCGGACCGCCTGGCTGGCCACCGCCGCCGGGGCGGTGGCCGGGCCGGAACCGGCGGTGGTGGAGCTCTGCTGCGGCTCCGGCGCGGTCTCGCTGCTGCTGGCGCGGCGGCTGCGGCCCCGCTGGCAGGCCGCCGCCGACGTCGACCCGGTCGCCGTCGGATGCGCCCGGCGCAACCTGGCCGGGCTGGGCGTGCCGGTGTACGAGGGCGACCTGTTCGATCCGTTGCCGGCCCACTGGCGGGGCCGGCTGGACCTGGTCGTGGCGAACGCGCCGTACGTGCCGACGGCGGCGGTGGAGTTGATGCCGCCCGAGGCCCGCCTGCACGAGCCGACCGTGGCGCTGGACGGCGGATCGGACGGGCTCGCCGTGCTGCGCCGGCTGGCCGGGGACGCGGTACGTTGGCTCGCCCCGGGCGGGCACCTGGTGGTGGAGGTCGGTGGGGACCAGGTCGACGCGTTCTGCGCCGAGCTGGCCGGGTGTGGCCTGGTGCCGACGGTCACCCGTTCGGCGGAACTCGACGCCACGGCGGTGACCGCTCGCCTGCGGTGTCGGCCGGGGCCCCTGCCCACCGAGTAGGGCACGGGAAGGGGCCCCGGCAGACACCCGGCGTCAGCGCACCGGCGGGGCGGGCGGGGCGTCGGCGAAGGCGGTCCAGGCGGACCGGGAGAACAGGAGCACCGGGCCGTCCGGGTCCTTGGAGTCGCGGATCGCGACCGTACGCGGGACGACCGCCATCTCCACGCAGGCGCCCTCGTCTCCACTGTGGCTGCTCTTGCGCCACCGGGCCGTGGCCAGCGCCGGGTGGGTCGTCGGTGTCATCGTTACCGTCCCTTCAGGAGTCGGACGAGCTGGTCGCGGCTCGCCGCCGGGCTGAGCGCGACGCTCCGCAGGTGTTCCATGATCTTGGTGCAGGTACGCAGGTCGCCGGGGCGGTCGAGGACCATCTGACCGGCGACCGTCTCCACCGAGGCGATGATCGGGTCCTCCGGGTCGGGGAACTCCAGGATGTGCAGGGAGCCCCGGGTGCCCCGGTGGTAGCCGGCGACCAGCGGGATGACCTGGACCGTGATGTTGGGCAGCTCGATCATCTTGAGCAGGTGGTCGAGCTGTGTCGCCATCACCGCCTGGTCGCCGACCGGTCGGAGCAGCGCGCCCTCGTCGATGATCGCGTCGAAGATGGGCGGTTCCGGGCCGGTGAGCCGCTGCTGCCGGTCCAGCCGGGCCTTGACCCGCTGCTCGACCCCCTCGTCGGTGAGCGTGTGCGGGCCGCCCCGCATCACCGCCCGGATGTAGTCCGCGGTCTGGAGCAGGCCCGGCACCACGGACGGCTCGAAGTTGGCGATGGCGCTCGCCTCGGCCTCCAGCGCGATGAAGTCGATGGTGCGTTTGTCGAGGACGTACGAGTAGGAGACCCACCAGCCGGGTTTGCGGGCGTCCTTGGCCAGCGCGACGGCGGCGTCGATGTCCTCCGCGCCGACGCCGTAGAGCGTGAGCAGCGCCCGGACGGTGGCCGGACTGATCAGCGTCTGGGCGTTCTCGTAGCGGGACAGGGTGCTGCGGGTGCTGTTGATCTCGTCTGCGGCGGCTTCGAGGGTCAGGCCGGCCGCCTCCCGGTGACTGCGCAGCGCGATGCCGAGCCGACGGGCCCGGGCGGTCTTCGGTGCCATGCCTCGATCGTCGCACAGATCCATGGGAATGCGTGCATGAGAGAGGGATGCATGAGAGTTGCATTCATGCTGTTCGAGGTGTCAGGCTGTGGCGGAGTCCTCACCGCCGGTGGTCGTGGCGACGGTGGCGGTGAGCGACGGAGGGGAAATGAGACGCGTGGTGGTCGGGTTCCTACTCCCCCACCCGACCACCACGTGTCTCCCACCACGGCGCACCGGAAGGGGATCTGATGACCACCGGTTGCTGGCCTCGGGTGTCGCGTTGCCGCTGGTGCGCGTGCCCGGTGCTACGGGACAACGAGGGCACGTGGATCCACACCAACCTCGCCTACGTCTGCCGGGACTCCTCCGGTGGCCTCGCCGCCACCACCGCCGAGCCCGAAGAGGTGCGTCGTGCCTCCTGACCCCGGGTGTCCGCGAACCCCGTGCCGGCCCGGGCCGGGGAGCGCGCGACGCGCGGGAAACGACCGGACGACGGGAGCGGCCGTCCGGTACGGCGTGCCGCGTCACGCGAGGGGTGGCGTGGCGCGGCACGCGCCGTACGACGCGGACGGGCCGGCGGCACCCCCGGCCCGGGACGTACGGGGACCCGGGTGGGGCGGCGGTGATCCCCGGTGACCCGGTTCCTGGTCGTGCTCACCGACGTGCGCCCGCTCGACGACACGGTCCGGAACGAGCGGATCATGCCGGAGCGCCGCCGGCAGGTGGTCAGCGCGAGCAGCCGGGCCGCCGCCGACCGGATCGCCAGCGCCTTCATGGCGCTCGGCATGGTCCGCGCCGGCCGGCAGCGGGTCAAGGTGATCGCGGTCGGACGCCGCTACGGCGGTTGCTGATCCGCTCCACGGCGCTGCCCCGGGCCGCCGGGAGCACCCGACTCAGAGCAGCCGCCGCCGCTTGAGGTAGGCGACCAGGTCGTCGTAGACGCCGCCCTCGTTGGCGAACATGGCGACGTTGCGGGCGGTGGCCAGCCACGGACGCGTCGAGGGCCGGACCTCCTTCAGTGCCCGGTCGAGGTCGCCCTGGCCGATCATCCGCACCTCGCCCCGGCGCACCGAGTCGGCCATCGCGAACTCGGCGGCGGTCTCGCAGAGGTGAGCCAGGTCGGCGCCGGAGAAGTCCTCGGTGGCGGCCACCACCTTCCGCAGGTCGATACCGGCGATCGGCCGGTCCCGCAGGTGGTACTCCAGGATCGCCCGGCGGGCCTCCGCGTCCGGCGGCAGCACCAGCACCATCCGGTCCAGCCGTCCCGGCCGGCGCAGCGCCGCGTCCACGTCCCACGGGGTGTTGGTGGCGGCCAGCACGAAGACGCCCTCGTTGCTGCCCTCCATGCCGTCCAGTTCGGCCAGGAGTTGGTTGCCGACCGTCCGCATCGAGCTGGAGGTGACCTTCGACCGCTTGTGCCCCAGCGCGTCCACCTCGTCGAGGAAGAGCACGCAGGGGGCGTTACGCCGGGCCGCCTGGAACAGCTCGTGCAGGTTCCGCTCCGAGTTGCCCATCCACATGTCCAGCACGTCCACGATGGACAGGGACAGGAACTTCGCCCCCATCTCGCCGGCGACCGCGCGGGCCAGGAACGTCTTGCCGCAACCGGGCGGGCCGTAGAGCATCAGGCCGCCGCGCAGGCTCTTGCCGTACATCCGGCGCAGCTCCGGGTTGCGCAGCGGGCCGAGGAAGGCCAGCTCCAGCCGCTCCTTCACCGCCTCCATGCCGCCGACGTCGGCCAGTCGCACCGTCGAGGTCTCCACGTCGTACGCCCGGTCCGCGTCGCCGGTCACCGGCTCCGGTTCGTCCCCGGACCGGACGAACCGGGGCGGTACGACGTCCGCCAGTTCCCGCTCGTACGCGGCGAGCGGATCGACCGGGGAATCCGGGGCGTCCGGAGACCCGGTCGGCGCCGGGGTGCCGGTTCCGCCCGGGGTGCGCCCGTCCGTGGTGCGCCCGTCCGGGGTGCCGGTTCCGCCCGGGGTGCGCCCGTCCGTGGTGCGCCCGTCCGGGGTGCCGGCTCCGGCCGGGGTGCGCCCGTCCGTGGTGCGCCCGTCCGGGGTGCCGGCTCCGGCCGGAGGCACGCCCAGCGCGCGCTGCATCAGGGCCTGCGCCCCGGTGTGGCCCGGGTCGCGGGTCAGCGCCTGCCCGAGGTGCGCGATCGCCTCCCCGCCGCGTCCGGCGTCGAGCAGCAGCCCGGCCAGGTGCAGGCGCAGCGGCAGGTCCTCCGGACGGGCGTCGACGGCGGCGGTGAGACTGGCGATCAACGGGTCGGCATCGGTCACCAGAGCAGGGTAGTGTCCGCCGTCGCGCCGCCGTTCCTCGCCGGGGTGTCACGCACCGTACAGGACGTGATGACCGATTGCCGAGAGGGTGGCGGCCGGTCCGGGTATCACCACCGGCGTGCCGCCACGCACAGTAAGGTCGACCAGGCGAGCGCCGTCAGCGGGCTCGCGGGCCACCGCATTCGCCGAACCGGAGATGAAGCCAGTGACCACCCCAGGCAAGACCCGCGTCGCCATCGTCTTCGGCGGCCGTAGCCCCGAACACGGCATCTCCTGCGTGAGCGCGGGCAGCGTGCTCGGCGCGCTGGACCCGGACGAGTTCGACGTGGTGCCGGTCGGGATCACCCGCGCCGGGCAGTGGGTGCTGGCCGACGGGGACCCGTCCCGCCTGGCGATCGCCGACCGTCGGCTGCCGGAGATCACCACGGCCACCGGGGCGGAGGTGGTGCTCCGGGCCGACCCGACCAGTGGCGGACTGATGGTGCTCGACCCGACCGAGGGGCCCCGGGCGTTGGCCGGGGTGGACGTGGTCTTCCCGGTGCTGCACGGCGCGTACGGGGAGGACGGCACCATCCAGGGCCTGTTGGAGATGGCCGGCATCCCGTACGTCGGGGCGAACGTCTTCGCCTCCGCCGCCGCGATGGACAAGGAGTTCACCAAGAAGCTCTGTGCCGTCGAGGGCATCCCGGTCGGCCCGTACACGGTGCTGCGCAGCGGCGCGACCCTCGCCGAGGAGGAGAAGGAACGGCTCGGCCTGCCGGTCTTCGTCAAGCCCTCCCGGGCCGGCTCGTCCTTCGGCATCAGCAAGGTCACCGACTGGTCGCAGCTCGACGCGGCCATCGCCACGGCCCGTCAGATCGACTCGAAGGTGCTGGTCGAGGCGGCCGTCGTCGGGCGGGAGATCGAGTGTGGCGTGCTGGAGGGGGAGGCCGGCGGCGCGCCCGAGGCGTCCGTCCTGGCCGAGGTGCGCCTCGTCGCCGACCACGACTTCTACGACTTCGAGGCGAAGTACATCGACGCCGACGAGGTCTGCGAGTACGACGTCCCGGCCGAACTGCCCGAGCACGTCACCCGGCAGGTGCGCGAGTACGCCACCCGGGCCTTCACCGCCCTGGACTGTGCCGGCCTGGCCCGGGTCGACTTCTTCGTCACCCCGGAGCTGGACGTCTACCTCAACGAGGTGAACACGATGCCGGGCTTCACCCCGTCGTCGATGTTCCCTCGGATGTGGGCGGCCTCGGGACTGGAGTATCCGAAGCTGGTCAACCGGCTGATCCGCACCGCGCTGCGGCGCGGCTGAGCGTCGGCGGGAGGACGAGCGTCGGCGACCGGACCGGGGCCGCCGATCCCGCTGCGGCGGTGGCCTGCCCCGGCCGGGGAACCACCGCGGCAGCGGTGACGACTCAGCCCCGGCAGCCGGACGGGACGGGGCCGGCGCTGAGGATGGAGGCGACGATCGCCTCCGAGATCGGGCTCACCCACTGCAACGGCTGCTCGTACCGCTTCGGCACGGTCACCCGGACCGCGGCCTCCCGGTCGACCGTGGTGAGCACCGTGGCGTCGCCCTGCTCGCTGGCGTGCCAGCAGACCTGCTCGACCACCCAGACCGTGTCGGTCAGGGGGATGGTCGGCTCGGGCACGCCACAGGACACGGTGAGCGCCGGGTCGCCGTACGCCGCGTTCTGCTCCGGTCCGGCGGTGACCGGCCGCTGCGGCAGTTCCCGGACGGCCGCGGGAAGGTTCGACAGCAGCGCCCGGCAGACCGTCGCGGGGCGTTCCGCCAGCGGTTGGGCGGCCATCTCCACCGGGACGGTGGACTTCGGCCCGAGCGCCTGCACGCTCTCGCTCGGGCTCGGCGCGGCCGACTCGTCGGGCGAGAGCACGTTGAAGGTGAGACCGGCCACAGCCACCGTGACCGGCAGGGCGACCACCGCGGCGACCAGGGCCGCCGTCCGGGTCGACCGGTCCCAGCCGCCGCGCCGCTTCACCGGGCCGGTCGGCTCCGCGCCGGAGTCCGCCGGGCCGGTGGCCGCCGTGGTCTCCTCGGGGCCGGCAGGGGGAGTCTTCTCGTCCACTTACAGTCGCACCACCGAACAGGTCAGGGTGCGGGTGATGCCGGGCACCATCTGCACCTTGCTGACAATCAGTTTGCCGAGTTCGTCGACGTTGTTCGCCTCGGTGAGCACCACCACGTCGTACGGCCCGGTGACGGCGTCGACCCGTACCACGCCGGCAAGATCCGCGATCACACCGGCCACGTCACGTGCCTTGCCGACCTCGGTCTGGATGAGGATGTACGCCTGAACCACGACTCGACCTCCGTCCGTCGCCACCAGGGGCGGCCCGAGGAGTGAAACTACCCTACCCACCAGGGCCGACCCCGATCGGTGGTCAAGGAGAAGCGGTGAGCGAGCAGAGCGGCGTGGAGCGCGGCAACGGTGACGCCGACAACGACAGGAGCGTCGTGGGCAGCGGAGAGTTCCAGCTGATCGACCGGGTGACCGCCCGGCTGTCGTACGGGTCGGCGTGCCTGCTCGGCCCGGGCGACGACGCGGCGGTGGTGGCGGCCCCGGACAGCCGGGTGGTCGCCTCCACCGACGTGCTGGTGGAGGGGCGGCACTTCCGGCGGGACTGGTCGAGCGCGGTGGACGTGGGACACCGGGCGGCGGCGGCGAACCTGGCCGACATCGCGGCCATGGGGGCGAGCCCGACCGCCCTGCTGGTGGCCCTCTGCGTGCCGCCGGACCTCGACGTGGCCTGGGCGGAAGGGCTGGCCGACGGGCTGGCCGCCGAGGCCGCCAAGGTCGGGGCGGGAGTGGTCGGCGGTGACATGTCCGCCAGCCCGACGCTGACCGTCGCGGTGACCGCCTTCGGTGACCTGGGCGGCCGGGCGCCGGTGCTCCGCTCCGGGGCCCGCCCCGGCGACGTGGTCGCCCTGGCCGGGCGGATCGGGTACGCGGCGGCCGGCTACACCGTGCTGTCGCGGGGCTTCCGGACGCCGAAACTGCTGGTCGAGGCGTACCGGCGACCGGAGGTGCCCTACCCGGCCGGCCCGTACGCCGCCCGGCTCGGCGCCACCGCCATGATCGACGTCTCGGACGGACTGCTGGCCGACCTCGGGCACGTGGCCCGGGCCAGCGGGGTCGCCGTCGACCTCCGGCGCGACGCGTTCGAGGTGCCCCGGCAGATGGCCGACGCCGCCCAGGCGCTCGGCGTCGACCCGTACGGCTGGATCCTCGCCGGCGGCGACGACCACGCACTGGCCGCGACCTTCCCGCCGGCGGTGGCCCTGCCCCCGCCGTGGCGGGCGATCGGCCGGGTGGCCGAGGGGAACGGGGTGACCGTCGACGGCCGCCCCTGGGACGGCCCCGCCGGGTGGGACCACTTCCGCTGACCGTCGCCGGGCCGGGGAACACGCCGGCCGGCGGATGGCAAGAAGGGGTATGACGACGCCCACGCGCACGCCGGCCGGGGCGGATCCCGCCGACCTGGCCGGCATGTTCGAGCGGTACGCCCGCGACCTGCTGCGCTACTGCACCCGTCGGGTCGGCGAGCAGTTGGCCGAGGACGTGGTGGCGGAGACCTTCCTGATCGCCTACGAACGCCGCGACCGGTACGACCGCGCCCGGGGCGAGCTGTTGCCGTGGCTCTACGGCATCGCCACCAACCTCCTGCGCCGGCACCGCCGGACCGAGATCCGCGCGCTGCGCCTCGCCGCGCGGGCCGGTCCGGAGGTCGAAGGCCCGTTGCGGCGTACCGCCGAACGGGTGGACGCCGAGCGCACCGTCGCCCGGCTCTCCGCCGTGCTCGCCGGGCTGCCCCGACGGCAGCGGGACGTGCTGTTCCTGTACGCCGTCGCCGAGCTGGAGTACGCCGAGATCGCCGCCGCCCTGGACATCCCGCTGGGCTCGGTCCAGTCCGCCCTGCACCGGGCCCGGAGCAAGGTCCGGGTCGCCCTGGCCACCGAAGGAGCCGCCCGATGAGCCGTCACGAGCCCGACCTGGTCGCCGTCCGGGACCTGCCCCCCGGACGGCCCGAGCCGACCGCCGAGTCGGTCGCCCGCACCTGGCACGCGATCAGCCGGCATCAGGCGGCCGTCCACCCGGTGCGGCGAACCCGCTGGCTGGCGCCGGTCGCCGCCGCCGCGACGGTCGTCGCGCTCGCCGTCGGCGGGGCGGTCGTGCTCGCGCCCGGCCGGCCGACGCCGGTGCCGGCGGCCCCGAACCCGCAGGAGGTGATGGCCCAGTTGATCGAGCGGGCCGGGCAGGTTCCCGCCGAGCCGGTCCCGCCCGGCATGCTCCTCTACCGGCGCAGCGAGGGGCCGGAGGGCTGGAAGGAGGTCCGGGAGACCTGGTTCGACGGGCAGACCACGCTGCCGCTGCGGCTGCGCGTAGACGGCGTCGACCGGCCGGTCGACGACCCGTACCCGGCGGGCAGCACCGCCGAGGAGAACCGGCGGGTGGTCGCCGCGGGCGGCAGCTGGTACTTCCCGACGCCGGGCTGGCTGGCCGGGCTGCCCACCGACCCGGCCGCCCTGCGGGCCCGGCTCGACGAGGAGATCGACGCCTACGCCGGGCCGGGACCGGTGGAGCCGGAGGCGCACCTGACCAACCATCTCCTGACCACGTTCGCCGCCGCCGAGCCGCGCCTGTCGCCGCAGGTGCGGGTGGCGCTCTACGAGGTGATCGCCGACCTCGACGGGCTCGTCGCCCGGGAGGTCGTCGTCGACGGCCACCGGTACCAGGCCGTCGGGCAGCGTGAGCCCGCCGGGAAGGTGCTGACCGCGCTCCTCTTCGATCCGGCGAGCGGCCGGGCGGTGGGCGAGTACCACGAGTACGCCGAGCGCGGTGCGCCCGCCCCGCCCACGCCGGCGCGGTTTCCGCCCGGGACGGCCGGGGCGTCGAGCTACCTGCTCTGGACCTTCGCGGTGGTGCCCGGCACCGACCAGCCGGGCTGACCCGTCCCTGCGCCACGGGCGGCGGACGTGACGTACGACCGATCGGGGGCGGCCGGCCCGGTTCCGGGCCGGCCGCGGTCGTACCCTGCCGGGGTGAGCGACATCGAGATCCGCGTGCTGCGCTTCGACGCCGAGGTGGCGCAGCGCCTGGTCCGGGCGGCCCTGGCCGACCTGGCCGCCCGGTACGGCGGCAGCGGCGACGACACCCCGGTCGACGCGGCCGAGTTCGAGCCGCCGGACGGGGCGTTCCTGGTGGCCTACCGGGACGGGGAGCCGCTCGGCTGCGGCGGCTGGCGCAGTCACGGCGACACCGGTGAGGTGGCGGAGGTCAAGCGGATGTACACCACCCCGGCGGCCCGGGGCAGGGGAGTGGCCCGGGCGGTGCTGGCGGCGGTGGAGCGTTCGGCGCGGGAACAGGGCCGCAAGCGGATCGTCCTGGAGTGCGGGGACCGGCAACCCGAGGCGATCGCCATGTACCAGGCGGCCGGCTACGAGCGGATCCCCAACTTCGGGTACTACCGGGACGCCCCGGGCTGCGTCTCCTTCGGTCGTACGCTCTGACGGCCACGCCGCCGGGAGTCAGGCCACCGCGAGCCGGATCAGCTCGACGGCCCGCCGTGCGGTGTGTGCCGCCCCGGTCGGGTCGGCACCCCAGGCCAGCACGTGACCGCAGCGCTGCCGGGAGGAGACCAGCTCGGCCACCCGGTCGCCGACCGCCACGTCCAGCCGCAGGTCGAGCAGACCGGGCACCCGGCTGGCCTGGCGGACGTCCCCGATCGCGGTGACCGTGCCGGGTGGGGCGACCAGGAACTCCACCGCCGCCGCCGCGACCGCGCGGGCCGGCAGCGCCGGGCGTTCCCCGAGGAGCACCCGCAGGTACGCCTCGACGAACGACGCCTCGTACGCCACCGTGATCAGCGCGGCGATGAGGTCGCCGGGAAGCCGGGCGGCGCACTCCACCAGGGTCGGCACCCCGTCTGCGAGGATCCACTCGCTGTGCAGCACGCCGGTGCGGAACCCGGCTGTCCGGGCCAGCCGGCCGGCGACGTCGAGCAGGACGCGGCACTGTGCCCCGGGCAGTCCGGACGGGACGGTGTGCCCGGTCTCCACCGGATACCGGCCCGGCAGCACCCGCTTGTCCGTGACGTTGCCGAAGATCACCTCGCCCTCGGCCACCAGCAGTTCGACGCTGTGCTCCGAACCGGTCAGGGCGGCCTCGACCAGCACCTCGGTGGGCACCCCGGCATCCTCCTCGGAGCCGGGCGGGTCCGTGGTGGCCGCCCAGACGGCGGCCACCGTGTCCGGGTCGTCGACGAACTGCACGCCGAGGCTGCCCGCGCGCCGGGTCGGCTTGAGCACGCACCGTCCGCCCACCCGCCGGACGAACGCCTCCGCCTCGGCCGGCGTCCGGACCAGCGCGTACGCCGGGTTGGGCAGGCCGTGGCCGGCGGCGAGCCGGCGCAGGCGGTGCTTGTCGGTGAAGGTCTCGGCGGCGGACACCCCGGCACCGGGCAGGCCGAGCCGTTCGGCGAGCCGGGCGGCGGCGGTGACCGCGTACTCGACGCCGGGCATGACCAGCCGGGCGGTGGCGAGCGCCGGCTCGGCCGCCAGCAGCGCGTCGACGTCGAAGGCGTCCTGCTGGTACGCCGCCGGCACGATCCGGGAGACGAACGGCATCCCGGCCAGCGCCCGGGACAGGTCACGCCGGCGGATCAGCGCCGGATCCTCGACGATCACGGCGCAGCCGGCCGGAAGCAGCTCACCCAGCACGCCGAGTACGCCCGGCGGCACCCCGACGATGATCATCTCGTCTCGGGCGAGGCGTAGCGCCACGGGTCGGCCCTCCGGGTGGTTCGATCGCGGGGAAGGCCGGCTCCGCCGCGGGGCGGGGAGGGCGCTGGGCGCGCTGTGGGAGGCGCGGCGACCGGGCACGGCGGTGCCCTGGGCGTACACGACAGTGCCGGCGGACCACGGGGGTCCGCCGGCAGTGACGACGGTGGGGCGCGGTGTTACCGCGTCAGGCGCGGGTGACCTTGCCGGCCTTGATGCACGAGGTGCAGACCTTGAGCTTCTTGGTGTTGCCGCCACCGGCCGGGGTACGCACCGACTGGATGTTCGGGTTCCAGCGGCGGTTGGTCCGCCGGTGCGAGTGGGACACGTTGTGGCCGAAGCCCGGCCCCTTGCCACAGACGTCGCACACGCTAGCCACGGGATACTCCTGGGATTTGTTCGTTCACGAGGGTCGCCGGCAGGTGCTGCCCGGGCAACCTGGTCAGGTTACCCGATGCCCCCGCAGACCAGCCAACCGGCACCCGGCCGGACGGCCCCGACACCTCGTGACGGTACCCGGGAGGACTCCCCGAACGGCTTCCGGCCGTCCGACGCGGCCGGCGATGTCCGGCGGCTGTCGGCACCCGCCAGTAGGCTTTCCGCCGTGCTGGAGACCCTGGACGCTGCCGCGGTGCGCCGCTGGTGCGCCGTCGGGCTCGCGGCGCTGCGCCGTCACCAGGGCGAGATCGACGAGCTGAACGTCTATCCGGTACCCGACGGCGACACCGGCACCAACCTGGTGCTCACCCTCACCTCCGCCCAGCATGCCCTGGGGATGGACCTCGACACCTCACCGGAGGGCGGAGCCACCCCGCACGGCCACGCGTTGCGCCTGGTGGCGCGCGGGGCGTTGCTCGGCGCCCGGGGCAACTCCGGGGTGATCCTCGCGCAGATCCTGCGCGGCCTGGCCGACGCCCTCGTCGCCACCCCGGTCGTCCGGGGCCGGGCCCTCGCCGAGGCGCTGCGGGGCGCGTCCGCCGCCGCCCGGGGGGCGGTCGCCCACCCCGTCGAGGGGACGCTGCTCACCGTGGTGGCCGCCGCCGCGGCCGGGGCGACGGAGGCGGCCAGCGACGATCTCCGCGTGGTCGCCCACGCGGCGGCCGGCGCGGCGAGCCGGGCGCTGGCGCGCACGCCCGAGCAGTTGCCGGCGCTGGCCCGCGCCGGAGTGGTCGACGCCGGTGGGCGGGGCCTCTGCCTGCTGCTCGACGCCCTGGTCGAGGTGGTCACCGGGGAGGCGCCCGACCGCCCGGCCCCGGAGCGCCGTCCGGTCCGCCCGCCGGCCAGCGCCGCCCGCGAGACCGGCTCCGACGCGTACGCCTACGAGGTGCAGTTCCTGCTCGACGCCGAGCCGGCGGCGGTGGCCCGGATGCGGGCCACCCTCGACACGCTCGGCGACTCGCTGGTGGTGGTCGGCGACGACCCGCCACCGGGGGAGCCCGGCACCTGGAACGTCCACGTCCACGTCAACGACGTCGGCGCGGCGGTCGAGGCCGGGGTGGAGGCCGGACGGCCGTACCGGATCTCGGTGACCCGTTTCGCCGACCAGCCGACGCCGACCCCGACGCCCACCCCGGACGGCGCGGCCCGGGCGGCCGTGGTGGTGGCTCCCGGCGCGGGCATCGCCGCGGTCTTCGCCCGGGAGGGCGCGGCCGTGGTCCCGGCCAACCCCTCGATCGGGGAACTGCTCGACGCGGTCCGGGCGACCGGCGCGGCCCGGGTGGTGGTGCTGCCGAACGACGCCGCCACCGCGTCGGTCGCCGGGGAGGTCGTGCGCCAGGCCCACCCGTTCGGGGTGAAGGTGAGCGTGGTGCCGACCCGTTCGCCGGTGCAGGCGCTCGCCGCGCTCGCCGTCCGTGATCCGTCCCGCTCCTTCGAGGACGACGTCATCGCGATGGCCGAGGCCGCCGGGGCCTGCCGGTACGCCGAGGTCTGCCACGCCCGCCGGGAGGCGCTCACCGTCGCCGGCCCGTGCCGTCCGGGCGACGTGCTCGCCCTGGTCGAGGGGGAGGTGCACCTGATCGGTGTCGACCTGCTCGACACCTGCACCGCCCTGCTGGACCGGATGCTCGGCGGCGGCGGGGAACTGGTCACCCTGCTCACCGGGGCGGACGCCCCGGCCGGGCTGGTCGACGCGGTCCGGGCGCACGTCACCCGGCGTTGGCCGTTCGTCGAGGTCCAGGCGTACGCCGGGGGCCAACCGCACTATCCGCTCCTGGTGGGGGTCGAATGACCGAGTCGTCCACGGTGGACACGCCGCTGAAGAAGCTGGTCGGGGAGAAGACCGCCAAGGCCCTCGCCGGCCACCTCGACCTGCACACCGCCGGCGACCTGGTCTACCACTTCCCCCGCCGGTACGACGAGCGCGGCGAGCACACCGACATCCGCGCGCTGGACGTCGGCGAGCAGGTGACCGTGCTGGCCCAGGTGCAGCGCACGGCGGTGCGCCCGATGCGGCAGCGCCGGGGCAACCTGCTGGAGGTGACCGTCGGGGACGGCTCCGGCGGCACGCTCACCCTGACCTTCTTCGGCAACCAGGCCTGGCGGGAACGGGAGCTGCGTCCCGGCCGGTGGGGGCTGTTCGCCGGCAAGGTGACCGAGTTCCGGGGGAAACGCCAGCTCAACGGCCCGGAGTACGTGCTGCTCGGCGAGGGCGGCGAGGGCGAGGCGGCGGCGAACGAGGAGGTCGAGGAGTTCGCCGGGGCGCTGATCCCGGTCTACCCGGCCGCGGCGGCGGTGCCCACCTGGGTGATCGCCAAGTGCGTGCGGATGGTGCTGGACACCCTCACCCCGCCGGAGGATCCGTTGCCGGGGACCATGCGCGCCACCCGCAACCTGGTCGGCCTGGACGTGGCGCTGCGGGAGATCCACCGGCCGTCCACCAAGGAGGCCCTCTACCGGGCCCGGCGACGGCTCAAGTGGGACGAGGCGTTCGCCGTCCAGGTGACCCTGGTGCAGCGCAAGCTCCGCGCCGCGGACTGGCCGGCCCGCCCCCGACCGCCGAAGCCGGACGGGCTGCTCGCCGCGTTCGACGCCCGCCTGCCGTACGAGCTGACCGGCGGCCAGCGGGACGTCGGCCGGGAGATCGCGGCCGACCTGGGCACCGCGCACCCGATGCACCGGCTGTTGCAGGGCGAGGTCGGCTCCGGCAAGACCCTGGTCGCGTTGCGGGCCATGCTCCAGGTGGTCGACGCCGGTGGGCAGGCGGCGCTGCTCGCCCCGACCGAGGTGCTCGCCGCCCAGCACCACCGGGGCATCCAGGAGCTGCTCGGTCCGCTGGCGCAGGCCGGTGAGCTGGGGGCTGCCGACCACGCCACCCGGGTCGAGCTGGTCACCGGTTCGCTCGGCGCGGCGGCCCGCCGTCGGGCCCTCGCCGAGGTCGCCGAGGGCCGTGCCGGGATCGTGCTCGGCACCCACGCCCTGCTCTACGAGGGCGTCGACTTCGCCGACCTGGGTCTGGTGGTGGTCGACGAGCAGCACCGCTTCGGCGTGGAGCAGCGCGACGCGTTGCGGGCCAAGGCCGACCAGCCGCCGCACGTGCTGGTGATGACCGCCACGCCGATCCCCCGGACGGTCGCCATGACCGTCTACGGCGATCTGGAGGTCTCCACCCTCGCCCAGCTGCCGCAGGGGCGCTCGCCGATCGCCTCGCACGTGGTGCCGGCCGCCGAGAAGCCGGCCTACCTGGACCGGGCCTGGCGTCGGTTGCGCGAGGAGGTCGCCGCCGGCCACCAGGCGTACGTGGTCTGTCCCCGGATCGGCGAGGGTCCGCAGTCCGAGGAGGAGGCCCCGAAGGAGGACGACACCGGGCGGCGGCCACCCCTGGCCGTGACCGAGGTTGCTCCGCTGCTCGCCGAGGGGCCGCTGCACGGGCTGCGGATCGGGATACTGCACGGGAAGCTGCCCGCCGACGAGAAGGACGCGGTGATGCGTTCCTTCGCCGCCGGCGAGCTGGACGTGCTGGTCGCCACCACGGTGGTCGAGGTGGGCGTGAACGTGCCCAACGCCACCGTGATGATCGTCCTCGACGCGGACCGGTTCGGCGTCTCCCAGCTGCACCAGTTGCGCGGCCGGGTCGGGCGGGGCTCGGCCGCCGGGCTCTGCCTGCTGGTCACCGAGGCGACCGAGGGCACCCCGGCCCGGGAACGGTTGGACGCCGTCGCCTCCACCACCGACGGCTTCAAGCTCGCCGAACTCGACCTGGAGCAGCGCCGGGAGGGCGACGTGCTCGGCGCGACCCAGTCCGGCCGCCGCTCGCACCTGCGGCTGCTCTCCCTGCTGCGGGACGCCGACCTGATCCGCGACGCCCGTGCCGAGGCGATCACCCTGGTCGAGGAGGACCCGGAGCTGGCCCGGCACCCCGCCCTGGCCGCCTCGGTGGCCGCCCTGGTGGACGAGGAGCGGGCCGAGTACCTGGAGAAGGGCTGAGCCCGGCGTGTCGCGTAGCGTCTGGGCCATGGACAGGAGGCGACGGTGACCCGGATCGTGGCCGGGACGCTCGGCGGTCGGCGGATCGCCGCGCCGCCCGGCGGCGGCACCCGACCGACCTCCGACCGGGTGCGTGAGGCGTTGTTCAGCGCGGTCGAGGCGAGCCTCGACCTGACCGGGGCCCGGGTGGCCGACCTCTACGCCGGCTCCGGCGCGGTCGGGCTGGAGGCGGTGTCCCGGGGTGCGGGGCACGTGCTGCTGGTCGAGTCCGACGCGCGTGCCGCCCGGGTGGTGCGGGAGAACATCGCCCTGCTCCGGGCCGCTCCGACCGCCCGGCTGGTGACCGGGAAGGTGTCCACCGCGCTCGCCGCCGGCCCGGAGGGCGGACCGTACGACCTGGTCTTCGCCGACCCGCCGTACGCGGTGCCGGACCGGGAGGTCACCGCGGTCCTGACCGCGTTGGTCGACGGTGGCTGGCTGGCCCCCGACGCCCTGGTGGTGGTCGAGCGGGCGAGCCGGTCCGGGCCGGTGGAGTGGGTGGAGGGGATCACCGCCGAACGCAGCCGGCGTTACGGCGAGACCACTCTTTGGTACGGTCGCCGATCATGAGACGTGCGGTCTGTCCCGGCTCGTTCGACCCGGTCACCAACGGTCACCTCGACATCATCGGCCGGGCCAGCCGGCTTTTCGACGAGGTCATCGTCGGTGTGCTGGTCAACCAGTCGAAGAGTGGTCTGTTCACCGTCGACGAGCGGATCGCCATGCTGCGGGAGGTGACCGCCTCCTACGACAACGTCCGGGTGGCGTCCTTCCAGGGTCTGCTTGTCGACTTCTGTCGGGAACAGCAGGCGAGTGTCCTGGTCAAGGGGCTGCGAGCGGTCAGCGACTTCGACTACGAGCTCCAGATGGCCCAGATGAACATCGGCCTGGCCGGGGTGGAGACGCTCTTCATGCCGACCAACCCGCTCTACTCGTTCCTCTCCTCCAGCCTGGTCAAGGACGTCGCGAAGTGGGGCGGGGACGTCTCGCCGCACGTGCCCGACCTGGTCCGGGAGCAGTTGCGGGCCCGGTTGACCGTCGAGCGGCCCGGCTGATCCGTCCGCGCGCGCGGACGGCGTGGCGACGCGCCGGGCGGGCGGGATGGTCCGGCGCTCGCCCGTACCCCGCATGATGGGTGCAGCACGAACCCGGCCGTGGACCGCATCATGGTGGTCGGCCGACGACGACAGGAGTGAGGTACACCGGTGGACCCGCTCGACCGCATCGACGAACTGATCGCCATGGTGGAGACGGCGCGTTCCGTCCCGATGTCCCGGAACAACTGCATGGTCGACCGGGGGGAGATGATCGCCGCGCTGGACGAGTTGCGCGCCGAACTCCCCGCCGACCTGCGCCGGGCCGCGGTGCTCCTCGGGGAGCGGGACAAGATCATGGACGCCGGTAAGCGGGAGGCCGACCGGATCATCAGTGAGGGTGAGGCCGAGCACGCGCGGCTGGTCTCGGTCAACGAGATCACCGTCTCCGCCGAGCACGAGGGCGCGCGGATCATCGCCGAGGCCCGCGCCGAGGCCCAGCGGCTGCGTGAGGAGGTCGACGACTACGTCGACACCGCGTTGGCCAACTTCGAGCAGTTCCTGACCCGGGCCCTCGCCTCGATCGAGCGTGGCCGGGACAAGATGCACGCGCTGCGGGAGATCGGGACCTTCGGGGGCGACGACTCGGAGCGCCCGCTAACCTTCTGAGCGGCACCTCAGCGGCCGGCCGGGGTGCGGCTGGCTGTCGCCCCCGGTTCGACGGTGGGGCGACGGTCCAGGTAACCTCTTGTGTCGGCCTGTCCACGGCCGGAGTCTGACTATGCCCAAGCACTCGCCATCGCACCTCGACCCCAGGTCGCCGCTGGTCCTCGACACGAGGGAGCTACCACGCCGGCCTGGCGCTCTGCGTACGGTCAAGCGGGTGGTCCCGGCGCCGTCCGACCTCGGCGTGGAGTTGATCAGCGTGCCGGAGGGCGCGGACCTCGACCTCGATCTGAGGTTGGAGTCGGTGTCCGAGGGCGTGCTCGTCTCGGGGCGGGTCTCCGGTCCCGTCCGGGGCGAGTGCGGCCGGTGCCTCCGGGAGATCAACGAATCCGTGGCCGTGACGATCCAGGAGCTGTACGCGTACGAGAACAGCACCACGGACGCCACGACCGAGGAGGACGAGGTGGGCCGGATGCAGGGCGATCTGATCGACCTGGAGCCGGCGCTGCGGGACGCGGTGGTGCTCATGCTGCCGACCAACCCGCGCTGCCGGGAGGACTGCCCAGGACTGTGCCCCGAGTGCGGGGTGCATCGGGACGAGCTGCCGGCCGACCACAGTCACCAGCAGATCGACCCGCGTTGGGCGGGCCTGTCGCAACTGACCCGTAAAGAGGAGTAAGAACCGTGGCCGTCCCGAAGCGCAAGATGTCGCGCAGCAACACCCGGTCCCGCCGGGCGAACTGGAAGGCGGCCGTGGTCGCGACCGTGGCCTGCCCGCAGTGCAAGTCGGCCAAGCTGCCGCACGCCGCCTGCTCCGTCTGCGGCACCTACAACGGCCGCCAGGTCCTCGAGGTCTGACCTGGACGCCGGGTGACGCCTCCGACCTCGGGTCGGGTGGCGCGCACGTCCAGGCGATCGCCCGGTGTGCCGGCTCCCTCCGACGCCGGCCGGGTTCTCCCGGCCGGCGTTCCGGTGGAGGAGCCGGGCACCGCGCGGATCGCCGTTGACCTCCTCGGCGGGGACCGCGCACCCGCCGTCGTGGTTGACGGCGCTCTGCGGGCCCTGCGCGCCGACCCGAACCTGCATCTGCTGCTCGTCGGCCCCTCCGAGGTGGCCGGCGGGCTCGTCGACGTACTCACCCCGGAGCAGCGCAGCCGGGTGACCGTACGTCAGGTCCGGCACGCCGTCACCATGGCCGACCAACCCACCCGGGCCCCCCGGGCCGTGACGACCGTCCGGGCGGCGGTCGCCGCGGTGGCCGAGGGAACGGCGGACGCGGTCGTCTCCGCCGGGTCGACCGGCGCGACGGTCACCGCCGCCGCGCTCGGCCTCGGCCGCTGGCCGGACGTACGGCGTCCGGCGCTGGTCGCCACCCTGCCGGCGGTCGCCGGTCCGGTGGTGCTGCTCGACGTGGGCGGCTCCCTGGAGCCCCGGAGCACCACGCTCGCCCGGCACGCCGTGCTCGGCACGGCGTACGCCGCGGTCGCCCACACGGTCACCGGCCCCCGGGTCGGCCTGCTCTCCGTCGGCACCGAACCCGGCAAGGGGGACCGGCTCCGCCGGGCCGCCGACCCGCTCCTGGCCGCGCTGTCGTTGCCCTGCGACGGCCGGTACGTCGGCCTGGTCGAGGGCTACGACGTCGCGCTCGGCGGGCGTGCCGATGTGGTGGTGACCGACGGCTTCACCGGTAACGTGCTGCTCAAGGCGATCGAGGGCGCGTACGCGATGGCCGGTGGGCCGCCGGAGGGTGGCGGCGTGCCGCGGGCCGCGGCCCTGCTCGGCGTGGCCGGGACGGTGGTCGTGTGCCACGGCGCCGCGCGCGGGAAGGACGTCGCCTCCGGTATCGCGCTCGCCGCCCACCTGTGGCGGCGTGACGCCACGGCCCGGGTCGCCTCCCTGCTCTCCGCCGGTCGCCCCACCGACACTCCCGACCGCACCACGCACACCGAGGTGATCCCATGAGCAACGACAAGCGCCACCGCGCCCCGGTGGGCCATCTGGAGGCGGCCTTCGGCGTGTCGCTGGATCCGGAACTGCTGGAGCGTGCGCTGACCCACCGCTCGTTCGCGTACGAGAACGGTGGCCTGCCCACCAACGAGCGGCTGGAGTTCCTCGGTGACTCGGTGCTCGGCGTGGTCATCACGACCGCGCTCTTCCGCAACCATCCGGACCTCCCCGAGGGGCAGCTGGCGAAGCTGCGGGCCAGCGTGGTCAACATGCGCGCGTTGGCCGAGGTGGCCCGGGGACTGGGGCCGGAGGGGCTCGGTCAGTACCTCCTCCTCGGCAAGGGCGAGGAGGCGACCGGCGGTCGGGACAAGGCCAGCATCCTGGCGGACACCCTGGAGGCGCTGCTCGGCGCGATCTACCTCCAGTACGGCCTGGACACCGCGGCGGAGGTCATCCACCGGCTCTTCGACCCGCTGATGGCCGAGTCGGCCGGCCGGGGCGCGGCGCTGGACTGGAAGACCAGCCTCCAGGAGCTGACCGCGGCGCTCGGCCTGGGGGTGCCGGAGTACCGCATCGAGGGGGCCGGCCCGGACCACCTGAAGACCTTCACCGCCTGGGTGGTGGTCGCCGGCAACCGGTACGGCGGCGCGGAGGGGCGCAGCAAGAAGGAGGCCGAGCAGCGGGCGGCCGAGTCTGCCTGGCGCACCCTGACCGAGCAGGCCGAGGCCGACGCCGCCGCCCCGGAGGACGCTGCCCCGGAGGCCCGCACCGAGACCGCCCCGACCGGTGCGCCCGCCGCCGTCGCCGAGATGGTCGTGGTCGACCTGCCCGACGGCCGGGTCGCCGCCGACGCCACCCTCGACGGACGCCCGGAGTCCGGCCGTGCCTGAGCTGCCCGAGGTCGAGACGGTCCGGCAGGGACTGGCCCGCTGGGTCACCGGACGACGGGTGGTCGCGGTGCAGGTGCGGCACCCCCGGGCGGTACGCCGGCACCTGCCCGGCGCGGCGCACTTCGCGGACGTGCTCACCGGCCGGACCGTCCGGGACGTCCGGCGGCGCGGGAAGTACCTCTGGCTGCCGCTGGACAGCGGGGACGCGCTGGTCGGGCACCTCGGGATGTCCGGTCAACTTCTCGTCCAACCCGCCGAGGCCCCCGACGAGCTGCACCTACGGGTCCGGTTCACCTTCGCCGACGACGGGCCGGAGCTGCGTTTCGTCGACCAGCGCACGTTCGGCGGTCTCGCCGTCTCCGCCGGTGGGTCGGAGCTGCCCGCCGAGATCGCCCACATCGCCCGGGACCCGATGGACCCGGAGTTCTCCGACGCCGGGTTCGTCGGCGCGATGCGGCGGCGGCGTACCGAGGTGAAGCGGGCCCTGCTCGACCAGACCCTGATCTCCGGGGTCGGCAACATCTACGCCGACGAGGCGCTCTGGCGGTCCGGACTGCACGGTGCCCGGCCCACCGACGCGTTGACCGGCCCGGCCGTGACCCGGCTGCTCGGCCACGTCCGGGACGTGCTGGGCGAGGCGATCACGGTCGGCGGGACGAGCTTCGACGCGCTGTACGTCAACGTCAACGGCGAGAGCGGCTACTTCGACCGGTCCCTGAACGTGTACGGCCGGGAGGGTGAGCCGTGCCGGCGGTGCGGTGCGCCGATCCGACGGGAGCCGTTCATGAACCGGTCGTCGTACAGCTGCCCCCGCTGTCAGCCCCGTCCCCGTACGGCCGCGCGCGCCTGACCGGACGCCGCGCGACGCCGGAGCGCCGCGCGGCGGCGGAAGAGGTCAGCCGGGGGTGCCGAAGACCTGCGTCCAGTACGGACCGTTGCTGCGCGCCACCCCGACGCCGATCTCGGTGAACGCGCAGTTCAGGATGTTGGCCCGGTGGCCGGAGCTGTTCATCCAGGCGGACATGACCGCGGCCGGGGTCTGCTGGTTCCAGGCGACGTTCTCGCCGTAGCCGCGCCAGTCGTAGCCGACCCGGTCGAGGCGGTCGCCGACGTTGCTGCCGTCGCTCCCGGTGTGCGACATCTTCCGGGTGGCGGCCTGGTCCTCGCTGTGCCGCTGCGCGGCGGTGGTGAGCTTGGCGTCCACGCTGACCGCGCCGCAGCCGGCCTTGGCCCGCTCGGCGTTGACCAGGGCGACGACCTGGGCCTGCTCGGTGCCGCCGGTGGCCGGGGCGGCGGCGGTCGTGGCCCGGGTGGTCGGGGTGCTGGGCCGCTCGACGGTGCGCCGTGACGGCGCGGTGGTGCGGCTCGGGGCCGGCGTCGGCTTGACGCTCCGGCTGGGCGAGGGGGTCGGGCTGGCCGGGACGGTCGGGGACGGGCTGGCGCTGGCCGACGCCGAGGGGGGCAGGTCGGAGCCGGGCAGGGGCGGGGCCACCGGCACCTCCTCGGCGGTGACGGTGGCGGGCGGTTCGTCGTCGGGCAGCAGTACCGCGCCGACGCCGACGGCCACCACGAGCGTGGCCGCCGCGGCGGCGCCCACGACCAGGAACGGTCGGGGGAACCGGCGACGCGACCGGTGGCGGCCGTCGCCGACCGGGGCGCCGACGCTCCGGTGCGGGACCGCGTCCGGGGCGGGGCGGGTTCGGTCCCGGTCGACCGGCGGGATGTGGTGCGTCTCACCGGCCCACGCGTAGCCGTCGCGTCGCTCCCCGTGCCGGTGGCCGGCGGGTGGCCCGTCGTGCCGGCCGACGGTGGGCTCGTCCGGTTCGTCCCCGAACAGGTACGCCGACCGGGGCATCGGGCGGCCGTTGTCCCAGTACGGTGGCTCCTCCGTCGGCGGCTCGGGGCGCCGTTCGGCGCGGTCCGGTTCCATCGGGTCGGTCCAGCCGTACACTCCTGTGCCTCCACGGGTCGGGTTCACGGGCCGGGGTGACGCTACGGCGCGGGTCTGAGCAGCGGCAATGCCGCTAAGGAAGAGTTAAGGCGAAACGTGTTCGTGAGGTAACCGCTTCGGAACGCTGCGGAGTTACAGTGATGCGGTCCGGACATTGACCGTCCGTGCCTGACGGCGATCCGAGTGACATTCGGGTTGACACGGTGATGATCCACGGCCTGCGGGAACTTGACGAACGGGGGGTTGGCGGCCCAATATATAGGTGTCGCCAGTCGCGCCCAGTCATGCCCGAATTTTCCTCGGCATGGCAGCCGCGAACCAGTGGGCGCGCGTTGGCCGGCCTTTCCGGCAGCGCATATCGAGGAGTTCAAAATGGCGAAGGCCCTGTACGGCCACGTTGGTGCGGCGTCCGACCGGCGCCTGCTCGACGAGGTCACCCGGCTGCGTGCCAGGGTTCAGGCACTGGAGTTCGAGATCACGCGTCTGCGGGCCGAGAACGATCGGCTCGTGGCTGCGGCTTCGGAGGCGGACGACCTGCTCCGGCTGGCCGAGCCCGCGCTGACCTGATCTCCGGTCACCGGACAACTGAATCGCAGCAGAAAGAAAACGCGCGCCGACACGTATGTGCCGGCGCGCAGCTCTGTGCACCGCTCGTTCACCCTCCGTCCTCCGTCCCGCCGCGGGGTGGGTCGCATGCGCCGGCCCGTCCGGCAGCGGGTTAGTCTGCGGGTTGACCAGGTCCGCGCGGCCCACAACGGCACGGCAACCGAGCCCGGCGCGGCAGCCCGCGACGGTACGGCGGCCACCGGACGAGGATCGAGAAGGTGCATCTCAAGAGCCTGACGGTGAAGGGGTTCAAGTCCTTCGCCTCCGCCACGACGCTCAAGCTGGAACCGGGCATCACCTGCGTGGTGGGGCCGAACGGCTCCGGCAAGTCCAACGTCGTCGACGCCATCGCCTGGGTGCTGGGTGAACAGGGCGCCAAGGCGCTGCGCGGCGGCAAGATGGAGGACGTCATCTTCGCCGGCACCGCCGGCCGGGCCCCGCTCGGCCGGGCCGAGGTGACCCTGACCATCGACAACACCGACGGCGCGCTGCCGATCGAGTACACCGAGGTCTCCATCACCCGCCGGATGTTCCGCTCCGGCGAGAGCGAATACGAGATCAACGGCGACTCCTGCCGCCTGCTCGACATCCAGGAACTGCTGTCGGACTCCGGCATCGGCCGGGAGATGCACATCATCGTCGGCCAGGGCCGGCTCGACGGCATGCTGCACGCCAAGCCGGAGGACCGGCGGGCCTTCATCGAGGAGGCCGCGGGCGTCCTGAAGCACCGCAAGCGCAAGGAGAAGGCGCTGCGGAAGCTCGACGCGATGCAGACCAACCTCAACCGGCTCACCGACCTCACCGCCGAGCTGCGCCGTCAGCTCAAACCGTTGGGCCGGCAGGCCGAGGTGGCGCGCCGGGCCGCCGCCATCCAGGCCAACCTGCGTGACGCCCGGCTGCGGCTGCTCGCCGACGACCTGGCGACCCTGCGCGCCACGCTCGACCGGGAGATCGCCGACGAGGCGGCCCTGCGCGAGCGCCGCGAGCAGGTCGAGGAGGAGCACACCCAGGTGCAGCAGCGCCTCGGTGAGCTGGAGGCGGCGCTCGCCGAGGACGCGCCGCTGCTCGCCGCCGCCCAGGACACCTGGTACAAGCTCTCCGCGCTCTCCGAGCGGTTCCGCTCGATCGAGCAGCTCGCCCGGGAACGGCTGCGCCACCTCAGCGCCACGCCGGACGACGAGCGTCCCGGCCGCGACCCGGACCAGTTGGAGGCGGAGGCGGAGCGGGTCCGTGAGCAGGAGGAGGACCTGCGCGCGGCGCTCACCGAGGACCAGGTCCGCCTGGCCGAGGCGGTGGAGCACCGTCAGGAGCTGGAACGGCAGCTCGCCGCCGCCGAGCGGGAACTGGTCGCCGCGGCGAAGGCCATCGCGGACCGGCGCGAGGGGCTGGCCCGGCTCACCGGCCAGGTCAACTCCGCCCGGGCCCGGACCACCAGCGCCGGGGAGGAGATCGAGCGCCTCGCCGCCGCCCACACCGACGCGATGACGCGCGCCGAGCAGGCGCAGGGCGAGCTGGACGCGGTGGCCGAGCAGTCCACCGAGGCGGACCGGGACAACGCCGAGCTGGACGCCCGGCACGCCGAGGCGGTCGCCGCCCACGAGAAGGCGCAGGCCGGCGTCCGTGCGCTGACCGACGCCGAACGGTCGGCCGAGAAGGACGCCGCCACCTGGAAGGCCCGGGAGGAGGCGCTCGCCCTCGGCCTGCGCCGCAAGGACGGGGCGGGCGCGCTGCTCGCCCGCGCCGGCGACGTGCCCGGCCTGCTCGGCAGCCTGGCCGGGCTGCTCACCGTCGCCCCCGGTCACGAGGCGGCCCTCGCCGCCGCGCTCGGCGGACTGGCCGACGCGGTCGCGGTCACCGGGGTCGACGAGGCGGTCGAGGCGATGCGGCTGCTGAAGATCTCCGACGCCGGCCGGGCCGGACTGCTGGTCGGCAGCCCGGCCGGACCCGGCATGGACGGTCCCGCCGACGCGCTGCGTCCGAAACTGCCCGACAACGCCCGCTGGGCGCCCGACCTGGTCGAGTGCGCGGCGCAGCTCCGCCCGGCGGTGCACCGGGCGCTGCGGGACGTGGTGCTCGTCGACGACCTCGCCGCCGCCGCCGAGGCGGTCGCCGCCAACCCGGAGCTGCGCGCGGTCACCCCGGACGGTGACGTGGTCGGGGCGTACGCGGCGGCCGGCGGCTCGGCGAAGGCACCCAGCTTCATCGAGGTGACCGCCGCCGTCGAGGAGGCCCGGTCGAACCGGCTCGCCGCCGAGCAGGCCAGTGCCGAGCTACGCGAGCAGCTCGTGGACGCGCGGGCCGAGGTGGCCGGCGCGAAGGAGGCGGTGCAGCACGCCGCCGCCGCCAAGCGGGAGGCGGAGAGCCACCGCAACGCCGCCGCCCGGCGGCTGGCCGAACTCGGGGCCGCCGCCCGCAGCGCCAAGGGGGAGACCGACCGGCTCGGTGAATCCCTGGCCCGGGCCCAGGCGGCCCGCGAACGGGACCTGACGACCCTCGCCGAGCTGGCGGAACGCCTCCGGCTGGCCGAGGCCACCCCGATCGACGCCGAACCGTCGAGTGAGGAACGCGACCAGCTGGCCGCGATGGTGCCGCAGGCCCGGCAGAACGAGATGGAGGTCCGGCTCGCGGTGCGGACCGCCGAGGAGCGGGTCTCCTCGATCGCCGGTCGGGCCGACTCGCTGCGCCGGCAGGCCAGCGCCGAACGAGCTGCCCGGGAACGCGCGGCGGCCCGCCGGGCGGCGCGTACCCGGGGAGCGGCCATCGCCCGGGCGGTGGCCGGTGGCGCCCGCGAGACCCTGGCCCGGTTGGCCACCTCGACCGCCCGGGCCGAGGAGCACCGCGACGCGGTGGCGCGCGAGCGCGCCGCGCGGGAGGCCGAGCTCTCCGAGGTACGCGGCGCGGCCAAGCGGCTCGGCGCGGAGCTGGAGCGGTTGACCAGCCAGGTGCACCGGGACGAGGTGGCCCGCGCCGAGCAGCGGCTGCGCATCGAGCAGCTGGAGGCGAAGGCCGCCGAGGACTTCGGGCTGGACGTGGCCGCCCTGATCGGCGAGTACGGCCCGGACCAGCTGGTGCCCCCCACCCAGGCGGACGTGGCCGCCGCCGAGCGGGACGGGACGCCGGTGCCCGATCCGGTCCGCTACGAGCGTCCGGCGCAGGAGAAGCGGGCCGCGAAGGCGGAACGCGAGCTGGCCCTGCTCGGCAAGGTCAACCCGCTCGCCCTGGAGGAGTTCGCCGCCCTGGAGGAGCGGTACAAGTTCCTCTCCGAGCAGTTGGAGGACCTCAAGGCCACCCGCCGTGACCTGCTCACCGTGGTCAAGGACGTCGACGACCGCATCCTGGAGGTCTTCGCCAGCGCCTTCGAGGACACCGCGCGGGAGTTCCAGCAGGTCTTCACGGTGCTCTTCCCCGGCGGCGAGGGGCGGCTGGTGCTCACCGAGCCGGACGACCTGCTCACCACCGGCGTGGAGGTGGAGGCCCGGCCGCCCGGCAAGAAGATCAAGCGGCTCTCGCTGCTCTCCGGCGGGGAGCGGTCGCTGACCGCGGTGGCGATGCTGGTGGCGATCTTCCGGGCCCGGCCCAGCCCGTTCTACATCATGGACGAGGTCGAGGCGGCCCTCGACGACGTCAACCTGGGCCGGTTGATCACCCTGATGGCACAGTTGCGGGAGAAGAGCCAGCTGATCGTCATCACCCACCAGAAGCGGACGATGGAGGTCGCCGACGCCCTGTACGGGGTGACCATGCGCAACGGCGTGACCCAGGTGATCAGCCAACGGCTCAAGGACCAGCCGCTCCGCGGCAGCGAGGAGATTCAGTAGTGGCTCGGGAACGCGCGACGGCGCTCCTGGTGGACTTCGACGGCGTCCTGCGGCGCTGGGATCCGGCCGTGGCGGCGGGGGTGGAACAGCGGTACGGGCTGACCCCCGGCGTGCTCGGTGACATCGCCATGCACTGGGGACGGCTCCAGCCGGTGCTGGTGGGGCGCGTCAGCCACGCCGACTGGATGACCAGCGTGGCCGACGCGCTGGCCAGCCAGTCGGTGGACGCCGAGCGGGCGCGGGCGGCGGTGACGGAGTGGCAGACGTACCGGGGTGAGGTGGACCCGGACGTGCTCGCGTTCGTCCGTGAGGTGCGGGCCGCCGGGATCCCGGTCGGGTTGGCCACCAACGCCACCGACCTGCTCGACGCCGACCTCGCGGCGCTCGGCCTGACCGACGAGTTGGACGCGGTGGTCAACTCCTCGGCGCTCGGCGTGCACAAGCCGGCGAAGGAGTACTTCCGGGCCGCCTGCGAGGCGTTGCGCACCCCGCCGGACCGGGTGCTCTTCGTCGACGACGACGACCGGATGATCAGCGGCGCCCGGGTGGCCGGGCTGTCGGCGTACCGGTGGAGCGGGCCGGAGGGGCTGCGGTACGTCCGGGCCGCGCTGGCGTACTGACGCCGACCGCCGGGGCGTGGCGACGTCCCCGGCGGGCGGGCGCACGGACGGGGCAGCTCGACAGCCTCCGCACGGCAGCATCGCCGCACGCCCCGTCCCGGCGGGGCTGGGCGGGTCAGTCGCCGGTGACCCCGTCGATGCGTTCCCGGATCAGGTCGGCGTGGCCGTTGTGCCGGGCGTACTCCTCGATCATGTGGACGTACACCCAGCGCAGGTTCCGTTCCCGGCCGCGCCGGTCGGTGAAGGTCTCGTCGAGGGAGCGTCCTGCGGCGGCGGCCCGGGCCAGCTCGACCTGTCGGTGGAAGACGGCCAGGTCGGCCTCGGCGTCGGCGTCGGTCACGTCGAAGTCGGCGTCCGGGTCGGCCTCGGTGAAGTACGGGTAGTCGACCGTCTCCCCGGCGGCGTTCTCCCGGAACCACCAGGCCTCCACCTCGGCCATGTGCCGCACCAGGCCGAGCAGGGTCAGCCCGGACGGCTCCACGCTGGGCGTGCGGAGCTGCTCGGCGGTCAGGCCGGCGCACTTGAGCGGCAACGTCTGCCGGTGGTAGTCGAGCCAGCCCTCCAGCATGGTGCGCTCGTCGCCGACGAGGGGTTCCGGGGTACGGGTGGTCTGCGGTGCTCTCCAGGTCATCCGGTCATCCTGGTCGCCCGGGGTGACAACGGGCGACCGGATTTGCCGGCGACCGGGGACGCCGCCCGTCCCGGCCGGAGACGGCCTCAGGGCACCACCACGACCGGCCAGCGGCCGGCGCGGACCAGGCGGGTGGCGACGGAACCGACCAGGCGGTGCCCGGCCTGCTCGGAGGCGCCGACCACGACCAGGTCGGCGAGGGTCTCGTCGGCGGCGGCGGAGAGTTCGGCGTACGCGTCGCCGCGCCGGGACAGGAAGGTGACCGGCAGGCCCAGGCTCTCCGCCTCGCGGCGGCACTCCGCGCGCAGCTCGGCGGCGAGGTCGTCGTGGGTACGCTGCACCACCCCGGCCACCACGCCCTCGGCCAGCGCGGTGTAGAGGGTGGGGGAGTGGACGAGGACCACGACCAGGGCGGCGCCCTGCCGCCGGGCGAGCCCCGCCGCGTACGACGCGGCCCGCAGCGACGTCCGGGTGCCGTCCACCCCGACGAGCACCACCCGGGGCCCGTCCGTGCCGCGTTCGAAGGGTAGCGGCCGGGACCGGGGGCCGTACTCCTCCCGGTCCGGCGCTCCGACGCTCACGGCCCGGCCCCTCAGTTCCGCTCGCCGGAGACGCGGACCACCGCCGCGCCGGCCCCGGTGGCCACCGTCGACTCCCGCTCGACCTCGTCGGCCAGCGGCTCGTTGTGCCGCCGCAGCGGCACCTCCCGGATGAAGCAGACCGCGATCAGCGCGATCAGGGCGAACGGGGTGGCGACCAGGAAGATGTCCCCGGCGCCGTGGCCGTAGGCGCTCTCCACCACGATGCGCACCGGGCCGGGCAGGGCGTGCACGTCCGGCAGGACTCCGCCGTCGGCCGCGCCGCCGGTGGGGATGCCGAGCCGGGCCAGGCCGTCGGCGAGGTAGCCCTGCACCCGGTGGCCGAGCACCGCGCCGAGCGCGGAGACGCCGACCGCGCCGCCGAGGCTGCGGAAGAAGGCCACCACCGAGCTGGCCGCGCCCAGTTCGTGCGCGCCCACGGTGTTCTGCACCGCCAGCACCAGGTTCTGCATGGTCATGCCCACTCCGACGCCGATGACCGCCATGTAGACGCTGAGCAGCCAGAAGTTCGTGTCGTAGCGGACCGTGCCCATCAGGGCGAAACCGAGGGTGAGCAGCGCCGAGCCGGCCACCAGGTACCGCTTCCACCGGCCGGTCTTCGTGATGATCCGGCCGGTCAGGGTGGAGGAGACCAGCAGGCCGAGGATCATCGGCATGGTCATCAGGCCGGACATGGTCGGGCTCTGGCCCCGGCTGATCTGGAAGTACTGGCCGAGGAAGACCGACGCGCCGAACATGCCGACGCCGACCGCGACGCTGGCCACCGTCGCCAGGGTGATGGTGCGGTTGCGGAACAGCTTCGGCGGGATGACCGGCTCGGCCGCCCGGGTCTCGACCCGGACCGCCAGCGCGCCGAGCAGCAGCGCCCCACCCACCATCGCGACGGTCTGCCAGGAGGCCCAGGCGTACCGGTTGCCGGCGAGGGAGACCCAGACCAGCAGCAGCGAGACGGCGGCGGTGATCAGGGTCGCGCCCCACCAGTCGATCTTCGCCTTGCGTCGGACCACCGGCAGGCGCAGGGTCTTCTGGAGCACCACCAGGGCGGCGATCGCAAACGGCACGCCGACGTAGAAGCACCAGCGCCAGCCGAGCCACGAGGTGTCCACGATGACGCCGCCGATGAGCGGGCCGCCGATGGTGCCGACCGCCATCACCGCGCCGAGGTAGCCGCTGTACCGGCCCCGCTCCCGGGGCGCGATCATCGTGGCCATGATCACCTGCGCCAGCGCGGTGAGGCCGCCGGCCCCGATGCCCTGGACCACCCGGCAGGCGATCAACTGCCCGGTGGACTGGGAGAGTCCGGCCAGCACCGAGCCGAAGACGTAGATCACCAGCGAGATCTGGACCAGCGCCTTCTTGCTCATCAGGTCGGCGAGCTTGCCCCAGAGCGGGGTGGTGGCGGTGGTGGCGAGCAGCGTCGAGGTGACCACCCAGGTGTAGGCGGACTGCCCGCCCCGCAGTTCGGTGATGATCCGGGGCAGCGCGTTCGAGACGACCGTGGAGGAGAGGATCGCGACGAACAGGCCCAGCAGCAGGCCGGAGAGGGCCTCCAGGACCTGGCGGTGGGTCATCTCGACCGGGGTCGTCCGTGGTGGCGCGGCGGCCTGGGACATGGTGATACCTCCGGGGGCGAGAAGTTGTTCGGGGCAACCGTATACCTTTGGTTGCCTCAAGCAACAACTTTCGGAGGTGGAGACCTGTTCCCGGTGTGAGTCGTGCCTCAGCCCCGCTCGGGAGTCCAGCTCTGGTTGAACCGCCGCAGCAGCCGGGCGAACTCCGCGAGGTCCTCCGTCGGCCAGTCGTCCAGGGCCCGCTCCAGCTCGTCGAGCCGGGTCCCGCGTGCCGCGTCGAAGCGGCGTTGCCCCTCCTCGGTCAGGCTGAGCTGGGCGGCCCGCCGGTCCAGCGGATCCGGCTCCCGGCGGACCAGCCCGAGCTCCTCCAGCCCCCGGATCTGCCGGCTGAGCGTCCCCTTGCCGACCCCGAGCCGGGTGGAGAGGTCGGTCAGCCGGGTCGACCCGCTGCGCCGCAGCCAGAGCAGGAGGCTGTAGCTGTTCGGCTCGAGGTGCGGGTGCACCTCCTTGACCAGCCCCCAGGAGACCGTCCGGCCCCGCCGCAGCAGGGTGGTCAACTCGTGCTCCACCGTCCGTAGCGGCTCCGGTAGCTGATCGTCCACGCCACGAGGGTACGGTGCCCCGCTCAGCGCTCCCGCGTCAGTCGCCGGTACGCCACCGGGTGCAGCTTGCCGTCGCTGGTGGTGCCCTCGATGGTGACCTCCGCCTCCCGCTGGCGGTGCAGCAGGGTGCCGACCGCGTTGCCGAAGTACGGGCCGCTGAGCTTGCGCCACCGCACCGACGGACGGCGCACCCCGGCCGAGCGGGCCAGCGCGCGGACCATCGCCGAGGGCCCCGCCGACCAGCCCAGCCGCATCAACGGGCGCATCCCGGCCGGCACCTGGTTGTGGATCGGCGAGCAGGTGAGCTGGTGCACCGGGGTCACCATGCCGTCACCGAAGCGCGCCCGCGCCACGTACGAGTGGTGCACGTCCCCGCCGAGCACGCTGATCGACGCCGGTGGGGCGTACGCCGGCCCGGCCCCGACCCGGTCCCCGGGCGTGCCGGGGGAGCCGGTGCCGATCCGGGCGAAGAGCGCCCCGAGCGCGTCGAAGGAACGCTGGAAGGCGGCCCAGTGCTCCAGGTCGAGCGCCCGGCGCAGCTTCTCGGAGGCGTTCGCGACCCAGGGCCGGCGGGAGGAGGCGAGCTTCTCGTTCCAGGCCTCCACGTGGTGGATGCCCGGGGGCAGCAGCCAGGGCAGTGACGAGCCGACCACCAGGTGGTCGTAGACGCCGTGCGCCCGGTCGACGAACCAGGCCCACTCGCCCGGCGGGAGCATCGCCCGCTGGGCCGGTTCCAACACCCGGCTGCACCGGTTGTCCAGCATCACCAGCCGGGTCCGGCCCAGGTCCAGCGCGTAGCTCCACTGGTACTGCACCGCGCGCCAGCGCTCGGTGTCGTGCGCCAGGTCGGACTCGGTGTCGACCCGGTGGCCGAACTCGCGCAGCACCTCGGTGGCGTCCCCGGCGGCGACGACCTGCGTGTAGACCGGGTCGGTGGCGATCTCGTCCGGGGACAGGTTGCCCAGGTGCTGGTAGACCCAGTACGAGGCGAGGCCGCTGCCGATCCGCTCGGCCCACCAGGGCTGCTCGCGCATCTCCGCCCGCCAGGCGGCCGAGGTGTTCCAGTCGTCGATGATCTCGTGGTCGTCGAAGATCATCACGCTCGGCACGGTGGAGAGCAGCCAGCGGATCTCCGGGTCGCGCCACGACTCCAGGTAGAGCTTGGTGTACTCGTCGAAGCTGACCACCTGGTCGGTCGGCGCGCCCGCCGGCCGTCGCCGCCGTCGACGCAGCAGCCGCCGCACCGTGGGCGAGGTCTCGTCGGCGTAGACCTGGTCGCCGAGGAGCACCAGCAGGTCGGGCCGGTCCGGGCCGTCCGCGTCGGCCATCAGACGCCGGGCGTACGCGTCCAGCGCGTCCGGCGGCAGCTTCCGGGCAGTGGAGTGCTGGGTGGTCTCCCGGCACGAGCCGAAGACCAGGCGGACCGGCTGGTCCCGGTCGTCGGCGGCCCGGGTGCGGATCACGCTCGGCGGGAACGGGCTGCGCGGCTCCGGCCAGGCCACCTCGTCGTCGACCAGCACCTCGTACGTCGACGTGCTGTCCGGGGTGAGCCCCTCCACCACGACCAGCGCGTAGTGGTGGTCGTACGCGCTGAAGGTGGACGCGCTGCCCTCGGCCCCGTCGGCGGTGCGGACCCGGACCACCGCGGGCGCGCTGGTCTCCACCCAGACGGTGGCCCGCGTGCCGACGACCCGTCGCAGCAACGGGCCGATGAGCAGGCGGGGACTGGGCATGGAAGACCTCCGGGGCGAGATGGGCTCACCATTTCTACCCTGCCGCCGGCTCCGGCACGCACACCTCCCGCCGGAGGACCCGCAGGTCGGCCGCGGATCGGGCGCGGTGGCTGAGCCGACGGCGACGGCATCTGACAGGATTTCCGCATGGCGGATTACCTCGTAGTCGCACTGGTCCTGCTCGGTGTGCTGCTCCTGTCGGTCGCCGGCCTGGTCGTGCCGAAGCTGCGGCGGCGGCCGGAGCCCCGGCTGCCGGAGGCGCCGGCACCCACCCGGGTCGAGGACCGGCCCGTCGCCCCACCGGTCGAGGCGCCCACCGGGGTCGTGGTGGAGCCGCCCGTGGTGGAGGTCCCTCCGGTGGTGGAGGTGCCGCCGCTGGAGGTGCCCGAGCCGACCGCCGGGCGACTGGTCCGGCTGCGCTCCCGCCTGTCCCGCTCGCAGAACGTCTTCGGCAAGGGCCTGCTCGGCCTGCTCAGCCGGGACCACCTGGACGAGGACGCCTGGGAGGAGATCGAGGACAGCCTGATCACCGCCGACGTCGGCATCGACGCCACCCGGGAGATCGTCGACCGGTTGCGCGAGCGGACCCGGGTGCTCGGCACCCGCAGCGCCACCGAACTGCGTGCCCTGCTCGCCGCCGAGCTGGTCAACGCGCTCGACCCGACGCTGGACCGTTCGCTGCGCACCGCGCCGAAGGAGGGCATGCCGGCGGTGGTGCTGGTGGTCGGGGTCAACGGCGCGGGCAAGACCACCACCTGCGGCAAGATCGCCCGGGTGCTGGTCGCGGACGGCCGCAGCGTGCTCCTCGGCGCGGCCGACACGTTCCGGGCCGCCGCCGCCGACCAGCTGGAGACCTGGGGCGGTCGGGTCGGCGCGGAGACCGTACGCGGCCCGGAGGCGGCCGACCCGGCCAGCGTCGCCTTCGACGCGGTCAAGCGGGGCATCGCCACCGGGGTCGACACCGTCCTGATCGACACCGCCGGCCGGCTCCAGAACAAGATCGGCCTGATGGACGAGCTGGGCAAGGTCAAGCGGGTGGTGGAGAAGCACGGCCCGATCGACGAGACGCTGCTCATCCTGGACGCCACCACCGGCCAGAACGGGCTGGAGCAGGCCCGGGTCTTCACCGAGGCGGTCAACGTCACCGGCGTGGCGCTCACCAAGCTCGACGGCACCGCCAAGGGCGGTATCGTCATCGCCGTCCAGCGCAAACTCGGCATTCCGGTCAAGCTGGTGGGGTTGGGCGAGGGCAAGGACGACCTGGCCCCGTTCGAGCCGACGCAGTTCGTCGACGCGCTGCTCGGCACCGAGCCGCTCGCCCGGGACGCGTAACCTCGGGTGACCACCGACGAACACCCTCCCACCGGGGGGCGTGGGCACCACCAGCCGGCACCGGGCCTCGGGAGACCGCACGTGACCGCACAGGAGATCCCGCTGCACGGCGGGAACGTCAGCACCGTCGTCCGGGTGGGCGACACCGTCCGGCGCAACGCCGGACCGTGGACCCCGGCGGTGCACGCCCTCCTGCGCCACCTGGAGTACGTCGGCTTCACCGGCGCGCCCCGGGCGTACGGCATGGACGAACGCAACCGGGAGGTCCTGTCGTACCTGGAGGGGGAGTGCGGGGAGTACCCGCTCGCCCCGCACTGGGTCACCGACGAGGCGCTGGTGACGGTGGCGACGATGCTGCGGATGTTCCACGACGCCCAGTACGGTTTCGTCCCGCCGCCCGGGGCGGTCTGGCGCTCCTTCGGGCCGCCCCCGCCGGACACCGAGGTCATCTGTCACCACGACGCCGCCCCGCACAACGTCATCTGGCGGCCGGACGGCACCCTCGGGCTGATCGACTTCGACCTCGCCTCGCCCGGCGCGCGGATCTACGACGTGGCGTACGCGGCGTGGACCTGGGTGCCGATCTTCTCCGACCGGGACTCCTACACCCTCGGCTGGAAACGCCCCGACCGGCCGCGCCGGCTGCGCCTCTTCGCCGACGCGTACGGGCTGATCCCCCGGGACCGGCACCGGCTGATCCGGACCATCCGCAAGCGGATCGTCGACCACGTCGAGGGCATCCGCCGGATGGCCGCCGCCGGGGATCCGGCGTTCGTCCGGATCGTGCACAAGGGTCACCTCCGTCGCCCCATGCGCGACCTGCGCCTGCTCGACTACGAACGGCACACCCTGGAGTGGGCGCTGCGCTGAGGTGCGGACTTCTTCACACGTCCGAAACAACCCGTGACCGACCGGAAACCGGGCCGGGACCGAAGGTGAAACAGCCGGGGCGGATTCTTTCGCGCATCCGGCGTACGGGCGACGCTGCCCCGGAAGCCGTGAAGGAGGGAACCTCACCTTTAGGAGGCCAGCGTGCCTGAAGCACCGACGATCGACACCGGCAACACCGCATGGTTGCTGGTGTCGACCGCGCTCGTGCTGCTCATGACACCGGGTCTGGCGCTGTTCTACGGCGGTCTGAACCGGTCCAAGGGCGTGCTCAACATGATCATGATGAGCTTCTCGGCCATGGGGCTCGTCAGTGTCCTCTGGCTGTTCTACGGCTTCAGCATCGCGTTCGGCGCCGACCAGGGCGGCGTCATCGGTGACGTCGGCCAGTACCTCGGCACCAAGACCTTCATGGCCGAGACCGACCTGTGGGGCGAGACCGGCATCCCGCTCTACGTCTTCATGGCCTTCCAGATGATGTTCGCCATCATCACGGTCGCCCTGATCAGCGGTGCCATCTCCGACCGGGCCAAGTTCTCCGGCTGGCTGCTCTTCGCCTTCGGCTGGGCGACCCTGGTCTACTTCCCGGTCGCGCACTGGGTGTGGGGCGGCGGCTTCATCGGAGCCGGTCTCGGCGCGCTCGACTTCGCCGGTGGCACCGCGGTGCACATCAACGCCGGTGCCGCCGCGCTCGCCCTGGTGCTGGTGCTCGGCAAGCGGCTCGGCTGGCCCAAGGAGGCCATGAAGCCGCACAACGTCCCGATGGTTGCGCTCGGCACCGGCCTGCTCTGGTTCGGCTGGTTCGGCTTCAACGCCGGTTCCGAGCTGACCGCCGACGCGACCACCGCGATCGCGTTCCTCAACACCCAGGTCTGCACCGCCGCCGCCGTCCTCGGCTGGCTGGTCGTGGAGAAGATCCGGGACGGCAAGCCCACCCTGGTCGGCGCCTCCTCCGGCGCCATCGCCGGCCTGGTCGCCATCACCCCGGCCTGCGCGTTCGTCGCCCCGTGGGCGGCGGTCCTGCTCGGCATCGTCGCCGGTGCGGTCTGCGCCCTCGCCGTCGGCTGGAAGTACAAGCTCGGCTACGACGACTCCCTCGACGTGGTCGGCGTGCACTTCGTCGGTGGCTGGATCGGCTGCCTCTGGATCGGCCTCTTCGGCACCAGCTCGGTCAGCTCGCTCGTCACCGACGAGGGCCTCTTCTACGGCGGCGGGGTCGCCCAGCTCGGCGTGCAGGCCCTCAGCGCCCTGATCGTCACGGTCTACTCCTTCGCGGTGGCCTTCGCGCTCGGCTTCGTCATCCAGAAGACCATCGGCTTCCGGATCTCCGCCGAGGACGAGGTCAACGGCATCGACATCACCGAGCACGCGGAGAGCGGCTACGACCTCTCGCCCTCGACCGGCAGCGCCGGTGGCGCGTTCGCGATGGCCGGCATCGGCACCCCGACGGCGACGACGCCGAAGGCCGCCGAGCCCGCACCCACCACCGGAGTCGGCGAGAAGGTCGCGGGCTAACGTTTCTGCGATGGAAGGGTTGGACATGAAGCTGGTGACCGCGGTCATCAAGCCGTACCAGCTGGACGCGGTGAAGGAGGCCCTGCACGCCCTCGGCGTGGCCGGCCTGACCGTCAGCGAGGTCCAGGGTTACGGCCGGCAGAAGGGGCACACCGAGGTCTACCGGGGTGCCGAGTACACGGTCGAGTTCCTGCCCAAGATCCGGGTCGAGGTGCTCACCGACGAGATCGACGTCGACAAGGTCGTGGACGCCATCGTCGGCGCCGCCCGGACCGGCAAGATCGGCGACGGCAAGGTCTGGGTGACCGCCGTCGAGGAGGTCGTCCGCGTCCGCACCGGCGAGCGCGGCCTCGACGCCCTCTGATCGCCGACCCACGATGACCCCGCCGACCGCACCGGATCCGACCGCCGCCCCCGGCGGCCCGGCTCCCGTGGTCGGCGGGGTCGTCGGCGTCGGCGAGGCCGCCCGGCGCGACCGCGCCGAGCGGCACGACCGGTGGCTGCGCACCCTGCTGCCCGAGCGGGCGGGCGTGGCGCTGGTCGCCGTCGGTGGTCTCGGTCGCCGGCAGTGCGCACCCCACGGCGACCTCGACCTGGTGCTGGTGCACACCGGTGTGTCCGGCGTCGACGACCTGGCCGCCTCGATCTGGTATCCGATCTGGGACGCCAGGGTTCGGCTGGACCACTCGGTACGCACCGTCGGCGAGGCGCTCTCGGTGGCCCTGGACGACGTCAAGGTCTCGCTCGGTCTGCTCGACGCCCGGTACGTCGCCGGGGACCGGGGCGTCGCCGACGAACTCGTCCGCACCGCCGCCGACCAGTGGCGGCGTACCGCCCTCCGTCAGCTCCCCGCGCTGCGGGAGGTCACCGAGAGCCGCTGGCAGACCCACGGCGAGCTGGCCTTCCTGCTGGAGGGGGACCTGAAGGAGGCGGCCGGCGGGCTGCGCGACGTGGGCATCCTGCGGGGCATCGCCACCGCCGGGCTCACCGACGCGCTGCGCCCGGCGGTCCGGGCCGCCCACCTGCGGCTGCTGGACACCCGGGACGCCCTGCACCAGCAGGTCGGCCGGCGGGTCGACCGGCTGCTCGCGCAGGAACGCGCCGGGGTGGCCCGGCTGCTGGACCTGGACGACGGAGACACCCTGCTGCGCCGGGTCGCCGGGGACGCCCGCACGGTCAGCCACGCGCTCGACGACGCCTGGCGGGCCGCCGACCGGCTGCGCGTCCGGCGGCGACGCGGCACCGACGGTCGCCCGGTGCGCCGTCCGGTCGCCCGGGACGTGGTCGAGCACGACGGTGAGCTGGTGCTCGCCCGTACCGCCATCGGACCCCGCCCCGACCCGGTCCTCTCGCTCCGGGTCGCCGCCGCCTCGGCGACCACCCGGCTGCCCATCGCGCGGGCCACCTGCGAGTGGCTCGCGGCGTACTGCCCACCGCTACCGTCGCCCTGGCCGGCGGAGGCCCGCGCCGCGCTGGTCACCCTGCTCGGGGCCGGTCCGGGCCTGGTCGCCGCCTGGGAGACCTGCGACCGGTACGGACTGGTCGACGCCTGGCTGCCGGAGTGGCCCCGGCTGCGCAGCCTGCCGCAGCACAACCCGGTGCACCGGTACACCGTCGACCGGCACCTGGTGCAGGCCGCCGCCGAGGCGAGCCGGTTCGCCCGCGAGGTGGACCGACCCGACCTGCTGCTGCTCGGCGCGTTCCTGCACGACATCGGCAAGGGGCTGCCCGGCGAGGGTGTCGACGCCCCGGCCGACCACAGCGTGCTCGGCGCGCCGCTGGCCGAGGCGGTGGCGACCCGGGTCGGGCTGCCCCCGGCCGAGGTGGCGCTGATCGGCACGCTGGTCCGGCTGCACCTGCTCCTGCCGGACGTCGCCACCCGGCGGGACCTGGACGACCCGGTGACCATCACCCGGGTCGCCGAGGCGGTCGGTGACGTGGCCACTCTCGACCTGCTGTACGCCCTGGTCCGGGCGGACGCCGCGGCCACCGGGCCGGCCGCCTGGTCGGACTGGAAGGGCCGCCTCGTCGCCGGCCTCGTCGGCCGGGTCCGCACCGCGCTGGACACCGGAGCCCTGCCCGCGCCCCCCGCCCCGGACCCGGCGTTGCTGGCGGAGCCGCTGCCGGTCGTCCACCTGACCGCCGACACGGTGGCGGTGGCCGCGGCGGACCGGCGCGGCCTGCTCGCGACCGTGGCCGGCTGCCTGGCCCTGCACCGGCTGGAGGTGGTCGCCGCCGACGCCGCCACGGTCGACGGGCGGGCCCTGGTCACCTGCCGGGTCCAGCCCCGCTACGGGCTGCCGCCGGATCCGGTCGCGCTCGCCGCCGACCTGCGCCGCGCCGTGGTCGGGGACGTCTCGGTCATCCAGCGGCTGCGGGGTCGGGCCCTGGCCGCCCGGACCGGCGGCGCGGCCCCCCGGGTGGTCTGGCACCGGGACGCCGCGACCGACGCCGTGGTGCTGGAGTTGCGGGCGGCCGACGCGGCCGGACTGCTCTACCGGGTGACCAGCGCACTGGACGCGGCCGGCGTCGAGGTGCGGGCGGCCCGGATCTCCACTCTCGGCGGGGACGTGGTGGACGCCTTCTACCTGGTCGGCGCCGGCCCGGACGACGACAGGCGCGCCCACCTGGAAGCCACCGTGCTCGCCGTCGTGTGAGAGCGGCTTGCCGGTGGTGGGTGGTTGCAGGGGCACCCTGTTACCGCTTTCTGCCGAGGAAGGGTCCCCTGCAACCACCTGGGCGTGGTGCGGCCGGGCACGGCCCGAGGCGTGGGTGCGGGCGGCGGGCTACGCTAAACGTTGGTCGGACCCTGTTCCCCGGCCGCGTTGTGCCCGCCGTAACACTGACAAACGGGATGTTCGCGTGTTTGACACCTTGAGTGACCGCCTCTCCGGGATCTTCACCAAGCTCCGCGGCAAGGGTCGGCTCACCGACGCCGACATCGACGCCACCGCGCGCGAGATCCGGCTGGCGCTGCTGGAGGCGGACGTCGCGCTGCCGGTGGTCAAGGGCTTCATCGCGAACGTCAAGGAGCGGGCGCGCAGCGTCGAGGTCTCCCAGGCGCTCAACCCGGCCCAGCAGATCATCAAGATCGTCAACGAGGAGCTGATCGCCGTCCTCGGTGGCGAGGGGCGGCGGCTCCAGTTCGCCAAGCAGCCGCCGACCGTGATCATGTTGGCCGGTCTCCAGGGTTCCGGAAAGACCACCCTCGCCGGCAAGCTGGCCCGCTGGCTCAAGGCCCAGGGGCACCAGCCCCTGCTGGTCGCCGCCGACCTCCAGCGTCCCAACGCCGTCGGGCAGCTCCAGGTCCTCGGCGGCCGGGCCGGCGTCGAGGTCTACGCTCCGGAGCCCGGCAACGGCACCGGTGACCCGGTTCAGGTGGCCCGGGCCTCGATCGAGCACGCCCGGCGGGCCGCCCGGGACGTCGTCATCGTCGACACCGCCGGTCGACTCGGTATCGACGCCGAAATGATGCAGCAGGCCGCCGACATCCGGGCGGCGGTCGACCCCGACGAGGTCATCTTCGTCATCGACGCGATGGTCGGCCAGGACGCGGTCCGCACCGCCGAGGCGTTCCGGGACGGCGTCGGCATCACCGGTGTGGTGCTGTCGAAGCTCGACGGCGACGCCCGGGGTGGTGCCGCGCTCTCCGTCCGGGAGGTCACCGGGCAGCCGATCCTGTTCGCCTCCACCGGCGAGAAGCTGGAGGACTTCGACGTCTTCCACCCGGACCGGATGGCCAGCCGCATCCTCGGCATGGGCGACGTCCTCACTCTGATCGAGCAGGCCGAGCAGGCCTTCGACGCCGATCAGAAGGAGAAGATGACCGCCAAGCTGATGGGCGGCGAGCAGTTCACCCTGGAGGACTTCCTCGACCAGCTCATCGCGGTCCGTCGGATGGGCCCGATCGCCAACGTGCTGGCCATGATGCCCGGCATGGGGCAGATGAAGGACCAGCTCGGCGAGCTGGACGACAAGCACTTCGACCGGGTCACCGCGATCATCCGCTCGATGACCCCGGCCGAGCGCACCAACCCGAAGATCATCAACGGCTCCCGGCGGGCGCGGATCGCCAACGGCTCCGGGGTCACCGTGATGGACGTCAACCAACTGCTCAACCGCTTCGCCGACGCGCAGAAGATGATGAAGCAGATGGGCGGCATGATGGGGCTGCCCGGCGGTGGGCGGCGCAAGGCCACCAAGAGCCCGAAGAACAAGCGCAAGGGCACCAAGGGTGGCAACCGGCCGCGTACCGGCGCCGGTGCCGGCGTCGGGATGCCCGGTGGATTCCCGGGAGGCATGCCCCAGCTCCCGCCGGGGATGAACCCGAACGACCTGGGCGGGCAGGGTGGACTGCCCCCGGGCTTCAAGCTCCCGAAGATCGACTTCAACAAGTTCGGCAAGGGCGACGGCAAGCAGGGTTGACCCGCGTGTCGATGACCTAGGGTGATCTGATGAACGCCTACGGTGACGGAGTTCCCTGGAAGGAGTTCTCCATGACTGCGGCGCCCATCCTGCCCGAGCGGTCGGAGTGGACGGTCGACGACCTCGACGACCTACCGAAGGACCTTCCGTACGAGTTGGTCGACGGAAGGTTGATCTTGCCCTCCCCCACCGCCCTGCACCAGGACATGTGTGTCCGATTGCTGCTCGCGCTCGAAGCCGACTGCCCGCCCGAGTACTTCGTCAGCTTCGACCTGTCGGTGCGGATCGACCGGCGTAACGAGCCCCGCCCGGACGTGGTGGCGATCCGGCGGGAGCACGCCGACCGGAGCCCCGTGCCGGTCGACGGTGCCCTGCTCGCGGTCGAGGTCATCTCGCCCACCTCGAACTTCCGCGACCTGTACGACAAGGCGAAGGTGTACGGGCACGCGGGGGTGTCGACGTACTGGGTGGTCGATCCCCTGCACGAGCGGATCACGCTCACCGAGTACGCCCTCGGGCCCCGGGGGGAGTACGACGTGGTCACCCACACCGATGACGTCTTCGTCACCGAACGGCCCTGGAAGGTCTCGGTCGACCTGCCCGCGCTGACCGCCCGGCGGCGGGCGGTGCTGGAGCGGGGGGCCTGATCCCCGTACGACGACGTGGGGCCCGGCCGACCGGCCGGGCCCCACTCACCTCGGGTCAGACGCCGAGGTCCGGGCGGTTGGTCACCCGGAGGGCGTTGACGATCGGCTGGCCGTAGCCGGCGTGCGTGACGAACCGGACGTTGAGCTGCCCGTCGGTCACCTGGACGGTGTACGTGCGGCTCAGCGCGGCGTAGCTGCCGACCTCACCGGCCACGTCCAGCGAGGGCAGCATCTCCTGGCCCTCCAGCAGCACGTCGAAGACCCGCCGGTCCGGCCGCTGTTGCTTGACCTCGGCGAAGTCCAGCTCGACGGTGTACCAGCCGTCGGCGAGCCCGTCGACCCGGTACTCGTACATCCCCTCGCGCTGGGTGGCGAAGCGGGCCGGGTCGTTGGTGCCGGTGATCGTCGTGCTGGTGGACCGGCGGCTCGAACTGCCCAGGTAGCCCGCCTTGCCGGTGGCGTACGCCTGGTCGGGCGACCAGGTCTGCCCCTCGACATCGGTCCGGGCGGCGGTGCCCCCGGCGTCGATGGCCAGCGCGTAGCTCGGCACGACCAGGGTGACCGGCAGCACGATCACCGGCTTCCGGCCGCTGGTCGAGCTGATCTGCACCTTCGCCTGGTGGTGGCTGCCCGGGGCCAGCCCGGCGGTGCGGACCGTCACCCCGACGGTGTGCCGGCCACCGGCCGCCACGGTGGCGGTGCTGCCGGACAGCTCTAGCCAGCCGAGGTCCGCCGGGAAGCCGTCGGCGTCCAGTTCGGTCACCGTCACGTCCGTACCGAGCGACCCGGTGTTGCTCAGGGCGATCGACCGGCCGCGGGTCTGCCCGGCCGGAGCGGTCACCGTGACGCTGCTGGCGTTGGCGCCGATCCGGGCGGTGCGCAGCGCCGCCGACCGGGTCTCCAGCGCGCCGGCGGCCAGGGTGGCCGTGGCGGTGGAGGTCTCGTAGTTCGGCTGGGTCAGGCTCAGCCCGACCGCGCCGGCCGGGGCCTGGAGGAGGTACCGGCCGCTGGCGTCCGAGGTGTCGCTGACCGTGGCGTCGCCGACCGTGGCGGTGACCGTCGCCCCGGCCAGCGGCAGCCCGTCGTTGGCGTCGGTGAGCACGCCGGAGAGGACGCCGGTGCGGGTGGTACGGAACGCGATGGCGGTGCCGTCGGCGACCGCGCCGGTGTTGAAGGAGTAGAGGAAGCCAGCGGTGCCGTCGGCGTTCTCCAGGCCGATGGTGGCCCCGGTGCCGGTCTCGTCGCCGGTGCTGGCGATGTCCTTGTACCGGTAGACGACCGAGCCGTCCTCGCCGATCGTGGCGCTGAACGTCAGCCGCTGGCCTCGGTTGGCGTAGATCGCCACGTTGCGCCACTCCACGGTGAAGGTCCGGCGCGGGGCGCTGCCGCCGACCGTGGTGTAGATCGCCGAGTCGGTCTCGACGTAGAGGTCGTCCCAGAACGGGAAGAGGGCGAGGTTCGGGGCGACCGTGTTGGGGATCGTGGTGTTGACCCGGCTGGTGGACGAGGTGCCGAAGCCCAGCACACCGTTGGTGCTGACCCAGGCGTCCTTGTACGACCTGCCGTACAGCGGCACCCGGAAGGGGAGGGAGACCGTCGTGGCCCGGTCGTCGCCGGTGACGTTCAGCAGTTCGGTGCCGGGGGTGAAGGTGCCGCCGGCTGCGCCGCAGGCGTACCCGAAGCTGTCCACCCGGTCGGGCAGGGCGACGTCCAGGTCCGTGTCGGCGTCGACGGTCGTCGCCCGGGTGACCGCGTCCGCGCAGCGGTAGGCGTGCGTGAAGCGCACCTCGTAGCTGCCCTGCGGGACGGTGACCGAGTAGTTGCCCTGCGCGTCGGCGGTGGCGGTGAGCGGGGTGTTCAGCACGCTGACGGCGGCGCCCGCCGCCGGTCCGGCCGAGGTGCTCACCGTGCCGCTGAGCGTGGCCGAGGGGGCCTGCTCGACGACGAGGTCCTTGCTGACCGTCTGGTTCTCGGTGACCGTCACCTGCCCGGTGGCGGTGACGTAGCCGAACTTGCTGACCGTCACGGTGTAGTCGCCGACCATGAGCCGGTCGAACCCGTACGACCCGTCGGCGGCGGTGGCGCCGGTGCGGGTCGTCGGGCCGGTCACGGTCACGGTGGCCCCGGCGAGCGGCGCGCCGCCGGAGGTGACGTGGCCGTCCACGGTGCCGAGCGCGCCGCGCGGGGTGGCCTCGACCGCCGCGTACGCGTCGAGCCGGCCCTCACCGAAGACGTTGTTCTTCTCGACCGTGCCGCCGCAGGTGAGGGCGTCCACGTCGATGGCGGTCGAGTCCAGGATGGCCCGGGTGGCGGCGATGTCCCCGTGGATGGCGGGGGAAGCCGACCACATCAGCGCCACCGTGGCGGCGGTGTGCGGCGAGGCCATCGAGGTGCCGCTGAACGAGCCGTAGCCGGTGCGGGTGGAGGAGCGGACGTTCGAGCCCGGAGCGGCGATGTTCGGCTTGATCTCGCCGTTCTCACCGGTGCCCCGGCTGGAGAAGCTGGCGATCGCGTTGCTCACGTCGAACGCGCCGGAGCTGTAGCTGATCGAGTACATGCCGGGGCTGCCCGAGGTGTTGCAGCCGGGTCCGCTGTTGCCGTTGGAGAAGGCCGGGAAGATGCCGGCGGCCACCCAGGCCGAGACGGTCTCGGCGTACCACGGGTCGTAGGTGGTGTTGCCCCACGAGTTGTTGATGACGTCCGGCGCGAGGTCCGGGCGGGGGTTCGCGCCGTTGACGTCGGTCGGGGCGAGCATCCACTGCCCGGAGGCCAGCAGCGAGGTCCGCGAGCAGGAACTGGACTCGCAGCCCTTGGCGGCGATCCACTTCGCGTTCGGGGCGACGCCGACGACGTTCTCGCCGTCCAGGCCGACCATGCTGCCCATGGTGTGGCTGCCGTGGTCGTTGTTGTCGCAGGGCTCGTCGGTGCTGCACGCGCCGGACGGGTCGAACCAGTTGTAGTCGTGGTCGTAGCTGCCGTCGGCGGCCCGGCCCCGGTAGCTGGCGTTGAGCGCGGGGTGCAGGTAGTTGACCCCGGTGTCGATGCCGCCGATGACGACGCCCTCGCCCCGGACGCCCAGTTCGTTCCAGACCTGCGGGGCGTTGATCCGGTCGATGTTCCACTCGACGCCGTCCACCGTCGCGACGGTCTGGCCGGGGAGCGGCGTGGGGATGCTTACCGGGTCGTCGGCGACGATCTCGCGGACGTCCCCGTGCGCGGCCAGTTCCTCGACGAGCTTGGCGTCGCCGGTCACCCGGATGGTGTTGACCAGCCAGAAGGGCGTGAAGTCGGCCCCTCGCTTGGTCAGCAGGCCACGGACTCCGGCCTGGCTGCGCTCGGCGTGGGCGGTCTTGGCCCGCAGCACGGCGGCGCCCTTCTCCGCCTTGGTGCGCAGCTTCGCCGCCGTGGTCAGGTCGGCCTGGCTGTCGAGGAAGACCCAGAAGGCCGACTTGCCGGTGTCGGCGATCCGCTTGGTGACCTTCTTGTCGACCTTGGCGGCCACCGCCCGCGCGGTGCCGGCCTGGTCCGGCGCGGCCGAGGCGGGGTGTCCGACAGCCCCGACGGGGATGGTCAGACCGACCGCGAGACCGAGCGCTGCCACACGCCATCTTCGTGGTGACACGGTTGTGACGCTCCTTTGTGAGGCGAGGAGTACGAGCCCGGGCACCCCGGGATCCATCGGTGCATCTTGATCCCGCGTGCCCCCGACATCAAGGCAGGCTTAAATAAAGAAATCTGTCAATCAACCGTTCGTGTCGCTCTGTGTGTTGGTTTCGTTACGGATTGGACATGAGTGTTTCCGTCCCGGCCCGGTCCGCGACCTCCGGCGCGGCGGGGAAGAATGGCGGCGACCGCCCGCTACCGGCAAGACGGAGGACGAATGGCCTGGCACGTACGCGGCGTGGTGCTCCCCGACGACGAGGAGCGCGACCTGTGGCTGGTGGGGGACCGGGTGACCTTCGAGCCGGTCGCCGGCGCGGAGACGATCGCCGACGGCGGGTGGATCCTGCCCGGCCTGGTCGACGCGCACTGCCACATCGGCATCGTCCGGGGCGGCGCGCCGGTCGGCTCGCTGGAGCAGGCGCGGGAACTGGCCATCGTGGACCGGGACGCCGGGGTGCTGGCCATCCGCGACGCCGGTTCGCCGTACCCGTACCCCGAACTCGACGACGACCCGGACCTGCCGCGACTGGCCCGGGCCGGCCGGCACATCGCCCCACCCCGGCGCTACCTGCGGGACATCGGGGTGGAGGTGCCGGCGGCCGAGGTCGCCGCGACCGTGGCCGCGCAGGCCCGCGCCGGCAACGGCTGGGTCAAGCTGGTCGGCGACTGGATCGACCGGGGCGTCGGGGACCTCGCGCCGGCCTGGGACGCGGCCACCATGACCGCGGCGGTCGAGGCCGCACACCGCGCCGGCGTACGCGCCGCCGTGCACACCTTCTCCGAGGAGGCTGTCGCGATCATGGTGCGCGCCGGGGTCGACTCGGTGGAGCACGGCACCGGCCTCGGTCTCGACCTGGTCGACGAGATGGCCCGCCGGGGGACCGCCCTGGTGCCCACCATGATCAACATTCAGACCTTCGGCCGGATCGCGGACCAGGCCCGGGAGAAGTTCCCCGGGTACGCCGACCACATGCTCGCCCTGCGGGACGGCTTCCCCGACGTGGTCCGGGCCGCGTACGAGGCAGGGGTGCCGATCTACGTCGGCACCGACGCGGGCGGCGGCATCGACCACGGGCTGGCCGCCGACGAGATGCTGCTGTTGCACGAGCGGGCCGGGATGAGCCCGCCGGACGTGCTCGCCGCCGCCTCCTGGGGCGGGCGCGCCTGGCTCGGCTTCGGCGGGCTCACCGAGGGCGGCCCCGCCGACCTGGTCGTCTACCCCGAGGACCCGCGTCGCGACCTGCGTGTCGTGCGCGCCCCCAGCCGCGTCGTCCTCCGGGGTCGCCCGCTCCGCTGACCGTACGGAGTGCGGGCGGGCCGCCCCGTCCGGCGCTCACGAGGTCGGCGGGTCGACCCGCCGGGCGCCGGTGCCCCCGTGGTCGACCGCCGGGGTGGGCGTGGTGTCCGGGGCGGGCGTCGCTGTCGTGGTGCTCGTCCGTGGGGCCGGCGTGGCCGCCGGGGTGGCCGTGGTGGCGGAGAGCAGGTGGAGCGCCAGGTTCGTCAGGTGCCGTGCGGTCCGGTCGGGGGGTGCCTGCGGCAGCACGATGTGGCTGACCACCAGGCGGACGACCGCGTCGGCGGCGAAGGCTTGGGCCTCCGGGTCGGCCTCCGGCAGCCGGTGACCGGCCCACTCCAGCAACGCGCCCGTCGCCTCGTCGAGGACCAGCTCCGCACGCGTCGTCAGGTAGGGCAGCAGCGCGTCCGAGCCACCCCGGGCACTGGTCAGGATCGCCTTGACCAGCGGGTTGCCGGCCGCCTCGGTGAGGGTGTGCGCGATCGCCGCGTACGCCCCGGAGCGCACGTCGTCGCCGTGCCGGCGCAGCGTCGCCCGGACGTCCGCGACGAACCGGTCGACCTCACGGCGGGCGAGCGCCTCGGCCAGCCCCGCCTTGCTGCCGAACTCGTTGTAGACGGTCTGCCGGCTCACCCCCGCCGCGCTCGCCACACCGCCCATGCGCACGCCGTCCCAGCCGACGGCGACGGCCTGCGCGCGGGCGGCGTCGACGATCGTGTCACGAAGCCGCTGCCGCGCGGCGTCCCGGATCCCGTCCATCCGGCCGAAGTCTACGGTCGCGCACCAGCCGGACCGTCGCGCTCGCGCGGGGCGCGGTCAGCCGAGCCAGCGGGCCATCAGCAGGGTGGCGTCGTCGGCCAACTCGTCGTTCTGGTGGTCGAGGATGGCGTGCACGAGCCGGCGGGTGGTCTCCGGGGCGGGCAGACCGTCGGCCAGGGCCCGGACGGCGAAGTCGACCAGCCGGTCCACGCCGAACGGCTCACCGTCGGCCGAGCGTGCCTCCACGATGCCGTCGGTGTAGAACAGCACGTCGTCGCCGGGTTGCAGGTCCTCCTCGACCACCTGCGGAGGTTGCAGGTCGCCCAGGGTCATCGGCAGCGCGGTCGGCGTCGGCAGGACCCGCACCACCCTTCCGCCGCGCAGCACCAGCCCGCTCGGATGCCCGGCCGAGATCACCCGTAGCCGTCCGGTGCCCTGGTCCAGCTCGGCCAGGACCGCCGTGATCATCCCGGCCCGGTCGTGGGCCCGGACCGCCGAGTCGATGTGGTGGTACGTCCCGACCAGCGGCAGCGCGCCGCGCCGGGCGTTGCGGTACGCGGCCAGGGCGATCGAGGCGAGCACCGCCGCCCGCAGGCCGCCCTGCGAACCGTGGCCGACCGCGTCGAAGAGCGCCAGATGGGCCAGGTCCCCGTTGACCGCGTAGTCGAAGGCGTCCCCGCCCACCTGGTAGCAGGGCTCCAGCAGTCCGCTGATCACCAGCCGTCCGGTGGAGAAGGTCAACGGCGGGAGTTGGGCGCGCAACAGCTCGGCGGGGAGTTGCATCGGCGCCCGTCGCCGGACCAGTTCCAGGGTGTCGCCGTACAGGCCCCGGGTGACCGTCAGTTCGGCCATCAGGGCGGCGAGGACCCGCAGGTCGTCGTGGTGCGCCTCGTCGTGGCCGCCGGTGCTGACCACCTCCAGCACCCCGAGGCGCTCGGTGCCGTCGAGCAGGGGAATCCAGCGCGACACGCCGTCCGCGTCGGGGACCTCGTGGTCGGTCAGCGTGCTGAACGTCCGTCCGGCGACCGTGCCGGAGATCGGCACCGGCTGGCGGGACGGGGAGAGCGGGCCGGTGAGCGGCACCAGCCACCGTTGCTGGTGGTCGACCAGGTAGAGCAGCACCGCGCTCGCGTCGAGCAGCGGCGCGACCCGCATCATCAGGTTCGGCAGGTCCTCCGGGCGGGCGCGGTGCGACACGTGCAGCACCTGGCGTAACGCCTCGGCGAGATCCACCGTCCGTCTCCCGTTCTCCGCGTCGCCGGCCCGGGCGTCCGTCCGGATCGCCGGACGGACGCCGGGAGGTGCGCGGATTCGGTCCGGTGACCCGGAACGGGCTCCCCCATGATGGCAGAGCCGCCCGTCGTCCGCCCGGGACCGGCGGGACCCGCCGCGTCCGGTCGTGGGTCCCGGCGGCCGGGCGCATAGGATGTCCGGTCATGGCACGCGTGCTCACTCCCCGCGCGGAGGACTTCCCCCGCTGGTACCAGGACCTGATCGCCAAGGCGAAGCTCGCCGACAACGGGCCGGTGCGGGGCACCATGGTCATTCGACCGGCCGGCTACGCCATCTGGGAACGGATGCAGGCCGAGATGGACGCCCGGATCAAGGACGCCGGCGCGGAGAACGCGTACTTCCCGCTCTTCATCCCGGAGAGCTACCTGAAGCGGGAGGCCGAGCACGTCGAGGGCTTCTCGCCCGAGCTGGCCGTGGTCACCCACGGCGGCGGCAAGCAGCTCGCCGAGCCGGTGGTGGTGCGGCCGACCAGCGAGACGGTCATCGGTGAGTTCATGGCCAAGTGGGTGGACTCCTACCGGGACCTCCCGCTTCTGCTCAACCAGTGGGCCAACGTGGTCCGCTGGGAGCTGCGCCCCCGGGTCTTCCTGCGCACCAGCGAGTTCCTCTGGCAGGAGGGGCACACCGCGCACGCGACCAGGTCCGACGCCCGCTCCTACGCCCGGAGGATCCTGCACGAGGCGTACGAGGACCTCATGGTCAACGTCCTGGCCATCCCGGTGCAGGTGGGTCTGAAGACCGCCCGGGAGCGGTTCGCCGGGGCGACCGCGACCTACACGCTCGAAGGCATGATGGGCGACGGCAAGGCCCTCCAGCTCGGCACCAGCCACGAGCTGGGGCAGAACTTCGCCAAGGCGTTCGACATCACCTACTCCTCCGCCGAGGGCGGCCGGGAGCACGCCTGGACGACCTCCTGGGGCACCTCGACCCGGATGCTCGGCGGGCTGATCATGTGCCACGGCGACGACAACGGCCTGCGGGTGCCGCCGAAGCTGGCGCCGGTCCAGGCGTACGTGATGGTGGTCAAGGACGGCGAGGGCGTCGGCGCGGCGGCCGGCAAGCTCCGCGACGCGCTGCGGGACGCCGGGGTCCGGGTCGCGCTCGACGACCGCACCGACACCCCGTTCGGCCGCCGGGCCGTCGACGCCGAGCTGCGCGGCTACCCGGTACGTGTCGAGGTCGGGCCCCGGGACCTGGCCGCCGGCAACGCGGTGGTGGTCCGCCGGACGGACGGCTCGAAGACCCCGGTGCCGGTGACCGACGTGGTCGACGCGGTGCTCGCCGCGCTGACCGCCGACCAGCAGGCCCTGTACGACCAGGCGCTGGCCCACCGCGAGTCCCGTACCCGTGAGGTGGCCACGCTGGCCGAGGCGATCGAGGCCGCTGCCACCGGCTGGGCCCGGGTGCCGTGGTCGGCGGTGGGTGTCGCGGGCGAGGCCGAGGCGAACGCCCAGGGCGTGACCGTGCGTTGCCTGCTGCGGGCCGACGGTTCCGTGCCCGACTCGGAGGACGAGGCCGACCTGGTCGCCATCCTCGCCCGGGCGTACTGACGTGCGGTGGTGGTAGCAGGGGACCCCTGTTACCGCCCGGTGCGGAGCAGGGGTCCCCTGCAGGCATGCGGGGCAGCGTGCATGCGGGGCAGCGTGCGGGCGAGTCGGCGAGTCGGCGAGACAGCGGGAGGCGCGGGTGCGGTTCGAGCCGGGACGACTGATCGTGCACCGGAACGTGCGGCGGGGCCGGATCGGCTGGGTCCGCCCGGCCCGGGTGGTCAGCGACGACGAGCGCGGCCTGCTGCTCTGGATCGCCCGGGACTCCCCGGTGGCCAGCGAGGTCAGCGCCGACGGCCGGGGCATGCGGACGATGCCGTTCGCCGAGTGGGTGACCTCCCCGTCTTACGGGCTGGCGGTGAGCCGCTGGAACGGCCCGCCGTTGCTGAAGTTCCTGCCCGCCGGGGCCGCCCATTCGGTGTGGTGGTTCTCCGACGAAGAGGGATGTTTCGCCAACTGGTACGTGAACCTGGAGGAACCGGGCGTCCGCTGGGACGACGGTCACCTCGCCGGGGTGGACATGGTCGACCAGGACCTCGACGTGGTCGTGCGATCGGACCTGAGCTGGCAGTGGAAGGACGAGGAGGAGTTCGCCGAGCGGCTCGCCCTGCCCGAGCACTACTGGGTGGCCGACGAGGCGGCGGTCCGCGCCGAGGGGCGGCGGGTGATCGCGCTCGCCGAGGCGGGACGGTTCCCCTTCGACGGCACCTGGTGCGACTTCACCCCGCCGGCGGAGTGGGTCGCCCCGTCGGCCCTGCCGCCGGGCTGGGACCGCAAGCCCGTCCGCTGAGCCGACACGTGTCAGCCGCCGGGCCGACGCGTACGGGCCGCCGAGGCGACCCGGTGCGAGGGATCGGCCTGGAATCTGGCACAATGGCTGGCTGGTATCCGGCGCGTGTCCGGCGCCCTCTAACCCGGGCATGCCGCCAGTCCACCCGAGCAGTCCCCGGCCCATCCCCACTGTGCCGGTCGGCTCTCACCCCGCCGCACCGCCCGTTCGGGCCGGTGAGAATCGCAACAGGAGCGAAAACACTGTGGCCGTAAAGATCCGGCTCCTGCGGATGGGCAAGATCCGCAACCCGCAGTACCGCATCGTCGTCGCCGACTCCCGCACCAAGCGGGACGGTCGCGCGATCGAGTTCGTCGGGATCTACCAGCCGAAGGAAGACCCTTCGGTGATCGAGGTCAAGTCGGAGCGGGTCCAGTACTGGCTGTCCGTCGGCGCCCAGCCGAGCGAGGCGGTGCAGCGTCTGCTGGAGCTGACCGGCGACTGGCAGAAGTTCAAGGGCCTGCCGGCCCCGCCGCCGCTGAAGGTCGCCGCGGAGCGGGTCAACCGCCAGGAGGCGTACGAGGCCGAGGCGAAGGCCGCGGCCGGTCTGACCGACGCCCCGGCCAAGCCGGCGAAGAAGGCCGAGAAGGCCGAGGCGGCGAAGACCGAGGAGCCGGCCGGTGCGAACTCCGGTGAGCAGGCCTGACGTGGCCATCCGTCCGGCCCTGGAGCACCTGGTCAAGGGGATCGTCGACCACCCGGACGACGTGCGCGTCCGGCTGGTGGACTCCCGTCGGGGCAAGCGGCTGGAAGTCCGCGTGCACCCGGAGGACCTCGGCACGGTGATCGGGCGGTCCGGCCGGACCGCCAAGGCGCTGCGCCAGGTGATCGGCTCCATCGGCGGGCGCGGGGTACGCGTCGACATCGTCGACTCGTACTGATGCTCCTCGTCGTCGGCAGGATCGGTAAGCCGCACGGTGTCCGCGGTGAGGTCACCGTGGAGGTGCGGACCGACGAACCTGAAACGCGGTTCGCCCCCGGCTCGGTGTTGACCACCGAGCCGGGGGCGAGGCCCGCGAACCCGGCGCCCGGTCCGGGCGTGCCGTACCAGGTGCCCGACCGGTTGACCGTCGAGTCCGCCCGTTGGCACCAGGGACGCCTGCTGGTCGTGTTCGAGGGCGTGCTCGACCGGGACGTCGCCGAGGCGCTGCGGAACACGCTGCTCGCGGTGGACAGCGCCGGCATCGCGCCGCCGGAGGACCCGGAGGAGTTCCACGACCACCAGCTCGTCGGGCTGGCCGTGGTCACCCCGACCGGCGAGCACCTGGGCGAGGTGGCCCGCGTCGAGCACGCGCCCGCCTCCGAGCTGCTGGTCGTGCGGCGTCCCGAGGGACGTACCGCGCTGATCCCGTTCGTCCGGGCGATCGTGCCGGAGGTCGACCTGGCCGGCGGTCGCGTCGTCGTCGACCCGCCGGGCGGGCTGCTCGACCTGTGACGCCGGCACCACCCGTGACACCCGCAGGAGCGACCCCCGCCATGCGCGTCGACGTTGTGTCGATCTTCCCGGAGTACCTCACCCCGCTCGACCTGTCGCTGATCGGCCGGGCCCGGGCGCGGGGGGTGCTCCGGCTGGCCGTACACGACCTGCGGACCTGGACCCACGACGTGCACCGCACGGTCGACGACACGCCCTACGGCGGCGGGCCGGGCATGGTGATGCGGCCGGAGCCGTGGGGCGAGGCGCTCGACGCGCTCGCCCCGGCCGACGCCCCGCCGCCCCGGCTGCTGGTCCCCAGCCCGGCCGGGGCACGGTTCACCCAGGCCATGGCGCACGAGCTGGCCGCCGAGGAGCACCTCATCTTCGCCTGCGGCCGGTACGAGGGCATCGACCAGCGGGTGCTGGACCACGCCGCCACCCGGATGCCGGTGACCGAGGTCTCCCTCGGTGACTACGTGCTCTTCGGCGGCGAGGTGGCGGTGCTGGTGGTCCTGGAGGCGGTCACCCGGCTGCTGCCCGGGGTGCTCGGCAACGCCGGCTCCCTGGACGAGGAGTCGCACGCCCACGGGTTGCTGGAGGCGCCCGTCTACACCAAGCCGCCGAGTTGGCGCGGCCACGAGGTGCCGGAGATCCTCCGCTCCGGTGACCACGGCCGGATCGCCCGCTGGCGGCGGGACGAGGCGCTGCGCCGGACCGCGCGACGCCGACCGGACATGCTCGCCGCCCTCGGCCCCGAGCTGGACCGGAAGGACCGGGCGGCGCTCGACCGGGCCGGGTTCCCGGCACCGGAAGGGGATATGGCAGAGTAGGGGGGTTGCCGTATTCGCTCACACCGTGGGCGGCTACGAGGATCCCCGACCGGGGTCGTCTCCACCGGCCACCACCCGAGGATCAGAATCACCCGTTCGCGTGCCGACCACCGGCGCGCCGTGAGCCTTACGAGGTTGCAGCGATGAACATCCTGGACGCCCTTGACGCCCAGTCGAAGCGGACCGACCTCCCCGACTTCCGCGCCGGTGACACCGTCAAGGTGCACGCGCGGGTCGTCGAGGGTAACCGGTCCCGTGTGCAGATCTTCCAGGGCGTGGTCATCCGCCGCCAGGGTGACGGCCTGCGGGAGACCTTCTCCGTCCGGAAGATCAGCTTCGGCGTCGGCGTCGAGCGGACCTACCCGGTCAACAGCCCGGCGATCGACCGTATCGAGGTCGTGACCCGTGGTGACGTCCGCCGGGCCAAGCTCTACTACCTGCGCGAGCTGCGGGGCAAGAAGGCCAAGATCAAGGAGAAGCGCGAGAAGCAGCCCAGCTGATCTCGCCGCCACACCGGCCGGCACGCCGGAGCCCCTCCGACCCGGGCACACTACTCTGGTCGGGCGGGCGCAGCAGTGCCGACGGATCGTCCACCGCCCGTGGAGCCTCGACGAGGCTCGGCGGGCGGTAGTCGTTTGTGCTGATGCGGGGAGTGGGCGTGGTGCAGTCGGTGGACGAGGACGGCGCGGTCGACCCGTGGCGGCGGCGGCCCCGCCGCCAGATGCCGCTCTGGCAGGAGTTGCCGCTGCTGCTGGTCGTCGCCTTCTGCCTCGCCGTGCTGATCCGGACGTTCCTGCTCCAGGCGTTCTTCATCCCGTCCGGCTCGATGGAGGACACCCTGCTGGTCGGGGACCGGGTGCTGGTCAACAAGGTCGTCTACGACGTCCGTGACCCGGCCCGGGGCGAGGTGGTGGTGTTCCGGGGCACCGACCGGTGGGCGCCGCAGGTGGACGGGGTGCCGGAGCCGGGGTTCCTGGCAAAGCTCGGGCAGACCCTCGGCGACCTGGTCGGGGTGAGTCGCCCGGGCGAGAAGGACTTCATCAAGCGGGTGATCGGGATCCCCGGGGACCGGGTCGCCTGCTGCGACGCGCAGGGCCGGGTGACCGTGAACGGCGTGGCGCTCGACGAGCCGTACGTGTTGCGCGACTCGCCGCTGGACCTGCCCCCCAACCCCCGGGAGTGCCGGTCCCGCCGGTTCGACGAGGTGGTCGTCCCACCCGGGCAGATCTTCGTGCTGGGCGACCACCGGCTCGTCTCGCAGGACGCCCGCTGCCAGGGGCCGGTGCCGATCGACAACGTGGTGGGCCGGGCGTTCCTGGTCGTCTGGCCGTCCTCCCGCTGGTCGTCGCTGCCGGTGCCGGAGACGTTCGCCGAGGTCGACGCCGTGGTCGCCGCGCCCGCGCCGGCCGGACCGGATCCGGTCGGCCAGGTGCTGCCGTTCGCGCCGCTGGTCGGCGTGGGCGGGCTTGTCGCGCGTTCCGGTCGATCGATGCGCGTCGGGCGACGTAGGCTCCACTCGTGATAGACGAGCAGACCGACAAGCCCCGCAGTTCCTTCTGGAAGGAGCTGCCGGTCCTCCTGGGTGTGGCGATCCTGGTCGCGGTGCTGGTCCGCGCCTTCGTGTTGCAGACCTTCTTCATCCCCTCGCCGTCGATGGAGAACACTCTCCAGATCGACGACCGGGTGCTGGTCAACAAGCTGGTCTACGACTTCCGCTCCCCGGAACGCGGCGAGGTGATCGTCTTCAAGGCGCCGACCGAGTGGAGCGGCAACCCGGACGGCGAGGACTACATCAAGCGGGTCATCGGCGTCGGGGGCGACCGCGTGGTCTGCTGCGACGACCAGGACCGACTGATGATCAACGGCAGGTCGCTGGACGAGCCGTACGTCTACTCCGTCGACGGTCGGCGGGACAAGCCCGCGGACCAGGACTTCGACGTCACCATCCCGAAGGGGCGGCTCTGGGTGATGGGCGACCACCGGTCGGCCTCCGGCGACTCGCTGGAGCACTGGGAGCGGCTCCAGGACATCGACCTGGCGACCATCCCCGTCGACGACGTGGTGGGGCGGGCCTTCACCGTCTTCTGGCCGGTGAGCCGGGCCACCTGGCTCTCCGTGCCGAGCAGTTTCGAGGGCATCCCGAATCCCTGACGCCGGCCGGGCCGCCAGGACGGGGCCAGGGTGGTCGCAGGCGGAGCGGGGCCGGTCTGGCAGGCTGGAGAGGTGACTGCCCCCACCCCCCGGCGCGCGGCGCGCGTCCTGCTGCTCGACGCGGCCGGGCGGGTCCTGCTCTTCCGCGGGGTCGACCCGGCCCGCCCCGGGCACCGGTACTGGTTCACCCCGGGCGGCGGGCTGGACACCGGCGAGGAGAGCGCCGCCGGCGCGGCCCGGGAACTGGCCGAGGAGACCGGGCTCCGGCTGACCCCCGCCGAACTGGGCCAGCCGGTGTGGCGGGAGACGGTCGAGTACCCGTTCGACGGGGTGTGGTACCGCCAGGAGCAGGACTTCTTCCTGGTCCGGGTGCCCACCTGGGAGGTGGACACCACGGGGTTCGACGACATCGAACGGGCCACCGTCACCGGGCACCGCTGGTGGTCCCGGGACGAGCTGGCGGCCACCACCGAGCGGTACTACCCGGTGGACCTGCCGGCGTTGCTGACCCGGGTGCGGGGAGGTGGGACGGGGTGCTGACGCCGCCACGTACGGTCGTCCGCCGCGACGGCGGTCTCTACGCCCTCGAACGCGCGCTGCAACGCCGGGGCTTCCGGCACGTCGCGGGCGCGGACGAGGCCGGCCGAGGTGCCTGCGCCGGACCGCTGGTGGCCGCTGCGGCGGTGCTGCCCGAGGGCCGGCGGGGCGAGATCGACGGGCTCGCCGACTCCAAGCTGCTCACCCCGGCCAGCCGGGAGCGGGTGTACGAGGAGGTGGTCGCCCGGGCCCTGGCGTACGCGGTGGTGGTGATCCCGGCCGACGAGGTCGACGCCCGGGGCCTGCACGTGTGCAACCTGGCCGCCATGCGCCGGGCGCTCGCCTCGCTCACCACCCGGCCGGAGTACGTGCTGACCGACGGCTTCCCCGTCGACGGTCTGGACGTGCCGGGGCTGGCGGTCTGGAAGGGCGACCGGGTCGCGGCGTGCGTCGCGGCGGCGAGCGTGCTCGCCAAGGTCACCCGGGACCGGATGATGGTGGAGCTGGACGCGCGTCACCCGGGGTACGGGTTCGCCGACCACAAGGGGTACATCACCGCCGAGCACACCGCCGCGCTGCGGGAGCACGGGCCGTGCGCCGAGCACCGGTTCTCGTACGTCAACGTGGCGGCGGTGTCGGGCCGGGACGGGCGTCCGCCCCGCTCCCGGCGTCCGGTGACGGCCGGCGGCCACGAGCCGATGGAGCGTTCAGGGCGGTCAGGGGGTACCGTCGGCGTGGCGTTGGGCGAGCAGCCTCGACCGCCGGTGCCGGTGGGGGAAGATGTGGTCATGGAGGGCGGAGTGCGATGAGCGCGGAAGATCTCGAGAAGTACGAGACCGAGATGGAGCTTCAGCTCTACCGGGAGTACCGCGACATTGTCCGCCAGTTCTCCTACGTGGTGGAGACCGAGCGCCGGTTCTACCTGGCCAACCAGGTCGACCTGCACGTGCGCAACTCGGACGGCGAGGTCTACTTCGAGGTCGAGATGCACGACGCCTGGGTGTGGGACATGTACCGCCCTGCCCGGTTCGTCAAGAATGTCCGGGTGATGACGTTCAAGGACGTCAACGTCGAGGAGTTGGAGAAGCCGGACATCTCCCTCCCCGCCGACTCCGGCTTCGGCGGCTGAGGCCACCCGCCCGACCCGCAGGCTGATCCCCGACCACCGCCGTCGGCCGCCGTCCGGCCAGCGCTGACCGTGCCGTCGTCGCGTGGCGGGCCGGTCCGTCCGTTCCACAGTGGTCGCCGGGGCCGTCGCGCCGCCGGTCGGTCGTCGGGCCGTGCCGCCGGTCCGACGACGGATCCCGCCACCGGTCAGGTCACCGGACGAACTCGAACATGGTCACCCCGGCCGGCAGCGGGTGGGGCCGACCAGTGAGGCGGTGCGCCCCCACCGCGCTGGGAATCGCCGGCCCGGTGAGGGAGAGCAGCGTGAAGTCCTCCTCGGCGAACCAGTCGCAGATCGTCGGCACCAGGTCCGGCGCGCCCCGGTGCCGGGTCCAGACGACGGTGCCGCCGGTCGCGCAGAGCTGCCGGCAGTGCCGGACCACCGCTCGGACGTCGGCGTCGGTCATGTTGCCGAAGAGACCGCAGACCAGCACGATCTCGGCGGGCACGAGATCCGCCCAGACGTCGGTGCGCGCGGCGTCGCCCCGGACCACCTCGACCCGGGTGAGCCCGGCGGCCCGGACGGCCTCGGCGGCCAGATCGGCGTTGCGGGGGTCCAGTTCGACCAGCCGAGCCGTGACGTCGACGCCGCGCGGATGCTCCGCCAGTACGGGAATCAGGTCCCGGCCCTGCCCGGCGCAGAGGCTGACCGCACGCAGCCCTCCGGCGGGCGCCTGGTCGAGCGCCGCGCCGACCAGCCGCCGTACCTCGGCGAGCCGGTGCGAGAGCGGCGAGTCCGGGTCGTCGTAGTCGGCGTGCCAGGCGTACCAGTCGCTGTCCACCGGGCCAGCCTAGAGAGCCGGGACCGGTGCTGCTCGGGCGGCCGGCCATAGCAGATCGTCGGCAGGCGTGGGCGTTCGTCCACAGGGCGTCGCGCCGTCCACAGGTGACCACCCCGCCGGTGGCGTCGGCCGGCCGTGCCGGGCACGCTGCGGGCGTGACAGCCATGACGCGACGGAGACGCGTGCCGAACCGGGTCACGCTGGTGGCCCCGATGGCGGCGCTGGCGTTGACCGCTCTCCCGGCGACCGGACCGGCGGCCCATCCGGTCGGCTGGGCGTCGGCTCCCGTGAAACCCGTACCGCTGTCGGCGTCCGACCCGGCGCGGCCGACCGCCGGGCCGGTCTTCCGGTGGCCGCTGGACGCACCGTCCCCTCCGGTCCGCGACTTCGATCCACCGCCCCGGCCGTGGCTGCCCGGTCACCGGGGCGTCGACCTGGCCGCCCCGGCCGACGCCCGGGTCCGTTCGGCAGGTGCCGGGGTGGTGCTCTTCGCGGGCATGGTCGCCGGTCGACCGGTGGTCACCGTGGGACACGCCGAGGGACTGCGCACCACCTACGAGCCGGTGCGCCCGTCGGTGCGGGTCGGCGCCCGGGTCGCCGCCGGCACACCGTTGGGGGAACTGTCGCCGGGGCACGCCGGCTGCCCGGCACCGGCCTGCCTGCACTGGGGCCTGCGCCGGGGCGAGGAGTACCTCGACCCGCTCGCCCTGCTCGGGCCGGTCCCGGTGCGGCTGCTGCCCTCGCCGGTGCGCCCGACGGGTCGTGCTGCGGGTCGCCCGGCGGGTCGGACGGGTCGTGCTGCGGGTCGCCCGGCGGGTCGGACGGGTCGTGCTGCGGGTCGGACGGGTCGTGCTGCCGGGCGGACGGGTCAGCGCTGGGCGAGCAGGGGCGGCAGGCGCACCGCCAGGCGCTCGTACTCCTCGGCGCTGTTGTAGACCTGCCCGCAGAGGCGCAGCCAGCCGCGACCGTCCCACGCCGCCACGGCGACCTCGGTGGCGAGCCGGTCGGCGATCCGGTCCCGCAGGGCCTTCGCCCCCTCGAAGGTGGCGGCCGTCCCGGGCGGCAGTGGGACGAGTCGCATCGCCACCCCCGGTCCGCCGGGGTCCGGCAGGTGGGTCGGCGCCACGCCGAGGGCGTCCCCGACCACCCGCTGGCCGTACGCCGCGAGGGCGGCGTTGTGCTCACGCACCCGCTGCACGCCGAGGCCGCGCAGCGTGTAGAGCCCCACCGGGGCGGCGAGCCAGCCGGTGTAGTCCAGGGTCGCCTGCCACTCGACCCGCGCCGGGTAGCCGCTCTCCTGCTCCCAGGAGACCGTCAGGGGCTCGATCCGGCTCCGCCACGGCGGGCGTACCGCCAGCAGGGCGGTGCCGCGCGGAGCGTACCCCCACTTGTGGAGGTTGCCGACCCAGAAGTCGGCACCGATGCTCTCCACGCCGACCGGCAGCATGCCGGGCACGTGCGCGGCGTCGACCAGCACCGGCACCCCCTGCTCGCGGGCGACACCGACGATGGCCGCGACCGGGAACAGCCGGGCGGTGGCCGAGCTGATCTGGTCGACCACGAGCAACCGGGTCCGCCCCGGTCGCAGCCCGGTGCGGACGGTCTCCACGATCTCCTCGTCGGTGGCGCCGAGCGGCACCGGGAGGACCCGGGACGAGGCGCCCGTCCGCCCGCACTCCCGGTGCACCGAGAGGACGACGGCTCCGTAGCAGTGGTCGGTCGTCAGCACCTCGTCGCCGGGGCGCAGGCCGAGCGACTGGAGCGCCACGGCGACCCCGGTGGTGGTGTTGCCGACCAGCGCGCTGCCCTCCGGATCGGCACCGAGGAAACCGGCGAGGTGCCGTCGGGCGTGGGCGACCCGCTCGACCAGACCCCGGGAGAAGAAGCGGTGCGGATTCGCCTCCATCTCGTCCCGCAGCCGTTGCTGGGCCCGTTGCACCGGGAGCGGGACGGTGCCGAACGCGCCGTGGTTGAGGTGGCTGACCGCCGGATCGAGGGAGAACAGCAACCGGGCGCCGGGCAGCGGGGCGGGGGGCTGCGGGACGGTCACCCGGTGATCGTAGCCCGCCTCCGGTCCGGGTTTCGGGGTTCGTGGCAGGGGCGAGGCCGGCGCCGGTGCGGTCCCTCGACCGGACACCGCCTGGCCGCCGCGCCGCGCCCGCGCCCGGTGCCTGGTCGGCCGGTCAGGCGCGGGGGTGGGCCTGCCGGTATGCGGCCCGCAGGCGTTCCACCGACACGTGCGTGTAGATCTGCGTGCTCGCCAGCGAGGAGTGGCCGAGGATCTCCTGCACCGCCCGCAGGTCCGCGCCGCCCTCCAACAGGTGCGTGGCAGCCGAGTGGCGCAGGTCGTGCGGGCTGGTGTGGGGCAGCCCGGCGGCGTCGGCGTGGGCGGAGACGATCCGGCGGGCGGTGGTGGGGTGCAGCCGGCCGCCCCGCGCGCCGAGCAGCAGGGCGTTCCCGCAGCCCGGCCGGGCCAGGACCGGCCGCCCCCGCCGCAGCCACTCGTCGACGGCACGCTGGGCCGGGAGCCCGTACGGCACGGACCGTTCCCGGTTCCCCTTGCCGAGAACCCGGACCAGCCGCCGGCCGTGGTCGACGTCGCCGGTGTCCAACCCGCACGCCTCGCTGATCCGCACCCCGGTGGCATAGAGGAGTTCCAGCAGGGCCCGGTCACGCAGCAGCACGGCCTCGTCATCCTCGTCGGGCCGTCGCCCGACCGTCTCCGCCGGCTCGGGCGTCGAGGCGGCGGTGATCGACCGTTCCGGCGCGTGCACGGTCGCGTCCGGCTCGGGCGTCGGGACGGCGGTGACCGACCGTGCCGGCGCGCGCACGGTCGCGTCCGGTGGGGGCACGGTCGCGTCCGGCGCGGGCATGGACGCGTCCGGTGCGGCGCGGGAGGCGGCGGCCGGGTCCCGGCCGCTCCGGTGGTGACGGGCCGCGTCGAGCAGCGCGGCGGCCTGGTCGACCCGGAGCACCGTGGGCAGCTCCCGCCGGGCCCGGGGACTGGCCAACGTGGCCGCCACGTCGGTCGGCAGCAGCCCGGACCGGTGTGCCCAGGAGCTGAACGTCCGCGCCGACGCGGCGCGGCGGGCCAACGAGCTGCGGGCCGCCCCCATCGTCCGCTGCTTCGCCAGCCAGCTGCGCAGCACCGTCAGGTCCACGTCGGCGGGGACGCCACCGCCCATCCGGACGGTGTGGTCGAGCAACGAGACCAGGTCGGCGACGTACGCCCGCACGGTGTGCGGCGAGCGGTCGCGCACCTGGGACAGATGCCGGGCGAACTCGTCCACCACGTCGCGCAGCGGTGGGGGCAGCGCCTCGTGCAGGGCCCGGGTGCTGTCGTCGGCACGGCTCACCGTGGCCCCGCCGACCGGCGTGGGACGCCACCGCCACCGCCACCGCCGTCGGCGGTGGTGGTGGGCCGATCGGCGTGGAGCACGCGGGTGGGGCCGCTCCTCAGCGGGTGAGGCTTGCCTCGGCCGTCGACCACCCGGCCGCCGGGGAGCCGACGTGCGCACCACGCCGGGATGTGGTTGTCCCGCTGCACCGGTTCAGCTTACGGTCGAGGACAGGCGGGTGGCAGCGCGGCGGACCCGCCGGCCCCGACCGTCCGGTGTCGCCGACAGCGGCCTCCCCGGTCGTGGGGCCGTCCCGGCTCGCCGGTGACGTGGTCGTCGTGCCTGACGTCCGCTCGTCGAGGTGGGCCGGTCCGGTACGGGTCAGGCAGACGTCGACGGGCGGAGGCGGCCGGATGGGTTTGGATGTCGTGCTCTACCGGGTGGTCCGGTCCGCCGGTCCCGCCCGCCGTTGCTCCTACGTCCCGGTCGAGGTGGTGGACGACTCCGACGACGTGTTGCTGCGGCTGCTCACCCGGGCCCGCGGTGGCGGACGCACGCCGCTGCTGGACCGGTTCGATCCCGCCGGGGAACTCGTCGTGAGCGCCCCGGAGGCGCCCCGGCTCATGGCCGAGCTGCGCTGCCTCGCCGAGGTCGCCGCCTCCCCGGCGGAGATGACCCGGATCCGGAGTCTGGCGGCGCTCACCCGTCGGTGCATGCGGGGGCACGACGTGGAGATCCGGTTGGAGGGGGACTGACCCGCGACGCCGGCTCGGCTCCGGCCGTGGGCACCGGGCACCCGGACCCGCCCTCGGCGCCCGGCCCGGACCGCTGGTCGGCGACGGGCTGTTCCGCCCCGGTCCGGGGGACCGTCGGGCCGCGCCGTCGCGGCGGTATCGCATAACCGCCGTCGCGGCGCGCCACCAGGCCCATTTCCTCCAGCAGGGCGAGCTTGCGCAACGCCGTCCGGACGTCCAGCCCGGCCCGGGCGGCGAGAACGTCCGGGCCTACCACACCCCGCCGGGGCAACGACTCCCGCAGCAGCGCCGCCTCGTCGTCGAGCAGGTCGCCGGGACGGTGCGGGCCCCGGGCCGGGGGAGCGAGGTCGACACCGATCCGTCCGACCTCCTCCAGCACGTGCGGCACGCCGGTGACCAGCCGGGCCGACTCGTACTCGCGGAGCAGCTCGTGCGCCCCGACCGACATGGCCGAGGTGACCGGACCGGGCACCACCATCGCCGGACGGCCGACGGCGAGCGCCCGCCGCATGGTCTGCGTGGCCCCGCTGCGCGCCGACGCCTCCACCAGCACGCTGCCCAGGGTGGCCACGGCGATGACCCGGTTGCGGATCAGGAACCGGGGACGCAGCGGCTCGGCGCCCGGCATCCACTCGCTGACCAGCAGGCCGGTCTCGGCGATCCGGTCGAAGAGGGCGCTGTTGCCCATCGGGTACGGCCGGTCCACCCCGCAGGCGAGCACCGCCACCGTCACGCCTCCGGCGTTCAACGCCCCCCGGTGCGCGGCGGCGTCGATGCCGAACGCCCCTCCGGAGACCACCGTCCACTCCCGATCGGCGAGCCCGTACCCGAGTTCGGTGGCCACATGGACCCCGTACGAGGTGGCGGCCCGCGCGCCGACGACCGCCACCGACCGGTCCAGTGCCTCGCCGAGCGGCCAGCCGCCGCGCACCCAGAAGCACAGCGGCGGGGCCGTCTCGGTGTCCACCCAGCGGCTGGCACCGGGCAGCACCAGCCGGTTCAGGTCACCGACCCGGCCGGGCCACTCGGCGTCGGCCGGGGTGACCAGGCGGGCCCCCAGCCGCTCGGTACGGGCCAGGGCCTGCGCCGACACCGCCCGTGGATCGGCGGACCCGGCCCGGGCGGCCACGGCCCGACGTACTCGTTCCTCCGGGGCGCCCCCGTCGAGCAGCAGGTCGAGCGCGGCCACCGCACCGAGCTCGGTGACCAGGCGGTACACCGGCCAGTTGCCGGGCTCGGCGAGCCAGGTCAGCGCGATGCGGGCCAGCCGGTCGGCGTGGTCGTGGTCGGTCATGCCTCTTCTCCCGTCCGGAGGCTGATCGCCTCCCACACGTCGTCCCGGCCCGGACGGGCCCGGCCGTCCAGGTCCGCGATGCTCCACGCCATCCGGATGATCCGGTCGAAGCCCCGGGCGGAGAGCGATCCGGTGTCCAGCCGTCGGCGCAGCTCGGCGGTGTCCCCGGCGGGCAGCCGGAACGGCGGGCGGCGAAGCACCGGACCGGGCAGCTCCGCGTTGAGACGGTGACCGACCGCCGCCCACCGTTCGGCGGCCGCCGCACGGGCCGCCGCGACCCGGGCCGCCACCACCGCCGACGGCTCGGCCACCTCACCCGTCCCCATCAGCTGGGCGGCACGCAACGGCGGCACCGTCACCTGGACGTCGATCCGGTCCCGCAGCGGACCGGAGAGGCGGCCGAGGTAGCGACGGCGGGCCAGCGGGCTGCACTCGCAGGCGACGTCCCCCACCGGCCGGGCGCAGGGGCAGGGGTTGGCCGCCAGCACCAACTGGATCCGCGCCGGATACCCGGCGGCACCCCGGGCCCGGGCGAGCTGGACGTGTCCGTCCTCCAGGGGCTGCCGCAGGGCCTCCAGCGCGCCCCGGGTGAACTCCGGGGCCTCGTCGAGGAAGAGGACCCCTCGGTGGGCCAGCGAGACCGCGCCGGGCCGGGCCAGTCCCGGACCGCCCCCGACCAGAGCCGGCACGGTCGCGGTGTGGTGCGGGGCCTGGAACGGCGGCCGGCGCAGCAGCTCGCCGCCGGGTGGCAGCAGACCGGCGATCGAGTGCAGCGCGGTGACCTCCAGGGCGGCCTCGTCGTCCAGCGCCGGGAGAATCGACGGGAGCCGCTCGGCGAGCATGGTCTTGCCGGTACCGGGTGGCCCGAGCAGCGCCAGGTGGTGGCCACCGGCCGCGGTCACCTCCAACGCCCGGCGGGCGTATCCCTGCCCGGCCACGTCGGCGAGGTCCGGGCCGGCCGCGGTGGTGGTCGCGGCGGCGGGTGCCGGCTCGGCCAGCGGGGTGCCGTCCCGGACGAAGGCCACCAGCCGGTGCAGGCTGTCGGCCGCGCGGACCCGCATCCCGGGGACCACCGCGGCCTCGGCGGCGTTCTGCACCGGCACGATCGCCCGGGTCACGCCGGCACGGGCCGCGGCGGCGACCATCGGCAGGACGCCCCGGACCGGCCGCACCGCCCCGTCGAGCCCCAACTCGCCGAGGAGCACCACCCCCTCCAGAGGCAGCAGCGGGAGCTGGCCCGCGCTGCCGAGCAGGGCCGCCGCGATGGCCAGGTCGAAGGCCGAACCGAACTTCGGCAGTGTCGCCGGCAGCAGGTTGAGCGTGATGCGGCGGTTGGGCCAGGTCTCGCCGGAGTTGACGATCGCCGCCCGGACCCGGTCCCGGGCCTCGTGCAGCGCGGTGTCCGGCAGTCCACTGATCGCGAGGGCGGGCAGTCCCGGCGCGAGGTCGGCTTCCACCTCCACCAGGTGCCCGGTCATCCCGACCAGACCGACGCAGAGCACCCTGGCGTAGCTCACCGGCGGCCGCCCATCTCAGAACGCGCCCTTGAGGTGCTCGACGCGGGCGGCCCCGGCGGCGGACAGGCGGACCGACACCACGTCGAAGCGCAGGTCGTCCGCGCGGGTCCCGGTCTCGGTCAGCCACCGCACGGCGAGCCCCCGCAGCCGTCGGGCCTTCGTCGGGACGACGGCTTCGGCGGGACTGCCGAAGCTGCCGTCGCGGCGGGTCTTGACCTCGCAGAAGGCGAGGACGTCGCCGTCCCAGGCGATGATGTCGATCTCGCCCTCCGGACACCGCCAGTTGCGGGCGACCGGGCGCAGCCCCGCCCCGATCAGGTGTCGGACCGCGCACCGTTCGCCGTACGCGCCGACCGCCTGGCTTCGTCTCGTCATGCCGGCACCGTGCACCGGACCGGTCCGCTGCCGCAGCTCCGGACCGCCCACCTGTGGACGACGGAGGCGGTTGTGGACAACCGGACGATCATGCCCCGGCCGTGCTATGGCCGGCTGGCGGCGGCCCGGGTCGATAGCCCGTCGATCTGTACTCCGAGTAACGAAAAGGGTAGGTGAAGGTGATCTCGGAGCGGCGAATGGCGCGGGATGGTCCGTGTCACATACGGTGCCGGTCGTGGACGGACGACGGAGCTTTCCCGAAGATCAGGAGTCGCGGTGGCGCTCCGGTGACCGTGGCTACGGCGAGTCCGAGTGGCACGCCGGTGGCGATGATCGCTACCGGGGTGACGACTTCCGGACGCCTGAGCAGCGTGGTGACACCGGTGAGCGACGGTACGGCGACCTGACCGACCCCCCGACGAGCCGGTATGCCGAGCCCGGCCGATACCGCGAGGACGACCCACTGGGGGTGGAGCGTCCGGATGCGGAGGGTTACCGGGCGTCTCGGTCCCGACGCGCCGATTCCACCGCGAGTGGAGTCACCGGGAGTGACCTACGGGGTGAGCGTGCCTCCCGTCGTTCCCGCGAGCGGTCCGGGGACGAACTGGCCTTCCGGGAGGACGTCGACTCCTTCCGGGAGGAGATCGACTCCTTCCGTGACGACGTCGAGACGCCGGATCGGGTACGGGTTCCGGACCCCGTGCGGCAGTCCCCGTTCGGTGGCTACCCGGTCGTCGAACCGTCCCGCACGGGCGAGGTGGGTCGGGTCGCCGAGCCGGGCCGGACGGTCGACGCCGGCCGGAGCACGGACCCGGGTCGCAACGTCGAGGCGGGGCACGGTGCCGACCACGGCCGCGCGATCGACCTGGACCGTCGGGGCGCCGATCCCGACCGTGGCCTGGACGCCGGCCGTGGCGTCGACCTGGGCCGGGGCGGCGTCGATCTCGACCGTGGCCTGGACGCCGGCCGTGGCGTCGACCTGGACCGTGGCGTCGACCTCGGCCGTGGCGACGCCGGTCGGAGCGTCGACCTCGACCGTGCCGTCGAGACGGGCCCGGCCGTGGAGCCGCCCCATCCGCTGGAGATGCCGACCGGCCCGATGCCGCCGGTCATGCCCCGTGCCGACCTGCCGCCGCCGGGCGCGGATCCGCTGGGCTATCCCGGGATGGGCGCGCTCGGCCGCCCCGGTCCCGCCGTCGGGGACGGGGTCTACCGAACCCGCCGTCCGGCGCTCGCGGTCCTCATCGCCCTGGTGGTGCTGGTCTTCGAGGTTCCCGCCCTGCGGGTGCTGCTGCACGGGCTGACCGCCGATCCGGCGCCGGTCTCCCACGTCGTCGTGGGGATCTTCCTGGTCGGCGGTCTGCCGATCTTCGGTGCCGGTCTCTACGGGCTGCGTACCGGCGGGTTGGCGCTGGCCGAGGGGAGCCGTGGCTGGCTGCGCCCGCCCACCGCGTACCTGACCGTCGGGTTGGTGCTCTTCCTCGCGGCCGCGCTCGCCGCCCGCTGAGCATCCCCGTCGGCCCTCCACCGCACGCGCCCGCCGGACCCGCACGGTGCCGGCGGGCGCGCCCGTTCGTCGGCGTCGGCCGGGTGGTCACCCGGGCCTTCCTGTCGCCCCGGGTGAGTGGCCTCGGCCGGGTGCCCGGCCGGCGGCGTCCGTGCCCGGCCGGCACTGACCACGGCCCGTCCTGGTACACCCCGGGGGTAGGGGGCCGGGTGGGGGCGTACACTTGTCGACTGGCGACCGCCTCGCGCGGTCGACTTCGCGCGTCCTCTCCACGGTCTCCCCGTGGGGCGACGGTCCCCTGGTCCCGATGCCGATCGGGCCCACCATGACCGGCGACCAGGCGCCAGGACGCCCGGCCGCCGGCCGGGCGTGACAACCAGGGATCTTTCGAGGAGTACCCCACCATGGCCGTCGTGACCATGCGTCAGCTGCTGGAGAGCGGTGTCCACTTCGGGCACCAGACCCGGCGCTGGAACCCGAAGATGAAGCGCTTCATCATGACCGAGCGCAACGGCATCTACATCATCGACCTGCGCCAGACCCTCGACTACATCGAGAAGGCGTACGACTTCGTGCGCAACACGGTGGCCGAGGGCGGCAGCGTTCTCTTCGTCGGCACCAAGAAGCAGGCCCAGGAGGCCATCGCCGAGCAGGCGACCCGGGTCGGTCAGCCGTACGTCAACCACCGCTGGCTGGGTGGCATGCTGACCAACTTCCAGACGGTGTACAAGCGGCTCCAGCGGATGAAGGAGCTGGAGGCCCTCGGTGACCTCAGCGGCACCGCCGCCGGCTACACCAAGAAGGAGACCCTCCAGCTCTCCCGCGAGAAGATCAAGCTGACCCGCACCCTCGGTGGCCTGCGGGACATGCAGAAGCTCCCGGCCGCGATCTGGGTGGTCGACACCAAGAAGGAGCACATCGCGGTCGACGAGGCGCGGAAGCTGAACATCCCGGTCATCGCGGTCCTCGACACCAACTGCGACCCGGACGAGGTCGACTTCCCGATCCCGGGCAACGACGACGCGATCCGCTCGGCCGAGCTGCTGACCAAGGTCGTGGCCGCCGCCGTCGCCGACGGCCTGATCGCCCGTTCCGGCCGGCGTCGGGGCGCCGACGAGAAGCCCGAGGCGGGCACCGTCGGCGCCGACGAGCCGCTGCCCGAGTGGGAGCGTGAGCTGCTCGAGGAGCCGAAGAAGGCCGACGAGGAGCAGCCGGCGGCCACTGCCGCTGAGCAGCCGGCGGCCGCCGCCGCGGAGTGACCGCGCCGCCGCTCCCGCCCCGGCGGGCGGGAGCGGCGGACCCGCCGGCCGCGCCGGCTCCGCGCCGCGTCCGGTCCGCTCCCGGACGGCCGGCGCCCCAGACCATCCCACCGAGCCTCAACACCGAAGAGAGAGCCATGTCCAACTTCACCGCCGCGGACGTCAAGAAGCTCCGCGACCTCACCGGCGCCGGCATGATGGACTCCAAGAAGGCGCTGACCGAGGCCGAGGGCGACTTCGACAAGGCCATCGAGATCCTCCGTGTCAAGGGCGCCAAGGACGTCGGCAAGCGGGCCGGTCGGACCGCCGCCAACGGCCTGGTCGCGCACTCCGGCAAGGCGCTGCTGGAGCTCAACTGCGAGACCGACTTCGTCGCCAAGAACGACGCCTTCATCGCCCTGGCCCAGCAGCTCGTCGAGCACGGCGAGCGCAGCGACGCCGCTACCGCCGAGGAGCTGCTGGCCAGCACCATCGACGGCAAGAGCGTCGCCGACCTGGTCCAGGAGCAGTCCGCCAAGATCGGTGAGAAGCTGGTGCTGAACCGCTTCGCCAAGGTCGACGGCACCACCGCCGTCTACCTGCACCGCAAGAGCCAGGACCTGCCGCCGGCCGTCGGTGTCCTCGTCGAGTACACCGGCAAGACCGACGAGGCCGCCGACTCGGACGCCCGGGCCGTCGCCATGCAGATCGCCGCGATGCGGCCGAAGTACCTCAGCCGCGACGAGGTCCCGGCCGACGTGGTCGAGTCCGAGCGGCGCATCGCCGAGCAGACCGCCCGCGAGGAGAACAAGCCCGAGGCCGCGCTGCCGAAGATCGTCGAGGGTCGGGTGAACGCCTTCTTCAAGGACTACGTCCTGGTCGAGCAGGCGTCGGTCGCCGACAACAAGAAGACGGTCAAGCAGGTGCTGGCCGAGGCCGGCATCGAGGTGACCCGCTTCCTGCGGTTCGAGGTCGGCCAGGCCTGAGCCGGTCACCGGGCGCGGCCGCGCCCGGTGGGCAGGAACGTCGAGGAGGAGGTCGCAGGTGTACGTCACAGGCACCGCGGCCTCCTCGTCACATAGGGTCGACATCGGGCAGAGACGCAGGGACGCGGCGCGCGGAACGTGCGCGAGGGGAAGGGCGGTCGGATGACGCAGGTTGTGAGTGATCGGACCAGGGCGGCTGACGATCCGACGGCACCGCCACCCGGCCGGGCCCGGCGGGTCGTGCTCAAGCTCTCCGGTGAGGTCTTCGGCGGCGGCGCGATCGGCGTCGACCCGGACGTCGTACAGGCCATCGCCCGGCAGATAGCCACCGTGGTCCGCCGTGGTGTGCAGGTCTCCGTGGTGATCGGTGGCGGTAACTTCTTCCGGGGCGCGGAGTTGCAGAAGCGTGGCATGGACCGTGCCCGCGCCGACTACATGGGCATGCTGGGCACCGTGATGAACTGCCTGGCGTTGCAGGACTTCCTGGAGAAGGAGGGCATCGAGACGCGGGTGCAGACCGCGATCACGATGGCCCAGGTCGCCGAGCCGTACATTCCGTTGCGCGCGATCCGGCACCTGGAGAAGGGCCGGGTGGTCATCTTCGGCGCGGGTGCGGGCATGCCGTACTTCTCCACCGACACGGTGGCCGCCCAGCGGGCCCTGGAGATCCGCGCCGACGTGGTGCTGATGAGCAAGAACGGCGTGGACGGCGTCTACACCGCCGACCCGAACCTCGACCCCACCGCCAGCAAGATCGACTCGATCACCTTCTCCGAGGCGCTGCGCCGTAACCTCCGGGTGGCCGACGCCGCCGCGTTCAGCCTCTGCATGGAGAACGGTCTGCCGATGCTGGTCTTCGGCGCCCAGGGTGAGGACACCATCATCCGTGCGGTGGCCGGCGAACGGATCGGCACGCTGATCACCGCCTGACCGGCCATCGACACGACAGGCCCACAACGAACACGAGAAGGAGGCGAGGGGACAGGTGATCGACGACACCCTCCTCGAGGCCGAGGAGAAGATGGAGCGTGCGGTCGAGCACGCCAAGGAGGAGTTCGGCGCGATCCGCACCGGGCGGGCCACTCCGAACATGTTCTCCAAGGTCATCATCGACTACTACGGCACCCCCACGCCGCTGACCCAGATGGCCTCGGTCGCGGTCCCCGAGCCGCGGATGGCGATCATCAAGCCGTACGACAACTCGCAGCTCGGCGCGATGGAGAAGGCGATCCGGGACTCCGACCTGGGCGTCAACCCCAACAACGAGGGCAACCAGCTGCGCATCCTGCTCCCGCAGATGACCGAGGAGCGCCGGCGCGACATGATCAAGGTCGCCCGGCAGAAGGGTGAGGAAGCCAAGGTGGCGATCCGCAACGTGCGCCGCCGGGGCAAGGAGGAGCTGGACCGCATCGTCAAGGACGGTGAGGCCGGCGAGGACGACGGTCGCCGTGCCGAGAAGGAACTCGACGACCTCACCCAGCGGTACGTCGCCACCGTCGACGAGCTGGTCAAGCACAAGGAAACCGAGCTGCTCGAGGTCTGACCGGCGCCGGGACGGCCGCTGGCCCGTCCGCGCCACCCGGCACCGGTGTGTCGTCCGCCCCGGCGGCGGCGGACACCGGTGCCGTCGGCTGTCCGCCCCCGATGGCCGGCCGTACCCGGAGTGCCCGGCCCCGCCGGGTCGCACCCGGAGTACGGCAGGCCTCGTCTGTGGGAGTGCGCGGCCCGTAGGTGCAGTAGGCTCGGCTCGATTCGCCACTGCCGGAGCGTGAACAGTGGGGATCTCCCGGCCGTCGGGCGGGAGTACCGGACGGACAACAGTCGCGTGCAGGGGATGGTCTTGGTCTTGCGTCTTGTGGTGGAACTCGCGTCGCACCCGTTCGGTGCGTGATGTCCCACCTCGACTCCTACGGCAGCATCGAGCCCCGCGGCAGGGACCGCGCGGCCCGTCCCGCCCTCCCGTGGCCGGAGCACGACCTGGGGCCCGGTAGCCGGGTCCGGCAGGCGTACGCCGAACAGCCCGTCGTGACCTGGACCCCCGAGGAGTACGACGAGGCGCGGGCGGACGACCAGCCCACCCTCGTCCCCGGCCACCCGGACTTCGACCGGGCCTGGTCGAGCGGGCCGGCGCCGATCGACGGCCCCGACCCGTACCAGCCGGCCGGAGCGGCCGGACCCGACCCGTACCCGGGGCCGGAGGGCGACCCGTACGCGGAGCCGGCTGCCGGCCCAGGGCCGGAACCGGAGCCAGGGCCCGCGCCGGACCCGTCGGCGCACGGACCGGCGCACGACCCGTTCGGTCCCGCCGGGACGGCGGAGCCCGCGTCGGAGCGACCACCGGGCCGTTGGCGGGGCCGGCGACGCCCGGTCCGGGGCGGTGGCTCCGCCGCCGGACACGGCCGCTCCAGCCGCGCCGGCCGGAACCTGCCCGCCGCCATCGGCGTGGGGCTCGCGCTCGGCGCGCTGATCCTGGTGCCGCTTTTCACCGAGATCCTGGCGTTCCTGGTCGTGCTGGCCGCAGCGGTGGCGGTCGGCATGTGGGAGATGAGCCGCGCGGTGCGCCGCGCCGGCGCCCACCCACCGGTGGTCCCGCTGATCGCCGGTGGCGTGCTCACCGTCGGACTGGCCTGGTGGTCCGGTCCGGACGCGCTGGTGCTGGGACTGCTGGTCACCCTGGCGGCGACCCTGGTGTGGCGGCTCTCCGAGGGCAAGGCCGGTCTGGGCCGGGACATGACCGCGGCCACCCTGATCGCCGTCTACGTGCCGTTCCTCGCCGGGTTCGCCGCGCTGCTCGCCGCCGTCCCCGGGGACGGTCACCTCCGGGTGCTGGTCACCCTGGTCGCGGTGGTCCTCTCCGACACCGGTGGCTACGCCGCCGGCGCCAACTTCGGCAAGCGCAAGATGGCCCCCACGATCAGCCCGAGCAAGTCCTGGGAGGGCTTCTACGGCTCGGTCGGCACGGCGGCGCTCGGCAGCGCCCTGCTGATCTGGCTGTTGTTCGACGTGGCGCCCTGGTGGGGAGCCCTGTTCGGGGTGGCGGTGTCGATCGCGGCGGTCCTCGGCGACCTCGCCGAGTCGATGATCAAGCGTGATCTCGGCATCAAGGACATGAGCAACCTGCTCCCCGGTCACGGGGGCCTGATGGACCGGCTCGACTCGATCCTCTTCGCCGTCCCCACGGCGTACCTGCTGCTCGCGGTCTTCGCGCCGGTGGTGAGCTGAGGCATGGATCACGGCGGGTTGCCGTCCTGGTCAGGGGTTCCGGCGGTGGCCGGACAGCGGCGGACGGGCCGGGGGCGGCGCGGGCGTGGGAGACTGGACAGGCCATGACGAGCCTGCCCATGATCCCGGTCGATCCGGACGCCGCCGCTGCCCGACGGGCCTCGATGCCCCCACGTCACCTCGCCGACCTCGACCTCGAGGGTCGGAAGGCCCTCGTCGCCGAGCTGGGGGAGCCGGCTTTCCGGGCGCGGCAGATCTCCACCCACTACTTCGGGCGGCTGGTCCGGGACCCGGCGCGGATGACGGACCTGCCCGCGGCCACCCGGGAGCGGCTGGCCGACGACCTGCTGCCGAAACTGCTCACTCCGGTCCGTGAACTGGCCTGCGACGACGGGGCCACCCGCAAGGCGCTCTGGCGGCTGCACGACGGTTCCCTGGTCGAGAGCGTCCTGATGGGTTACCAGGACCGGGTCACGGTCTGCATCTCCAGCCAGGCCGGCTGCGGCATGGCCTGCCCGTTCTGCGCGACCGGCCAGGCCGGCCTCACCCGGAACCTCTCCACCGCGGAAATCGTCGACCAGGCCGTCTACCTCGCCGGGGTGGCCGCCTCCGGGGTGGTGTCCGGCTCACCGGCCCGGCTGTCGCACGTGGTGTTCATGGGCATGGGCGAGCCGCTGGCGAACTACTCCCGGGTGGTCGCGGCGATCCGCCGGCTGACCGCGCCGGCCCCCGAGGGCCTGGGGCTGTCGCAGCGGCACATCACCGTGTCCACGGTCGGCCTGGTGCCCGCCATCCGCCGTCTGGCCAGCGAAGACCTCTCGGTGACCCTTGCGCTCTCCCTGCACGCGCCCGATGATGAGCTTCGCGACGAGCTCGTGCCGGTCAACCAGCGCTGGAAGGTCGCCGAGGTGCTGGACGCCGCGTGGGACTACGCGGCCCGGACGGGGCGTCGGGTGTCGATCGAGTACGCGATGATCAGGGACGTCAACGACCAACCCTGGCGGGCGGATCTGCTCGGCCGGTTGCTGGCCGGCAGGTTGGCGCACGTGAACCTCATCCCGCTCAACCCGACCCCTGGCAGCCGGTGGGACGCCAGCCCCAAGCCGGTCGAGCGGGAGTTCGTCCGGAGGCTGCGCGACGCCGGGGTCTCCACCACCGTGCGTGACACGCGTGGGCGTGAGATCGACGGCGCGTGTGGGCAGTTGGCCGCAGCCGAGGGGGAGCAGGACGGGGCGACGGCGTGACGGGGCGTAGCGAACTGAACCAGGAGACATAGTGGCGAGTCAGGGTCAGCGTTTCCGGCGAAAGGCGCTCCGCCGGGGCTACAAGGTCGACGAGGTGGACGCCTTCCTGGACCGGGTCGAGGCGACCCTCGCCGGCGAGCCGGCCGGCGCGCCCGTTGCCTCCCAGGAGGTGCACGACGTCGTCTTCCGGGTCCGCTTCAACGGGTATGACGAGTGGCAGGTCGACCTTCACCTGGACCGGGTCGAGCGGCAGCTCGCCGAGCTGGAGGAGCGCGGCGGGGCCCTTCCTCCCGCCCGGTCCGGCGACCGGTTGGGCCCCCCTGACCGGATGGGTCCGCCGGAGCACCGGATGGGCCCGCCGGACCGGATGGGTCCCCCCGAGCACCGCATGGGCCCCCCTGACCGCATGGGTCCGCCGGAGCACCGGATGGGCCCGCCGGACCGCATGGGTCCCCCCGAGCACCGCATGGGTCCGCCGGACCGGATGGGGCCCCCGGATCGATTGGGTCCGCCGGATCGGATGGGCTCGCCCGACCGGATGGGTCCCCCGGATCGGATGGGCCCGCCCGACCGGATGGGCCCGCCCGACCGGATGGGCCCGCCCGACCGGATGGGCCCGCCCGACCGGTTGGGCCCTCCTGACCGGATGGGCCCGCCCGACCGGATGGGCCCGCCCGACCGGATGGGTCCGCCGGATCGGATGGGGCCGCCGGATCGGATGGGGCCGCCCGATCGGATGGGTCCCCCGGATCGGATGGGTCCCCCGGATCGGATGGGGCCGCCCGACCCGATGGGCCCGCCGGACCGGATGGGTCCGCCGATGCGTGACGAGCGCGGGCGGCCGGTTCCACCGCCGCTACCGCCCCGGCCGATGCCCGCACAGCCCAATCCGGGCGACCGGTACGGCCGGTACGAGGAACAGACCGGTGCCTTCCCGGGCGGCTTCGACGCGCCCCGGGAGGACTACGACGCCCCGCCACGCAGTCATGCCGCGCCCCCGCCCGGGCACGGCGGCCCGCCGCCCCGTGGTCTCCCCGCCGGCCCCGGCGGGTACGGGCCGGACGACCGGTTCGACGGCTTCGAGGCGGGTCGGCGCGGCCGGGCGGACATGACGGCCGAGATCCGCATGCCCGATCGGGACCTGCGACGTGGTCCGGCCGGTCCGCCGCCCGGGATGCCCCCGGCGTTGCCGGCCCAACCGGCCAGCGGCCCCCCGATGGGCGGCCCGCCGCCGATGGCCGGCCCGCCCGGGAGTGACCTCCACCGGGTGGACCAGATCCGGCGTGGGTTCCAGGTGCGGCGGTTCGGCAGCGGGTACGACCCGGATCAGGTGGACCGGTTCTTCGACAGCCTGCTCGGCGGCATGTCGGGGCGGGGCCCGATGCCGGTCAACCCGAAGGACCTCGACAGCATGCGCTTCCCGCTCGTTCCGGGCGGTTACTTCGAGGCGGAGGTCGACGCGGCGCTGAAGGACGTCCAGGACATCCTGCTCGGCCGCTGACCGGGCCGAGCCGGACGCCGGAGCGGTGCTCCCGGGAACGACGACCGAGGGCCCGCCCCCGAGTGGGGGGCGGGCCCTCGTCACGTCGTCCGGGTCGCCCGGCGGCGGGTCACCCAGCCGGCGGGTCAGGACCGCAGGCCGTTGCGGCGCAGCACCACGTCGCCGATGACGACCAGCAGCAGCAACGCCGCGCCGACGATCAGGAAGATGTCCTCGACCCTGCCCTCGTGGTTGCCGCAGATCATCGCCAGCATCGCCAGCGCGGTGAGGACCGCGCCGATCTGACCGGCCTTGCGGTACCCCGGCTTGTGCTGGTCTGGCGACGTTACCGGCTCGCTTCCTGCCACTGTCGGTCCTTCCCTCGCGATCGGATCTCCGGTTAGTCTGGCACGCCCCGCACCGGGCCCGGCGCAGGGTCCGGCCGGTGCCGTCTCCACCCCGCCCCCGCCCGGCCCGTCGGCGCGTTCCGGTCGGCCCCCGACCCGGTTCGCCCGGTCGAGGCTGGTGACCCGGTGACCGGGCCGAAGGGCACTACCGGCGTCGCGGTTCGAGGGCCACAGTCACTCCGGTAGCGTCTTGTCGTACACCTTGGTTGTCGTTTTAAGGGGGACTGTACGGTGCGAGTGACCGGTACGGGGCATGCCAGCATGCGAATCGACACGGCTGCGGGCAGCATCCTCTGCGACCCCTGGGTCAACCCGGCGTACTTCGCCTCGTGGTTCCCGTTCCCGGACAATTCCCAGCTCGACTGGGAGACCCTTGGCCAGGTCGACTACCTCTACGTCTCGCACCTGCACCGGGACCACTTCGACGCGGCGCACCTGAAGCGGTTCGTGTCGAAGAAGGCGACGGTGCTGCTGCCCGCGTTCCCCACCTCCGAGATGGAGGACGAACTGCGTGAGCTGGGCTTCACCAGCTTCCTGCGGACCCGTAACGAGGAGGTGCACGAACTCGACGGCGGGCTGAAGATTATGATCCAGTCGCTGACCAGCCCGACCGACGGGCCGATCGGGGACTCCTCGCTCTGGGTGGAGTACGACGGCGTCCGCCTCCTCAACCAGAACGACGCCCGCCCCACCGACCTGAGCCTCTTCACCGAGCTGGGCCACGTGCACGCGCACATGCTCCAGTTCTCCGGGGCGATCTGGTATCCGATGGTCTACGAGCTGCCGCAGGCCGCCAAGACCGCCTTCGGCAAGCAGAAGCGGGACCGCCAGTTCGACCGCACCTGGCGCTACATCGACGACCTGAAGGCCGACCACGTCTTCCCGATCGCCGGTCCGCCCTGCTTCCTCGACGACGAGTTGTGGCAGTTCAACGACATCCACGGCGACGAGGGGAACATCTTCCCCGACCAGTCGGTCTTCCTCTCCGAGTACGCGAAGGTCGGCGGGACCAACGGGGTGGTGCTGCTGCCGGGCAGCGTCGCCGAGGTCACCACGGAGAGCTGCGAGACCAGCCACCCGGTGCCGGTCGACGAGTTCTTCGCCAACAAGGTCGCCCACCTGGAGGAGATGCGGGAACGCAAGCGTCCGGTCATCGAGGCGGAGAAGGCGTCCTGGCGGCACCCGGAGATCGACGTCCTGAAGGAGATGAAGCGCCGCGTCGAGCCGCTGCTGGAGGAGTCGGTCTACCTGGCCAAGGGCGTCGGTGGGCCGGTCCGTTTCGACCTGGTCGGCTACGACGGCGAGTCCGTCGAGTCCATCGTGGTGGACTTCCCGGGCAAGGAGGTGCGGCCGTACGCGGACGAGAAGGTGCGGTACCGGTTCCGTACCGAGCGTGCCCTGGTCGAGCACCTGCTGCACATCGGCGAGGTGGACTGGGTCAACTCGCTCTTCCTCTCCTGCCGTTTCTCGGCCGCCCGGATCGGCCAGTACAACGAGTTCGTCTACTCGTTCTTCAAGTGCCTCTCCCGGGAACGTCAGCAGTACGCCGAGGGCTGGTACGACGAGCACGAGCGCACCAGCGACGCCGAGGACGTGACCCTCGGCGACTGGGTGGTGCAGCGGCGTTGCCCGCACCTGAAGGCGGACCTGACCCGGTTCGGCGTGGTCGAGGGCGACCAGCTCACCTGCCAGCTGCACGGCTGGAAGTTCGACCTCGCCAGCGGTCGCTGCCTGACCAGCGTCGGCCACAAGATCCGCGCCCACCGCGCGGACGCCCCGGCCTCCTGACCAACCGACCGGCCACCGTTATCGGGTCGCCGACACTTCTCCCGCACGAGGGAACCCGCGCCGGACCATGGGGGGCACGGGTTCCTTCGTGAGGGAGTGAACATGTCCGACAACCACAACGACCCGCAGTACCCGCCTCCGCCTCCGCCCCCGTCCGCCCCGGGTTCGTGATCAGTGCGGGCGTGGGTCAGGTGGCCAGGTCGGCGAGGATGCGGCGGGCGGCGTTGTGCCCGGCGGCGCCGATCACGCTGCCCGCCGGGTGACAGCCGGCGCTGCCGGCGTACAGGCCGTCGACCCCGGTGGCGTACGGCATCCGGTCGGTGAAGGACACCGTGTTGTCGACGTGGTGGATGTGCCCGCCGGTGATCCCGAAGTGCGCCTCGATGCCGGGCGGGGTGAGCGGCACCGCGTCGGCGATCAGGTCACCGGTGCCCGGGGCGTACCGTTCGCAGAGCGCGACCAGTTGCGCCACGTAGCCGGGTAGGGCGTCGTCCCAGGTGGTGCCGGCCAGCTCGTACGGCACGGACTGCACGAACAGCGCCGACGAGTGGTGCCCGGCGTCATCGCGCAACGACGGGTCGACCGTGGTGTGCAGGTACCACTCGATGGTCGGCTCGGCGGGCAGCCGCCCGGCCCGCACGTCCGCCCACATCTCCCGGAGCGCGGTCATCGGCGAGGCGGCGTCCCCGCCGACCAGGGAGGCCGAGCCCGGGAGCAGGTGGATGGTGGAGCCGAACGGGCTCGGCGCGTCCGCCGGCAGGCAGGAGAAGCGGGGCAGCCCGGTCAGCGCCAGGTTCACCTTCAGCGTGCTGCCGGTGCGGTGGACCGCCGTCATCCGCTCGGTGAGCGGCGCCGGCAACGCGCCGTCGGGCACCAGCTCCATCAGCCGGTACGGGTCGCAGGCCCCGAGCACCACGGGGGCGTCGACCGTCCGGCCGTCGGCGAGCGCCACTCCGGAGACCGCTCCGCCGTCGAGGAGGACGGCGGCGACCGGCGTACCGGCGTGGATGGTCGCCCCGGCGGCGCGTGCGGCCTCGGCGAAGGTCCGGGAGACGGTGCCCATCCCGCCCTCGGCGATCATCCAGGTGCCGTCCGCGCCGGGGAGGCGGCACATGTTGTGCGCCAGGAAGTTGTGCCCGGTGCCCGGGTCGTCCGGGCCGGCGTTGAGCCCGGAGAGCCCGTCGGTGACCGCGTACATGCTGACCAGCAGCTCGGAGCGGAACTCGAACCGGGCCAGGTAGTCGGCGACGGAACCGCGTACCAGGTCGACGAAGGTCCGGCGCAGGGCCGGGCGGACGTACCGCTCGGCGGTCTCCTCGACCGGCAGCGGCTCGGCGAGCCAGGCCGGGGCGAGATCGTCGCGGAGCGCGGCCAGCTCGGCCTGCATGGCGTCGTCGGCGGCCACGTCGGCGGGGGAGAAGAACTCCGCGAGCTGCGCCCGGGTGGCCGCCCGGTCGCTCCCCATCAGCAGGTACGGCGAGCCGGGTCCGCCCGGGGTGGGCAGGAAGTAGTGCGGGTCGCGACGCAGCACCGGGATGCGGACGTCGAGGGTGGCGAGCAGTTCGGGCGGCATCAGCCCGAGCAGGTACGAGCCGGTGGAGTGGCGCAGGCCGGGGACCTTGGGGAACGGGTTCTCCGTCCGGGCGGCACCGCCGATGACGTCGGCGGCTTCCAGCACCACCACGCTCAGGCCGGCGCGGGCCAGCAGGACGGCGGAGACCAGACCGTTGTGCCCGGCTCCGACGATCACGACGTCGGCGCGGGACGGCAGCTCGGATGTCATGTCCGGGCAGCCTACTGCGATCCGGCCCGGCGCGGGGCGACGTGCGCGCCGGGCTGGTCGGCGGCGGGGGCGAGCTGGGCGACGAAGGTGGCCAGTTCGGTCTCGAAGAGCGCCTCCGGTTCGGTGACCGCCCAGCGCAGGTGGTCGAAGACCTCCATCGCGATCAGCCCGTAGATCCGGGTCCAGCCGCTGAGGAAGGCGTACGCGACCTCCAGCGACAGGTCACCCTGGCTGTGCCGCAGCGGGGCGAGCCGGTCGCCGAGGTGTTCCTCCAGGAACTCCCGGGGTGGAGTCCGCAGGCCGGCGCGCTCGGCGAGGGTGACCAGCGGGCGGACGAACACCATGCCGAGCCGCGCGCCGGGGTGGTCCTCGTCGCCGCAGGCATCGGTGAACTCCTCCAGCCCCGGCACCGGGTTGCCGAAGATCAGCGTGAACTCGGCGCGGTTGCCGACCCCCCAACGTCGGAATGCCCGGCTCATGGCGAGCAGTTGGTCGAGCGGGTCGTCCCCGGCGGCGTCCCGGGCCGCCTCGACGGTCTGCCGCAGCTCGTCGTAGAGGTCTGCGGCCAGGCCGGCGACGAGCGCCTCCAGGCTGGGGAAGTAGCGGTAGATCGCGGGGGCGGTCATGCCCATGTCGCGGGCGATGGCCCGGAGCGAGACGGCGTCGAGTCCACCCGTCACCAACAACCGCCGTGCGCCGTCCTTGATCTCGGCGACGGTGGCGGTACGGAGGCGTTCACGCCGACTCGATGGGGTCATTCCGGGCAGGTCTCCTTGACGGGCGAGAACACCGTTGCGTAAGTTTACGGTGCTTACTAGTTAACGGTGTTCACTAAAATGATCGATAGTTACATCGTACGACCTGGCGGTCGGTGAAGGGAGACGCGATGTTCGCCTGGTGGGGGCGGATGGTGGTGCGGATGCGTTGGGCGGTGCTCGCCGCCGGGCTGGCCCTGGTCGTGGTCGGCGCGACCTGGGGCGCGGCGGTCTTCGGCCAGCTGACCGGGGGCGGCTTCGACGATCCGGGCAGCGAGTCGAGCCGGGCCCTCGCCCGGATCAACGCGGAGCTGGGGCCGCAGGGCGCCGACGTGATCGTCCTCTTCTCCGACGACGCGACCACCGTCGACCAGCCGGCCTTCCAGGGCCCGGTCACGGCGACCCTCACCCGGCTGCGCGAGCACCCCGAGGTGCGTCAGGTCACCAGCTGGTACGAGACCCAGGCGCCCACCCTGGTCAGCGACGACCGGCGGGCCACGTACGCGCTGGTGCAGCTGCGCGCCACCGACGAGGACGACAAGACCGCCGCGTACGACGACCTCGTGCCGGCCTTCGAGACGCCCGGGGTGCGCACCGAGACCGGCGGCACGGTCCCGTTCCTGCACGTGGCGAACGAGCAGACCACCGAGGACATCACCAAGGCCGAGATCCTCTCCATGCCGGTGCTGCTGGTGCTGCTCATCCTGATCTTCCGGGGCCTGGTCGCCGCCATGACCCCGCTGCTGATCGGCGGTCTGGCCATCCTCGGCGCGTTCGTCGCGGTGCGCCTGCTGAACATGGTCACCGAGGTGTCGATCTTCGCGATCAACGTGATCACGCTGATCGGCCTCGGCATGGCGATCGACTACGCGCTCTTCGTGGTCAGCCGGTTCCGGGAGGAGTTGGACGCCGGGCGGGACGTCCGGTCGGCCATCGCCCGGACCATGGCCACCGCCGGCCGGACCGTGCTGGTCTCCGGGGTGATCATCGCCCTGGCCATGTCCAGCCTGCTGATCTTCCCGATGGCCTTCCTGCGCTCGATGGCCCTGGGCGGGGTGGCCGCCGTCCTGATCGCCATGCTCGCGTCGCTGACCGTGCTGCCGGCCCTGCTCGTGGTGCTCGGCCCACGGATCAACGCGCTGCGCGTACCGCTGCCGAAGTGGCGGCGACGGGCCCGGCCGGCGGCGGACGGCGGCGCCTGGGCCCGGATCGCGCGCAGCGTGATGCGCCGCCCGGTGCCCTACCTGCTCGGGGTCCTGGTGGTGCTGGCGGTGCTCGCGGTGCCGTCGTTGCGGATGGAGTTCGGCGGGTTCGACGAGCGGGTGCTGCCGGCCGGCTCCGAGCCCCGGGTGGTGGCCGACCGGATCAGCGCGGACTTCCCGGGCGGGACGGTCGCCCCGATCGACGTGCTGGTCTCCGGTGCCCCGGTCGAGCAGGTCCAGCCCTTCGCCGACCGGGTGGCCGGGGTGGACGGCGTCACCGGGGTGACCGTCGCCGCCAACCAGGGCACCTCGACCCTGCTCAGCGTCACCTACACCGGTGAGCCGACCGGCGACGTCGCCCAGGACGCGGTCCGGGCGATCCGGGACCTGCCCGTGCCGGACGGCGCGGAGGTCCTCGTCGGTGGCCGCCCCGCCGCCGACCGGGACCTGCTGGACAGCCTCTCCGCCGGGCTGCCCTGGATGGCGCTGCTGATGGCGGTGGCCACGTTGCTGGTGCTCTTCCTCGCCTTCGGTTCGGTGGTGCTGCCGATCAAGGCGGTGCTGATGAACCTGGTGTCGATCGGCGCGTCCTTCGGCGTGGTGGTCTGGATCTTCCAGGACGGGCACTTCGCCGACCTGCTCGGCTTCACCCCGACCGGGTTCATCGAACCGAGCAACCCGATCTTCATGTTGGCGGTCCTCTTCGGCCTCGCCACCGACTACGAGGTCTTCCTGCTCTCCCGGGTCCGCGAGGAGTGGGACCGGACCGGCGACAACACCGCCTCGGTCGCGGCCGGCCTCCAGTACACCGGACGGATCATCACCGCCGCCGCGCTGCTGCTGATCGTCGTGGTGGCCGGCTTCGCCACCGGCGGCATGGCCTACATCAAGCTGGTCGGCATCGGCATGATCGTCGCCATCGTGGTGGACGCCACGCTGGTCCGGGCGCTGTTGGTGCCGGCGAGCATGCGGCTGCTCGGGCGGTGGAACTGGTGGGCCCCGGGCCCGCTCGGGCGGGTCTACCGCCGCTACGGCCTCCGCGAGTCGGAGTCCGGGGACGAGGAACCCGCCCCGGCCGGTGATCGTCACGCCGCGTTCACCCGATAGGGACTGCGATCAATGCCCCGACGGACGTAGGGTCGTCGGGGCATTGACGTTTATCTCTGGAGGTAACCGTGGAGCGTCGTACCGTCCTGCGCGCCGCCGTCCTCGGCGCGGGCACCGCCACCTTCGCCGGAGCCCTCTGGCAGCAGGCCTTCGCCGCCGTCGCCCAGCCCGGTCCCAGCCCGTACGGGAACCTGCTCCCCGTCGACGCCAACGGGGTCGAACTGCCCGCCGGCTTCACCAGCCGGATCATCGGCCGCTCCGGCCGGGTGGTCGCCGGCACCGGCTACCTCTGGCATCCGGCCCCGGACGGCGGGGCCTGCTTCCCGACCGCCGACGGCTGGATCTACGTCTCCAACTCCGAGATCCCGCTGGTCGGCGGCGCGTCGGCGGTGCGTTTCCGGGCCGACGGGTCGATCGCCTCGGCGTACCGGATCCTCTCCGGCACCAACATCAACTGTGCCGGCGGGGCCACCCCGTGGGGCACCTGGCTCTCCTGCGAGGAGGTGCCGCTCGGCCTGGTCTACGAGACCTGGCCGGACGGCAGCCGCGACGCCGAGGAGCGCAGCCGGATGGGCCGCTTCAAGCACGAGGCCGCCGCCTGCGACCCGGACCGGCGGGTGGTCTACCTGACCGAGGACGAGTCGGACGGCTGCTTCTACCGGTTCGTCCCGGACACCTGGGGCGACCTGCGCACCGGCCGGGTCCAGGTGCTCTGCGCCCCGGCCGACCAGGTCGCCGGCCCGGTCACCTGGGCCGACATCCCGGACCGGGACGGCATCCCCACCCCCACCCGCCGCCAGGTCGGCGCGGCGAAGCGCTTCGCCGGGGGCGAGGGCTGCTGGTACGACCGGGGCGTCTGCTACTTCACCACCAAGGGCGACGGTCGGGTCTGGGCGTACGACGCGGTCAACCAGCGCCTCGACCTGTCGTACGACGACTCGCTGGTGCCGCCCGGCACCGCCACGCTCACCAACGTCGACAACATCACCGGCAGTCGGAGCGGTGACCTCTACGTGGCCGAGGACGGCGGCAACATGGAGATCAACATCATCACGCCGAGCGGCGTGGTCGCCCCGTTCCTGCGCCTGCCCGGGCAGTCCGAGTCGGAGATCACCGGCCCGGCCTTCTCCCCGGACGGCCGCCGCCTCTACTTCTCCTCACAGCGCGGCCCCGGCGGTGGCATCGCCGGCACGGACGGCATCACCTACGAGGTCACCGGCCCCTTCCGCCCCTGACCGCTCGCCCGCTTGCGGTCGTCGAGCAAGGAGTCCGCGTCCGACCGTCCGCTCCGGGTGACGCGAACTCCTTGCTCAACCACGGCTGCCGCGGTGGGCCCGCCAGCGGGAGAGGGCGAGGGTGGCCGAGTAGCCGGCCAGCACGATCACGTGGAAGAGGTAGAGCCAGAGCAGGACGGCGACGCCACCTCCGATCGCGTCGAAACCGCCGAACGGCACTCCGAGATCCAGGGGCAGCGAGCTGAACAGCACGAAACCGTGCAGGAACCCGGAGAGGTTCGCGGCGGTGAACGAGCCCACACCCAGCGCGGAGAGCCAGTCCGGCGTGGCCGGACCGACCACCCGGAACACCCAGAGCAGCACCGGGGTGAGCACCAGCCACACCGACAGGAACGACAGCACCACGCCGAGCGCGCCGGTCCACCCGCCCTGCCGGACCAGCCCGGTGGTCAGCGGCAGCGCCACCAGGATCGACACCAGCAGCGCGGGCGCGAGGGCGAACAGCGGCAGCAGCAGGAGCCGGCCGCGCCAGCCGACCAGGGACTCGGCCGGGTCGGGCGGGGTGGCGACCGAGACGAACGCCCGGCGGAAACCCTCGCCGTACAGCGACGCCGGCAGCAGGGAGGCGAGCGCGAAGAGCGGCGTCAACGCCAGGCCGCCGTCGACCAGCGCGGCCAGCGCCCGGTCCGCACCGATCTCGGTGGGCAGGGTCTCCACCGCGTACGACGTGAGCCGGTGTACCCGGTCCGCCCCGAAGGCCGACCCGGTCAACCAGATCGCCAGCAGCGCCACCGGCACCACCGCGATCGCCCCGTAGAACGTGATCGCGGCGGCGTGCAGCGACAGGTCCCGGCCGCGTACCGGCCGGAAGGCGGCCCGGCTGATCCGTTTCGCGCGCTGCCATCCGCTGCCCATCGCCGGCTAATTCCCCGCAGCGGGCCGGCACACGCATTACGATCCCGCGTCATGGCGGTGATCACCGAGACGGAACGTTTGCTGGTTCGCCCCTGGACGCGGGAGCCGGCCGACCTGGCGAGTCTCTACGACATGTACTCCCGGCCCGAGATGATGCGCTTCTTCAACAATGGAACGCCGCTCACCGATCCGGAGCAGGTGGTCGAGATGCTGCGCCGCTGGGAGCTGCGGGGCTCCCGTGACGGCTGGTACGACATCTGGGCGGTCGAGCTGCGCGACAGCGGGCAGGTGGTCGGCACCACCATGATCAAGCAGTTGCCCGGTCCGGACGACCCGGTGCTGAGCGACGACATCGAGGTGGGCTGGCACCTGCACCCCGACCACTGGGGCAACGGCTACGCCACCGAGGCGGCCCGGGCGCTGATCGACCGGGAGTGGGCGCACACCTCGACCGAGGAGATCTACGCCGTGACCGACCCGGGCAACGAGGCGTCGAAAGCGGTCACCCGTCGGCTCGGCATGAGCTACCTCGGCCGGCGCACCGACTGGTACGGCGGCACCGAGGTCGACGCATTCGTCCTGCACCGCCCGACCCCGCGCTGACCGGCTGACCGACCGGCCGGTCGACGCGCCCCGCCTGTCCGGAACCCGGTCGGCGACGGCGCGCCGGTGGCGCGGCGGCCCAAGGCCGCCGCGCCACCGCATGCGATCAACCGAAGGCTCGGACGCTGTTCCAGTTGTCCCCGAGGACCACCTTCACCGCGGCGTTCGTGTTGGTGGTGGACGGGTGGTAGATCGACATCTGCCCGAGGCTGCCGGACCGGGTCCAGATGTCGGGCACCTGGTCGCCGTTGACGTCCGGGATGCCGATGGCCGCGTTGATGGTGGTCTCCGTCCAGCCGGTGCCGTAGGAGACGTCCCCGCTGCGGGAGGCGGCGGCCGACTTCAACGAGTCCAGGTTCACGCTCCCGGCGACCGTGCCCGGCTTGCCGTGCCGGACGTACACGTTGCCGTTGTCCAGGTTGCGCCAGAGCAGGTCCGGCGTGCCGTCCAGGTCGATGTCCGCCAGGTTGACGATGTCCCGTCGGGCCCAGGCGGTGCCCTCCATCAGCGTCGCCGTCTGGAAGCTCGCCCCGGTGTAGCCGCTCAGCGTCCAGAACTGGGTTCCGGAGCGCAGGACCAGGTCCAGTCGCTTGTCCCCGGTGATGTCGCCGACCGCCTTGATCTGGGTCCAGGTGGACGGGGCCGGCAACCCGGCGGGCAGGATGATCCGCAGCCGGCGGTCGACGTCGAAGGAGCCGTACCCGTCACCGGGGTAGAGCCAGAAGCCGCCGTCCGGGGTCCGGGCGAACAGGTCCGTCGAACCGTCACCCGGGTAGGCGTCGGAGTGCTTCGTGATCAGGGCCGCCTGGCCGGTGACCGGGTCGTACCAGTGGCCCGGCGGGTTGAGCTGGCCGTCCCGGGTGTACGAGCCGACCTGCCACGAGTACAGCTCGCCACCGGTGTCGCCGGCGTAGTTGCGCAGGTTGCCCGCCGAGTCGATCAGAAGCAGGTCGGCGATGCCGTCGCCGCCGGTGTCGCCTGGAGCGTCAGCGGTGTCGCGTGGCGGTACGTAGAACTTGTAGTCCTTCCGGCCGCTCTGGTTGTGGGCTGCGTCGTAGGCGTACACGTGCAGGGTGTTCGGACCGGCGTGCCGGGGCGCCAGGGCGGGCACGGTCGCCGTTCCGTTGACCGCCGGCACGTTGACGGGAGTGCCGGTGCCCTCGAACGTGTAGGTGAAGTACGAGACGTCGGTGGCGGTGAAGGTGACCGCGCCGGTCTGGCCGAACTTGACCGTCGACCAGGTCGCCCCGTCGGGGGTCGCTTCCAGGAACACCTCACTCGTGACGGTCGGCGTGGACGGCTTCGAGCCGTCGATCGTCAGGCGGCAGGGCTCGTTGCCCGGTGGGAAGTACGACGAGTACGCGCCCAACGAGTCCCTGGCGCGGACGTCCCACGAGTAGACCGCCTGGTCCTGGAGGTTGGTGCCGAGGATGGTCAGCGACGCCTTGCCGGCGCTGGTCGCGGTGACCAGGGTGTCGGCGGGCACGGCGGTGCCGTCCTTCCAGAAGCGGAAGCCCAGTTGCAGGGTGCCGCCGTCCGGGTCGGTGGCGGTCGCCGACAGCACGATGTCCCGCTTGGCGACCGTGACGCCGCCGCCGGGCCCCGGCCGGCAGGCGTCACCGGGGACCGAGACGCCGTTCACCGGCTCCCGCGGCGGCCGGTTGTACGTGACACTCAGCTCCGCCGAGGTGGCCCGGAACTTGCGCCAGGTCAGCGTGTCGGACTCGCTGGTGGCCTTCATGCCGAAGTGGATGTTCGGCCAGCCCGCACTGGCGCCGTCCTTGGCCGCCTCCAGCACGTTGAAGCTCACGTAGTCGTCGGCGCAGTTGCTGCCGTAGCCGTACGCGAACGACCGCCGCTGCTGCTCCTCGCGCCAGGTCGGCTGCGCGTTCCACGTGGTGCCGGTGGAGATCGAGTTCGTCAGCCAGAGCTGCATCTCCCGGGCGGTGCAGCTCCAGGAGTGGTTGTTCAGGATCTTGAAGGTGGCCGCGCTGACCGTCGCTCCCTTGATGCTGCTGCTGAAGCCCATCCGCCAGAAGGAGCGGGCCCGCAGGGGCGTGTCCTGCTCGTAGCCGACCCGCGCGTCCGTGGTGCCCGAGTTGAAGTTGGTGCCGTTGTAGGTGTTGGTGTTGGGGTGCTGCGAGTAGACGGTCGCCCAGGGGTTCACGCCGCTGATCAGCGTGGGGTCGAGGAAGACCGGGAAGACGGACTTCGCGTCGGTGAGCAGCCCGGTGGCGGCGGCGTCCAGGTGCAGCCGGGCCGCGCCGGTGCCGTCGCCGTCGAGTCGGGTCGGCATCCGGCCCTGCCGTGCGCCCGGCTCGACGCCGCTGAGGCCGGAGAGGCTCAGCACGTCGGCGGGGGTGGCCACGGCGGTGCGGGGAGCCGACTCGGGGTTCTCCCGGCCGGCGGAGTCCCAGGCGAACGGGGTGGGGATCGAGCCGAGCTCCCGGCCGCTCCGGTCGAGGATCCGGACGCCGCCGGTGGTCGCGTCGTGGCGGAAGACCGCCGAGGTGGACCGCAGGCCGTAACTCACCGCGCTGACCGCCCGGACGGTGTCGGCCGCCCGGTTCTTGACCACCAGGAGCTGACCGACCGCGCCGTCGTCGCGGGCCACGACGAGCAGGTCGACGCCGGGACGAACCTCGGGGTACAGGGCACGAGGACCGTCGAGGACCGGCTCCGGCAACGGGCCGGGCCAGGTGTACGCGATGGTGTGACCCTCGACGTCCATCTCGGCGAGGACGCTGTCGGTGGGCACGGCGCTCCCACCGGAGCCGCCCTGTCCCGCCCCGGCGGTGCCGCCGGAGAGGCGGACGGTGCTCGGCCCGTTCACCGGGCGGACGTCCAGGCCGCCGGGGTTCCCGGCGTCGCGGACCAGCGTGGTGTCGACCGGTGCCCACTGTCCCCGGTCGTCCTTGGCCCGCTGCGGGGTGGCGTGCGACGTGGTGCGCATCCGTCCGTCCGGGAGCGCCCAGGTGAGCGAGGTGGCCGTCGTGGCGGTCTCCACCAGCACGTCCTTGGCGGTGCGGCGGGCCTCGGCCAGCGCGGTCGCCTCGTCCCGGGGAACGGGCGCCGGTGCGGGACCGGCCGCCGGCCGGGCCGGCTCGGTCGCGAACCGCCAGAACAGCGGGACGGCGACCAGGGCGGCCAGCAGACCCAGGGAGACGATCAGCCGGACGCGCGTACGGACGAGCGGGCCGAGCAGGCGGGGCAGGGTCACGACGATCCACTCCCGTGGGGGCCAGGTGGACAGGGGAGACAGACGGACGGCCCCGTCCGGCTGACCGGGGGGCAGAAACGCGGGCACACGATCGCACGGGATCGGCTCGCCCCGCCTACCCTGCGGAAGTTATCGATTCGTGACCTTCTGATCTGCCGCTCGTGACGGTTGCGTCGGTAAGTGGTCACCTGGGGTGATTTGACGGGTCGATCTCCGACCACCTGTGGCGATACGGCCGACTCGTGGCGGATCGTGCGATCCGAAAGTTTCTCTTGGTAATCGTTCCGTGACGCAGGTCACCGGAAATCGGTCGGGGTCGTTTTTACGGCCTTGAGAGAAAGCGTCTCCTGACGCAGAGTGCTCACGCACGTGCCGCACCTGGCGCATGCCCCTCGCGGTCTTTCCGCGCCTTCCCTTTCGTCTTCGCGCCTGGTGGGAGTCGACGCGTATGCGTGGTATCGGTGTGCGGTCCGGGCTGTGGCACGGCCGGCGGACCCCGACGGAGCCAGGTCACGGTCGGCGGCGTCGCGCCCGCACGGCACTGCTGGGGTTCCTCTCGGCGACCCTGGTCGCCACGATGGTGCCCGCCGAGGCGTGGGCGATCCCCGGCTCCGGCATGAGCCGCGAGCAGGTCGCCATCGACCTGCCGGACCTGCCGGAGAGCGAGCGGGTCGAGCGGGACGACAGCAGCGAGACGGACCTGACCACCGCCGACGAGGTCCCGGTCGACCCGTACGAACCCCAGGCCGTCCAGCCCTGGCAGCAGGACAGCGGCGCCGTGGACCTCACCGGCACCGCGCCGGGCGCCACGAAGCCGGTCGACGACCTGCCGGTCGCCCTCGGCGTGCCGGTCGGTGGGGACCCCGCCGCCCTGGCCGGCACCTGGACCGTCGACCTCGCCGCTCCCGAGGCGTCCCAGGCCGCCCGGGTGCCGGGGCTGATCATGAAGATCACGCCGCCGGCCACCGCCGACCCGGACGCCGAGGTCGCCCTCGCCGTCGACTACACGTCCTTCGCCGACATGTACGGCCCGCAGGCCGCCGACCGCTTCGGCGTCATGCTGCTGCCCGACTGCGTCTACGACTCGCCCGACACCGGCGACTGCGCCACCACCGGCGGTGCCGCACCGGCGTCGACCGACGCGGCCACCGCCCGGGTGACCAGCGAGGTGGAGCTGGTGCCCGCCGCCAAGGCGCCCACCCGCAACGAGGCGGCCGAGGACGAGCCGACCCGCCGCGTCGTCACCGGCACCGTGCCCGTCGGGGAACTCCTCGAACCGGTGGCGGCCCGCAACACGACCGCGTCGACCGGCGCGAACGTCGTCGGTGTCCTGGACACCGGAGCGTCGGCGTCCGGCGACTTCACCGCCACCCCGCTGCTCTCCTCGGGCTCCTGGGCGGCGGGCGCCTCCTCCGGCGCGTTCACCTACTCGTACCAGATCCAGGTCCCGGAGACCGCCGGCGGTCTCATGCCGAAGGTGGCCCTGTCGTACTCCTCGCAGTCGATGGACGGCCGTACCTCCGCCACCAACAACCAGGCCTCCTGGATCGGCGACGGCTGGGACTACAGCGCGGGCGCGATCACCCGCAGCTACGCCAACTGCCGGCAGGACTCGAAGAAGTCCGGCTCGAACAACGCCACCCACCGCACCGCCGACCTCTGCTGGGGCTCGGACAACGCCACCCTCTCCCTCGCCGGTATGACCACCGAGCTGGTCTGGGACGAGGACAAGGAGGCCTGGTTCACCGCGAACGGCGACGGCTCCAAGGTGGAGCTGCTGAAGGACACCAGCCTCAACAACGGCGACGCGGACGGCGAGTACTGGGTCGTCACCACCCGCGACGGCACCCGCTACCACTTCGGCCGGCACCGGCTGCCCGGCTGGTCCGACAACGGCACCGCCGCCGACGACCCGGTGACCAACTCCGTCCTCACCGTGCCGGTCTACGGCAACCACGTGAACGAGCCCTGCTACCAGGCGAACGACTGGGCCGGCTCGCACTGCACCCAGGCCTGGCGCTGGTCCCTGGACTACGTCGAGGACGTCCACGGCAACGCGATGACCCTCTGGTGGGGCCGCGAGACGAACTACTACGCCCGGAACTTCAACTTCAAGGACCCGGTCTCCTACCACCGGGGCGGCTACCTCGACCGGATCGACTACGGGCTGCGCACGGACGCCATCTTCTCCGGCACCGCGAAGGCCCGGGTCAACTTCGTCGTGGCGGAACGCTGCTTCGACGAGGGCAGCGTCACCTGCTCCGAGGCGAACTTCACCAGCACCGACCCGAGCAAGTTCCGCATCTGGTACGACACCCCCGCCGACCTGCGCTGCGCGGCGAACACGAAGTGCTGGAACGCGTCGCCGTCCTTCTTCACCCGCAAGCGGCTCGACAAGATCAGCACGTCGGCGCTGCGGCGGACCGACACCAGCGCCCGCCAGGTGGTGGACGAGTACCAGCTCAAGCAGTCGTTCCCGGTCCTCAAGACCGGCCCGAACACGGCGCTCTGGCTGGAGTCGATCACCCGGACCGGCTACGGGCGCAACGGCACCACCGACGCGAAGGTCACCCTCAACCCGGTGCGCTTCGAGTCCAACTCCGAGGACATGCCGAACCGCGTCAAGCGGGACAACCGGCCCGGGTTCTCCCGGTTGCGCATCGCCCGCGTCATCAACGAGTACGGCGGCGAGACGGTCGTCACCTACAAGGCGCCCACGGGTGACTGCAAGACCGGCACCGGCCTGCCCGCCAAGACCGACACCGCCGCGCTCAAGGCCAACGACCGGCTGTGCTACCCGGCCTTCTGGCACCCCGACGCGGCGGTCGAGGAGATCGACTGGTTCCACAAGTACGTCGTCGACTCCATCGAGGAACTGCCCAACGTGGACGGCGCGTTCAGCACCGTCACCCGGTACGCGTACGAGAACCCCGGCTGGCGTCTCGCCGAGCAGGAGTTCACCAAGAAGTCGACCCGCACGTACTCCCAGTTCGCCGGCTTCGCCCAGACCGCCGTGCTCACCGGCTCGGACGACCCGGACATCGGCAGCAGGCGCACCAAGTCGGTGACCCGCTACTTCCGGGGCATGGGCGACACGGTGTCGGTGAAGGACATCACCAACGTCGAGATCGCCAAGGACCGGGAGGCCTTCGCCGGCCGGGTCGCCGAGGAGCTGACGTACACCAGCGCGGACGACGAGGACGAGGACTGGCTCACCCGCAGCGTCACGTACCCGGAGGTCCTCGAACTGGCCCGGCGCGACCGGGAGGACGGCCTGAGCCCGCTGCGGGCCTGGCGGGTCACCGAACCCCGGCAGGTGGCCTGGTCCCGGTCGTCCGGCACCGGCGACGACGACCGCACCCTGCGCGCCGTCGAGACGCGGACCACCTACGAGGCCGACTACGGCCTGCCCACGTACATCGAGTCCCTCGGCGACACCGGGAAGACCGGCGACGAGTCGTGCACCTTCGCCGAGTACCACCACCGCCTCGACAAGAACATCATCGGTCTGACCCGGCAGGTGCGGACCAGCCCGACGAGCTGCGAGAACGCCAACTTCGACGCGCTGACGACGCTGAGCTCCGGTGGCCGGGTCGCCTACGACGGCACCGCGTACGGCACCGCGCTGGGCGCCACCACCCGGGGACTGGCCACCGCGACCTGGTCGCTCAAGGCCGACGGTTCCGGGTTCCAGGCGGACGGCAGCACCGGCTTCGACGCGATCGGCCGGGTGGTGTCGAAGACCGACCCGGACGGCAAGATCTCCACGATCACCTACGGGGCCGCGTCGAACGGCCAGACCTTCACCGTCACCGAGGCGAACTCGCTCGGACACCAGCAGGTCCGTGAGCTGGAGCCGGGGCGGGCGGTCTCGCTGAAGACCACCGACCTGAACAACCGGGTCAGCGAGGCGAAGTACGACCCGATGGGCCGCCTGGTCGAGGCCTGGGGCGCCGGCCGTACCCCGTCGTCCTCGGCCGTCCCGGACTTCCGGGCCGAGTACGCCACCCCCGCCGGCAAGCCGCCGTACGTCACCACCTTCACCCGGGGACACGAGAACCGGATCCAGACCTCGGTCACCCTCTACGACGGGCTGGGCCGGGAACGGCAGTCCCAGGCGGAGGCGACCGGCGGCGGCCGGCTGATCAGCGACACCTTCTACAACAGCTCCGGCGAGGTGTGGAAGACCAACAACGCCTACTTCGCCGCAGGTTCGCCCGTCGGCGAGCTGTTCACACCGCTCACCGCCGACGAGACCGAGGTGCCCAATCCTCCGGTCGTGCCCAACGCCACCCGATACACCTACGACGGGCTGGGCCGCGTCACCCAGGAGCTGCCGATCCTGCACGGTGAGGCCGAGGTGGCACGGGCCACCAGCTACACCTACGGCACCGACCACTCCACCGTGGTCAACCCGGCGGGCGCGTCCTCGTACCGGCTGTTCACCGACGCCCTGGGCCGGACCAGCCGGGTGGACACCTTCACCGACGCCGCCCGCACCGCGTTCACCTCGATGCGCTACGAGTACGACGCGCGCGGCCAGTTGGCGAAGGCCACCCACTCGGCCGACCCCACCCGTCCGTGGACCTGGACCTACGACCAGCGCGGCCGGACGACGACCGCGACCGACCCGGACTCCGGCACCACCGGAACCACGTACGACCACCGGGACCGGCGGCTCACCACCACCAACGCCCGCGCCGTCACGGTCTGGAACGGCTACGACGAGCTCTCCCGCCCGACCCAGCAGCGGCTCGGTAACAGCACCGGCGCGCTCCTGGCCCAGTTCACCTACGACACGGTCAGCGGCGGCAAGGGCCTGCCGGCCACCGCCACCCGGTACACCGACGGCCTGGCGTACACCCAGTCGATCGGCGGCTACACCGACGACTACCAGCCGACGTCGACCACCCTCACGCTGCCGCAGTCGATCGCGAACACCTGGGGGTTGCCGACCTCCTACACGTACGAGCACACGTACACCGACACCGGGCTGACCGAGTCGACCACCCTGCCCGCCGTCGGCAACCTGCCGTCGGAGAAGATCCTGGTCCGCTACACCAAGGACGGCCTGCCGCTGTCGGTGTCCGGCAAGGACTGGTACGGCTCGGAGACGACCTACTCGCCGTACGGGCAGGTGCTGCGCTCGACCCTCGGCGCGCAGCCGTACCGGGTGTGGACGACGGCCACGTACGACGAGGCCAGTGGCGCCCTCACCGACCAGCAGGTGCACCGCGAGCAGACCGGCGACAAGGCCATCGTCGCCAACAACCTCGTCTCGCACCGCTCCTACTGGTACGACGCCGCCGGCAACGTCACCGCGATCCGCGAGCGTTCCCTCGGCATCGAGGAGCGCCAGTGCTTCACGTACGACCCGCTCGGCCAGCTGAAGAAGGCGTGGACCGCCAAGGACCAGGGATCCTGCCTGGCCGGGCCGATCAGCGGGGACGGCACCGTGAACGCGGGCGCCGGCACCGACGGCTCGGGCTACTGGCAGGAGTACGAGTACGACCTGCTCGGCAACCGCTCGGAGCTGGTGGAGAAGGACCTCGGCGGCGACACCGCCAAGGACGCCACCACCACCTACACCTACGGCAAGACCGACGGCAGCCAGCCGCGCACGCTGACCAAGGTGACCAAGAACTACGTCACCCCGGCGGGCGCCGCGATCACCGCCGAGGCGGAGCGGCTGTACGAGCTGACCGGCGAGACGAAGTCCGTCACCTCGCTCCAGAACGGCGACCAGCAGACGCTGACCTGGACGTACGACGGCCAGGTCGAGCGGATCGTCGGTGCGGGCGGAAAGGGCAAGACCGCGTACGTCGGTCTCGCCAACAAGTGCATCGACCTCAGTCAGGGCCTCGCCCAGGCGGGTCAGCCGATCCAGCTCTACACGTGCAACGGCACCCCCGCCCAGAAGTGGACCTTCGCACCGGCCCCGAACCAGACCAACGCCAACCTGGGCACCCTGGCCGTGCACGAGAGCTGGTGCGTCCAGCCGGCCGCCAACACCGCCGGTTCGGCCTTCGGTGTGCAGAAGTGCAACGGCGCGGCCGGCCAGCAGGTGGAGCGGCTCTCCACCGGCCAGCTCAAGCACACCGCCTCCGGCCTGTGCATCGCGGTCAAGGACGCCAACTCGGCCAACTCCACGCCGATCGTCCTGGCGGCCTGTTCCGGCACCGCCCCCGCCCAGCTGTGGGAGGCGCAGAACGAGACCCGGCACATCTACGGGCCGGGCGGCAGCCGCCTGCTGACCATCCAGGACCGGCAGGCCACCCTCAACCTGGGCGAGTCCCAGCTGACCGTGCAGCAGGGCGGCGTGCTGGTGAACACCCAGCGCACCTACGCCGCCCCCGGCGGCGCGATGCTGCGCTACGCCCACGCCACCGCATCGCCCACGCTGGTCGCCCTCGCCGGTGACCACCAGGGCAGCCCGTACGCCGAGGTCGGCAGTTACGGTGCCATGCCGGTCCGGATCCGTAAGCAGGATCCGTTCGGCAACCAGCGGGGTACCGCCGCGCTCGCCGGCAACATGCAGACCAACGCCGGATTCCTCGGCGCGGTCCGCGACGACGCCTCCGGCTACACCCCGCTCGGTGCGCGTCTGTACGACCCGGTCGTCGGCCGGTTCCTCTCCGCCGACCCGATCCTCGACCTGGCCGACCCGCTCCAGTCGAACGGGTACGCCTACGCGCACAACAACCCGGTGACGCACTCGGACCCGACCGGTCTGTCGGTGACGCTGACCGCGTCGGAGACGGCGGCGGCTCTGGCTGGCGCGGGCCTGTCGGCGGCCATGGTCGCCCAGGCGCAGGCCAACATGGGCCGCTCGCTGATGTCGGTGGTCCTGGATTCCGCCTGGTACGTGCTCAAGGAGTTCATCGGCATCAACGACGCCATGAACTGCTTCGGCGGCGACATGTGGGCGTGCGGCAGCCTGATCCTCGGGGCGATCCCGTGGACCAAGGTCGCCAAGATCCCGGCAGTCCTGAAGGCGGTCAACCGGACGATCTCGGCGATCCAGGCGTGGCAGGCGGCGAAGAAGGCGGCCGAGGCCGTGCTGGCCGCCGCCAAGGCGGCGGAGGCCGCGGCGCTCAACGCCAAGAAGCTGGCGATCGAACGGGCGAAGAAGGCCGCGCAGGCAGCCAAGAAGAAGGCCGCCGAGAAGGCCAACACGACCAGCAACAAGGCCGTCAACAACACCAAGAAGACCGGTAACCCGACCCAGAAGGAAGCCCAGTCCAAGTCCAACCCGAAGGGCTCATCCGCCAGCTCGTCCAGTGCCGGAAAGTCCGGCGGTGGTGGAGGCAAGACGACCGGGAAGTCCGGCGGTTCATCCGGGGCCTCGACCCGTAGCAGCGGCGGCTCCAGTGGCGGTTCCTGCAAGACGGACGGCAACAGCTTCGTCCCGGGCACCAGGGTCGTCATGGCCGACGGCTCCACGAAGCCGATCGAGGAGGTGAAGCCGGGCGACAAGGTCCTGGCCACCGACCCCGAGACGGGCCAGACCGAGGTCGAGACCGTCAGCGCGACGATCAAGGGCGACGGTGTCAAGCACCTGGTGAAGGTCACCATCGACACCGACGGCGGAGAGGGCTCGGCGACCGCCGAGGTCACCGCGACCGACGGCCACCCGTTCTGGGTGCCGGAACTGGGGGAGTGGGTCGACGCGACCGACCTTCAGTCAGGTCAGTGGCTGCAGACCAGCGCGGGAACCTTTGTCCAGATCACGTCAGTCGAGCGACAGACCACCCGTGCCGCCGTCCACAACCTCACCGTCGCCAACACCCACACCTACTATGTGGTGGCCAGCAACACGCCGGTACTCGTACACAACTGCGGTCTTTCGAACAACCGACCGGAGGCGATGCAGCGCATCGAGATGGATACAGCTGCAAAGCGCGGGGTTAGCCCTGTCACCCTTGGTGAGGGTGCTGGCATGGAGGGCTTGCGGGCGGCGCTCGGGGGTGCGAGCGATTTCAAATGGGGTGTGACCATGAGCGGAGAGCTGAAGGTGATGCCGGCTTATGCTGGCGGTGGTGCGGGTGAATGGCCGAGAGCGGAGATTGCGCACACCGTTCTGGCTGGAGTGGGCGGCAAGCTGAAGGCGGCAGGTTCGGGAACGTTTATGGATGGATTTCCGGCCTTCATCACAAATCAAAGTGGACATTTCCTTCCAGGGGCAGAAACTCTTCCTATAGGTGAGGCTGCCTTCGGCAGGGCTGGAGTCGATGTAATCGCAACGATATTCGAGCCGTAGGGCGTTGCGATGCATGATTTGATTCCTTCGGCCGAAGAAATCAACCAGATTGTCTCCGCGACCTCGATGCGGCGGATCCTTGCCCGCAGGGACCTGCCTGACAGCCGGAAGTGGTGGACGGCGGTAGTCTCCGTGTGCACGTCAGGTTTGGCGACGGCTGAATCTGGCGCACCGGACGCGGAAGCCTGGGGACAGCTTTTGTTGGATGCGCTGAACAGGTCCGTTGAGAGGGGCGCCCTTGCCCCAGAGGATGTCGTGCATCGACGGCTGATGGCATGCGCCGCGGGATTGAAGTACTTTGGTGTTCGAGAGGGTGACGTCCTTAGGGATCCAGATAGCATAGTTCGCCGTGCTATTGCCGATCTCGGTGGCTCGGCAGAGCAGTTGGTGATCCAGTACAGAGAGTTCGCTGCGACCGGCACTCATGAGGACCTCGAACCGCAGGTCGCGTATGGGAGGGCGAAGTGGTTGAGTTCTGTCCGACTGACGCTTGAGACTCTGCCGGACGTGGTGCGATTCATGGATCACGGCCCGTTGCGAGACGAGGCTTTGCGATGGTGTGGGGCTGCGAGGTTGTTGTTCGGTGCTCCACCTGTTCAGTAAGGGGTTTGAGTGGGCCTTTGGCGGCACGCGACGCCCGTGCCGTCGAACCTGAGTTCGGTCACCGGCTTACGGTGCGACGGTGGGCAGCGCCCTGACCTGGTGCATTAGGTGCTGGTGGGGTGTTTCTGAGGCACTGAATTGGTCCCCTACGCTCGGGTTCGTGTGTAGAACAGGTCGCGGAAGACGATGTGCCGCACCCTGACCCGCGCCCACGCGGGCGGCTCGTGACCAGATCGCGCGGCTGCGCTCAGGCCACGCCCTGAACAGCGGCGATGACAGCCTGTGCTTGTGCGATGTGGCCACGTTGTACTTCGAGGCGAACAAGGAGGACGACCTGCGCAAGAAGAAGACGAGGGCAGCCCAGAGGAGGCGGGTGGACGCCGAGGGCTGAGGCTCCCGACGGGCGTCTCGCGCCGTTGGGGAAGAATGACCGGGTGACTTCTCCCCGGAGCCTCGTCCTGCTCGGTTCCACCGGTTCCATCGGCACCCAGGCCATCGACATCGTGCGACGCAACCCGGACCGGTTCCGGGTGGTCGCGCTCGGCGCGGGCGGTGGCAACGTCGCGCTGCTCGCCGCCCAGGCGCTCGAACTGGGCGTCGAGGCGGTCGGGGTGGCCAAGGCGTCCGCCGCCCAGGATCTCCAGCTCGCGTTCTACGCCGAGGCGAGCCGGCGCGGGTACGCCACCGGCGACTTCCGGATCCCCAAGATCGTGGCCGGGCCGGACGCGATGACCGAGCTGGCGCAGTGGCCCTGCGACGTCGTGCTCAACGGGGTGGTGGGCTCGCTCGGGCTCGCGCCGACCCTGGCCGCGCTGCGCGCCGGGCGTACGCTCGCGCTCGCCAACAAGGAGTCCCTCGTCGCCGGCGGCCCCCTGGTGAAGGCCGCTGTCACACGGCCGGGGCAGATCGTTCCGGTGGATTCCGAGCACTCGGCGCTGGCCCAGTGCCTGCGGTCCGGCACGCGGAGCGAGGTGCGGCGGCTGGTCGTCACCGCCAGCGGCGGCCCGTTCCGGGGCCGACGGCGCGACGAGTTGACGCAGGTCACGCCGGAGCAGGCGCTCGCCCACCCGACCTGGAACATGGGGCCGGTCGTCACCATCAACTCGGCGACGATGGTCAACAAGGCGTTGGAGGTGATCGAGGCGCACGAGCTGTTCGACGTGCCGTACGCCGACATCACCGTGATGGTGCACCCGCAATCGGTGATCCACTCGATGGTCGAGTTCGTCGACGGCTCGACGATCGCCCAGGCCAGCCCGCCGGACATGCGACTGCCGATCGCGCTCGGCATCGGCTGGCCGGACCGGGTGCCGGACGCCGCGTCGGCGGTCGACTGGACGACCGCGCACACCTGGGAGTTCACCCCGCTGGACGACGAGGCGTTCCCGGCGGTCCGGCTGGCCAAGGCGGCCGGCGAGACGGGGCGCTGCCGTCCGGCCGTCTACAACGCGGCGAACGAGGAGTGCGTGGCCGCCTTCGTCGCCGGTCGGCTGCCCTTCCTGGGCATCGTCGACACCCTGGAGCGGGTGCTGGAGGAGGCTCCCGACTTCGACGAACCAGGTACCGTCGAGGACGTGCTCGGCGCGGAGTCCTGGGCGCGCGCGCACGCGCAGCAGATCATCGCGGCGTCGGTGGAAGGAGCTTGATGGCGTACCTGCTCGGGGTGGTCCTGTTCGCGCTGGCCATCCTCGTCTCGGTCAGCCTGCACGAAGCGGGGCACATGGCCACCGCCAAGGCGTTCGGGATGAAGGTCACCCGTTACTTCGTCGGCTTCGGCCCCACGCTCTGGTCCTTCAAGCGGGGCGAGACCGAGTACGGCATCAAGGGCATCCCGCTCGGTGGCTTCTGCAAGATCGTCGGAATGACCCCGCAGGACGACGACGTCGACCCGGCCGACGAGCCGCGGGCGATGTGGCGGTACCCGGTCTGGAAGCGGACCATCGTGATGAGCGCCGGGTCGGCCACCCACTTCGCGCTCGCCGTCGTCGCCCTCTGGCTGGCGGCCGTCTTCATGGGCCTGCCGAACCCGGACTTCCCGACCACCGAGGAGCAGGCCCGCCAGGAGCCGGCGGTGATCGCGCTCGGCGAGTGCGTGGTGCCGGAGAACACCGTCCGCGAGTGCACCCCGGCCGACCCGGCCAGCCCGGCGGCGCAGGCCCAGCTGCGCAACGGCGACCGGATCACCTCGCTCAACGGCACCCCGATCGACAACTACGGGCAGCTGCTCGTCGCGCTGCGGGCCACCGCCCCGGGCAGCGCCGCCGAGATCGGCTACGTCCGCGACGGCCAGCCGGCCACTACCCGGGCCACCCTCGCCACCACCCAGCGCCCGCCGCTGGACGACGCGGAGGGCCCGGTCGGTCCGGTCGCCGCGCTCGGCGTCGGCCTGCGTCCCAGCACCCCGAACATGGTCACCTACGGTCCGGTCGACGCGTTCGGGGCGACCGCCGAATACACCGGCAACATGGCCGTCGGCACGTACGAGGCGATGAAGCGCATCCCGGAGAAGGTGCCCGCCCTCTGGGACGCGATCACCGGCGGCGAGCGGGACGTGGACACCCCGATCAGCGTGGTCGGCGCGAGCCGGCTCGGCGGCGAGGCGGTCGCCAACGATGCCTGGGAACTCTTCGTCCTGCTCTTCATCTCGCTGAACTTCTTCGTCGGCGTGTTCAACCTGCTGCCGTTGCTGCCGCTGGACGGCGGCCACATCGCCATCGCCTGGTTCGAACGCGTCCGTTCCTGGCTCTACGCCGTGTTCGGCAAGGCCGACCCCGGCCGTGTCGACTACCTCAAGCTCATGCCCGTCACGTACGCGGTGATCCTGGTCGGTGGCGTGTTCACGCTGCTGACCATCACGGCGGACGTCGTCAACCCGATCACGCTCTTCTCAAGGTGAGTATCTGAAGTGACCGCTGTCAGTCTCGGTATGCCCGTCGTGCCGCCCCCGGCGCTGGCGCCCCGCCGCCACAGCCGCCAGATCATGGTCGGTTCGGTGCCGGTCGGCGGCGGCGCGCCGGTCTCCGTCCAGTCGATGACCACCACCCTCACCTCCGACGTCAACGCCACGTTGCAGCAGATCGCCGAGCTGACCGCGTCCGGCTGCCAGATCGTCCGGGTGGCGGTGCCCAGCCAGGACGACGTGGAGGCGCTGCCGGCCATCGCGAAGAAGTCGAAGATCCCGGTGATCGCCGACATCCACTTCCAGCCGAAGTACGTCTTCGCGGCGATCGACGCCGGCTGCGCGGCGGTCCGGGTCAACCCGGGCAACATCCGCCAGTTCGACGACAAGGTCAAGGAGATCGCCAAGGCGGCCGGCGACGCGGGCGTGCCGATCCGGATCGGCGTGAACGCCGGCTCGCTGGACAAGCGCCTCCTCGCCAAGTACGGCAAGGCCACCGCCGAGGCGCTGGTCGAGTCGGCGCTCTGGGAGTGCTCGCTCTTCGAGGAGCACGGCTTCCGGGACATCAAGATCTCGGTCAAGCACAACGACCCGGTGGTGATGATCCGGGCGTACCGGCAGCTCGCCGAGCGGTGTGACTACCCGCTGCACCTGGGCGTGACCGAGGCCGGTCCGGCGTTCCAGGGCACCATCAAGTCGGCGGTGGCCTTCGGCGCGCTGCTCGCCGAGGGGATCGGCGACACCATCCGGGTCTCGCTCTCCGCCCCGCCGGTCGAGGAGATCAAGGTCGGCAACCAGATCCTGGAGTCACTCGGCCTGCGCGAGCGCGGCCTGGAGATCGTCTCCTGCCCGTCCTGCGGGCGTGCCCAGGTCGACGTCTACAAGCTCGCCGAGGAGGTCACCGCCGGCCTGGAGGGGCTGCCGGTGCCGCTGCGGGTGGCCGTGATGGGCTGCGTCGTCAACGGCCCGGGGGAGGCGCGTGAGGCCGACCTCGGTGTCGCCTCCGGCAACGGCAAGGGCCAGATCTTCGTCAAGGGCAAGGTCGTCAAGACGGTGCCCGAGGCGCAGATCGTGGAGACCCTGATCGAGGAGGCCCTGCGGATCGCCGACGAGATGGGCGCGGAACTGCCGGACGACCTCCGCGACCTGGTCGGCGGCGCGACGGTCACCGTCCACTGAACCGCGCCCGAACGTGTGACGGCCCGGCGGCCCACCGCCGTCGGGCCGTCGCACGTCCCGGCGGGCTCGCCACTCGACCGGCGCGACGGCGTTCACATCTGGCAGGCTGGTATCCGTGCTGACGGTGCCGGTGCGGCAGTTGGGCGAGTCGGAGCGCCGTGCGGTCGAGCGGCTGCTCGACCGCGACCCCTACGCGGGGGCGCAGGTGGCCGAGCGGGTCGCCGCGCGCGGGCTGGCCTGGTGGCGGGCGGAGGGGCGGATCCTCGGGTACGGTCCACGCCGGCACCTCGAGTCGCTCTGCTGGCTGGGCGGCAACCTGACCCCGGTGCTGGCCGACCAGTCCGCCGTCGCCGCCTTCGCCGACCTGCTCTGTGGCGAGGAACGGATCTGCTCGTCGATCGTCGGGCGGGCGGACGCCGTCCTCGGCCTGTGGGACCGGCTCGCCCCGTGCTGGGGGCCGGCCCGGGACGTCCGCCCCAACCAGCCCCTGCTCGCCACGGACGCGCTGCCCGGCGTACCGGTCGACCGGGAGGTCCGGCAGGTCCGGGCCGGCGAGATCGACGTGCTCTTCCCGGCGGCGGTGGCGATGTACACCGAGGAGGTCGGGGTGTCGCCCCTGGTCGACGACGGTGGTCGCAGCTACCGGCGGCGGGTGACCGAACTGGTCCGCGCCGGTCGGGCGTACGCCCGGTTCGTCGACGGCCAGGTGGTGTTCAAGGCCGAACTGGCCGTGGTGACCCCGCGCACCGCCCAGGTCCAGGGGGTCTGGGTCGACCCGCAGTGGCGGGGACGGGGGATCGCCACGGCGGCGATGGCGGCCGTGGTGCGCCACGCCCTGCTGCGGGTCGCGCCGACGGTGAGCCTGTACGTCAACGACTTCAACCTGCCCGCGCGCCGGGTGTACCAGCGGTGCGGTTTCCGGCCCGTCGGCACCCTCGCCACCGTGTTGTTCTGAGCCGAACCCGACCTCTGCCGGTGGCGTAAATGCGTTGAGCCGTCGCCCGCCGCCGGAGAGGCTGGACGTTCCGCCACCCGGGACCGGAGGATTTCCTTCCATGCGTCTGCTCCGCGACCTGTGGGTCACCTCGCCCCGCCGGGTGACGTTCGTGGCCGTCCTCATCGTGCTCGGCGCCGCCGGACAGGCTGCTGCCGCCGCCCTGGCCGGGCCGGTGCTGGTGCACCGTTCCGGTCTGCTCTTCGTGGTGCTGGCCGCCGCGCTGGTCACCGTCGTCCTCGCCGACCTGGTGATCAACCTGGTGATGGCGGGGCTCACCGCCGACTGGACGGCGGACGTGCGGCGGCGGCTGTGCCGGGTCGCGTTCGGTCAGGACCTGCCGACCCTGGAGGGCACCCCGGTCGGCGAGCTGCTCGACCGGATCGACGGTGACGTCTACCAGGTCGGCGCGGAGGTGCGCCACGTCGGCGTCCGGCTGACCCAGGCGCTGGCCACCGGGGTGCTCTCCACCCTGGTCGCCCTGTTCGTCTGGTGGCCGGCCGGGATCGGCATGCTGGTGCTGACCTTTCTGCTGGTGTTCCTGCTGCGCGGCCCGACCTCGCGGATCGCCCCGGCCCGGATGGCCGAGGAGGAGGCCTGGTCCGACCTGGCCGCGGTGCTGGAGGAGGCCATCCACGGCCAGGACGACGTCCGCACCACCCTGGCCCGGCCGTACGTGCTGAAGCTCTTCGCCCAGCGGGCGTCCCAGGTGCTGCGCAAGGGCGAACGGGTGTGGAAACTCACCGCCCAGGTCAGCACCGCGGCGACCGTGGTCACCCGGTTCGGCATCGCCGCCGTGGTCCTCGCCGGCGGCTGGGCCCTGGTCACCGGTCGCGTGGACGGCGCCCGGCTGACCGCCATCTGGTTGCTCGTGCTCGGGTTCGGCGGGACCGTCGAGCAGGTCACCCGGATGGTGCCGCAGCTCCAGGCCGCCCTCGGCGCGTGGGCCCGGGTGCAGCTGCTCGCCGACGCCCGGCAGGAGCCGACCGGAGGGTCGGCACCGGCCCCGGGCCGGCTGGAGATCCGGGGTCTGACGTTCCGCTACCCGACCAGCGAGGGCGCCCGTGGGCCGGCCCTGCGCGACGTGCGCCTGACCTTCGTGCCCGGGCGGTCGTACGCGGTGGTCGGGCGCACCGGATCGGGCAAGTCGACGCTGGCCAAGGTGCTGTCCCGCGCCGTGGACCTGCCCCGGGGGACGGTCCTCCTGGCCGGTACGGACCTGCTCGACCTGGACGTCGAGCAGCTGCGCCGGTTCGTCGCCGTGGTGCCCCAACGCACCGAGATCCTCGCCGGCACGCTCGCCGAGAACGTCGCGCTCTTCGACCCGGACCTGCTCGACGCCGCCGGCCGGGCCCTGCACGAGCTGGGCCTGGACGCCTGGGTCGCGGAGCTGCCGGCGGGCGTGCACACCCGGCTGGGCGAGGGCGGGTACGTCCTCTCCGCCGGCCAGGAGCAGCTCGTCGCGTTCGCCCGGATCCTGGTCCGCGACCCGCACGTGGTGATCCTCGACGAGGCGACCGCCCGGCTCGACCCGGTCACCGAGGCCCGGGTGCAGCGGGCCACCGAACGCCTGCTCACCGACCGGATCGGCATCGTCATCGCGCACCGGCTGTCCTCGGTCCGCCGCTGCGACGAGGTGGTGGTGCTGGCCGACGGCGCGGTGGTGGAGGCCGGGCCGCTGCACGAGTCGGAGCGCTTCGCCCGGCTGCTCGCCGCGAGCCACACCAGCGCGTACGACGATCCGCTGGGCTCGACCGGCGGCGGCGAACGGGTGCTGGTTCCGGCCGGGGGTGGCCGGGACAGCCGCAGCGACCCGACGGCCGACGGGAGCGCGTCCGCCGGTCGGGAGGAGTCGTCCCGGTCGGCAGTGGCCGTGGCGGAACGCCCGACGCCGGCCGGCGCGGCCGTGCCGACCGCCGACGCGCCACCGGAGCCCGCGACCCCGCCGGCCCGGACCGTACGGGAGATCCTCCGCCTGGCCGTCAACGACGGCCGGTACGGCATGTTCGCGCTGGTGCTGTTCACCCTCGCCTCGATCCTCGGGCTGGACGGCGCGGTGCTGCCCTGGCTCTGGGCGGGCGTGGTGGACGACGTCGGCACGATCTGGCTGCCGGCCGTCGGCATCGTCGCCGCGCTCCTGGTCACCCTGCCGGTGCCCTACCTGACCAACCTGTGGTTCCCGCAGTGGTGGGTCCGGCAGAGCCTGCGGATCAGCGCCCGGCTGCTGTACGGGCAGACCGGCGCGCGCCGGGTCAGCGGACACACCCCCGCCGAGGTGGTGGCCCAGGGCGGCGACACCGAACGGGTGGTGCAGCTCGCCGACAACGTGATGGACAACGCCACCAGCCTCGTCCTCGTGGTGGCGATGACGGCGGTCTCCGGCAGCGTCGTACCGGGACTGTTCTTCCTCGGCACGATGGTGGTCTCGGCGCTCGCGGCCACGCTGTTCGGGCCCCGCCTGGAGCGCTCCGCGCGGGCCACCGTGGCGGCTCGGGCGGCCTTCGCCACCGCCCTGGTGTCGTCGCTGTCGGCGGCCCGGACGGTGAAGCTCGCCGGGGCCACCGGCCCGGTGCTCGACCACCTCTCCACGCTGGACACCGTCCGCAGCGACCGGCAGCGGCGGGAGATCAGGGTGCAGGTGTGGTCCCGCTCGACCCCCTCGGTGGTGAGCGGGTTGCTGCCGGTCGGCGCGTGGGCGCTCTTCCTCGCCGGTGGGCTGTCGTCGGGCGCGACCCTGGTCGCCGTCTCCACCCTGGGCGCGGCCCGCTGGTTCGCCTGGACCACCGCGTCGCTGATCGCCCAGTACCCGTCGGCCCGGGTGTGGACGAAACGGACGGTGGCGATGACCGGCATGGCGGCGTACTCGACGGCGGTGCCCGGACTCGACCTCTCCGCCGGCACCGCGCCCGCGCCGGAACCGGCCCCCCGGCACCCGCTGCGCGAGCTGACGCTCACCGGCTTCTCGGCGGTGCACGAGGACGGCACGGTCGCGGTCCGCGACGTCGACCTGACCGTGGAACGCGGCCAACTCGTGCTGGTCGTCGGGCCGGTCGGCGCGGGCAAGTCGTCGCTGCTGCGGGCGCTGGCCGGCATCGTGCACCACACCGGCCGCCTGGCCTGGAACGGGGACCCGGTGACCGAGCCGGAGCTGTTCCTGCGACCCAACCAGGTGGGCTACGTCAGCCAGCTGCCCCGGGTGCTCTCCGGCACCGTGGTCGACAACATCACCCTCGGACACCACGTGGACGCCACCAGCGCGGTCTCCACCGCGCAGCTCGACCACGACCTGGCGGCGGCCGGCGCCGGGCTCGGCCTGGTGATCGGACACAAGGGGACCCGGCTCTCCGGCGGGCAGTTGCAGCGCCTGGCGCTGGCCCGTGCGCTGGCGCCCCGTACCGAGTTGTTGATCGCCGACGACGTCTCCTCCGCCCTGGACGTCACCACCGAGTTGGCGCTCTGGTCGGCGCTGCGGGCCTCCGGGGTGACGGTGGTCGGGTCGACGTCCAAACGGGCGGCCCTGCTCCAGGCCGACCACGTGGTGGTGCTGGTCGGCGGGGAGGTGGTCGCCCAGGGGCCCTGGCACGACCTGGCCGACCGGTGGTCCCACCTGGCCGGCTGACCCACCCGGTGCCGGCCCCGTCCGTGGTGGGGTCCGGCAACGGTCGGGCGGCCGGGCCCCGCACCGGTCGGGTGGCGGAGTCCAGCACCGGTCGGGGCTGTCGTCGGGGCGACGGTCAGAAGGCGCGGGCGTAGGGGGCGGGCCATTCCGGGTCGGCGCCGAGCTTCGCCGCCGCCCGGCGCGGCCAGTACGGGTCGCGCAGCAGTTCCCGGCCCAGCAGCACCAGGTCGGCCTCACCCTCGGCGACGATCCGCTCCGCCTGCTCCGGCTCCACGATCAGGCCGACCGCGCCGGTGGGCACGACCGCGTCGCGGCGGACCCGGGCGGCCAGCGGCACCTGGTAACCCGGCCCGACCGGGATCCGGGCGTCCGCCGCGGCCCCACCGGAGGAACAGTCGACCAGGTCCACCCCGGCGGCAGCCAGTTCCCCGGCCAGCACCACGCTGTCGTCGACCGTCCAGCCCCCGTCGACCCAGTCGGTGGCGGAGATCCGGGCCAGGACGGCGACGTCCTCGCCGACCGCCGCGCGTACCGCACGGGCCACCTCGACGGTGAGGCGCATCCGGCTGGCCCGGTCACCGCCGTACCCGTCGGTGCGGTGGTTGGTCAGCGGGGAGAGGAACTCGTGCAGCAGGTACCCGTGTGCCGCGTGGACCTCCACGGCGGCGAAGCCGGCGTCCACGGCCCGCGCCGCCGCCACGCCGAACGCCTCGACCACCGCCTCGATGCCGGCGGTGTCCAGGGCGGTGGGGGTCCGGTACCCGGGCACGAAGGGCTCCGCGCCGGGGCCGACCGGCGTCCAGCCGCCGTCGGCGTCCGGGACCCCACCGCGCTGTGCCGCCCAGGGCCGGTACGTGGACGCCTTGAACCCGGCGTGCGCGAGCTGGACGGCCGGCACCGAGCCCTGCCGGGTGAGGAACTCGGTGATCGGTCGCCACGCGTCGACCTGCACGCCGGACCAGATGCCGGTGTCCTGCGGGCTGATCCGGCCCTCCGGCACCACGGCGGTGGCCTCGGTCAGCACCAGACCCGCGCCGCCCACCGCACGGGCCCCGAGGTGCACCCGGTGCCAGTCGTTCGGCCGGCCGTCGGCGTCGGCCCGGTACTGACACATCGGGGCCAGGCCGATGCGGTTGGGCAGCGTGACCCCACGCAGCGGCAGAGGGGTGAAGAGAGCGCTCATCTCGGTTCCTCTCGGGGATGTGGCTGCGGCCTGTGTGGTTGCAGGGGACCCCTGCTACGCGAAAAGCGGTAGGAAGGGTCCCCTGCAACCAAGATCACGCCGGGGTCGGCGCGAGGTCGTCGGCAGGGCGGTCGACAGTCGGCCGGGTGGGGTGGCCGGGGTCGGTGGCGTCCCGACGACCGGCGTGCCGGCGCCCGGCGGAGTCGTACGCCTCCCGGTCGAGGATGCCCTCCCGGGCGGCGACGACCGTCGGCACCAGCGCCTGCCCGGCCACGTTGGTGGCGGTGCGGATCATGTCCAGGATCGGGTCGATGGCGAGCAGCAGACCCACCCCGGCCAGCGGCAGGCCGAGCGTGCTCAGGGTCAGGGTCAGCATCACGATCGCGCCGGTCAGGCCGGCGGTCGCCGCCGAGCCGACCACCGAGACGAAGGCGATCAGCAGGTAGTCGGTGACGGAGAGGTCCACGCCGAAGACCTGGGCCACGAAGATCGCGGCCAGCGCCGGGTAGATCGCCGCGCAACCGTCCATCTTGGTGGTCGCGCCGAACGGTACGGCGAAGGACGCGTACTCGCGGGGCACCCCGAGGCGTTCGACGGAACGCTGGGTCACCGGCATCGTGCCGACCGAGGACCGGGAGACGAAGGCGAGTTGCACGGCCGGCCAGGCGCCGGCGTAGAAGCGCAGCGGGTTGAGCCGGCCGGCGGCGACCAGCACCAGCGGGTACACCACGAACAGGACGATCGCGGAGCCGACGTAGACGGCGGTGGTGAAGCGGGCGAGCGGGGCGAGCAGATCCCAGCCGTACGAGGCGACCGCGTTGCCGATCAGACCGAGGGTGCCGAGCGGGGCGAGCCGGATCACCCACCAGAGGGCCTTCTGCACGATCTCCAGCAGCGCCCGGTTGACCGCCACGAACGGCTCGGCGGGCGGGCCGACCAGCATCGCCGCCGCCCCGACGACCAGGGCGAGGAAGACGATCTGGAGAACGTTGCCCTCGACGAACGCGCCGACCGGGTTGGTCGGGACGATCCCGGTGAGGAAGTCGGTCCAGGAACCGGTCCGCTCCGGGGCGGTCGCCCCGGCGGTGTCCAGGGTGACGCCCCGGCCGGGGTTGGTGAGGAGGCCGAGGCCGATGCCGACGCCGACCGCGACCAGGGCGGTGACGCCGAACCAGAGCAGGGTCCGCAGCGCCAGCCGGGCGGCGTTGGCGACGCCGCGCAGGCTCACCACGCTGACCACGATGGCGGTGAAGACCAGCGGCGGTACGGCCAGCTTGAGCAACTGGACGAAGAGGCCGCCGACGGTGTCGAGGGTGCTGGTCAACCAGCTGAGGTCGTTGGCGCGGGCCACGAAGCCGAGCAGTACGCCGACGACGAGGCCGAGCAGGATCTGGAGCGAGAAGGGGAATTTGCGCAGGAAGGTAGGCACAGGACGTCCAAGGGGTCTGGAAAGGGCGACGGCGTCTAGGGGAGCAGTCGCGCCGGACAGACACCGCTGGCCTGCCGTCGAAGGTCGACGTACAGGCGGACGGTGAGGTGCCAGACGTTGGTCATCGCCTGGTGACGATACGCCGGCTGTCACCGCGCCGAAAGGAGCTGTCTCGGTGAGGCTCCTTACACACCTGGTGTGCCGCCCGGGCCCGGGGTGTGTGCAGGGGACCCCTCCTCGGCAAAAAGCGGTAACAGGGGACCCCTGCTACCGCCCGGCGGCTGCCGCGCCACGGCTACCGCCCGGCGGCTACCGGCCGGTCGGGCGGCCGGGCAGGCTGAGCAGGACGGCGGTGGCCAGCCCCCAGCCGACGGTCTCCGCCAGCAGCAGCCGCTCCAGCATGCCGACCAGCGCACTCCGCCCCACGAACAGCATCGCCAGCCCCACGGCGGCGGCCAGCGGCAGCGCGACCAGCGCGCCGACGGCGGCCACCCGGCGTACCCGCAGGCCGGCGGCGGAGCACAGGGCGACCGCCACCATCGCGAAGACCACTGCGGCCACTGCGGCGATACTCGCTCCGCCGTGCACCAGGTCGGCCGTGGTGGCCCGTTCGAACGGGGGCAGCGGGCAGCCGTCGCTGCACGTCACGGCTCCGGAGAGCAGGGTGCAGGCGCTTCCGGCGACCAGCAGCGCGGCGGCTGGCCGGGCCGCCGCCGGCAGCGCCACGGCAAGCAGCAGCAGACCGGCGGCGAGGGCGAACACGCCGGCCCGGTACGTCGGGGCGTACCCGCTGTCGGTGACGCCCGCCTCGCTGACGTACCCGGTGAGACCCGGACCGGGGCCGGCGACCACGGCGACCACGACCGCGACCGCGCCGCCGAGCACACCGGCGGCCGCGCCGGCCGCCGCGCCCCGGCGGGTGAGTTCGGTCACGCCCGGTCGGGTGCGGCAGGGCGGAGGGTCCGGGGGCCGGGCGGCGCGGGTACGTCCCCGGCGGTGGTCTCGGTGCGGCCCATGCCGGCCAATCTAGTCCGTCCCGGCAGTCGGTCCCGCTCACCGCTCCGGCGGTCTCCGGTCCCGCTCACCGCTCCGGCGGTCTCCGGCACCGGTTCCGGTGGCCGATATCCTGGCCGGGTGCCGCCGTGACCCGTTCGGCACCGCCCCCGCCCCTTCCCACCCCCGAAGGACAGCAGCGATGAGCGTGGCATACCTGGTGGCCGGAGTCCGCACCCCGATCGGCCGGTACGCCGGCGCCCTCGCCGGGGTCCGCCCCGACGACCTCGCCGCGCACGTGATCCGCGAGCTGGTCGCCCGCCATCGGACGGTGGACTGGGAGCGGGTGGACGACGTCGTCCTCGGCTGCGCCAACCAGGCCGGGGAGGACAACCGGAACGTGGCCCGGATGGCGGCGCTCCTCGGCGGTCTGCCGGAGACCGTTCCCGGCAGCACCGTGAACCGGCTCTGCGGCTCGGGTCTCGACGCGCTCGCCACCGCCGCCCGCGCGGTGGTCGCCGGTGAGGCCGAACTGGTGGTCGCCGGCGGGGTGGAGAGCATGAGCCGGGCGCCGTTCGTCATGCCGAAGGCGACCACCCCGTACTCCCGCGCCGCCGAGGTGTACGACACCACGATCGGGTGGCGGCTGGTCAACCCGCTGATGGAGAAGCAGTGGGGCATCGACTCGATGCCGGAGACGGCGGAGAACGTGGCCGCCGAGTTCGGCGTCGAGCGGGCCGAGCAGGACGCCTTCGCGTTCCGCTCCCAGCAGCGCGCCGCGAAGGCCCAGGCGAACGGGCGGCTCGCCGAGGAGATCGTGCCGGTGACCGTCCCGGAGGGACGTCGGGGCACCCGGCTGGTCGACACCGACGAGCACCCCCGGGAGACGTCCCTGGAGAAGCTGGCCGCCCTGCCCACCCCGTTCCGGGAGGGGGGCACGGTGACCGCCGGGAACTCCTCCGGGGTCAACGACGGCGCGGTGGCGCTGCTGGTGGCCGGTGAGGCGGCCGTCGCCCGGTACGGACTGACCCCGCTGGCCCGCGTCGTCGGCGCCGCGGCGGCCGGAGTGCCGCCCCGGACCATGGGCATCGGACCGGTGCCGGCCACCCACCGGCTGCTCGACCGGCTCGGCCTCCGGCTGACCGACGTGGACGTCGTCGAGCTGAACGAGGCGTTCGCCGCGCAGTCCGTCGCGGTCCTGCGCGAGCTGGGCCTGCCCACCGACGCCGACCACGTCAACCCGAACGGCGGGGCGATCGCGCTCGGTCACCCGCTGGGCGCCAGCGGGGCCCGGCTCGCGCTGACCGCCGCGCTGGAGCTGCGGCACCGGGGTGCCCGGCGTGCGCTGGCCACCATGTGCGTCGGGGTCGGTCAGGGGATCTCGCTGATCCTGGAGTCAGCGGCCTAGAGTGGGCACACCACACGACCTGCGGGTCTGTCGGTGGCCACCCGAGTCGTGGACGGTGGTTCGCCGGCGACCCACGGCCACGGACTGGGGTGGACGATGCAGCAGCCGGACGGAACGCCCGCCGGGATCGACCTGAGCCGCCCGAGCGCGGCCCGGGTGTACGACTACTTCCTCGGCGGCGCCCACAACTTCGAGGTCGACCGGCAGCTCGCCGAGCAGATCGCGGCCATGACCCCGAACCTGCCCGCCACCATGCGGGCCGGACGGGAGTTCCTGCGTCGGGCGGTGCGGGTGCTGCTCGACGCCGGCATCGACCAGTTCCTGGACATCGGCTCCGGCATCCCGACCGTGGGCAACGTGCACGAGGTCGCCCAGGCCGCGAACCCGGCGGCCCGGGTGCTCTACGTGGACATCGACCCGGTGGCGGTGGCACACAGCCGGGAACTGCTCGCCGGCAACGAGCGGGCCGGGGTGCTCCACGCCGACCTGCGCGAACCGGAGCGGATCCTCGCCGAGGCCCGCGCCTCCGGTCTGGTCGACCTCGACCGTCCGGTGGGCATCCTCCTGGCCGGGGTGGTGCACTTCGTCCCGGACGCGGACCGCCCGGCCGAGCTCCTGGCCACCCTGCGGGCCGCCGCCGCGCCCGGCAGCTTCCTGGTCGTCTCGCACTCCACCTTCGAGGACCAGCCGCCGGAGATGCTGGACGCGCAGCGGCTCTCGTCGCGCACCGACACGGAGATCACCCTGCGGTCGCGGGTCGAGGTCGCCGCGTTCTTCGGTGACTGGACGATCCTCGACCCCGGGGTGGTGCACATGCCGCTGTGGCGGCCCGACTCGCCGTCGGACGTGGACGGGCGCCCGGAGCGGTTCGGCGCGTTCGGCGCGGTCGCCCGGAACGACCGTACCGCCGGCTAGGCGACGGTGAGCGGCTCCACCGGGGGACCGGACGAGGAGGGGCTGCGCCACGCCGGAGCCCGGCGGTACGCCGCCGACTGGGCCCGGTCGGTGCGGCGGCTGGGGTTCGTGCCGCTGAGCGCGGACGAGACCGAGCGACTGTTGCTGCTGCACACGGTACGGCTGGCCCAGGCGGCCCGGGCCGACGTCTTCACGCCGCAACCGGCCCGGGACGTCGGGCGGTCGCTGGTCGAGGCGCATCTGACCGAACCCCGGGTGCTCGACTGGTCGGTGCACGCGCTCGGCGCCCGGTTCCTCGCCGAGGTTCTGCCCGAGCAGCGGGACGTCCCGGACGCCGTCGACCGGGTCGCCGCGCTGCAGGGCGCGCTCGCCGCCGGGTTCGCCGGGGCGCTGCGCGACCGGACCTTCACCCAGCAGGAACGGATCGCCCGGTCCGCGTGGCAGGCCCGGGACGACGTGGAGCAGGCGCTCCGCGACAGCGAGGCCCGGTTCCGGGCGGTCTTCACCGGCGCGGCGATCGGGATCGGCATCGCCGGCACCGACGGCCAGATCATCGACGTCAACCAGTCCTTCGCGGACATGCTCGGCTACACCCCGGCGGAGCTACGGGAGACCAACGTGGCCGCGTTGTTCCACACCGACGACGCGGCCGGGATGTGGGAGCTGTACCAGGACCTGGTCACCGGCCGGCACGACGCGGTCCGGGTGGAGAAGCGCTACCACCGCAAGGACGGCAGCGTCGTCTGGACCGACCTGGCCGTGTCCCTGATCCGGCACGACGACGGTCGGCCGAGGTTCACCGTGGCGATGATCGAGGACATCACCGACCGGCACGAACTCCAGCAGCGGCTCCGCTTCCAGGCGCTGCACGACCCGCTGACCGGCCTGCCCAACCGGACGCTGTTCTTCGAGACCCTCGGCGGCCTGTTCGCCCAGGCCGCCCCGGAGCACCGGGTGGGGATCTGCTTCCTCGACCTGGACGGCTTCAAGGCGATCAACGACAGCCTCGGGCACGACCTCGGCGACCGGCTGCTGGTGGTGATCGCCCAGCGGCTGGCGAACTGCGTCGCCGAACACGGGCACCTGGTCGCCCGGATGGGCGGGGACGAGTTCGTCATCCTGGTCGACGGCGGCGACGCCGACCGCGCGGTCGGCGTCGCGGAGACCGCCCTGACGGCGGTGGCCGCCCCGGTGCACGTCGCCGGGCAGCAGCTCGCCGTCTCGGCGAGCATCGGCATCGTCGACTGCGCGGTCGGCGAGACCAGCGTGTCGGAGCTGATGAAGGCCGCCGACACCACGCTCTACTGGGCCAAGGCGGAGGGCCGGGGCCGGTGGGCGGTCTACGACCCGGAGCGTGGCGCGCGCGACATCGCGCGATCCGCGCTGGTCGCGAGCCTTCCGGCGGCGCTGGAGCGGGGCGAGTTCGTGGTCCACTACCAACCGATCGTCTCGCTGCTCGACTCGACCATGGTCGCCGTCGAGGCGCTCGTCCGCTGGCAGCACCCGGAACTGGGCCTGCTCGGGCCGGACGCGTTCATCGGCCTGGCCGAGGAGACCGGTCTGATCGTGCAGCTCGGCCGCTGGGTGCTCGGCCGGTCCTGCCGGGACGCCCACGCCTGGCTGACCGGGTATCCCGAGGCCCGACTGGTGGTCAGTGTCAATCTCGCCGCCCGGCAGGCGGAGGATCCGGAGATCGTGGCCACCGTCGCGGAGGCGCTCGCCACCAGCGGCCTCCCCGCCGACCTGCTCCAGCTGGAGCTGACCGAGAGCGCGGTGATGGGCACGGCGGGGGAACCGCTGCGGTCCCTGCACCGCCTCGCCGACCTCGGTGTGCGACTCGCCATCGACGACTTCGGCACCGGGTACTCGAATCTGGCGTACCTGCGGAAACTGCCGATCCACTCGCTGAAGCTGGCCGGGCCGTTCGTGGAGGGGATCCGGGCCGACGGACCGGACTCACCGGCCGGGCACCGGGACGAGCGGATCGTCGACGCGTTGGTGCGGCTGGCGCACGCGGTGGAGCTCTGGGTGACCGCCGAGGCGGTGGAGACGGCGGTGCAGGCCGAACGGCTCCGCGCGCTGCGCTGCGACACCGGGCAGGGGAGGTTCTTCGGCGCACCCGTGCCAGCCGACGAGATCACCGCCCGGCTGCGCGGCGACCGGTGACGTGGTCCACACCGACGGTGCGGCGGCGCGGTCGGCGAGGAGCCGACCCGCCCCGGCCGGTCCGGGCACGTCGACCTCGTCCCCATGACGGAGGCGGGCGCCGGCGGCGCGGAGGCACACCGGCCGGCGGACCGTCCCCGGGTGCGGCGGCGCGGGGCGGTTGTCGGGTACGGCGGATCGCCGTACCGGTGAGAGAGAGGTGACCGACGCCCCGCGCCGCCGCGGTGCCGGGGTTCCGAGTGCCCGGCGGTGGCCCGGGATCGGGCCTGGTCACGAGGTCAAGGATGCGCTTCGTGTCAATGGGCCGGCAAGGCATTTTGGCGGCGGCGGGCCCGGGTCCCGCCCGGCGGGTCCGGGGCGTCGGGGACGACGCGCCGGTGGGACGATGGACGACATGGGCAAGGTGTACCCCGAGATCGACGGACGGCTGCGCGCGTTCATCGAGGCGCAGCCGGTCTTCTTCGTGGCGACCGCCCCCACCTCGGTGGACGGGCACGTCAACGTGTCGCCGAAGGGCATGCGGGGCACCTTCGTGGTCCTCGGCCCGCACCGGGTGGCCTACCTCGACTACCACGGCAGCGGCGCGGAGACCATCGCCCACCTGCGGGACAACGGCCGGATCACGCTGATGTTCTGCGCCTTCGCCGGCCCGCCCAAGGTCGTACGGCTGCACGGGCGGGGCGACACCGTCGCGGTGGACACGTCCGACTTCGCCACCCGGCTCGCCGACTTCCCCGACCCGCCCGACCTGCACGCCGTCCGGGCGGTCGTCACCGTCGAGGTCCACCGGGTCTCCGACTCCTGCGGCTTCTCCGTGCCGGTGATGGAGTACCAGGGCGACCGGGACATGCTGCTCACCAACCACTCCCGCCGGACGACCGAGGACCTGGTGGTGTACCGGGCGACGAAGAACGCCGCGAGCATCGACGGCCTGCCGGTGTTCTGACCGTCCCCCCCCCCGCCCTTCCGGCCGTCGCCCACCGTGGGAGGGCGGGCCGACGAGCCCCCGTCGCACCCGCCGTGCCGGCCCACGATCCGGTGATCGACCGGCGTGCCGGGCAGCGGGCGGAGGCCGGGCCCTCGACCGGCCTCCGGACGAGGTCCGGGTAACCAGCGTCGCGCGGACGGTATGCGTTACGTTGCTGTTCCGCTTGGGTACAAGCCGGGGCACGGGCGGGCGATGGTTCAGGGGCGCGCCGGACGCGGCCGGAGCGGGAGGCAGCATGGGCTCGGCCCAGGGGGGCGTGGACGAGCGCGGCCCATCGACGGGCAGCACCGGTGGGGGAGGACTACCCCCACAGTTGACGGCTGCCGTCGCGGCCGGCGGTGAGATGGGCGCCCGGATCCGCGATCTCGACTGGACCGACAACCCGGTCGGCCCCCCGGAGCAGTGGCCCCCGGCGCTGGTCGACGCGGTCGCCATGATGCTCACCTCCAAGGCCCAGATCGTGATGTTCTGGGGCGACGACCAGCGGGCCTTCTACAACGACGCCTACCTGCCGACCATCGGCACCAAGCACCCGTACGCCCTCGGCCAACCGGCCCGGGTGCACTGGTCCGAGACCTGGCCCGACCTCGGACCGCTGCTGGACGGCGTCCGCCGTACCGGCGAGTCGTACCGGGCCGAGGACCGACTCTTCCTGCTGCGCCGGCACGGCTTCCTGGAAGAGGTCTTCTTCGACGTCTCCTACGACCCGGTCTGGGTCGACGACGGCTCGATCGGCGGGGTGTACTGCATCGTCAACGAGACCACCGGCCGGGTGCTCGGGGAGCGCCGCCTGCGTGCCCTGGCCGACCTCGGCTCCCGCCTCACCGACGTCGAGGACGGGGTCGACCTGGGGCGGGCCACGGCCGCGGTGCTCGACGCACACCACGCGGACGTCCCGCTGGGTCTGCTCTACCTGACCGATGCCACCGCCGGGGTCACCCTGGCCGGGTGCAGCGGCGTCGACCCCGACCGGCTGGTGCCCGCCCAGGCGCTGCCGGAGGCGGTCCGGCGGGTGCTCGCCGGTGCCGACGCCCGGCCGGTCGACGTCGCCGACCTGGTCGACCCGGCGCCGGCCGGCACGGCCACGCGAGCGTTGGCGCTTCCGGTTCTCGCGGCCAACGAGACCGTCGGGGCACTCGTCCTCGGCGTCGCCGAGCGGGTCCCGCTGACCGCCGAGTACCGCACCTTCCTCGATCTCGTCGCGGCGCAGGTGTCCCGGGCGGTGGCCCGGCAGCGGGCGTACGAGCAGGAGCGGGCCCGCGCCGCCGAGCTGGCCGCGCTGGACCGGGCGAAGACGACCTTCTTCGCCAACGTCAGCCACGAGTTCCGTACCCCGCTGACCCTGGTGCTCGGGCCGCTGGAGGACATGCTCGCCGACCCGGACCTGCCGGTCGGCCACACCGAGCGGCTCACCGTGATGCACCGCAACGCGCTGCGCCTGCTCAAGCTGGTCAACACCGTCCTGGACTTCTCCCGGCTGGAGTCCGGCCGGCTCGGCGCCGACTACCGTCCCACCGACCTGGCCGACCACACGGCCCGGCTGACCAGCACCTTCCGCTCCGCCGTCGAGCGGGCCGGGTTGCGGCTGACCGTGGACTGCCCGCCGCTGCCCGCGCCGGTCTTCGTCGACCGGGACATGTGGGAGAAGGTCGTGTTCAACCTGGTCTCCAACGCGGTGAAGTTCACCTTCGACGGGGAGATCCGGGTCCGCGTCCGGGCGGTGTCGGGCGGGGCGCGCCTGGAGGTGACCGACACCGGAGTCGGCATTCCCGGCGACGAGCTGCCGCACGTCTTCGAGCGGTTCCACCGGGTGTCCGGGGCGCGCTCCCGCAGCCACGAGGGGACGGGGATCGGTCTGGCCCTGGTTCGTGAGCTGGTGGGGATGCACGGCGGCGAGGTGGGCGTGACCAGCCGGGCGGGTGCGGGAAGCACCTTCACCGTCACCCTGCCGTTCGGTTCCGCGCACCTGCCGGCCGACCGGGTCGTCGCCGGCCCGTCCCCGCTTCCCGAGTCCACACGCGCCCGGTCGTACGTCTCCGAGGTCGCCTACTGGGCCGCCGAGCCGCCCCCGTCCGGCGGGACCGGCCGGGGCGGGCCGCGGGCGGGCCGGATCCTGGTCGTCGACGACAACGCCGACCTGCGGGAACACGTCACCCGGCTGCTCGCCCCGTCCTGGGAGGTCGTGGCGGTCGCGGACGGCGTCGCCGCCCTGGAGGCGGTCGAGACCACCCGGTTCGACCTGGTGCTGACCGACGTGATGATGCCGGGGCTGGACGGGTTCGGCCTGGTCACCGCGCTGCGGGGGAATCCGCGTACCCGGCACGTGCCGATCGTGCTGCTCTCCGCCCGGGCCGGCTCGGCCGAGGCGGTGGCCGGGCTCTCCGTCGGCGCCGACGACTACCTGACCAAGCCCTTCTCCGGGCAGGAGCTGATCGCCCGGGTCCGGGCGAACGTCGAGCTCGGGCAGTTGCGTGGGCAGACCATCCAACGACTGCGGGCCCTGGCCGACGCGGCGGTGGCGATCAACACCGCCCGCACCACCGCCGAGGTGGTCGCCGTCGCCGCCGGGCACGCGCTCTCCCTGGTCGACGCGGCGCGGGCCGTGGTCACCACCGCCGACGCCCGGTACGAGGCGGACGGGGGCGGCGACTCCTCCGGTGACCCGTCGGTCGTCCTGCCGTTGGCCGGCACCACCGGCGAACCCCTCGGCGAGCTGCGGATCTGGCGTCGGCACGGGACCGGTGCCGACGCCGACCAGGCCGCGCTCACCGAACTGGCCCGGCTGATCGGCGTACGGCTGGAGAACGCCAAGCTGTACGAGGCGGAGCACCGGATCGCCACCACCCTCCAGCACAGCCTGCTGCCCCGCACCCTGCCGCAACTGCCCGGCGCGGTGGTGGCCAGCCGTTACCTGCCCGGCAGCGGTGACGTCGAGGTCGGCGGCGACTGGTACGACGTGATCGAGGTCGACGGCGAACTGGTGCTGGTCATCGGGGACGTGGTGGGCAAGGGCGTGCAGGCCGCCGCGGCCATGGGGCAGCTCCGCAACGCGTTGCGCGCGTACGTGCTGGAGGGCTTCGACCCGGGCGAGTCGCTGACCCGGCTCAACCGGTTGGTCGGCTCCGTCGAGCGGCGCTCGTTCGCGACTGTCGTCTGTCTCTGTTTCAATCCCCGAACCGGGCGGTTGCGGTACGCCAGCGCAGGCCATCCGTCCCCGCTCCTGATCCGAGGAGGCGACGTGGCGTTCCTGCACGACCGCGCCCTGGGCCCGCCGGTCGGCGCCATCCCCGACACGTCGTACCGGACGGAGACGGGGACGTTGGACGCGGGGTGCCGGCTCCTGCTCTACACCGACGGCCTGATCGAGGACCGGCACCTCGGTATCGACGTCGGGTTGGCGCAGCTCAGGTCGGACGTGGCGGGCTTCGGCGGGCACGTCGCCGACCTGGTGGACTCGGTCGTCGAGCGGGTCGTCGAGAGTCCCCGCCGCGACGACGTGGCGGTGCTCGCCCTGGAGGTGGCGGAGCAGGACCGCTTCGCCATGCGGCTGCCCGCCGACCCGGCCCGGTTGAGCGTGCTGCGTAAGCGGGTGGAGGACTTCCTCGTCGCCCACGACGTCGGCGAGACGGACCTGTTCGACCTGACCGTGGCGGTCTCCGAGGCGGCGGCGAACGCGATGGAGCATCCGGTGGCGCCGATCGAGTCGGTGATCGACGTGGAGGTGACCATCGAGGACCGGACGGTCAGCGTCACCGTCCGGGACAGAGGTCAGTGGCGGCAGTCGTCCGGGTCGGCCTTCCGGGGGCGTGGGCTCTCCCTGATCCGCGCGCTCGGGGACCTCTCGGTGAACCGTACCGAGAGCGGCACGGAGGTGATCCTGCGCCGGCGGCTGGCGGACTGACCCGGCGGCCGGGGCGGTGTGCGGGCCGGTCAGCTCCGGTCGAACCAGTCCTGGCCGGCGAGGCCGGATATCTCGAGCACCCGGCGCACCTGGCGGGACGGCAGCACGGCCAGCGTGCCGGGGAACCGTCTGGCGAGCTGGACCACGGCGTAGATGGCGGCGGAGTCGAAGAAGGTGACCGCCCGCAGGTCCAGGGTCAACCGTCGGGCCGGCTCCCGCAGCGCGGTCTGGAGCATGGTGTCGGCCGTCGCCATGTCGACCTCACCGGTGACGACGACCCGGAGGTGATCACCGTCGACCTGCGCGGTGGCAGCGAAGACGGGAGTGCTTCCCCCTTGATCCACGGTGACACGATGGCACAGCGCCCGGGTGCGGGCAACAGCCGCCCGGGGCACGGCCCGCTGCGTGTCGGCTCCCGGTGAGGCGGCGATAGGCTTGCGGGATGACCGTCCGTGCGCCGTTGACCCCAGGCACGCTCTCTCCGTGGCGACCGGTGCCGTCGCACATCCGCCGACCCGAGTACGTGGGCAAGAAGCGCCCCCAGGAGTGGCGCGGCTCGCACGTGCAGACCCCGGAGATAGTCGAGCGGATGCGTGTCGCCGGACGGATCGCCGCGCAGGCGGTGCAGCTCGCCGGTGAGCACTGCAAGCCCGGCGTGACCACCGACGAGATCGACCGGGTGGTCCACGAGTTCCTGGTCGACCAGGACGCCTACCCGTCCACCCTGGGCTACCGGGGCTTCCCCAAGTCCTGCTGCACCAGCCTCAACGAGGTGATCTGCCACGGGATCCCGGACTCGACGGTGCTGCACGACGGCGACATCGTCAACGTCGACGTCACCGCGTACATCGGCGGGGTGCACGGGGACACCAACGCCACCTTCGGCGTCGGCGAGGTCGGCGAGGAGGCCCGGCTGCTGGTCGAGCGGACCCACGAGGCGATGATGCGCGGCATCCGCGCGGTCGCGCCCGGCCGTCAGATCAACGTCATCGGCCGCGTCATCGAGTCGTACGCCAAGCGTTTCGGCTACGGCGTCGTCCGTGACTTCACCGGGCACGGCATCGGGGAGGCCTTCCACAGCGGCCTGTACGTGCCGCACTACGACAGCCCGCGCCCCACCGACGTGATGGAGCCCGGGATGACCTTCACCATCGAGCCGATGATCACCCTCGGCACGCACCTGTACGACATGTGGGACGACGGCTGGACCGTGGTCACCAAGGACCGCAGGTGGACCGCCCAGTTCGAGCACACCGTCGTGGTCACCGAGACCGGGCACGAGATCCTCACCCTGCCGTGACCGACACACCGGCGGCCCTGCGGGAGGGGCACCACGCGGACGTCTCCGGCGGCTGGCTGCGTCCGGCGGTCTTCGGCGCGATGGACGGCCTGGTCACCAACATCGCCCTGATCGCGGGCGTGGGCGGTGGCGGCGTCTCGCCCCGGGCCGTCGTGCTCACCGGCACCGCCGGGCTGGTCGCCGGGGCGATCTCCATGGGGCTCGGCGAGTACACCAGCGTCCGCTCCGCCAACGAGCAGGTCGCCGCCGAGGTCGCCAAGGAACGCCGGGAGCTGGAACGGCACCCCGAGGCGGAGGCCCAGGAGCTGGCCGACGCGTGGGCGGCCCGGGGGCTCCCGTACGACCTGGCACGGGAGGTCGCCGAGGCGATCCGCCGAAACCCGGAGGAGGCGCTGCGGGTGCACGTCCGGGAGGAGTTGGGCGTCGACCCGGACGACCAGCCCAGCCCGTGGACGGCGGCGTTCTCGTCGTTCGTCTTCTTCTCGGTCGGCGCGCTGGTCCCGCTCCTGACCTACCTGGTCGGTTTCACCAGTCTCTGGCTGGCCCTCGCGGTGGGCGGGGCGGGGCTCTTCGTCGCCGGGGCCGTCGTCGCCCGGTTCACCGACCGGCCCTGGTGGACCAGCGGGCTGCGGCAGCTCCTCCTCGGCGCGGCGGCGGCCGTCGCGACGTACCTGATCGGGTCGCTGATCGGCGTACAGGGCGGAATCGGCTGACCCTCCGCCCACGACGTCGTCAACTCCCCGGTCAGCCGTCGAGCAGGTCGTCCACGGTCCCGTCCACCGGCCGTCCCCGGGCGGTCAGCTCGCCGGCCTGCCGCCGCAGCACCGCGCCGACCTCGGTCATGTCCGCCCCGGCGAGGCCGGTACGTCGTACCGCGTCCCCCGCGTCCCGGAAGTACGTCCGGCTGAGCAGCCCGGACACGGTGGCCGCGGCGAGCCGCGCCTCAGCGAGCATGAGCAGCGCCTGGTCGGTCTCGTACCACTCGGCCAGCCGGGCGGCCCGGGCGTGCGCCGCCGAACCCTTGTACCACGCCTGCCGGGCGGCGGCGCTGAACTCGGCCGGCCGGGCCCGGGCCAGCCGGCCCAGGTGCTCGTCGCGGAGCTTGGGCAGCCAGCCGGTCGGGTCGTGCAACGGCCGGGTGGTGACGTACCGGTCGGCGGTCAGCGGCCACCGGGGCGACAGGGTCCGCGCCTCGCGCACGTACTCCGCCGACCCGGTGACGGTCAGCTCCACCAGCACCCCGTCGACCCGACGGCTGGTCGACCGGGGTCCGGAGTCGGGCCGGTAGGTCGCCACCAGCAGGCCCACCTCGCCCGTCCCGCCACCGTCGTCGTCGGCGTGCGCGAGCGGGCCGTGCACCGCCACGGCGAGCACGTCGGCGGGGAACCGGCGGGTCAGCGCCGCGGCCACCCGTTCCGCCACCCGCCACCGGGGGTCGTCGTACGGGTCCACCCGCCCATCACCTCACTGCGTGCGTCGCGGTCCCGGCCCACCCTAGTCGGCGGGGGTGACCCCGCCGGTTCCCGCCGCGCCCGTGGGGACGAGCCGGAAGACACGGATCTCCCGGTCGCCGGCCCGCTGCGCGTACGTGCGGTAGGCCGGCCACTCGGTCTCCAGGAGCCGCCAGAGCCGCTCCCGTTCGGTGCCGGTGGCCAGCTCGGCCCGCACCGGGTTCCGGCGTCCGGCGAGGGTCACCTCGGCGGACGGCTCGGCGAGCAGGTTCAACGCCCAGGCCGGTTGACTCGGCTGTCCCCAGTTCGACCCGACCACCACGTACCCGTCCCCGTCCGGCACGTACAGCAACGGGTTGCTGCGCGGCCGGCCGGAGCGACGGCCGGTGGTGGTGATGACCAGGGACGGGATCAGCCCGAGGGCGACCACCCGGCCCCGGGTGAGCCGTCCGACCAGCCGGTCGGCGGGGACGAGCAGGCGACCGGCCGCGGCGAACCAGCGTCGGTGCCCGAGACGACGGGCGAGGGTTCCCAGTACGGACACGCCGCCCAGTCTGCCGGCCGGCGTCGCCGGTGTCAGCAGGGACACCCGACGCCGGCCGGGCCGGCCGGGTCGGCGGAGACGACCGGGTCCTACCGGGGCGACCGGGGCCAGCGGGACCGCCGGGTCAGGCGGGGCGGCCGGGGAACGGGACGGTCGCCGGCGAGATGCCGGCGGTGCGCCGCCAGCGGGTCGCCCGGAGCGCGCAGTCGGTCAGCGCCGCCAGGGCCAGGGTGCGTTCCGCGTCGGTGGTGGCCGCCAGCGCCGCCCGCCAGTACCCGGCGGTGCGTTCCTCCACCTCGACCGCCAGTCGCAGTGCGCTCGCGGCGTCGGTGACCGGGTAGGGCAGCGCGTAGCCGGCCCGGTCGGCCGGGACGGCACCGGTGCCGGTGCTCAGCCGCAGCACCAGGTCGTCGCGGCGACGCCGGTGCGCGGACTCCGCCTCCCGGGCGGCCCGCCGGGCGGCGTCGGTGAGTCGTACCCCGATCGGCCCGTACGCGAAGATCGCCGCGTACTCGGCGGTCAGCGCGGCGCCGAGCGCCTCCTCGGCGGTCACCGCAGCACCTCCGCGTGCGTGGCGCGTGCCGCCGCGATCGACCCGACCAGGGCGGCCCGGTCGGCCGGGGCCTGCGCGCAGAACGTCGCCGCCTCCGCGCGTCCGCGCTCCTCGGCCGCGCGCAACTCGGCGAGGACGGTGGCGGCGTCCCCGTCGGGCGCGGCGGTCGACGCGACCGGGCTGGGCGAGGGGAGGACCACACCGATCGCCGCGGCCAGCTCGACGGCGTGCGCCTGGTGCGCGTCGGCGATCGGGGTGAGTCGCGCGGTGAGCGCCGGATCGGCGCCGATCGCGGCCCGGTACCGGGCCGCCAGGGCGAGCGCGCCGTCGACCAGGGGCCGGAGCGGGTCGGGTGGTGGCGGAGGGTCGTTCCGGTCGAGGAGTCCGCAGCCAGCCACCGGGACGGTGGCTCCGCCGAGGACCAGGAGGGCACCGGTACGCAGTACCTTTCGCCGGGAATGTCCGGCCGTTCCGTCGCGCTGTGTTGCTCTGCGAATCCCCACCGGACAAGTCAACACCATCCGCTACCGTTCGCGGGCAACGGCGTCGGTGCGCCGCCCGGCCGGTCCGGCCGACGGCGCGTTACGCTCTGCGCAGCCACCGGTGGCGAACCGCGCCGGTGGCGTGTCGCCGTGGCTGCCCGGCCGGGCGCCGTCGAGTCGAGAGGGGTGCGCGAGATGACGCAGCGTGGCCGTGCCACCAGGCCGACGGGGAGACCCCGTCCCACCGGTGCGCCGCGCGGGGATCTCGCCGCCCGCCGGTCCCGGCTGCGGGCCGTGATCGAACCGGTGGTGGTCGCCGCCGGGTACGACCTGGAGGATCTTTCCGTCTCGCGGGCCGGACGCCGGCACGTGGTCCGGGTGATCGTCGACGGTGACCGGGGCGTCAGCCTGGACGCGGTGGCCGACGTCTCCCGGGCGGTCTCCTCGGCGCTGGACGCGGCGGAGGAGGCGAGCGGCGACATCGTCGCGGGGGAGTACCAGCTCGAGGTGAGTTCCCCGGGCGTGGACCGCCCGCTCACCCTGCCCCGCCACTGGCGCCGCAACGTCGGCCGGCTGGTGCGGGTGACGGCCCGGGCCGCCGTGCCGGAACAGCGCGCCGGGCAGCCCGGGGACCGCCAGGTCACCGGACGGGTGCTCGAGGCGGACGGCGAGCGGGTGGTGCTCGACGTGGACGGCGAGCGCGCGGAGTGGACCTATGCCGAACTCGGCCCCGGGCGGGTGCAGGTCGAGTTCAACCGCCTCGACGAGATCGACGAGGCGGAAGAGTTCGACGCCACCGACGAGGCCGGCGACGACATCGACGACGAAGATGATGTGGAGGACGAGGAGAGGTGAACATCGACCTCGCGGCGCTGCGCGCACTGGAGCGCGAGCGGGAGATCCCGTTCGACACGATCCTCGCGGCGATCGAGACCGCGCTGCTGACCGCGTACCGGCACACCGAGGGCGCCCAGTCGCACGCCCGGGTGGAGATCGACCGCAAGACCGGCCAGGCCCTGGTGTACGCCCAGGAGCTGGACCCCGACGGCACCGTGGTCCGGGAGGTCGACGACACTCCGCACGACTTCGGTCGGATCGCCGCGATGACCGCCAAGCAGGTGATCCTCCAGCGGCTGCGGGAGGCCACCGACGAGGTGCACTTCGGCGAGTACGTGGGACGTGACGGTGACCTGGTCACCGGTGTGGTCCAGGCGCACGAGGCCCGCGCCGAGAAGGGCATCATCAGCGTCGACCTGGGCAAGCTGGAGGGCGTTCTGCCCCAGTCCGAGCAGGTGCCCGGTGAGCACCCCCGGCACGGCGAGCGGATCCGCTGCGTGGTGGTGCACGTGGCCAAGGGCATGCGGGGCCCGCAGATCACCCTGTCCCGCTCCCACCCGGCGCTGGTGAAGAAACTCTTCGCCCTGGAGGTGCCGGAGATCGCCGACGGCACCGTCGAGATCAGCGCCATCGCGCGTGAGGCGGGTCACCGTACGAAGATCGCGGTCCGTTCCACCACGCCCGGGGTCAACGCCAAGGGCGCCTGCATCGGACCGATGGGGCAGCGGGTCCGCGCCGTGATGAGCGAACTGCACGGCGAGAAGATCGACATCATCGACTGGTCGGACGATCCGGCGACCTTCGTGGGCAACGCGCTGTCGCCGGCCAAGGCGCTCCGGGTCGAGGTGGTCGACCTGGCCACCCGGACGGCCCGGGTCACCGTGCCCGACTTCCAGCTCTCCCTGGCGATCGGCCGGGAAGGGCAGAACGCCCGGCTTGCTGCCCGTCTGACCGGTTGGCGGATCGACATCCGGTCGGACGCCGAGCAGTCGGCCCCGGCCGGGCGGCGCGGTGCTGATCACGTCCCGGAGCCGGGCGGAGCGATCTCGAGTAGCTAGGGGTAGACTTTCTCAGTGGTACGACGCGCGCAGCCGGAACGCACCTGTGTGGGTTGCCGGAAACGGGCGCCGGCCAGCGAACTCCTGCGGATCGTCGCGGTTGGCGACGAGGCTGGTCACAGCCTCCGACCCGACCCGGCCCGCGGGCTGCCGGGTCGAGGGGCGAACCTGCACCCGGATCCGGCCTGCTTCGCGCAGGCGGTGCGACGCCGCGCCTTCGGGCGGGCGTTGCGTGTCGCCGGGGTTCCCGATCATGGCGAACTGGCGAAGTACGTCGATGCGCCAAGCTCCACGTCCGGTCAGCCCGACCGGACGGGAGTCGCTAGCAAGGTAGGACGACCGACATGAGCACACGATGAAGTCCCTGAAATGACCAGGCTTCAAGTGCAGGAGTGAGGTCGCTGCGGGTGCTGCCCGCACGACCTCGGAGTGAGGAGTGCAGTGGCAGGTAAGGCCCGCGTACACGAGCTGGCTAAGGAGCTCGGGGTCGAGAGTAAGACAGTTCTCGCCAAGCTGAAGGAAATGGGCGAGTTCGTGAAGTCCGCGTCCAGCACCGTCGAGGCGCCTGTCGCCCGACGTCTGCGGGGCGCATTCGTCGCGTCGGCCGAGAGCTCGGCGCCGTCCGCTCCGGCGGCGGCCACCCCGAGCCCGGCCCCGAGGCCCACCCCGACCCCGCCGCCGATCCCCGGCGAGCCCCGGATCTCGGCCAAGCCGATGCCGCCCCGGCGGCCGGCGGTGCCCGGTCCGAAGCCGAAGGGACCGGTCCCCGGCCCGCCGCCCTCGGCGACTCCGGTCGCCAAGCCGGCGAGTGCCCACGACATCGAGGTCGCCGCCGCCGAGGCGCGCGCGGCCCAGCTGAAGGCTGACCAGGAGGCCGCGGTCAAGGCCGCGCAGGCCGCCCGGCAGCAGCAGCGTGACAACGTCCGCCGGGAGCCCCCGACGGACGGCACCAACCGCCCCGGCCCGCGGCCGGGTCCGGGTGCGATTCCGCCCCGCCCGGGTTCGCCGGCCGCCGGTCGTACCGGCACGCCGGCTCCGGGTCGTCCCGGCCCCGGCGGTCGTCCGCCGGCCCGTGGCGCGGGCAACAACCCGTTCGGTATCCAGGGCGGCGGCCAGCCGCGTCCGCCGGCGTCCAGCGCCGGTGGGCCCCGGCCCAGCCCGGCCTCGATGCCGCCGCGGCCGAGTCCGGCCTCCATGCCGCCCCGGCCCAGCCCGGCCTCCATGCCGAGCCAGCGTCCCGGTCGTCCGGGTGGTCCCGGCGCGGGTCGTCCCGGTGGCGGCGCGGGTCGTCCCGGTGGCGGCGGTGGCGGTGGCTTCCGCGGTGGCCCCGGTGGTGGCGGCGGTGGCGGTGGCTTCCGCGGCGGTCCCGGTGGCGGCGGTGGCGGTGGCTTCCGTGGCGGTCCGGGTGGCGGCGGCGGTGCCGGCGCCGGTGCCGGCGGCGGGTTCCGGCCCGGTGGGCCGGCCGGTGGCGGCGGTCGTCCCGGTGGCGGCGGTCGCGGCCGTGGCGGCGGTGCCGCGGGTGCCTTCGGGCGTCCGGGTGGCCGGCCGACCCGTGGCCGCAAGTCCAAGAAGCAGCGCAGACAGGAGTTCGACAACCTGTCGGCTCCGACCATGAGCTCGGGCGCGCCCCGGGGTCAGGGTCAGGTCGTCCGGCTCTCCCGTGGCGCCTCGCTGTCGGACTTCGCCGACAAGATCAACGCCAACCCGGGTTCGCTGGTCCAGGAGATGTTCAACCTGGGCGAGATGGTCACCGCGACCCAGTCCTGCTCCGACGACACCCTGCTGCTGCTGGGTGAGCACCTGGGCTTCAACGTCCAGATCGTCAGCCCGGAGGACGAGGACCGCGAGCTGCTCGCGCAGTTCAACATCGACCTCGACGCCGAGGTGGCGGAGGACCGCCTGGTTAGCCGTCCGCCGGTGGTGACCGTCATGGGTCACGTCGACCACGGTAAGACCAAGCTGCTCGACGCGATCCGCAAGGCGAACGTCGTGGCCGGCGAGGCGGGTGGCATCACCCAGCACATCGGTGCCTACCAGGTCCACGTCCCGCACGAGGGCGAGGACCGGGCGATCACCTTCATCGACACCCCGGGTCACGAGGCGTTCACCGCCATGCGTGCCCGTGGTGCCCAGGTCACCGACATCGTGATCCTGGTGGTCGCGGCCGACGACGGCGTGATGCCGCAGACGATCGAGGCGCTCAACCACGCCAAGGCGGCGGACGTGCCGATCGTGGTCGCGGTCAACAAGGTCGACAAGCCGGAGGCCAACCCGGACAAGGTCCGCCAGCAGCTGACCGAGTACGGCCTGGTCGCCGAGGAGTACGGCGGCGACACGATGTTCGTCAACGTGGCGGCCAAGCCCGGCATCGGCATCGAGGACCTGCTCGAGGCCGTCCTGCTGACCGCCGACGCGTCGCTGTCGCTGACCGCGCCGATCGACGGGCCGGCGCAGGGTGTGGCGATCGAGGCGCACCTCGACAAGGGCCGTGGTGCGGTGGCGACCGTGCTGGTGCAGAAGGGCACCCTGCGGGCGGGCGACTCGATCGTCGCCGGTGGGGCGCACGGCCGGGTCCGGGCGATGCTCGACGAGAACGGCAACCAGGTCGTCGAGGCCGGTCCGGCACGTCCGGTCCTGGTGCTCGGTCTGACCGCGGTGCCGGGTGCGGGTGACACCTTCCTGGCCGCCGAGGACGACCGCACGGTGCGGCAGATCGCCGAGCAGCGGCAGGCACGGCGGCGGGCGGCGTCCTTCGCCAACTCCCGTGGCCGGGCCACCCTCGAGACGCTCATGGAGCAGCTCAAGGAGGGCGAGAAGACCTCGCTCAACCTGGTGCTCAAGGGCGACGTCTCCGGTTCCGTGGAGGCGCTCGAGGACGCGCTGTTCAACCTCGACATCCCGGAGGAGGTCCAGCTTCGGATCATCCACCGGGGCGTGGGCGCGATCACCGAGAGCGACGTCATGCTCGCGAGCGCCTCGTCCGAGGCGGTCACGATCATCGGCTTCAACGTGCGGGCCGCCAACAAGGTCCGCGAGATGGCCGACCGCGAGGGCGTGGAGATCCGGTACTACACCGTCATCTACCAGGCCATCGAGGAGATCGAGGCAGCGCTCAAGGGCCTGCTCAAGCCGGAGTACGAGGAGGTCGAGCTGGGCACCGCGGAGATCCGCGACGTGTTCCGTTCGTCCAAGGTCGGCAACATCTCCGGTTGCATCGTCCGGTCGGGCATCATGCGGCGGAACGCCAAGGCTCGGCTGCTGCGCGACGGCGCGGTCGTGGCGGACAACCTCACGATCAGCTCGCTCAAGCGGTTCAAGGACGACGCGACCGAGGTGCGCGAGGGCTTCGAGTGTGGTCTGACCCTGGGTGGTTACAACAACGTCCAGGTCGGCGACATCATCGAGACCTTCGAGATGCGCGAGAAGGCCCGTAGCTGACGCTCGGGACACCTGATCAAGGGGTTTACGCCGGACCGGCGTAAACCCCTTGATCATGGGGGCCGGTGGGCGGGTATCGTCCGAGGCGATGTTCACCGGAACCGCGGTCTTCGACCTGCTGCTGCCGGGTGATTCCCGGTCGCTCAAGAGCAAGAGATCATACGTACGGCCGATCGTGGCGGCGCTGCGCCGCTTCGAGGTCTCGGCCGCCGAGGTGGGAGCGCTCGACCTGCACGGTCGGGCGGAGATAGCCGTGGCCGTGGTGGCCGCGGAGGCGGCCCACGTCCGCGAGGTGCTCGACTCGTGCGAGCGCCTGGTGGCGGGCCGCCCGGAGGTGGAACTGCTGTCGGTCCGTCGACGCCTGCACGGCGCGGACGACTGACGGCGGACACCGGCGGCCGGGGCCGCCGGTGCTCGGGCGTGACGCGTATGGTCGCGCGGGTAGTGTTCGAACTGTTGGCCGGTCCGGTCACCGGCGGCGTCCGCGCCCCGGTCCGGACCGGGACGTCGATGCCGTGGAGGTGGCGGAGATGACGGATCCGGCCAAGGTACGCCGGCACGCCGAACGGGTGCGTGAACTGGTCGCGTCGGTGGTGCGGAGCCAGATCAAGGATCCCCGCCTCGGCATGATCACCATCACCGACGCCCGGATCACCGCCGACCTGCGTGACGCCACGGTCTTCTACACCGTGCTCGGGGACGCCGCCGAGCAGGCCGGCACCGCCGCGGCGTTGGAGAGCGCCAAGGGCATGCTGCGCAGCACGGTCGGCAAGGCGCTCGGGCTGCGGCACTCGCCGACCCTGACCTTCGTCCTGGACAACGTCCAGGACCACGTCAAGCACATCGACGACCTGCTCGCCCAGGCCCGCAGCGCCGACGCCGAGGTGCAGCGCATCGCCGCCGGGGCGGCGTACGCCGGGGAGGCCCAGCCGTACCGGGTCGACGACGAGTCCGACGAGGAGAACGACGGGTCCGACGAGTCCGACGACGTGTCGTCGGCCGCCCGGGACCGGCGGTGACCGACGATCCGGGCTCCTCGACCGGCGATCTACTGGTCGAGGAGCCGTCGGCGCCGTCCGGACCGGCCGACGCCGACTGGGCCGCCGCCGTCACCGCGGTACGGCGGCTCACCCCGGACTCCCGGGTACTGCTGATCTGCCACGTCAACCCCGACGGGGACGCGCTGGGCAGCATGCTCGGCTTCGGCCTGGGACTGCGCCGGCTCGGACTGCGCGGGGTGCAGGCGACCTTCCCCGGCCCGCCGGAGGTGCCCGAGCCCTTCCGGGACCTGCCCGGCCTCGACCTGCTGGTGCCGGCCGCCGAGGCGTACCCCGACCCGGATCTGGTCCTCTGCTTCGACGCGGCCAGCGAGTCTCGCCTGGGCGACCTGGTCGACCGGCTGGCCGTCGCGGCCCCGGCGGTGGTTCTCGACCACCACGCCTCGAACACCGGTTTCGGTGACGTTCACCTGGTCGATGCGGGGGCAGCGGCGACCTCGGTGGTCGCCGAGGAGCTGCTGACCCGTCTCGACGTGCGGCTCGACGCCGAGATCGCCGAGTGCCTGTACGTCGCGCTGGCCACCGACACCGGCTCGTTCCGCTTCGACGCCACCACGCCGGACGTGCACCGGATGGCGGCCCGGCTGCTCGCCACCGGCATCCGGCCGGGGGAGATCTCCCGTCGGATCTTCGACACCCGCCCCTTCGGCGCGGTCCGTCTCTACGGCGACGTGCTCGGCCGGACCCGGCTGGAACCGTCGGCGGCCGGCGGCCACGGTTTCGTCTGGACCTACGCCACCCTGGCCGACCTGGAGCGGCACGACCAGCGACCGTACGTCCTGGAGCCGTTGATCGACTCGGTGCGGTGCACCGCCGAGGCGGACGTCAGCGGCGTGCTCAAGCAGATCGCCGAGGACGGTTGGGCGGTTTCCCTGCGCAGCAAGGGCGCGGTGGACGTCAGCCGGGTCGCGGTGACCCTGGGCGGCGGCGGGCACCGCTTCGCGGCCGGGTTCACCGGGCAGGGTACGGCGCAGGAGGTGGTGGCCCGGATCCGGGCCGAACTGGACTCGGCGTTGACGCAGGCGAAGGAGCGGGACTGACCGCGAGGAGTGTCGGCCTTTCCGCGCTCCGTGACGGAGGGAGACAATCGCGGCATGGAACAGCCCCACGAGATCGCCGCCGAGGCGCCCCGGGTCTGGGACCGTCCGGTGGTCGTCGTGCCCGTTCTGGCCTGCCTGTCCCTGGTGGGAGGTCAACTGCCCTCCTTCTCGACGTCGGCGAACCTCTACACCATCGGCACCGGCGGGGTGCTGGTCTGGCTCGGGCTGAGCCACCGGGTGCCGCGCCGTCCCGCGCCGGAGCGGTTGCGCTCCGGCGCGATCTGGTGGGTGCTGCCGGTGGTGGTCTTCGGGGTGTTCGAGGGGGCCACCTTCGTCATGGCGGCCGGGGACGACTTCCCCACCTTCTCCCGTCTGGCCGACCCCCTGCTGGAGGACTCGTTGGTCCGGTCGGCGGCCTGGTTCGCCTGGCTGGCGGCGTTCTGGGGGTTGGTGCGGCGATGATGCGGACCCTGGCCATCGGCGGCTTCCTGGTCTCGCTGGTGCTGTTCGCCGTCGTCGAGTGGGCGGCCCGCCGGGAGGGTTCCCGGGTGCCGTCGTTCGGCGACGTCTGCGCGTACGTGATGCAGTACGAGGTCGGCTCGGTGCCGGTCGGGCGGATCGGCCTGTTCGGCTTCTGGTGGTGGATCGGCTGGCACTTCTTCGCCCGCTGATCGTGCCCACGTGGTGGGAAGCACGGGCAACATGTGGAACTTAACGATAACTTGGGTGAGGGCCGGCGCGTTCTGCTGGCGTCGCCCGCTGGTGGTGGTTCCCACCGGACACCGCCTCCCTCCAGGGTCGAACCGACCCGGGTCCACGCTGCCCGGGCCAGCCGAGCCGGTCACCCCCGGCCGCTGGCGGGGCGTGCAGCAGGGAACACCCACGTGCGCCGCGTCGTCGACGCGTGCCTGCCCTGGAAGGGAACCGCCATGCCGACCAAGCCCCAGCCCGAGACCGTCGACGAGGCTCGCGAGCAGGCCCGTCGCGCCCTCCAGACCTCGATGGACACCCGTCAGTGATCCACCCGCCCCGTCCGGGACGGGGCGGTAAGGGGCACGCGGGGTTGTAATCATTACGCGGGACGTGCCAGGATCGGGCCCGTGACCGCCTCCGCCGTGCCCTCGGCACCGGTGGCGTCGGCGCGGCGGATCGCCGGGCTGGCCCTGCCGGCGCTGGTCGTCCTCGCCGCCGAACCGCTCTACGTCCTGGTCGACACGGCCGTGGTCGGCCACCTCGGTCGGGTGCCGTTGGCCGCCGTCGCGGTCGGCGGGACGGTGCTCACGCTGATCGCCTGGCTCGGCAGCGTCCTGGCCTACGGCACCACCGGCCGGTCGGCCCGCCGATTCGGGGCGGGTGACCGGGCCGCCGCGGTGGCCGAGGGCGTGCAGTCGTCCTGGCTCGCCCTTGCCGGTGGGTTGATCGTCGCGCTCGGTATGCAGGTCCTGGCCGGACCGCTGGCGCGTACCCTGGCCGGGTCGACCGGCGAGGTGGCCGACGCGGCCGCGCAGTGGCTGCGGGTCGCGGCCCTCGGCGCGCCGGGCCTTCTCCTGGCCGCCGCCGGCAACGGCTGGCTACGCGGCATCCAGGACACCCGGCGTCCGCTGTGGTACGTGCTCGGCCCCAACCTGCTCTCCGCGCTGCTCTGCCCGCTGCTGGTCTATCCGGTCGGGATGGGGCTGGTCGGCTCGGCGGTCGCCAACGTCGTCGCGCAGACCCTCTGCGGTGCCCTGTTCGTCGCGGCGCTGGTCGCCGAGCGGGTGTCGCTGCGTCCCCGGCCGCAGGTCATCCGTCACCAGTTGGCGGTCAGCCGGGACCTGCTCGTCCGGGGGGTCGCCTTCCAGGCCAGCTTCCTCTCCGCGACGGCCGTCGCCGCGCGGTTCGGGGCCGCCGCGGTCGGCGCGCACCAGATCGTCGTGCAACTCTGGTTCTTCACCGTGCTGCTGCTCGACGCGCTCGCCATCGCCGCCCAGGCGTTGGTCGGGGCGGCGCTCGGGGCGGGGGACGAGGCCGGTGCCCGCGCGCTGGCCCGCCGGGTCGCCCTGCTCGGCGGCGTCTGCGGGCTGGTGTTCGCCCTGCTCGTGGCCGTCGGCGCCAACCTGGTTCCCGCGCTGTTCAGCTCCGATCCCCAGGTACGCGAGCAGGCGGCGGCGATCTGGCCGTGGTTCGTGCTGATCCAGCCGCTCGGTGGCGTGGTGTTCGCCCTCGACGGGGTGCTGATCGGCGCGGGCGACGTCCGCTACCTGCGCAATCTCGCCGTGGCCGCCGGTCTCGGCGGGTTCCTGCCGGCGATCTGGCTCACCTACGCGTTCGACCTGGGCCTCGGCGGGATCTGGGCGGGGCTGACCCTCTTCGTCGTGATCCGCCTGGTCGCTCTGGCGCTACGGCTGCGCTCCGGACGCTGGGTGGTCGCCGGCGTCCACTGACCGGCCCGGCCGCCGGGTGGCGTGGCCGGGCGGGTCTGCCGTCAGCCCATTGCCAGTGCGAACAAGCCCCACGCGGTGAGCACCAGGGCCAGGGCGATCGCCCAGGAGGCGAAGAACGCCACGATCTTGAACGTGTTCGGGAAGCGCTCGTACAGTCGTCGCCGGTCCTGCCACGCCCACCAGGTCCGCCTGGCCCGGGGCGCCCCCGGCAGCCGCAGCAGCCCGGCGGCGACCCGGTCGCCGAGGGTGACCCGGGGCGGTGGCGGGTCGCGCATCCAGTCGGGCAGCAGCGACGGCTGACCGGGTGGCCGTGACCGGGCCGACCGCCGGGCCTGGCCCGGATCGCTGGCGTTCCTGTCGTGGACGGTGGACATCGATCTCCTCCATGGCCGGTCGGGTCGCTCCCCGTAACCGCGGGCCGGGCGCCTGATGATGGCACCGGACCGCGTCGCCTGCTGTCTCTTTTCGGCCTCGGCCGACCGTTCTGCCGAATGGCGCGTGTTACGCGTCGCCCCGGGCCCGGACGGGCGGTCCGGCGCGGACCGGCCCCGGGCGGTCTGGCAGGCTTGGCCGACGTGAGCGCAGACGGTCTGATCGTGGTCGACAAGCCCGGTGGCATGACGTCGCACGACGTGGTGGCACGGATCCGGCGACTGGCCCGCACCCGCCGGGTGGGGCACGGCGGCACGCTCGATCCGATGGCCACCGGAGTACTGGTCATCGGGGTCAACCGGGCCACCCGGCTGCTCACGTACGTGATCGGCGCGGAGAAGAGCTACACCGCCACCATCCGGCTCGGACAGACCACGGTCACCGACGACGCCGAGGGGGAGGTCACCGCCACCACCTCGGCCGCCGGGGTGACCGACGAGGCGGTCCGTACCGCCCTGGCCGCCCTCACCGGCGAGATCGACCAGGTGCCGAGCGCGGTCAGCGCGATCAAGGTGGACGGTCAGCGGGCGTACAAGCGGGTCCGCGACGGGGAGACGGTGGCGCTGGCCGCCCGCCGGGTCACCGTCTCCCGGCTTGCCGTGCTCGCCGTCCGCCGGGACACGCCGGACCTGGTCGACGTGGACGTGGACGTGACCTGCTCCTCCGGGACGTACATCCGGGCCATCGCCCGGGACGCCGGTGTCGCGCTGGGTGTCGGCGGACACCTCACCGCGCTGCGCCGGACCGCCGTCGGCGGATTCACCCTGGCCGAGGCGGCGACCCTGCCGGAGCTGGAGCAGCGGTCCCCCGACGTGGTCTCGCTGCCGCTCGCGGCGGCGGCCGACCGGTTCTTCCCGCGCCGGGACGCCAACGGTGACGAGGCCCGGGTGCTCTCCCACGGCGGTCCGCTGGCCCCGGCCGGCATCGTCGGCCCCTACGCGGTCTTCGGCCCCGCCGGGAACCTGCTCGCTATCGTCAGCGAGCGGGAGGGTCGGGCCCGCGCGGAGATCGTGCTCGCCCCGGCCTGACGCCGGAGACCGCACGGGATCGTTCGGCGACCACCGCACCGCAGGGCGGCGGTGCGGCCAGGGAGGAGAGAGATGCAGCGCTGGCGGGGGTACGACGCGGTGCCCGGTGGCTGGGGCCGGTCGGTGGTGACCATCGGTGTCTTCGACGGGGTGCACCGGGGTCACCAGGCCACCATCGGCCACGCCGTGGCCCGGGCCCGGGAGCTGGGCGTCCGGTCGGTGGTGGTGACCTTCGACCCGCACCCGGCCGAGGTGGTCCGCCCCGGCTCCCATCCGGCGGTGCTCACCGAGGCGGGGCGCAAGGCCGAGCTGGTCGAGTCGCTCGGGGTGGACGTGCTCTGCGTGGTGCCCTTCACACCCGAGTTCTCCCGGCTGCCGGCCGAGGAGTTCGTGCACGACATCCTCGTCGAGAACCTGCACGCCGCGCTGGTGGTGGTCGGCGAGAACTTCCGCTTCGGCCACCGGGCGGCCGGTGACGTGGCGCTGCTGGAGCGGCTCGGCCGGACCTTCGGCTTCGGTGTCGAGGGCGCCCCCCTGGTCGCCTCGGCCGGCACGGTCTTCTCCTCGACGTACATCCGGGCCTGCGTGGACGCCGGGGACGTCGCCGCCGCCGCGACGGCGCTGGGCCGTCCGCACCGCCTGGAGGGGGTGGTGGTCCGGGGCGACCAGCGCGGCCGGGAGCTGGGCTTCCCCACCGCCAACCTGCTCTGCCACCGGTACGCGGCGGTGCCCGCCGACGGCATCTACGCCGCCCGGCTGGTGCGGCGGGGCGGCGCGGAGCCGCTCGCGGCAGCGGTCTCCATCGGCACCAACCCGACCTTCTCCGGCCGGGAGCGCCGGGTCGAGGCGTACGCGCTGGACTTCACCGGGGACCTCTACGGGGAGCGGCTCGCCCTGGACTTCGTGGCGCACCTGCGCGAGCAGCGCCGGTACGACACGATCGAGCCGCTGATCGCGCAGATGAACGAGGACGTGTCCCGTACCCGGGCCGCGCTGGGCTGACCGCCCGGGCGCGCCCGGCGGCCCTTCGACGGGCGCTTTCCCCGGATGCTGGTAGTCTGGCGGAGACGTCGTTCAACGACGTGGGGCCTCGCGCGCCTGCTCGACGCCGCGGGTGCGAGGTTCGCCTCCGTTTCCCTTCCCGGACGGGACGGGCGGAGCCTGACGAACAACCCACCGAAACAGGGAGAAAATGGCGCTCGACCAGGAAGCCAAGGCCAAGATCCGCGCGGAGTACGCGACCGCCGAGGGGGACACCGGTTCCCCGGAGGTGCAGGTCGCAGTGCTCACCAAGCGGATCGCCGAGCTCACCGAGCACCTGAAGGTGCACAAGCACGACCACCACAGCCGTCGTGGGCTGCTGCTGCTGGTCGGCCGTCGCCGTCGGCTGCTCAACTACGTCCAGAAGAAGGACATCAACCGCTACCGGTCGCTCATCGAGCGGCTCGGCCTGCGCCGGTGACGTGACGGGGGAGTGACCGACCAGGTCACTCCCCCGATCGGCGTCACCACCCGAAGAACCAGGGCCGCGCGACCACCCGAGACGGGAGCCGGTCAGCGTACCGGTCTCCGGTAGTGGCCCCCGGGATCCCCGGCGAGAATCCGCCGGCCCCCGGGCGCTTCGATCGAAGACCGGCCGTCTGAGCAGCTCCCGAGCGTCGTGGGCCCCCGACGTGAGGAGTTTGACCCACCCATGACCGAGAACCGACTCGGCACCGAATCCCGTACCGCCGTGATCGACAACGGTGCCTTCGGCACCCGCGAGGTCACCTTCTCCACCGGCCGGCTGGCCCGGCAGGCCGCCGGCTCCGTCGTCGCCCAGCTCGGCGAGACGGTCGTCCTCTCCGCCACCACGGCCAGCAAGCAGCCGAAGGAGCAGTTCGACTTTTTCCCGCTGACCGTCGACGTCGAGGAGCGGATGTACGCGGCGGGCCGGATCCCCGGCTCGTTCTTCCGCCGCGAGGGCCGCCCCAGCGAGGACGCGATCCTCACCTGCCGGCTGATCGACCGGCCGCTGCGCCCGTCGTTCGTCAAGGGTCTGCGCAACGAGGTCCAGGTCGTCGAGACCATCCTCGCGCTCGACCCGCAGCACCCGTACGACGTGGTGGCGATCAACGCCGCCTCGATGTCGACCAAGCTCTCCGGCCTGCCGTTCTCCGGCCCGATCGGGGCGACCCGGATGGCGCACGTCGACGGTCAGTGGGTCGCCTTCCCGACCCGCGACGAACTGGCCCGGGCCACCTTCGACATGGTGGTCGCCGGCCGGGCGCTGGCCGACGGCGACGTCGCGATCATGATGGTCGAGGCCGAGGCCACCGAGCACACCGTGGCGCTGGTCGCCGGCGGGGCGCCCGCCCCGACCGAGGAGGTCGTCGCCAGCGGCCTGGAGGCGTCCAAGCCGGCCATCCGTGAGCTGTGCCGGGCGCAGAGCGAACTGGCCGAGGTGGCCGCCAAGCCGGTCGCCGAGTTCCCGGTCTTCCTGGACTACCAGGAGGACGTCTTCGGCGCGGTGGCCGACCTGGGGCGCGCCGAGGTGGCCGAGGCCCTCAAGATCGCCGGCAAGGCCGACCGCGAGGAGGCCCTGGACCGGGTCAAGGCGAAGGTCGTCGAGGAGCTCGGCCCGCGCTTCGAGGGCCGGGAGAAGGAGCTCAGCGCCGCGTTCCGGTCGCTGAGCAAGTCCGAGGTCCGCAACCGGGTGCTCCGTGAGCAGGTCCGGATGGACGGCCGGGGCCCGCGCGACATCCGCCCGCTGACCGCCGAGGTCGGGGTGCTGCCCCGGGTGCACGGCTCGGCGCTCTTCGAGCGGGGCGAGACGCAGATCCTCGGCGTCACCACGCTGAACATGCTGCGCATGGAGCAGATGCTGGACACCCTCGCTCCGGAGACCCGCAAGCGCTACATGCACAACTACAACTTCCCGCCGTACTCCACCGGTGAGACCGGTCGGGTCGGCTCGCCGAAGCGGCGCGAGATCGGCCACGGCGCGCTCGCCGAGCGGGCGCTGATCCCGGTGCTGCCGTCGCGCGAGGAGTTCCCGTACGCCATCCGGCAGGTCTCCGAGGCGCTCGGCTCGAACGGCTCGACCTCGATGGGGTCGGTCTGCGCCTCCACCCTGGGCCTGCTCTCGGCCGGTGTGCCGCTGAAGGCCCCGGTCGCCGGCATCGCCATGGGGCTCATCTCCGACGAGGTGGACGGCAAGACCGAGTACGTCACGCTCACCGACATCCTCGGTGCCGAGGACGCCTTCGGCGACATGGACTTCAAGGTCGCCGGTACCCGGGACTTCGTCACCGCGCTCCAGCTCGACACCAAGCTCGACGGCATCCCGTCGGACGTGCTGGCCGCCGCGCTCCAGCAGGCGCACGAGGCCCGGCAGACCATCCTCGACGTGATGCAGGCGGCGATCGAGGCCCCGGCCTCGATGTCGGACTACGCGCCGCGGGTCACCACCGTCAAGATCCCGGTCGACAAGATCGGCATGGTGATCGGCCCGAAGGGGCAGACCATCAACGCCATCCAGGACGAGACCGGCGCCGAGATCTCCATCGAGGACGACGGCACCATCTACGTCGGCGCGACCAACGGCCCGTCGGCCGAGGCCGCGGTGGAGCGGATCAACGCGATCGCCAACCCGACCCTGCCGAAGGTCGGCGACAAGTTCCTCGGCACGGTGGTCAAGACCGCCGCGTTCGGCGCGTTCGTGTCGCTGCTGCCCGGCCGGGACGGCCTGCTGCACATCTCCAAGGTCGGCGACGGCAAGCGGGTGGAGAAGGTCGAGGACTTCCTCAACGTCGGCGACAAGGTCGAGGTGGAGATCGCGGACATCGACGCCCGCGGCAAGATCTACCTGGACAAGGTCCGCCCCGAGGGCGCCGAGGCGCCCGCTCCGGCCGAGGGCGGCGAGCGTCCGCCGGCCCGGGAGCGCAGCGACCGGGGACCGCGCGGTGACCGTGGCGCGAGCCGGGGCGAGGGCGGCGGCGAGGGCGGCGACCGCCCGCGTCGCGGTGAGGGTGGCGAGGGCGGCGACCGCCCGCGTCGCCGGACCCGGCACAGCTGACCCGTTCCGTGCCGTCACGCGACGGCACGAACGTCCGATCCGAGGGACCAGCCCGGCTCGCCGAGCCGGGCTGGTCCCGTCGGAGGGCGGATCACCACCCCTTACGTCCCTAGGAGTCAGGTACCTGTGAGTCGGGCTGACCACGCACCGTTCGTCCCGGGTCGGTGGGGTGCGGGTCACCGCGCCCGCGCCGCCGGAGCCGCCCCGTCCGGCCGGTCCGCGTCGGCCCGGGCGGTGACCCGGACGCTGAGCGACGACCCGTTGGGCGGGACGGTGCGGCGTACCGTGCTCCCCAGCGGCCTACGGGTGCTGACCGAGGCGATCCCGGCGATGCGCAGCGTCTCGTTCGGCATCTGGGTGGCGGTCGGCTCCCGGGACGAGACCGGCCCGCAGTCCGGTGCCGCGCACTTCCTGGAGCACCTGCTCTTCAAGGGCACGAACAAGCGGACCGCGCTGGACATCTCCGCCGAGATCGAGGCGGTGGGTGGTGAGACGAACGCCTTCACCACCAAGGAGTACACGTGCTACTACGCGCGGGTGCTCGACGAGGACCTGCCGCTGGCCATCGACGTGATGTGCGACCTGGTCGCCGACTCGCTGCTAAAGCCGGCGGACGTCGAGACCGAACGCGGGGTGATCCTCGAAGAGATCGCCATGCACGACGACGAGCCCGGCGACGAGGTGCACGACCTCTTCGCCCGCGCGGTCTACGGCGACCACCCGTTGGGCCGGCTGATCTCCGGCACCGAGGAGACGGTCACCCCGATGACCCGGCGGCAGATCCAGGGCTTCTACCGGAAGCGGTACGTCGCCCCGCAGATCGTGATCGCCGCCGCCGGCAACCTCGACCACGCCACCGTGGTGAAGCTGGTCCGGCAGGCGCTGGCGGGCACCCCGCTGGACACCGCCCCGGCGGCCCCGGCGGCGTACCGCCCGAACACCCCGGCGGTACGGACGAAGCCGGCCACCACCCTGGTCGAGCCGAAGGAGACCGAGCAGGCGCACGTGATCCTCGGCTGCCCCGGCATCGACCGGCTGGACGAGCGGCGGTTCGCCCTCGGCGTGCTGAACAACGTGCTCGGCGGCGGCATGTCCAGCCGGCTGTTCCAGGAGATCCGGGAGCAGCGCGGGCTGGCGTACTCGGTCTACTCCTACGCCAGCCAGTACGCCGACGCCGGCCTGTTCGCGGTCTACGCCGGCTGCGCGCCCGGAAAGCTGGACGAGGTGCTGGAGCTGACCCGCGCCGAACTTCGCCGGGTGGCCACGGACGGACTGACCGAGGCCGAGGTGGCCCGGGGCAAGGGCATGTCCAAGGGCTCGTTCGTGCTCGGCCTGGAGGACACCGGTTCCCGGATGAGCCGGCTGGCCAAGGGCGAGCTGCTCTACGGCGACCTGGTGCCCGTCGACGAGCTGTTGTCCCGGGTGGACGCGGTCACCGTCGACGAGGTCAACAGCCTCGCCGCCGAGCTGTTGAGCCGGCCCATGTCGCTGGCCGTGGTGGGCCCGTTCGAGCGGGGCGACTTCGCCGGGGCGTAGTCGTGGCAGGGGCGTCGTCCGCAGGGTGGACGGTCAGCGGTTCCGGAGGCGGGACCATGCCCGGCTTGGGATAGGTTGTGCCGCGTGACTGACGAGCAGGAGAAGCGACGCGACGAGCCGGTCCGGGTCGGCGTGCTGGGTGCCCGGGGCCGGATGGGCATCGAGGTGTGCAAGGCGGTCGACGCGGCCGGCGACCTCGACCTGGTGGCGACGATCGACCAGGGCGACGGGCTCTCCGCGGCCGCCGACGCTCAGGTGGTCGTCGACTTCACCACGCCCGACGTGGTGATGGAGAACCTGCGCTGGTCGATCGACCGGGGGATCAGCGCGGTGGTGGGCACCACCGGTTTCACCGAGCAGCGGCTGGACCAGGTGCGCGGCTGGCTGGACGGCAAGCCCGGGGTGGGCGTGCTGATCGCCCCCAACTTCGGTATCGGCGCGGTGCTGATGATGCAGTTCGCCGCCCGCGCCGCCCGGCACTTCGAGTCGGTGGAGATCATCGAGCAGCACCACCCACGCAAGCTGGACGCGCCGAGCGGCACCGCCACGCACACCGCGCGGCTGGTCGCCCAGGCCCGCGCGGACGCCGGCCTGGGTCCGTCGCCGGACGCCACCGCGAGCGAGGTGCCGGGCGCGCGCGGCGCCGACATCGACGGGGTACGCGTCCACGCGGTCCGGGCCACCGGCCTGGTCGCGCACCAGGAGGTGCTCTTCGGCACCACCGGGGAGACGCTGACCATCCGGCACGACTCCTACGACCGGGCCTCCTTCATGCCCGGTGTGCTGCTCGCCGTCCGCGAGGTTCGGCGTCGCCCCGGCCTCACCGTGGGCCTCGACCCGCTGCTCTGATCTGACCGCGTGGTCCGACGTCGGCGGCGACCGTGGTGGTCCACGTCGCCGCCGACGTCATGGTCCCGTGGTAGCCGCCGACGTCACGGTCCCGTGGTGGTCCACGTCGCCGCCGGCCCGGCGGTCACCGGAAGGGGAGGGACTCCCGGGCGGTGCGCGGGGCGGGAGCGGTGGGCAGGTGCCCCGGAGCCAGGCCGGCGGGGGCGTTGGTCAGGCTGACCTCGCCGTAGCCGGTGACGGTCACGTCGACGGGGGTGCCGGCGATCCGGAGCCCGCGCGCCGCGACGGCGCCCAGTTCGGCGCCGGCGAGCGGACGGAGCGCCACCAGCCCCCGGGGGACGTCCGGGTAGAGACCGACGGCGGCCTGGAGCAGCAGCACCGCGCTCGCCGCCGACCACGCCTGCGGGCGGCACGCCGCCGGATACGGCACCGGCCGCCCCAGCAGGTCCCGGTCGTCGCCACCGTACAGCTCCGGTAGCCGGTAGTCGAACGCCTCGGCGGCGCGGAGCAGTCCCTCGGCGAGGGTGCGCGCCGCGTCGTCGAACCCCGACCGGGCCAGCCCGCTGAGCACGATCGCGGTGTCGTGGGTCCAGATCGAACCGCAGTGGTACGACAGCGGGCTGAACCCGCCGTCGGCCCGGGACATGGTGCGCAGTCCGAACCCTCCGGTCAGCGACTCGCTGGTGAGCAGCTTCGCGACCTGGGCGGACTCGTCGTCGTCGAGCAGGCCGGTGCCGAGCAGGTGACCGATGTTGCTGGTCAGCGAGTCGACCGGCCGCTTGTCCCGGTCCAGGGCGAGGGCGGGCTGCGGGCCGTTCCGGCCGTCCACCCAGAACGTGGCGCGGAACCGCTCGGCGAGCCGCTGGGCGTACTCGCGCCAGGAGTCCCCGCCGGGGCGGTCGAACGCGTCGAGCAGGGCCGCCCCGTTCACCGCGGCCTCGTACGCGTACCCCTGCACCTCGGCCAGCACGATCGGGGCCTGTGCGATGCTGCCGTCGGCGAACCGGACCGCGTCACCGGAGTCCTTCCAGCCCTGGTTGGCCAGGCCGTGGCCGGTGGTGTCGACGTACTCGACCAGCCCGTCGCCGTCGGCGTCGGCGTGCGTGCCGAGCCAGCCCAGCGCGGCCTCCAGGTGCGGCAGCAGCGGCTCGACCTGCGCGGCGGGCAGCCCCCAGCGCCAGGCGTCGTGCAGCAGGTTGACCCAGAGCAGGGTGGCGTCGACCGTGCCGTAGTAGGCCGGCGGCAGCCGCAGCCCCGCGTCGGAGAGGGCGAACTCGTGGCGGCGCAGCTCGTGCAGGATCTTGCCGGGCGCCTCGCCGGTGGCCGGGTCGACCCGGGTGCCCTGGCGGCGGGCGAGCACCCGCAGCGTGCTGGCGGCCAGCCCGGTGCCGAGCGGGAGCATCATCCGGGCCGCCCAGAGGCTGTCCCGGCCGAACAGGGTGAGGAACCAGGGCACGCCCGCGCCGAGGAAGACGTCCTCCGGGTGGGCCGGCTCGGCCAGGCGCAGCGCGCGCAGGTCGGCCAGGGACCGGTCGAGGAGGCGGACCAGACGACGGTCGTCGGCGCGTACCTCGGGGTGGGCCCAGTCGGGGCCGTCCACCGGAGCCACCACGACGGCGCGGGGGTCGGTGACGGTCAGCCGCCAGCGCAGCACGGTGTCGCCGCCACCGGCGGGCAGCTCGACCGGCCAGGCGAGCCGGAGCGCGGCGTGCGCGCCGTCGACGTGCGCGGTCGCGCCCTCGCCGTGGACCGTGACGGTGATGCCACCCGCGGTCCAGCCGAACCCGCCGGCCGACCCGGGGTGGGCCGGCAGCGCCGGCCGGCTGTCACCGGACTTCACCACCTCGATCGGGGCCAGGTCGCAGTCCAGGTCGACGGTGACCGTGGCCCGGACCGGCACCGACGCGGTGGAGACCACGTGCAGCTCCTCGACCAGGCCGTCCGGGGTGACCCGCCGTGACCGGTCGATGCGGACGGTGGGATCGGGGTGCGGGTCGCCGAGCCAGCGGGCGACGCTGACGAAGCGGGCCGCGTGCGGGCCGTCCGGGCCGGAGGTCAGCCCTTCCGGCTCCCGGTCGTCGACGCGCAGTTCGGCCCGGGAGAGCACCCGGGCGTCGGCGTGGAAGACGCCCTGCACACCGACCGGCCGGATCTGCCCGGCCGGGTCACCGAGCGCGCTGGTGGGTGCGAGGACGACTCCGACCAGCTCGTGCAGCAGGGGTTGCAGGCGTTCGGTCACGGGGGAACTCCAGGGTCGTCGGCGGGAACGTGGATCTCTTGACAGATCGTTCCATGGGGTGCCAGAGTGCGAAACATTCCAGAAACTTGAACGATCCAATCCTGCCTTATCCAGATTGGAACGTTCAAGATGGCGGGAGGGATTTTGTGGCACAAAAGGTGACTATCGCGACGGTGGCCCGGCAGGCCGGGGTCAGCCGCCAGACCGTTTCCAACGTGCTCAACTCCCCGCACGTCGTGCGTGAGGAGACCCGGCAGCGGGTGCGGGAGGCGATCGACGCCCTCGGGTACCGGACCAACCAGGCCGCCCGGCAGATGCGTACCGGCCGGTCCCGGCTGATCGCCGTGCGCATCGAACCCACCCGGGACGGCATCAACGGCTCCGTGCTCGACCGCTTCCTGCACGGCCTCTCCGAGACCGCCGGCACCGCCGGCTACCGGGTGATGCTCTACACCGCCACCGACGACGAGCAGGAGATCGGGGAGTACGACGACCTGCTCGGCGCGTACGACCTCGACGCCTTCGTGCTCACCGGCACCAAGCGGCGCGACCCACGGACCGCCTGGCTCACCGCCCGGGGCGTGCCCTTCGTGACCTTCGGACGCCCCTGGGACGACCCGACCGTCCACCCGTGGGTCGACGTGGACGGCGCGGACGGCACCGCCCAGGCCACCCGTCGGCTGCTGGCGCTCGGCCACCGGCGGATCGGTTTCGTCGGCTGGCCGGTCGGCTCCGGCGTCGGCGACGACCGGCGGCTCGGCTGGGAGCACACCCTGCGCGCGGCCGGAGTCGACCCGACCGACCTGGACCGGCGGACCGAGGACGGCATCCCCGAAGGCGAGCGGGCCGCCCGCGACCTGCTCGACGCGCCCCGGCCGCCGACCGCCCTGCTCTGCGCCAGCGACTCGCTGGCCCTCGGTGCCCTCCAGGCCGTCCGCGCCGCCGACCCCGCCGTCCCGGTGATCGGCTTCGACGACACCCCGGTCGCCGCGGCGGTCGGGTTGACCAGCGTCTGCCAGCCCCTGCGCCAAGCCGCGGTCCGGTGCGTGGAACTGCTGACCGGCCGGCTCGACGACACCCCCCGACAGACCCACCCCCAGGTTCTGCTGAAGCCCCGTCTGGTGCTCCGGCAGAGCGCGTGAACCCCTTCCCCCACCAGGAGAGTGAGATGGCCCCTCGAACGATCCGCCGCGCGGCGGTGGCCGGCCTCGCCGCCGTCGCCCTGATCGGCTCGGCCGCCTGCGGCAGCGGCTTCGACGACTCCGGCGACGAGACCCAGTCCAGCGGGCCGGCGAAGCTGGAGATCCTGATCGGATCCTCCGGCGAGGCGGAGACCAAGGCGGTGCAGGAGGCCGCAGCGAAGTGGGCTGACGCGTCCGGCAACACCGCCACGGTCACCCCGGCCCAGGACCTCACCCAGCAGCTCGGGCAGGCCCTCGCGGGGGGCAACCCGCCGGACGTCTTCTACGTCGACGCCAGTCGCTTCGCCGACTACGCCAGCGTCGGCGCGCTCGAACCGTACGGCGACAAGATCAGCAAGCCGGACGACTTCTACGAGAGCCTGCGGCAGACGTTCACCTACGACGGCAAGTTCTACTGCGTGCCGAAGGACTTCTCCACCCTCGCCCTCCAGATCAACACCGACCTCTGGACGAAGGCCGGCCTCACCGACGCCGACGTCCCGACCACCTGGGACCAGCTCACCGCCACCGCCCGCAAGCTCAAGGCGGCCGGGCAGGTGCCGCTGGTGGTCGCCGACACCCGGGACCGCATCGGCGCGTTCATGGTCCAGTCCGGCGGCTGGCTGACCAGCGCGGACGGCAAGCAGGCCACCGGGGACACCCCGGAGAACGTGCAGGCCCTCACCTACGTGAAGACGCTGCTCACCGAGGGGCTGGCCCGTTACCCGAAGCAGCTCGACGCCGGCTGGGGCGGCGAGGCGTTCGGCAAGGGCAAGGCGGTGATGACCATCGAGGGCAACTGGATCAAGGGGGCTCTCCAGAACGACTTCCCGAACGTCAAGTACAAGGTCGTGCCGCTGCCGGCCGGGCCGAAGGGCCAGGGCACCCTCTCCTTCACCAACTGCTGGGGCATCGCCGCCAAGAGCGCGCACAAGGAGCAGGCGATCAAGTTCGTCGAGGCGATGACCACCGGCGAGCAGCAGATGACCTTCGCCACGGCGTTCGGCGTGATGCCGTCCCGGCAGTCGGTCCGTGACCAGTACACCCAGCAGTTCCCGGCCGACAAGCCGTTCATCGACGGCGCCGAGTACGCCCAGGGGCCGGTGAACGCCCCCAAGATGGACAGCGTCCTGAAGGACCTGGACACCGGGCTGAACACCCTCGCCACGGGCGACCCGAAGGCGGTCCTCGCCCGCTTCGACCAGAACGCCAAGTCGGCGCTCGGCGGCAGCTGACGCGGGGTAGCAGGGGTCCCCTGTTACCGCATTTTGATGAGCAGGGGACCCCTGCTACCACCACAACCCGCACCACCGCGGGCACCGCACCGCACCGCACCGCACCACGCCCGCCGCACCGCGGCGGCACGTACCGCACTACCGCAACCACCGCCTGGGAGGGAGGGGAGATGGCGATCGACGCGTCGGCCGTGTCGGCCACCCCGTCGGCCGCGCCGTCCGGCAGCCGGCGGCGTGGCGGCGTACGCGGCAACGAGAACCTGGCGGGCTGGCTCTTCGTGGCCCCCGTGGTGGCGATTCTCGGGCTGTTCCTGCTGCTGCCGATCCTGATGGCGTTCTGGGTGAGCCTGACCGGCTGGAACGGCCAGGGCAGCCCGTTCACCTCCGGGGTGCCCTTCGTGGGGACCGACAACTACACCCGGCTGTTCACCGAGGAGGGGCTCGCCCGCCGGGACTTCATGACCAGCATCCGGAACAACCTCTACTACGTGGCGATCGTGGTGCCGGCGCAGACCGCGCTGGCGCTCGGCCTCGCCCTGGTCGTCAACAACCGGATGCTGCGGGGCAAGACGTTCTTCCGCTCGGCGTTCTACTTCCCCTCGGTCACCAGTTCGGTGGCGATCAGCGTGGTCTTCCTCTTCCTGTTCGCCAACTCGGGCGCGGTCAACGCGCTGCTCGGCGCGTTCGGCATCGACGGGCCGCAGTGGTTCGCCGACGCCCGGGGAGTGCTGCACGTCCTGCTCGGCGCGGTCGGTGTCGACCAGCCGCCGGCCGCCCTCACCGACGGCGGCCCGTTCGGCCTGACCTGGTGGGACTGGCTCTCCGGCCCCAGCGTGGCGATGGTCTCGATCATCACGTTGGTGGTCTGGACCACCTCCGGGACGTTCATGCTGATGTACCTCGCCGCGTTGCAGAACGTGCCGGTGACCCTGGACGAGGCGAGCACCCTGGACGGGGCGAGCCGCTGGCAGCGGTTCCGGTACGTCACCCTGCCGCTGCTCAGGCCGACCACGTTCCTGGTGGTCACCCTCGGCCTGATCGGCACCTGGCAGGTCTTCGACCAGGTGTACGTGATGAGCCAGGGCGACCCGGCCAAGACCACGCTCACCCCGGCCTACCTGTCGTACCGGACCGCGTTCCGGGACTTCGAGTACGGCTCCGGCGCGGCCATCTCGTTCGTCCTGTTCCTGATCATCATCGTGCTGACCCTCGGACAGCGTTGGCTGATGCGGGACCGCGACCGCACCGGGCGGCGGTCGTGGCGGCGTCGGCGCGTACCGGGGAGGTCCTGACATGGCCGTGGTGACTCCACCGGCGGGCGCTCCGCCGACCTCCGCCGGCCGGGACCGCCGCCCCGACGGCGCGCGGGCCCTGGCGACGACCTTCCTCGGGTACGCCACCCTGGTCTTCTTCGGGCTGGTGTTCCTCTACCCGTTCGTGATCCAGATCGCCAACTCGTTCAAGACCGAGCCGGACGCGGCGGCCAACCCGCTCTCCCCGGTGCCCGACCCGGTCGCGCTGGACGGGTTCGCGCGGATCTTCGAGGGGACCGCCTTCCCGCTCTGGATGGGCAACTCGGTGCTGGTCACCGTGCTGGTCACCGCCGGTCGGGTGTTCTTCGACTCGCTCGCCGGGTACGCCCTGGCCCGGTTGCGGTTCCGGGGGCGGGCCGGGCTGTTCGCGGCGGTCGTCGCGGTGATGGCGGTGCCCGGCGTGGTGCTGCTGATCCCGAAGTTCCTGGTGCTCAACCAGCTCGGCATGTACGACAGCTACGCCGCGCTGGTGGTGCCGCTGCTCGCCGACGCGGCCGGGGTCTTCATCATGAAGCAGTTCTTCGAGTCGATCCCGGTCAGCGTGGAGGAGGCGGCCCGCATCGACGGGGCCGGCCCGTTCCGGACCTTCTGGTCGGTGGTGCTGCCGATGGCGAGACCGGCCCTGATCACGCTGACCATCCTCTCCTTCCAGGGCTCCTGGAACGAGTTCCCGCACAGCCTGGTCGCCGTGCAGGACCCGGACCTGTTCACCCTGCCCCGGGGACTGGCCGACCTGGTCAGCGGCTCGCTCGGTTCGGGCACCCAGTACCCGCTCAAACTGGGCGCGGCGCTGCTGGCCACCATCCCGGTGGCGATCGTCTTCGTGATCTTCCAGCGTTACTTCGTCCGGGACGCCAACGACGGCGCGGACAAGGGCTGAGCACCGCCGGTGGCTCCCGGCCCGGACGGCCGGGAGCCACCACCGGACGGGCTACTGCGCGATGACGGACATGATGTTGCCGGCCGGGTCGGTGAACCAGGCGATGGTGGGACCGTTGCCGCGCATGATCCCCTTGTCGTCCTGCGGGAACCCCGGGTAGCGGGCGAACTCCACGCCCTTCGCGGTCAGCTCCTCGACCGTTCGGTCGACGTCGGCGACCGGGAAGTTGAGCACGGTGAAGGCGGCCGGGGTGTGGTCCGCCTTGGGATAGACCAGGACGTCCCGGTCCCCGGCGAGATGCAGCGTCAGCAGCCCGCCCGCGCCCCCGGTCTGCGACACCCGCAGGCCGAGGGTGTGCTCGTAGAACTCGCGGGCGCGGTCGGTGTCGTCCACCGAGAAGCCGCTGAACGCCGGGGTGTCCCTGAACATGGTCGTCTCCGTTCCAGCCGTGGTCGCGCCGTACCTGCGGTCAACGACGCGGGGACGTCCGGGAGTCGCACGCGGGCCGGGCACATGGTGAGCCGGCGTACCCGGCGCGGTGCGCCGTCAATCCTGCGGGACCGGCTCCTGCGGAACCGGCTCCGTCGGCACCGCGACGTGCAGGCGCAACTGGGGAACGAGCATGTCGTCGACGTCCAGGGCACGGCCTGCGCCGTCGGGCTCCCAGCCGGTGCCGGTGAGGAACTTCCGGGTCGCCTCGTCGCCGTCGAACGCCCAGGCGACGGCCCGGGTGAACCCGTCGGTACGCCAGAGGTCGACCGTCGCCGCCAGCAGCCGGCTGCCGTGCCCGCGCCGTCCCCAGCGCGGCTCGACCAGCAGGTCGGTCACGGCCGCGACGTCCGGACCGAGCGACTCGGCGGGCTCCTCGGGGGCGAGCGCCTCCGCGTCGGCCGGACCGGAGGCGGCGAAGCCCACCAGATACGATGATTCGGCCTGCTCGACGGCGACCAGCACCCGGTGGGCGGCCGATGGCGGCTCCTGCACCGCGGCGGTCCACCGTCGGGCGAGGTACGCCTCGTCCAGGTTGTCCAACACGTGCCGTGGCAGGATCCTCCGGTAGGCGACCCGCCAGGTCGCGAGCTGGATGCGTGCGATCTCGGCGGCGTCCTCGGGACGCGCCGGGCGGACGTACCCCAGAGCCATGGGACGCAAGCCTACGCAGGGCGAGGGAGGCGACGGTGCCCCAGGGTGCCAGACGGACGGTCGGGCAGGTCGGCTTCGTCGTCGTGCTCGCCGTGGTGGTGGCGTGGTTCCTCTCCGTGGCCGCCGAACGACACGGCTTCTTCGACCTGGAGGTCTACCACGGCGCGCTGTCGTACTGGGTGCACGACGGCGGGGAGGTCTACGACTACCTCAAGCCGCGCAGCAAGTACGGCTTCACGTACCCTCCGTTCGCCGCGCTGGTCATGCTGCCGATGGCGTACCTCTCCTGGAACGTGGCGATCCTGGTCAGCGTGGCGTTGAGCGTGCTGGCCAGCACCGTGGTGATCTGGTGGCTGCTCGACCCGGTCGCGGTCCGGGCCGGGTGGACCCGCTGGTTCACCCTGGCCGTGGCGCTCTGCCTGGCCGCCGCCTACGAGCCGATGCGCGAGACGGTCAACTTCGGCCAGGTCAACATGCTGCTGCTCTTCCTGGTCGCGGTGGACCTGCTCTGGCTCGCCCCGCGCGGCAGCCGCTGGCTCGGGGTGGGGATCGGCCTGGCCACCGCGATCAAGCTGACCCCCGGCATCTACCTGGTCTACCTGCTGGTCACCGGGCGCTGGCGGGCGGCGGCCACCGCCACGGCCGTCGCGGGCGGAACGACCGTGCTGGCCGCCGCGCTCTTCCCGGACGCCTCCCGCGAGTACTGGACCCAGGCGTTCTGGAACACCGACCGGGTGGGCGAGCTGGCGTTCATCTCCAACCAGTCGTTGCAGGGCGTGGTGGCCCGGCTCGACCCGGGGCACCCCAGCACCCCGCTCTGGTTGCTGCTGGTCGCGGTAACCGTCCTGGTCTGGGCCCGCCGGAGCCGGGCGGCGGTGTCCGTCGGCGACGAGGCGACCGGGTTCGCCCTGACCGGTGTGGTGATGTGCCTGGTCAGCCCGGTGACCTGGGTGCACCACCTGGTCTGGCTGATCCCGGCGCTGATCCTGCTGGTCGACAACGCGATGGCCGCGCCGGCCGGTGGTCGCCGCCGTCGTGCCCTGCTCGCCTTCGCCGCCGTCGCGTACCTCGTGCTGATCAGCCGGCTGGTCTGGCACTGGGAACGCGGCTTCGGCGGCGTGGACGGCTTCGTGTTCAGCAACTTCTACGTCTGGATCAGCCTCGCGCTCCTGGTGGCCCTGCCGATCCGCCGGTCCGCGCCGGGCCCGGCAGCTGGCCCGCCGGGCTCAGTCGTCGTGGACACGGCCGGTGTACCGCAGCTCCGCGAGGGCGAGCGGGGCGCGTCCACCGGACAGCGGTACCGGATAGGTCGACTCCTCGCCGTCCGGTGACAGCCCGGCCCGCGCGTAGAACCGGCGGGCCCGCGCGTTGTCGGCGAGCACCCAGACCCGGTACGCCGTCCATCCGCGCTCGGCGAGCCCGGACCGCGCCGCCGCCAGCAGCGCGACCGCCGTCCCGTCGCCCCAGCTGGTCGGGTCGACGTAGAGCCCGACCACCTCGCCGCAGGTCGGATCCAGCTCCGCCCGGCTCTGGTTGATCCGGTACGGACCGAAGGTGGCGAACCCGGTCACCCGCCCGCCGGACTCGGCGAGCAGCGTGGTGAACGGGTTCTCCGGGTCGGCGGTGGCCATGTCCCGCCGCCGCTGTGCCCAGGCGGCGACGTTGAGCCGGCCGAGCACCTCCGCCGGCATGATCCCGGCGTAGCCGGCCTGCCAGCCCCGTACGTGCACCCGGGCGACCGTCTCGGCGTCGTCGGGCTCCTCCCGGCGGATGGTGAGCATCTGACCGTTCTATGCCGCCACGGCCCCGGGGTCCAGCGCTTTGCCCCGTGTCGTGCCGCCCGGAGTCGACCGTGCTGCCGGAGTCGTGTCGTACCGCTCGGCTAGGGTGCCCGGCGATGACCGCACCGGAATCGCTCTCGCTCGCCCAGGCCCGGCGGGTGGCGCTGGCCGCCCAGGGCTTCGCCGACCCGGCGCCCGCCGGCATGCCCACCCGCCGGCACCTGCGTCGGGTGCTCGACCGGGTCGGGCTGATCCAGATGGACTCGGTGAACGTGCTGCAACGGGCGCACTACCTGCCCCTCTACAGCCGGCTCGGGCCCTACCCGACCGAGCTGCTCGACCGGGCCGCCTACCGCCCGCCCCGGGATCTCTTCGAGTACTGGGGCCACGAGGCGTCCCTGGTGCCGGTGACCCTGCACCCGGCGTTGCGCTGGCGGATGGCGCTGGCCCGGGAGAAGGCCTGGGGCGGCATGCGGCGGATCGTCCGCGAGCAGCCCGAACTGGTCGCCTGGGTCCGGGACGAGGTCGCCGCCCGGGGGCCGCTCACCGCCGCCGAGGTCGAGCACGACGCACCCCGGGAGACCGGCAACTGGGGGTGGAACTGGTCGGTGGTGAAGCAGGCCCTGGAGTACCTCTTCTGGGCCGGCGAGGTCACCGCCGCCGACCGGACGACCGGCTTCGCCCGCCGGTACGACCTGCCGGAGCGGGTGCTCCCGGCCGAGGTGCTCGCCGCGCCGACCCCCAACGACGCGGACGCGTGTCGCACCCTGGTCGCGGTCGCGGCCCGTTGCCTGGGCGTGGCCGCCGAGCCGGAGCTGCGCGACTACTTCCGCCTCTCGGCGACCGCGACCCGGCGGGCGCTCGCCGAGCTGGTCGAGGCGGGGGAGTTAGCCCCGGTCACCGTCCAGGGCTGGCGGCAGCCGGCGTACCTGCACGCCGAGGCCCGACTGCCCCGCTGGATCCGGGCGAACACCCTGGTCAGCCCCTTCGACCCGGTGGTCTGGGAGCGGGCCCGCGCCGAGCGGCTGTTCGACTTCACCTACCGCATCGAGATCTACGTGCCCGCGCCGAAGCGGGTGTACGGCTACTACGTGCTGCCGTTCCTCCAGGGGGACCGGTTCACCGCCCGGGTCGACCTGAAGGCCGACCGGAAGGCGAAGGTGCTGCTGGTGCCGGCGGCGTGGGCCGAACCCGGCGTCGACGTCGGCGAGACCGCGCTCGCCCTCGCCGCCGAGCTGTACCGGTTGGCCGGCTGGCTCGGGCTCGACGCGGTCGCCCCACCGGCCGCCGGGGACCTGGCCGGGCCGCTCGCCGCCGCGTTGGCCGGCACGGCCGGTGTACCGTGAGCACGTGACGAGCGTTGACGGACCGGCCGCCCAGCCGGCCCCGCCGAGCCCACCGGCCGCCCCACCACCCGGACCACACGGGCACGGGCCACACGGGCACCCGCATCCGCATCCGAACTGGCCGGCGGGCGTGGTCCAGGTCGCCGAGCCGGACCGGTTCACCCGTTTCGTGGTCCGTCTCTACGAGCGCGCGCCCCGCTGGGCGGTGCCGTTGGCCGCCCTCGGCTGCGTCGGCCTCGGCGTGGCGTACGCCATGATCAGCGACCCGACCCGGTCCGCGCCGGACGCGCTGCCCACCTGCCTGCTGAAGCTCACCACCGGACTGGACTGTCCGGGCTGCGGCGGCACCCGCGCCCTGTGGTACGTGCTCCACGCCGACCTGCCGGCCGCCGCCCGGCACCACTTCCTCTTCGTCTTCGCGCTGCCCTTCCTGGCCTACCTCTTCGTCGCATGGGGGACGAAGCAGGCGTTCGGCTGGAAGCTGCCGCAGCTGCGGATCAGCCCGAAGATGATCGGTGGCTTCCTGGTGGCCTGGCTGTTCTTCTCGGTGGCCCGGAACCTGCCCTGGGCCCCGTTCACCTCGCTCTACGTCTGAGCACCCGGACGCGGCGGCCTGCGGCGCACCGTCTGCGCGGGCAGCTCGACAGCGCTGCGGCGGCGACCCCGGCCGCCGGAGTGACCGGCGAGACGTGGAACACGTGTGGGGCGCGGCGGGCGGCGTCGGCGGTGAATCCGCAGGTGACGGCCGGTGGGCCGGCGTCGGTGGAGCCGGGCGGGGCCGCTACAGTCCGAGGAATGCCGGAGATGGTGCAACCCCAGGTCAAGCTCGTCGCGTGGACCCACTTCGAGGCTCCCGACGACGTGCCGTGGTCGACCGACGCCGACGGCGGACAGGCGCTCGCCGAGTTCGCCGGCCGGGCCTGCTACCAGAGCTGGAAGAAGCCGAACCCGGCGACCGCCACCAACGCCGGCTACCTGGCGCACATCCTCGAGGTCGGCCACCTGTCGGTGCTGGAGCACGGCTCGGTCAGCTTCTACTTCAGTGGCGTCTCCCGCTCGTTCACGCACGAGCTGATCCGGCACCGTCACTTCTCCTACTCCCAGCTCTCCCAGCGGTACGTGCCGGAGCGGGACGCGGCGATGGTCGAGCCCCGGGTGATCGCCGAGGACCCGGAGCTGCACAAGCGCTTCGTGGAGGCGGCCGAGGCGAGCGTGCGGGCGTACACCGAGCTGCTGGAGGGCCTCGAACGGCGCTTCGCCGACGAGCCCAACCCGACCCTGCGCCGTAAGCAGGCGCGGCAGGCGGCCCGCGCGGTGCTGCCGAACGCCACCGAGACCCGGATCGTGGTGTCCGGCAACTACCGGGCGTGGCGGCACTTCGTCGCGATGCGGGCCACCGAGCACGCCGACGTGGAGATCCGTGAGCTGGCCGTGGAGTGCCTGCGGCAGCTCCAGCGGGTCGCGCCGAACGTCTTCGGCGACTTCGTCGTCTCGACCCTGCCCGACGGCACCGAGGTCGCGGCGAGTCCGTACGCCGAGCGTTCCTGAGCCCTTCCCCGCCGGGGGCGTCCGGGTCGGTTGCTAGGTTGTCAGCATGACCCACGACCACCCTGCCGCCTCCGAGCGGGCGCCGTCGCGTCCCTTCGGGCGACTGCTCACCGCCATGGTGACCCCGTTCACCGCCGACGGCTCCCTCGATCTCGACGGCGCCGCCCGGCTGGCGACCCACCTGGTCGACGCCGAGGGCAACGACGCGCTGGTGGTCAACGGCACCACCGGCGAGTCGCCGACCACCACGGACACGGAGAAGGAACGCCTGATCCGGGCCGTGGTCGAGGCGGTCGGGGACCGGGCCCAGGTGGTCGCCGGAGTCGGCACGAACGACACCCGGCACACCATCGAGCTGGCCGCCGCGGCGGAGAAGGCCGGGGCCAACGGGCTGCTCGTGGTGACCCCCTACTACAGCAAGCCGCCGCAGGCCGGAGTGCTGCGCCACTTCACCGCGGTCGCGGACGCCACCGGCCTGCCGGTGATGCTCTACGACATCCCGCACCGGGCCGGGGTGGCCATCGCCACCGACACCCTGGTGCGGCTCGCCGAGCACGGCCGGATCGTGGCCGTCAAGGACGCCAAGGGCGACCTGACCGCCACGAGCTGGGTGACCAGCCGGTCCGACCTGGCGATCTACAGCGGTGACGACGCGATGACCCTGCCGACGCTGGCCATCGGCGGGGTCGGCCTGGTCGGCACCTCCACCCACTTCACCGGCGCGCTGACCAAGCAGCTGATCGAGCGGTACGACGCGGGCGACGACGCCGCCGCGCTGGCGCTGCACCGGCGGCTGCTGCCGCTGTTCACCGGCATCTTCCGCACCCAGGGCACGATCCTGGTGAAGGCGGGCCTGCGGGCGTCCGGGCTGCCGGCCGGCCCGGTCCGGTCGCCGCTGGTGGACGCGACCGACGACGAGATCGCCCAGCTCCGCGCCGACTGCACGGCGGCGGGCCTGGACCTACCCTGATGACAACACGACACGGCGGGCGCCGGGTGCCGGCCCCGCAGAATGAGGTGGCCGCGTGACCGAGGCGCACATCGAGGCGGAGCTTCCCCCGCCGCTTCCGGAGGGTGGCCTGCGGATCATTCCGCTCGGCGGGCTCGGCGCCATCGGGCGGAACATGACCGTTTTCGAGTACGACGGCAAGCTGCTCGTCGTCGACTGCGGTGTGCTCTTCCCCGACGTGGAGCAGCCCGGCGTGGACCTGATCCTCCCCGATTTCGCCCCCATCCTGGACCGGCTCGACGACGTCCAGGCGATCGTGCTCACCCACGGGCATGAGGACCACATCGGCGCGGTGCCGTACCTGCTCGCGCACAAGCAGGACATTCCGCTGGTCGGTTCGCAGTTCACCCTCAGCCTGGTCGAGGCGAAGCTCGCCGAGCGCCGGATCGAGCCGTACACCCTGACCGTGCGGGAGGGCGGCCGGGAACGGCTCGGCCCCTTCGAGTGCGAGTTCTTCGCGGTGAACCACTCCATCCCGGACGCGCTCGCGGTGGCCATCCGCACCCCGGCGGGGCTGGTCCTGCACACCGGTGACTTCAAGATGGACCAGCTCCCGCTGGACGGACGGATCACCGACCTGGCCGGCTTCGCCCGGCTCGGCGCGGAGGGGGTGGACCTGCTCCTCTCCGACTCCACCAACGCGGAGATCCCCGGTTTCGTCACGCCGGAGCGGGAGATCGGCCCGGTCCTCGACTCGATCTTCGCCAAGGCGAAGGGCCGGATCATCGTGGCCTCGTTCGCCTCGCACGTGCACCGCGTGCAGCAGGTGCTCGACTCGGCCGCCGAGCACGACCGCAAGGTCGCCCTGATCGGCCGTTCCATGGTCCGCAACATGGGCATCGCCCGCGACCTCGGCCTGCTCAACATCCCGCCCGGTCTGGTGGTCGGCCTGGACGAGGCGACCAGCCTGCCGCCGGAGCGGATCGTGCTGATGTCCACCGGCTCGCAGGGCGAGCCGATGAGCGCGCTCGGCCGGATGGCCAGCGGCGACCACCGGCACATCACCATCGCCCCCGGCGACACCGTCGTGCTGGCCAGCTCCCTGGTTCCCGGCAACGAGACCTCGGTGTACCGGGTGATCAACCGACTCGCCCGGGCCGGTGCGGTCGTGGTGCACAAGGACGTCGCCAAGGTGCACGTCTCCGGCCACGCTCCCGCCGGTGAGCTGCTCTACCTGCTCAACGTCGTCCGACCCAGCAACCTGATGCCGGTGCACGGCGAGTGGCGGCACCTGCGGGCGCACGCCCGGCTGGGCATCGAGTCCGGCGTCGACCCCGACCGGGTGGTGCTCTGCGAGGACGGCGACGTGGTCGACCTGGTCGACGGCCGGGCCAGCCTGGTCGGGCACGTGACCAGCCGCTACGTCTACGTCGACGGGTTGGCTGTCGGGGACGTCGGCGAGTCGCTGCTGACCGAGCGGCGGATCCTCGGCGACGGTGGCTTCATCGCCTGCACCGTGGTGGTCGACTCGGTCACCGGCAAGGTGGTCGGCGGGCCGACCGTCTCGGCCAAGGGCTTCTCCGAGGACCCGGCGGCGTTCAACGCGGTCGTGCCGCTGGTCACCGAGGTGCTCAACCGGGCCGCCACCGACGGGATCACCGACCCGCACCAGCTCCAGCAGATCGTCCGGCGGACGGTCGGCCGGTGGGTCAACGACGCCTACCGGCGGCGGCCGATGATCGTCCCGACCGTGGTCGAGGTCTGACCGGCCCGGGTGGTCCGGCGGCCTGCCGGACCACCCGGGACTCCTGCTCAGCCGTGGGCGACCAGCGTGTTCAGCTCCGGGTACGGCACCCCGCCGGCCAGCGAGGTGTACGTCCCGGTCGCCAGCACCTCCGCCGTCGCCCGCCGGACCAGCCCGTACGCGGCGGCGGCGAGCGAGTGGCCCAGGCTGATCCGGGCCACGCCGAGCCGGGCCAGTTCGGGCACCGGGGGCGCGGTCGGTCCGGCCAGCACGTTCAACGGCGCGTCGATCCCCGCCACCAGCGCGGTGATCGTGGGCGCGTCGACCACTCCGGGCACGAAGATGACGTCCGCCCCCGCTTTCCGGAACGCCTCGGCGCGGCGCAGTGTCGCGGTGAGCCGCTCCGCCGGGTCACCGATCTGTCGCAGGTAGGTGTCGACGCGGGCGTTGACGACGAGCGCGACCCCCACCTCCTCGGCGGCCCGCCGGGCGGCCCGGAGCCGGGCGCACTGCTCGTCGACGTCCCGCAGTCCCGGACCGCCCGACGCGCCGTCCTCCAGGTTGACGCCGACCGCCCCGGCGGCCAGCACCTCCCGGACCGTTCCGGCCACCCCCTCGGGAGTGTCGGCGAATCCGGTCTCGATGTCGGCGGTCACCGGCACGGTCACGGCCGCGGCGACCCGGGCGACCAGGTCGATCGCCCGGCCCCGGTCGAGCCGGTCGCCGTCCGGGGCACCGAGGCTCCAGGCCACGCCGGCACTGGTGGTGGCGACCGCCGTCGCCCCCGCGGCGACGACGATGCAGGCGGACGCGACGTCCCAGGCGTTGGCGAGCACCAGCGGCTCGCCGGGGCGGTGCAGGGTGTGCAGAAGTGCGGCTCGTTCCCGGAGAACTTCGATCATCGGGCGAGTCCATCAGGTAGCGCTCGGGAAGGCGCGCGGATTTCGGACATGATGGCGCCGCCGTCGCCGAACCCGGTCAGGGTAGGGCGGCGACCGCCTCGGCGTACGCGACACCGGTGGTGACCGCCGCGTCGACCAGCACCTCCACCTGCGCCGGAGCAACCCCGTGCGCCAGGTCGGTGGTGAGGTCCCCGGCCAGGACCAGTTCGTTCTCCACCTCGTGCACGTACGCCTTGGGCTGTAGCCGGTCCCGGTTCCAGGCGTTGACGAACTCGTACGCCTCGGCGCGCCGCCCGGCCGACAGCCGACGGGTGGCCACCACCCGGGTGTGCAGGATCTCCGCCCGTGACCCGACCCGCTCGAACCTGATCATCGCCTCGCCCCAGCGCCCCACCACGGTGCCCGCCGGGTCGACGGCGCAGCGGTCGCCCCGCCGCTCCAGCGCGGCGACGACCATGGCGACGGTCAGCGGCACCGGCTCGCCGGGTGACCCGGGCCCGTCCGGCTCCGCGTCGACCGGCCCGGACCCGGCGTCGTCCGGTGCCGGTTCGGCGGGGAGCGGGGCCGGGACGCCGGCGCGGGGCCGTTCGGCCAGCCGGGCCGCCACCTGGCCGGACTGGTGGCCGGTGCCGTTGCGGGCGTCGAAGCGCCCGGCGAGGTCGGTGGCGGTGGCGAGCAGTTCCGCGCCGAGCGCCGCGACGTCCCGCCCGCCGGCGCTCCCGGCCGAACGGACCAGCCCGAACACCTCGGCCAGCCGGGTCGCGTGCCCCAGCCCGAGCGCGTCGACCGGCCACGACTCGTGTCCCCGCCGCGCCGGGCCGGGGTGTCCCGTCGGCCGGGTGGACCGGGGTGGCCCGGCGTCCGGCTCCGCCTCGTCCGGCTGCCCGGTCGGGTCGGGCGCCCGGACCAGACCGGACTCACCGGCCAGTCGACAGAGCAGCGCCCCGGCCGCGGCGAACTCCATCGCGGACCTCTCGTCCGTGGGCCGGGCCAGCCGGGGCAACTGCTCGACGAGGATCTCCAGCCCGCGCGCCGGGTGCCCGCCGAGCGCGCAGAACAGCAGGTGCGCGGGGAGGTGACCGAAGGCCGACCACTCCCGCCGGTGCCGCCGGTACGCGCGCACGTGCGCCCGCCCCGCGTCGTCGTACCGCCCCGACCGCAGGTACGGCAGGAGCAGGGCGGCCAGGGCGGCCTCCGGCTGGTCCGTGCAGTCGCCGGGATCGGTGGTCAGCGGTTCCAGCATCCGTACCGCCTCGGCCCACTCACCCCAGCCGGTGAGCAGCCCGGCCTGGCGTACCGCCGCACAGGCCACGCAGCCGTGACCGGGCCCGGCGGCCCGCCAGCGGGCGAACCACGCCCGGGCGGCCGGTTCGTCCCCCAGGTGGTCGGCGAGCCGGCAGCGCAGCTCGGCCACCGTCCCGGGCTCCGCCCCGGCCAGCCTCCGGTCGAGGTCGTCCAACAGGAAGCGGGCCTGGTCCAGCCCGATCCGGGGACTGCCGGGCAGCGCCTCCACGGCGGCGTGCTGGCCGCGCAGCAGCGCCGCCGTGTCCTCCGCGCCGAAGAGGGCGGGATGCCGGTCCACGGTGGCGAGACACCGGTGCAGCGGTTCGACCGACCGCCACCGCTCACCCCGGAACCGGTGCGTCTCGACGAGCGCGAGCCGGGCGTCGACGCCGAGGCGGACCTCCCCGGCGGCGTCGGCGTGTGCGGCGATCCGTTCCAGCTCGGCGACTTTCGCCTCCCCGTCGGGCAGGTCCCGGGCCGCGTCGAGCGACTCGCGCCAGGCGCCGCCGTTCACGCCCGGGCCCCGTCGGTCAGCTCGGTCACGGCGGCGGCCAGTCGGCAGCCGGCGGAGATGCCCCGGTCGAGGAGGTGGTCGAGCTGGTGCGGGGTGACCCCCCGTTCCAGGTCGGTGATGACCTCGCCGCAGATCCGGGCCCGCCCGTCGTCGTCGACCTCGACGAACGCCTTCGGCCAGTACCGACCCTGGTTCCAGTCGTTGCAGAAGGCGCGCAGCGCCGGAACGTGCTCGATTCCGAACAGCGGCGCGGCGACCGTCCGCACCTGGAGCACCTCACCGGCCCCGCCGAGCCGACGGAACCAGACCAGGCTCGTCCCCCAGCGGCCGACGAGGTTGCCGTCGGCGTCCGGGTGGCAGGCGTACCCCCGGGTGGCCAGCACCGCCGCCACCAGTTCCCCGGTCAGCGGCCGCAGGGTGTGTGGGTGTCCGGCCAACGGACCGTCCCCGAGCTCCGGCGGCACCATCCCGGCACCCTCCCTGAGGTTCCTGAGGCGAATATCACGGCCGAGTGCCGAAAGTGCGCTGCGACGCACGGACACGACGGTAAAAGCGGCGAATCCCCGGGTCGCGCCGTTACCGTGACTCTATGGCGGGCCGTACCTCTCAGGCGAGCCGGCGACGCGGCGCGTCGCCGCGCGGTACCACGAACAGTCGTGCCCGCCAGCCGGCGAAGAAGACCCGCGCGCCCGCCCGGGGCCGCCGTCCGGCGGCCCGTCCCGCGCCGGCCGCCTACCTGGGACGTGCGATCACCAGCGCCTGGATGGGCCTGGCGCACGGTGTCGGGTGGACGGTCCGGGCCGCCGGACGGCAGGCCGCCACCGCCCGCGAGGTGGGCCCGGAGCACCGGCGCGACGGCGCCGGCCTGCTCCTGTTCGGACTCGCGATCCTCAGCGCGGTGGCGATCTGGTTCTCCGGGGCGGGACCGGTCGGGGCCCGGCTGGCGGACAGCGTCCGACTCTTCCTCGGCGCGATCTCCGTCGTCGTGCCCGTGCTGCTGACCATCGGCGCGTGGCGGATGATGCGCGAACCCGCCGACCCGGCGCACCGGGGGCGCGGCCTGGTCGGCTGGGGCTCCATGATCGTCGCCACCGCCGCGATGCTGCACATCGGGCAGAACCCGGCCCGCCAGGCCGAACGCGACTACGCCGGTGGGCTGGTCGGCATGGGCGTGGGCGGGCTGCTGGAACGCGCGGTCACCGCCTGGGTGGCCGTACCGCTGCTCATCCTGCTGCTGGTCTTCGGCCTGCTGGTGGTCACCGCGACCCCGATCAACAAGGTCCCCGAGCGGCTCGGCCTGCTCACCGGTGGGGTGCTCGGCGTGCCGCCGGCCCCGGCCGGGGAGGAGGTCGAGGCGGTGGAGGTGGTCGAGAAGCCCGCCCGCCGCCGTCCGGCCCGTAAGGCCGCGCCGCCGCCGGAACCGGTCGACCCGGCCGAGATCGACGACGCGTACGCCGACGACGTCGACCTCCAGGAGACCCTGGTGCTGCCCCGCAAGCCGCCGGCCCGGGTGCCCGCCGCCCGGCGCAGGTCCGAGCCGCCGGAGCACTCGACGCCGCCCACCCGGGCCGAACAGCTCGCGCTGACCGGGCTGGCGGGCGACTACACCCTGCCCCCGGCCAACCTGCTCAACACCGGCGCCGCGCCGAAGAGCCGGAGCAAGGCCAACGACGAGGTGATCGCCGCCCTCACCGGGGTGTTCGACCAGTTCGGGGTGGACGCCGAGGTCACCGGCTTCACCCGGGGTCCGACGGTCACCCGGTACGAGGTCGAGTTGGGTCCCGGCGTCAAGGTCGAACGGATCACCCAGCTCTCCCGCAACATCGCCTACGCGGTGAAGTCCCCGGACGTGCGGATCCTCAGCCCGATCCCGGGCAAGAGCGCGGTCGGCGTGGAGATCCCGAACACCGACCCGGAGAACGTGGCCCTCGGTGACGTGCTGCGCTCCCGGACGGCCACCAGCGACCTCCACCCGATGCTGGTCGCCCTCGGCAAGGACATCGAGGGCGGCTACGTGGTGGCCAACCTGGCGAAGATGCCGCACATCCTGGTGGCCGGGGCCACCGGCGCCGGGAAGGCGCTGGCCCTGGACACTCCGATCGCCACCCGTGACGGCTGGTCCAGCATGGGCGAGCTGCGGGTTGGCGACCAGGTGTTCGACGAACACGGTCAGCCGTGTCGGGTGCTGGCCGCGACGCCGGTCATGCACGACCGTCCCTGCTACGAGGTGGAGTTCTCCGACGGCACCGTCATCGTGGCGGATGCCGACCACGAGTGGCGCACCACGACGCGGGCGGAACGGACCCAGCGCAGGCACCAGTGGAGGGACGGCTCCTACTGGGCGGCCCCGGACCGTGACCTGGTGAGTCGTCGCGCGGCCGAGGTGCTGGCGGAGCCGGATCGTCCGGTCTCCAGCGGCGAGGTACTGACGGATCTCGGCGAGCAGTTCAAGAACATCCTTTATCAGATTCTTCGTGGTGTACCCAAGGAGCAGGTACTCAGTCGAGCGCCGTACGAGCGGGGCGGCCGCCTGATCACCCGATGGGTCCCCACCTATTCCCGGCACGCGGTGTACCGGGCGCTCTCCCTGCGGGTGCTCGATCCAGGCCGGTCGGCGACCAGGAAGTCGTACGACGAGTCGACGGTGACGACGAAGGAGATCGCCGAAACCCTCCGGGTGGGACCGAACGGAGAGTGGGTGAACCACGCCGTCGCCGTCGCCGGCCCACTGGAGTGTCCCGAGCAGGAGCTTCCCGTCGCCCCGTACACCCTTGGCTGTTGGTTGGGTGACGGGACGACCGGCTCCGCAACACTGACCTGCGCCGACCGTGAGATCTTGGAGCAGATCCGCCTGGACGGCTACGAGGTCACCGAACATGCCCGTGGCAAGATCCAGTACACCCTCTCCAACCGGATGGACAGGAGCCGGCGAATCGCCGAAGCGTTGCGGCTCGTCGATCGCGGTATGAGTGGGCCAGCAGCGGCCAGACACGTCGGCGTGTCGATTACTGCCGTCTACCTCGCGCGGAAGCAGGAAGGGCAAGCGGACTGGGAGACACCGGACGCGCCATCCAGCCGCCCCCGGAGGCCGTACCGGACGGTACGGGCGCTCCTCCGCGAGATCGGTGCGAAGCACATCCCACCCGCCTATCTACGGGCCTCCGAGGCGCAACGGCGGGCGCTGCTCGCCGGTCTGCTGGACACTGACGGCACTGTCTCGAAGCGGGGTGGTGTGGAACTCGCGCTCACCAACGAGCGGCTTGCCCGGGATGCCCTCGAACTCGTCCTCGGCCTCGGCTATCAGGCGACGATGACGACGAAGGCGGTAGCGGGGAGAAGCCCGGAATCCTCCGTCTGCTACCGGATCCACTTCACACCTCGGGACAAGGTCTTCCGGCTGTCCCGGAAGCTGAGCCGTCAGAACACCGCGAATCGTCCCAGCACCGCGCGTCGCTACATCGTCGCTGTTCGACCGGTTCCATCGGTACCGGTACGGTGCATCGAGGTCGACAGTCCGAGCCATATGTATCTCGCCGGTCGCTCCCTCGTCCCGACGCACAACTCGAGTCTGCTGAACTCCCTGCTCGTCTCCATTTTGACCCGGGCCACCCCGGACGAGGTCCGGCTGCTGCTGATCGACCCGAAGCGGGTCGAGATGACCAGCTACGAGGGCATCCCGCACCTGGTCACGCCGATCGTGACCAACGCGAAGAAGGCCGCCGACTCGCTGGAGTGGGTGGTCCGCGAGATGGACATGCGCTACGACGACCTCGCCGCCAACGGGGTCCGCCACATCGACGACTTCAACCGCAAGGTGCGCAACGGCGAGATCAAGGCCCCGCCGGGCAGCGAGCGGGAGATGAAGCCGTACCCGTACCTGCTGGTGATCGTCGACGAGTTGGCCGACCTGATGATGGTGGCACCGCGTGACGTGGAGGACTCGGTCGTCCGGATCACCCAGCTCGCCCGGGCCGCCGGCATCCACCTGGTGCTTGCCACCCAGCGCCCCTCGGTCGACGTGGTCACCGGTCTGATCAAGGCGAACGTGCCGTCCCGGCTGGCGTTCGCCACCTCGTCGCTGGCCGACTCGCGGGTCATCCTCGACCAGCCGGGGGCGGAGAAACTGCTCGGCCGGGGCGACGGCCTCTTCCTGCCGATGGGCGCGTCGAAGCCGATCCGGATCCAGGGCGCCTGGGTCACCGAGCAGGAGATCACCGACGTCGTCAAGTTCTGCAAGGAGCAGCGCGAGCCGGAGTTCCGTCCGGACGTGCTCACCCCGGCGCAGGACGGCAAGAAGAAGATCGACGAGGAGATCGGCGACGACCTCGACCTGCTGGTGCAGGCGATCGAGCTGGTGGTCACCTCGCAGTTCGGGTCCACCTCGATGCTCCAGCGCAAGCTGCGGGTCGGGTTCGCCAAGGCGGGCCGGCTGATGGACCTGATGGAGACCCGGGGGATCGTCGGCCCGTCCGAGGGCTCCAAGGCCCGCGACGTGCTGGTCAAGCCGGACGAGCTGGAGGAGGCCCTCGCCGCCCTCCGGACCGCCGACAGCTGACCCCTCGCCCTGCCCGCAGCGACCCCGCACTCCTTTGCCCCAGGTGGTTGCAGGGGACCCTTCCTACCGCTTTTTGCCGAGGAGGGGTCCCCTGCAACCACCCGAGCCCCAGCCCGCCCCACCCACCCACCCCCGAGCCCAGCCCGGCAGGCGCGGGTGTTCCGGGTCGGTACGTTCGAGGGCCCGCCGGAGACCGGCGGGCCCTCGGGGCCGAACGGGTGCGCGGGAAGCTCAGTTGAGCAGGGCGGCGACGAGCAGCGCGCCGACGACCGCGCCGACCACGCTCGCGATGGCGGCGTACCAGCCGAGCGGCTTGTCGCCGAGCACCGCGCCGACGATGCCGAGCACCAGGCCCGCCACCCCGAACAGCAGCGGGGAGAGGAAGACGGCGAGCACGGCGAAGACGAAGGCCAGGATCGTGCAGATCCGGGCGGCGTTGCTGCGCGGGCGGGCGGTGGTGTGGATGTTCGCCATGTCGTCCTCCGGGTACGAAACCTTCCGTTGTCGACCTGTCTCTACCCATCCGGCCGGTCCGCTACGCGTGGCCGCCGGCTCCCCGACCGGACGCGTCGCCGGGAACCCCGCGCCGGCCTAGTGGAAGACCTTGAGCCCCACCACGCCCGCCACCACCAGCAGCAGGCAGGCCAGCCGGGGGAGGCTGGACGACTCGCCGAGGGCCAGGATGCCGACGGTCGCGGTGCCCACCGCGCCGATGCCCACCCAGACCGCGTATCCGGTGCCGACCGGGATCTCCCGTAGCGCGTACGCGAGCCCGGCCATGCTCAGCACCAGCGTGACCGCGAAGACCACGGTGGGAACGGGGCGGCTGAATCCGGCGCTGCGGTCGAGGGAGATCGCCCACGCGGTCTCCAGGAGCCCGGACACCACCAGTGCGAGCCAAGCCATGACGTCACCCCTGTCAGTTATGCCCGGGACAGCCCGGACGAGTTGAGGACCACCTGTCCGGGGGCGTCTTCGCGTTACCGGGTACGCCCACCACTCGTCCGGGACACCAGGGTCGGGGTGTCGACGTCGACCGTAGCACCGTTGCGCGGGGCCGGGCCGGAGCGGATGATCGATGCCACGGGTTGACCTGAAGCTGCCTTCATGTTCAAGGATTGGCGGTTATGACGCTGTTCTTCACCGACCGGGAGGTGGCCGCCGTCCTCGACGCGCCCAGCACGGTCGACGCCATGCGGGCCGCCCTGCTGGCCGCGTACGAGGGACGACTGGTCGCCCCACCCCGCGCGTCCGCCCCGCTGGGCGGGGGCCGGATGGTGCTCACCGCCGGCCACCTCACCGGCGAGTGGTACGGCTTCCGCTCCTACGACACCTTCGGCCACCCCGAGGCGGAGCAACTCGTCGTGCTGCACGACGGCCGGACCGGCGCGGTCCGGGCGGTCGCCGTCGGGGCGGAGCTGGGTTCCCGGCGTACCGGTGGACTGGGCGGGGTCGCGGTGGACGCGCTGGCCCGGCCGGACGCGTCCACCGTCGGCGTGATCGGGGCGGGCGGGCAGGCGTGGACCCAGGTCTGGGCCGCCGCCGCGGTCCGTGGACTGCGCGAGGTGACCGTGTACTGCCGTACCCCGGCCGGCCGGGAGCGGTTCGCCGCGCGGGTCCGGGCCGAGCTGGGCGTGCCGGCCCGCGCGGTGGCCACCGCCGCCGAGGCGGTACGTGACCGGGACGTCGTGGTGCTCGCCACCACCAGCCCGACTCCGGTGCTCGACGCCCGCGACCTCGCCCCGGGCACCCACGTCAACGCCGTGGGGTTCAAGCAGCACGGGCGCGCCGAGTTCGGCATCGACCTGCTGGACACCGCCGACGTGCTGGTCACCGACTCGACCGCCCAGGCCGGCGCGTACGAGCCGCCGATGCTCGCCGCCCGGCCGCCGTACGCCGGTCGGCTGGCCGAGCTGGGTGCGGTGCTGGCCGGCGCGACGGCCGGACGGGCCGACCGGGACGACGTCACCGTCTTCTGCTCGGTGGGCCTGGGCGGCACCGAGGTCTTTCTCCTCGACCGGCTCGTCCGACTCGCCGCCACGGTGGTGGCGTGACCGACGGCGGGTGGCTCGGCGGCGTGCCGGGCCCGTCGCGGCACCGGGTGTCGACGGGTGACCCCGTCCCGCCCGGTACCCTCGGGTGGTGTCTGCCACCTCCCCTTCCGCTGACGGTCGCCGGGTCGCCCTGCTGACCCTGGGCTGTGCCCGCAACGAGGTCGACTCGGAGGAGTTGGCCGCCCGCCTGCACGCCGACGGCTGGCAGGTGACCACCGACGGCGAAGGGGCCGACGTGGTGGTGGTCAACACCTGCGGCTTCGTGGAGAAGGCCAAGCAGGACTCCATCCAGACCCTGCTGGCCGCCGCCGACACCGGTGCGAAGGTGGTCGCGGCCGGCTGCATGGCCGAGCGGTACGGGCGGGAGCTGGCCAGCAGCCTGCCCGAGGCGCAGGCGGTGCTGAGCTTCGACGACTACCCGGACATCTCCGCCCGACTGACCTCGGTGGTCAATGGCGAGGCCGTCGACGCGCACACCCCGCGTGACCGGCGTGAGTTGTTGCCGCTCACCCCGGTGGCCCGTCGGGACAGCGCGGTGTCGCTGCCCGGACACGGCACCGGAGTCCGCACCGAGGCCCCGGAGACCGACGCGCACACCCCGGCGCACCTGCGGCAGATCCTGCGGCGTCGGCTCGACACCGGCCCGGTCGCCTCGCTGAAGCTGGCCAGCGGTTGCGACCGGCGCTGCGCGTTCTGCGCGATCCCCGCCTTCCGGGGCGCCTTCGTCTCCCGTACGCCGGACGAGCTGCTCGCCGAGGCGGAGTGGCTGGCCAAGACCGGCGTCCGCGAGCTGGTGCTGGTCAGCGAGAACTCCACGTCGTACGGCAAGGACCTGGGCGATCCCCGGGCCCTGGAGAAGCTGCTGCCCCAGCTCGCCGCGATCGACGGCATCGTCCGGGTCCGGGCGAGCTACCTCCAGCCCGCCGAGACCCGTCCCGGCCTCGTCGAGGCGATCGCCACCACTCCCGGTGTGGCGCCGTACTTCGACCTCTCCTTCCAGCACTCCAGCGAGCCGGTGCTGCGCCGGATGCGCCGCTTCGGCTCCACCGACCGCTTCCTGGAGCTGCTGGCCAGCGCCCGCGAGCTGGCCCCGGAGGCGGGCGCCCGGAGCAACTTCATCGTCGGCTTCCCCGGCGAGACCCGGGGCGACGTCGACGAGCTGGTGCGTTTCCTCACCGCCGCCCGGCTCGACGCGATCGGCGTGTTCGACTACAGCGACGAGGACGGCACGGAGGCCGCCGACCTGCCCGGCAAGCTCTCCGCCGCCACCGTCAAACGCCGGTACGACAAGCTCAGCGCGCTCGCCGACGAACTCTGCTCGCAGCGCGCCGAGGAACGGCTCGGCTCGACCGTCGAGGTGCTGGTCGACTCGGTCGACGGCGGCGTGGTCGAGGGGCGGGCGGCCCACCAGGCCCCCGAGGTGGACGGCTCCACCACGCTGGTCGCCCCGTCGGAGGGCGGGGTCGACCTGGCGGCGCTGCGGCCGGGCGATCTGGTCCGGGCGACGGTCACCGGCACCGAAGGGGTGGACCTGATCGCGGTACCGGATGAGATGATCTCGGCGGCGCCCGGCGCGGCACGGTGACGGCGGGCCCTGACGGAGCGGGGGAGCCACGTGGTGCGGTACCGGGAACGCCGGATCGGGGCGTCCACGTGACCGGGACGGCCGACTCGACCCCGCCGGCCGTGGTGGCCCCGGTGCCGGTGCTCAACGCGGCCAACGCGTTGACCGCGCTGCGGCTGTTGCTGGTGCCGGTCTTCATGGCGCTGGTGGTCGTCTCGGAGATGACCCACGCCGACTGGCGGGTGGCGGCCTGCCTGGTCTTCGCCCTCGCCTCGGCGACCGACTTCGTGGACGGCTGGATCGCCCGCCGGTTCGCCCTGGTCACCTCGGTCGGCAAGGTCGCCGACCCGATCGCCGACAAGGCGCTCACCGGGGCCGCCCTGCTGCTGCTCTCCTGGTACGCGGTGCTCCCCTGGTGGGTGACCGTGGTGATCCTCACCCGGGAGCTGGGGGTCACGCTGATCCGGTTCTGGGTGATCCGGCACGGGGTCATCGCCGCCAGTCGGGGCGGCAAGGCCAAGACCGCGCTGCAGATCCTCGCCATCGTCTGGTATCTCTGGCCGGTGCCCGGCGACCTGGCCGCCGTCGGCCCGTGGATCATGGCCGCCGCGGTGGCCGTGACGGTGCTGACCGGCTTCGACTACGTCGCCCGCGCGATGCGGCTGCGTACCACGCGGTGAACCGTCGGTGCGGCCGGGTGCCGCGGTGAACCGTCGCCCTCGCCGGTTCGTCCGGGCACTTCGGGGGAAGGAATGCGGACATGGTGGTAGGCAGCGATGACACGACGGGGCAGCGCGGCGCGGCCGGCCGGCCGGTGACCAGTCCCGCGGCCGGGGTCGTGCACCGGCTTTCCGAACGGGGGGAGACCCTCGCGACGGTGGAGTCGCTGACCGGCGGGTCGCTGGCCGCGTCGATCGTCGAGATCGCCGGGGTGAGCGGGATCTTCCGGGGCGGGCTGGTGGTGTACGCGACGGAGTTGAAGGCCCACCTCGCGGGCGTACCCGAGGGGCTGCTCGCCGACCGCGGACCGGTCGACCCGGACGTGGCGGTCGCGCTCGCCGAGGGCGGGCGAGCGCGGTGCGCCGCCGACTGGGGGCTGTCGACCACCGGGGTGGCCGGCCCGGAGCCGCAGGACGGCAAGCCGGTGGGGCTGGTCTTCGTCGCGGTCGCCGGCCCGAACGGGACGGCGGTCCGCGAACTCGACCTCGACGGTGGCCGCGACCGGATCCGGTCGACCGCCGTCGACGAGGCGTTGCGGCTGCTCACCGAGCGGATCGTGGCCGCCGGGGAGGCCGCCGCCAGCGCTGCCTGCTGACCGCGGCGGGGCAGGAGTCCGGGCGGGGTGGTATGTCGTGGGGGCCCACAGCGGGTACGGTTGCGGGAAGGCTCCGACGGAGCGGAATCGGTGTCGGGACGCCTGACGGCGCCCGGCGCGATCCGGTCGCCGGGCAGAGGTCCTGTCAAGGAGGTGCGATGGTCCTGCTACGCCGGGTGATCGGTGACGCACTGCGGGCACGCCGGCAGGGTCAGCACCGCACCCTGCGCGAGGTCTCCTCGGCCGCGAACGTCAGCCTGGGCTACCTCTCCGAGATCGAACGCGGCCACAAGGAACCCTCCAGCGAACTGTTGGCCGCGATCTGCGACGCGCTCGGCGCCCGCCTCTCCGAGGTCCTCCGCGAGGTCAGCGACACGGTGGCGCTGGCCGAGCAGATGCCGGGCGTGCTGGTGCCGGTCGCCGACGAGGCGGCCGAGCCGGTGGGCCGCCCGACGGTCCGCAAGGTCGCCCCGCAGGGCGTCCGACAGGTCACCGCCGACGGTCCGGTCTCGGTCGCCGTCCGACAGGACTCGCCGCTGAAGGCCACCCTGCGCACCACCCGGGTCCGCCCGGCCGAACGGGATGTGGTCTGCGCCGCCTGACCGGCCCGATCGCCGCGTGGTCGACCTGGCGTCGGCCGCGTAGGGTTGATCAGCAGGTCGTCCGGTCCGCGCCAAGGCCGCCGCCACTGGCGCCCGGCTGCGACGATGGATACGCCGCCGGCGTGCCGGGCGGTCCGTCCGGCACGAGTCACCGGGCGCAGCGACGCGACTGAGGGGATACCGCGGAGATGGCGAACCCGTTCGTCAAGGGTTGGAAGTACCTCATGGCGCTGTTCGGCGCCCGGATCGACGAGCACGCCGATCCGAAGGTGCAGATCCAACAGGCCATCGAGGAGGCGCAGCGCCAGCACCAGGCGCTGGTGCAGCAGGCCGCGGCGGTGATCGGTAACCAGCGCCAGCTGGAGATGAAGCTCTCCCGGCAGATGTCCGAGGTCGAGCGCCTCCAGGGCATGGCTCGCCAGGCCCTCGTCCTGGCCGACCAGGCCCGGGGCAAGGGCGACGAGACCGAGGCGACGAAGTACGAGCAGTCCGCGCAGACCCTCGCCACCCAGCTCGTCTCGGCGGAGCAGGCCGCCGAGGACCTGAAGACCCTGCACGACCAGGCCATCGGTGCGGCGGCCCAGGCCCGGCGGGCGGTGGAGAACAACTCGATGATCCTCCAGCAGAAGCTGGCCGAGCGCACCAAGCTGCTCAGCCAGCTCGAACAGGCCAAGATGCAGGAGAGCGTGGCCCGCTCGCTGGAGTCGATGTCGGCCCTCACCGCACCCGCCAACACGCCCAGCCTCGACGAGGTGCGCGACCGGATCGAGCGGCGGTACGCCAACGCGATGGGCCGTGCCGAACTGGCCGGGAACTCGGTCGAGGGCCGGATGCTGGAGATCCAGAAGTCCGCGCTCGACACGGCCGGGTCGTCCCGGCTGGAGCAGATCCGGGCCAGCATGTCCGGCGAGCAGTTGGCCGGCCGGCAGCAGCAGGCCGGCGTCGAGCAGGCGGCACCGGCCGCCGACCCGGCCGCGGCGGCCCGGCTGGACGAGATCCGGGCCAGCATGGGCCGCGACCGGGGCACCGGGGACACCACCGCCGCCGGATGAGCGGCCGGGTCGAGGAGGCAGGCGTGGCAGACGAGCGAGCACGGTACTTCCGTCGGCTGCACCGGTTGCGCCGGTCCGCCCGACGGTGGAGCGTCACGGCCGGCGGGCTCGGCGGCGCGGCGGCGGTCCTCACCCCGTACGCCGGGCTCGGCCTGCCCGACGCGGCGTGGGCCGGCGCGGCGGGGAGCGCCCTGATGCTGGCCGCCTGGCGCTGGATCGACCTGCGGGCCCACGCGGCGCGGCCGGCTCCGCCCCCGCTCGACCCGGCCGAGGCCGCGGCCCGCTCCCGGGCCCGACTCGTCGCCACCGTGGAGCGGCTCCCGGCCGGTCCGAACCTGCTCGCCGAGGTGCGCCGGGCCCGGGCCCGGATCGCGCTGCGCGGCACCGCCGCGGCGGAGCCGTGGGCCCGGCTGGACCGGGCCGCGTTGACCCTCGCCGGAATGGCGGGCCGGCTCACCGGGCTGGCCGACCCGGCGGTGCTCGAAGCGGCTGCGGCCGACCGTTCCCTGCGGGACCTGGCCGAGCGGGTGGCGAGTGTGGAACGGGCGGTGCGGCTCGCCCCGTCACCGGCCCGCGAGTCGCTGGCCGAGACCCACCGGATCCTGGTCGGGCAGCTCAACGACGGGGTGGCCGCGTACGAGCGGCTCGTCGTCGCGGCGGCCGGCTACGTCGCCGAGGACGCCCGACCGGGTGGCGGCCACCCGGCCGCGTCCCGGCTGACCGAGGCGACCGACCTGCTGCACGGGGTGGCGTCCGCGTTGGCGGAGCTGCGTGCGGTCGGCGACCCGCAACGGGCCGCGAGCCACTGACCCGCCCCGGTGCCGCCGGACCGGCCTGCGCCACTGACCCGCCCCGGTGCCGCCGGACCGGTCCGAGCCACTGACCCGCCCCGGTGCCGCCGGACCGGCCTGCGCCACTGACCCGCCCCGGTGCCGCCGGACCGGTCCGAGCCACTAGCCCGCCCCGGTGCCGTCGGACCGGTCCGGGGTGGTCACCGGCACCGGGCCGGTGAACGCCGAGCTGCCCACCACGTTGAACGCCCGCACCCGGTACCAGTAGGTGACCCCGCGTCCGAGGCCGGTGTTGGTGAAGCCGCGTCCGGAGACGGTGAACGTGGTCAGCTCCTGGGAGAAGGCCGGGTCGGCGGCGCGTTCGACGACGAACCCGTAGCCCGCCCCGGTGGCGGTGCCGGAGGTCCAGCGCAGGATCACCGTCGCGCTCTCCGGGGCCGTCGCGCAGGCCGTGGCGATCACCGTGGTCGGGGTCCTCGGCACCGGCGGGGTGGTCACCACCCCGACCGTGGACCAGGGCGAGGCGGTGCCCAGGTAGGTGGTGCGGACCCGGTAGTAGTAGGTGGTCTCCGGGGCGACCGTCGGGTCCAGGTACCGGTCGGTGACCCCGACCGCCGTGGTGCCGGGTCCGCTGGTGAAGGTCGGGTTGGTGGCCCGCTGCACGTCGACGCCGGTGGCGAAGGAGCGGTTGGTCCAGCGCACCGCGATCCGGAGCGGCGCGGCGGCGGCGACGACCGCGCCCAGTCCGGTCGGCGCGGCGAGCCGGACCGCCGCGATGACCTCGTTCGACCAGGCCGAACAGGCCACCGCGTTCTCCCTGCGGATCCGGTAGTGGTAGGTGACGCCCGGGGTGACGGTGGCATCGACGTACCGGGTCGCGGTGGCGGCCACGGCCAGGACGGTGACCGGCCCGGCGAAGGTGGCGTCGGTGGCCCGTTCCAGCCGGTGCCGGGTGGCCGGCGGGCGGTCGCCGTTGCCGGTCCAGGCCAGCGCGATCGCGGGCAGCGCGATGGCCGAGCCCGGGACCGGGGTGGCGGTCAGCCCGGTGGGTGCCCGGGGGGAGACCCGCACCACCAACGGACGGTCCATGCCCTGGTCCCGGTGGGCGGCGAGCTGGCTGTGCCAGTGGTACTCCCAGCCCAGGTCGACCGGGCGGGCGTCGGCGCGGGTCGGGTCGATCCGGCGGCGACAGTCGCCGACGGTGAACGGCAGACCGGGCGGGACGGGTCGTACCGCCACCACCACGTCCTCGTGCGGGTCGACCCGGACGGTCTCCTTCCAGCCCCGCTCGTCGGGTGCCGGCGGGCGGACGGTGCCGTCCCGGGCGACCCGGTTGACCAGTTGCACGTCACCGCCGCCGAGGTGCAACGGCTGGGTCAGCTGACCTTCGCCCCGGATCCGCCAGAGCTGGGTGCCGTCGGCGGGTGACCCGACCGGCACGGCCGGGTCGGTGGCGTACAGGATCTCGGTGGGCGGGTCGTCCGGTTCCCGGGTGACCGGGTCACCGTCGGGCGGGTCGGAGCGGGCGACGGGGCTCCCGACACCACCACCGGGACGGGGGAGCGGGGCGGCGAGTCGGCCGGTCAGCCGGCCGTGGCCCGGCTCGAAGACCTGCCGGACGGCCCGGTCGGCCACCGGCAGGACGACCGGGGCGGTCGCGCCGACCGGGGTGAAACTGACCGACGTGGCGTGCACCGGGACGGTCGTCTCCCGCTCGGTCCGGGTGCCGAAGGCCCGGTCGTAGGCCGGTTGCGGCACGATCGGCGGCGGTTGGCTGGCCGCGTACGCGGCGGGCAGCCGGTCCCGGAGCCGGTCCAGGTCGTACCGGTCGGCCGGAGCGCCGGCCACCCGGAACTGGAGCAGGGTACGGGTGTCCGGGCCGTACCCGGGCACCGCGCCGGGTGATCCGGCGTGGTGGTCGTACCGGGGGTCGCCGCCGGGGAGCGGCGCCGGACAGTCGTTGTAGAGGATCAGCGTGCTGCCCGGGGGCACGGCGGCGAAGTCGACGACCACGTCGGCCCGCTCGCCGGGGGTGAGCAGCAGGGTGTGCCCGTCGACGTTGAGCACGGCCGGGTCGAGCCGGTCGTACCGGTAGCCGACCGGACGGTTGGCCAGCACCACCGGGGCGGGCAGCAGCCCGCACTCGTTGCCGATCCGGATGATCTCCGGGCCGACCGCCCGGGGGTCCGGGACGCCTCCGTCCCGCCCGTCGGTCGGCCAGTGCGCCGGGTGGCCGGGGCCGCGGACCGCCTCGACCATGGGCACCTCGCCCGCCCCGGCGTCGGCGAGACTGCCGTCGACGTGCCACATCGGCTGGTCCGAGCGGGCCCGGTAGAGCTGGAGGTTCAGGCTCCGGTCCGGGCAGGCGTTGAGGATCCGGAACCGGTAGGCCCGGGGCTCGACCGTCAGGTACGGGTAGGCGACGCCGTTGACCAGCGGGGTGTCCCCGTACACCTGGGGCACCGCCGACGGGTGCGGCACGCCCGGGGTCAGCGGCGGCTGGTCGGGCGCGGCGACCGGGTCGTGGTACGGGTTCGGCGCCGGACCGTGCCGGACGGCGGCGGCCTCCGGGTGCCGGCACCACGGGCCGTAGTCCCAGCGGCCGGTCGGGTTCCGTCCGTCGGGGCGGAACGGGTTCTGCCGTGGCTGGTAGACGTGCGGGTACCAGAGGCTGCCGCAGGCGCCCCAGCGGCCCCGGTCCCAGGTCGGGTCCTCGGCGGCGAGTTGCGCGTCGTCCGGGACGAAGGTCCGGTCGGTGATCACCAGCGGGACCTGGTCGGCGGGGAGGACACCGTCGGCGACCAGGCTTTCCTCGGCGGGGTCGACGAGCAGGTACGGGGCGAGCTGGCCGGAGTGCGTGGTGAGCCGGGACAGGCCGAGGGTGTTGTCGTGGAACCACATCAGCCGGCCGCTCTGGTCGTTCGGGTAGTACAGCGTGGTGGCTCCGGCCCCGGGCGGCGGCATGTCCGGCACGGGGGTCAGCCCGGGACCGGTCGGGTACGGGGTGATCTCCCCGGCCGGGGTGATCCACTGGGTGGGGTTGCCGGCGCTGATCCAGGCGGTCCGGGCCCCCTGGAGGCGGAGCACCGCCCGGTTCTGCGGATACGGTGCCGGCCCGTCCAGCGGGCCGGTCCCGGCCCCGGGCACGGTCGTGTCGACCGGCAGGAACAGCTCACCGGCCCGCCCGGTGGGCAACTGGTTGATGAACTTGATCCGGACCGGCCGGTCGCGATACGCCACGATCATCGGCCCGACGTGGTACGCCCGCGCGGGCGGGCCGACGGTGTTGTGCCCGTACCGGTCGGTGCCGAGGTTGACCTGGCGGTATCCGCGCAGCCGGGTCGGCGGCAGGTCCCGGTGCAGGCGTTGGACGTACTCCTGGAGGCCGATCTCGTAGTAGTCGCAGCCCGGGTAGCTGATCGTGTCGGGTACCGCCACCGGCAGGTAGCCACCCAGCGCGTTCGCCCGCTCGGGGCCCGTCCCGGGCAGCGCGTCGACGAACTTGCGCAGGCCGGTGCCGGGGATCACCCGACCGGTGCCGTCGAACCGGGGACGGGGGCTGGTGGCGACGTTCGGCTCCGGGCCGAAACAGCGCGGCACGGCTTCCGGGTCCAGGGCGGCCGGCGGGTCCGGCACGGTGTCCGGAACCGGTTCGACCCCGTCGGCCGGCGGGGCCGCCGGGCCGGGCGCGGGCGGGGTGGCGGTGTTCCGGGCCGCCGGGACCGTCCCGGGCGCCGTCCGGGCGGGGCGGGATCTGCGGAAGATGGCCATGGTGTCCCCCGGGGACAGGGGTACGACGACCGCCACCCCGGTGTGGGGAGGTCGCACCCGTGGCGCCGCGCTGACGGTGGGTGAGCGCGTAATCGCAGCATGCGACAGACTCCCCGGGCTGGGGAATTACCCAATCGTGTCAATCTGGCGGTGCCGTCGGGGGCGTTCCGGCTGACACGAGGGGCACCAGTGGGCCAGTCGGGCCGTCACCCCGGAGCCGTGTCGGCCCTGCACGATCACCGTTCCGCAGCGGCGGCACGGCTGCCCCTGCCGACCGTAGACCCAGAGGTTGCGACCCCTGCGCGTGTCACCGGTCGTCGCCCGCGCGGCTCGGCCCCGGTTGGCCCAGAGGAGTCGTCGGCCGAGGCGCACCAACCTGCCCGGGTCCTCGATCTGGGACACGGTGGTCAGCGGGTTGATCCCGGTCAGGTAGAGCACCTCGGCCGTGTAGACGGTGCCCAGACCGGCCAGGTTGCGTTGGTCGAGCAGAGCCTCCCCGATCGGCCGGTCGGGTCGGCTCGCGAGTCGCCGGACCGCCTCGGCCGCGTCCCAGTCCGGGCCGAGCAGGTCCGGGCCGAGGTGGCCGACGAGCGCGTCCTCCTCGGCGGTGGGCACCAGGGCGACCTCGTGCAGGTGGTAACCGACGGCGACCGCGTCGGCCGTGCGCAGCACCACCCGGATCAGGTGCGCCGGCCCGCCGGTCCACCGTCCGCCCGGCGCGTACGTCCGCCAGGCCCCGTCCATCCGCAGGTGCGAGTGCAGCGTCCAGGTCGCGTCCCGGTCGCCGCCGGTGTCCGGGGACGTCAACCGGAGCAGCAGGTGCTTGCCCCGACTGACGCAGCCGAGCACCACCGCACCGGTGAGGTCGGTGGCGGCGAGCTGCGGCACCCGGAAGTCGGACCCGGTCAGCCGGCGGCCCGCCAGCGCGCGGTCCAGCACGCGGGCGGTGTTCCACACGGTGTCACCCTCGGGCACGCGTCCATCCTGCCTCGCCGCACCGCCCCGGGCACGGGGACCGGGGCCACGGGTCGCCCCGGCCGTCCGGCCCGGTCGGTCCGGGGCCGGTCACGGTCCGGGGCCGGGCAGCCGCCGGGGCGGGGGTCAGGGGTGCTCGTCCGGGCGGGGCGGGCGGACCATCTCCTGGTAGCGCGGGTGACTGGCACCGTAGATGGCGAAGTTGAGGCGGGCGTGGGACAGGCTCAGGTCGCCGTTGGGGCCGCCCCGGACCACCTCGGCGTCCACGTCACCCTGACCGTCGTCTGTCCAGAAGCAGACCGGACAGGTGCCGCCACCGGTCCGGAACCCGCAGCAGGGACAGGTCGCTGGAACCCACTGCTCGCCCACCCTCCGAGCATTCCACAGTGCAGGGTGTGGTCACAGGCGGGGACCGGCTCAGTCCGGATGCCGGACCGGCACCGGGTCGCCCGGCCGCACCCCCAGGCGGTCCGCCGCCCGGCCCCCGTTCACCGCCACCGCGACCCGGCCGGCCGAGTCGACGTAGACCACCAGTTGGCCCGGGGGCGCGTCGCCGAAGGTCCGCCCGTGCACCGCCTCGTGCCCGCCCACCCGCAGCGTCGCCGGTCGGCCGGCCAGCGCCGACGGGGGCGCGGCGAGCTGGACGTTGCCGAAGTGGTCGACGGTGAGCACCTCGGCGGTGAACCCCGCCGGGGTCACCTCCAGCGCCGGCTCCGGCAGCCGGACCAGGTCGGCCGGGTCGACCGCGGGACCCGCCCCGGCCAGCGGCGCCCCGCCGGCCAGCCGGGCGGCGACCGGGGCGAAGACGTCCCGACCGTGGAAGGTGCGGGACACCTCCGGGGCCAGCCATTCCGGGTTGGTCAGCTCGACCGCCGAGCGGATGCCGCCCAGCGCCTCGGCGGCCGGCACCAGCAGCCCGTTGTCCGGCCCGACCAGCAGGCCGCCGGGAGCCTCGACGGCGACCCCGCGCCGACTGGTGCCGACCCCGGGGTCGACCACCGCGACGTGCACGGCCGGGGGGAGGTACGGCACGGTCTGGGCGAGCACGGCCGCCCCGTGCCGGACGTCGGTCGGCGGCACCAGGTGGGTCACGTCGATGACGCGGACCCCTGGCGCGAGGCGGGCGAGCACGCCGTGGCAGGCCGCGACGAACCCGTCGGAGAGCCCGTAGTCCGTGGTAAACGACACCCAGCCGAACGCCATGGCTCCCACCCTAGATCCTCCGGTGGGGACGGTCGGTGGACGGTTGTCGGTCGACCGGCCCTCGCACCGCCGGGGACGGTTCGGCAGACTACGAGGGGTGACCTCCGCACCCCGTACCCTGACCGTCGCCGCCCTCGTGCTCGCCACCGTCCTCACCGGCTGCGGTGACGACGCCGACGACCGGCCCGACAGCGCCGCCTCGCCGAGCGCGCCCGTGTGGGCCACCCCGGCGGAGGGCACCCCGCCGGCACCGTCGGCGACGCCGGGCGCCGGGACGGCCCCGAGCGCCGGGGTGACCCCGAGCGGTCCACCCCGGGCCGGCCGGATGACCCCGCCGCCGGTCGCGCCCAGCGACCGGGGCGGCTCCACCCCACCCTTCGTCATGCCGACCCGTCCGGCCGGCGCGCCCAGCGCCCGGCAGGTGGTGGACGCCTTCCGGGCCGCGAAGCTGCCGGTCGCCGGCGTCCGCGACCGCTCGGTGGACTGCGGGCCGGACGGCGCGGGGCTGGGCTGCGCCGAACTGCTCGTCACCGACGCCGTCTCGGTGTACGTCTTCCCGAGCGAGGCGAACGCGATGAACCAGGCCGACATGTGGGGCACCGACGCGTACCGCAAGGGGACCGTGGTGCTCAGCTACCTGGGGACCACCACCAAGGCGGACCAGCGGAAGCGCTACGACAGTGTCCTCGCCGGCCTGGGCTGAGCGACCCGCCGCCCGGGCCCGGCCGTCGGCGCCGCCCCCTGCGGTGGCCCCGAGACCCGGCATGCCCGCCGACGGCAGCGTGCGGGCGTCGAGGCGTCAGCCGTGTAGGCGCAGGCCGCGTGGGGTGGCCCGGAAGCCGGCGGCGGTGAGCGCGTCGCGCAGCGGTGAGGCGTGCACCGCCCCGCCGTCCGCCCGCTCGACCGACATCGCGCCGAGCGCGCCGGAGTGCACCGCGTCGGCCAGCGCCTTCGCCGCTCCGGTGAGAACCTCGCCGTCGGCGTCGAAGGACAGGATCGTCCGCCCGCCGCGCTCGACGTAGAGCACCAGCTCCCCGTCGACCAGCACGACCAGGGCACCGGCCTTGCGTCCGGCCCGGTGGCCGGTGGTCGGGGTGGCACCGTCGCCGGAGTCGACCACCCGCTCCGGCCAGGGCAGCGCCGCGCCGTACGGGTTGGCCGGGTCGGTCGCCGCCAGCACCAGCGGCGCCCCGCCACGCGTCCGCGTGGCGTCGGCGGTGTCGGCGAGGGCCCGGAGCCGGTCCACCGCGCCGGGCACCGCGAACTGCGCCGCCCCCAGCCCCTCCACGAAGTACCCGCGCCGGGCCGCCCCGCGTTCCTCCAACGCGGACAACACCGGGTAGACCGCGGCGAACCCGCCGGTCACCTGCTCGGCGACGACCGCGCCCCGGGTGAGCACCCCGTGCCGCTCCAGCAGCAGGTCGGCCCGGGCAGCGGCCCGCCGGGTCGGGTCGGTGTCCCGCTCCGGCAGACGGGACCAGCGTCCGGCCACCGTCGGCGGGCCGCTGCGGGTGGGCAGCGCGACCCGGCCGGGACGACGGTACCGGGTGCGGGGGGCGGTGGGACGGGCCCGGTGCGCCCCGGCCCCGCCGAGCAGCGCGCGCAGCGGGGCGAGCGTGTCGTTGGTGAGGTGACCGGCCCAGACCAGGTCCCACAGCACGGCGGTGAGCGCCGCGTCGTCGCCGGAGCCCACCCGGTCGGCGAGCGAACGGAAGAAGAGCGCCTGGCCGTCGGCCAGCGCGTCCAGCACCGCCTGGTGCGCCGGGGTCAGGGTCAGCGCCTCGTCCGGCGGGGGCAGCAGCAGCGGCGCGGCGTCGGCGTACGCCAGGGTGACCCAGCCGTCCCCGCCGGAGATCGCCCCGGAACCGGCCCAGACCAGCTCGCCACTGGCGCAGAGCTCGTCGAGGAAGGCGGGGGAGTAGTCGGCCACCCGGGTCGGCAGCACCAGCCGTTCCAGCGCGGACGCCGGCACCGCCACGCCCTGGAGCTGTTCGAGCGCGGCGGCGAGCGCCTCCACCCCCCGGGCTGTCGCGCCGACCTGCTGCCAGCGGGGCAGGAAGGTGGCGAGCGTCCGGGGCGGCACCGGTTCGATCTCCCGGCGCAGCGCGGCCAGGGAACGGCGGCGCAGCAGTCGCAGCACCTCCGCGTCGCACCACTGGCTGCCCGCGCTCTCCGGCAGGAACTCGCCGGCGACCACCCGCCCGGTCGCGGCGAGCTGGCGCAGGGCCTGCTCCACCACGGCGACGCCGAGCCCGAGGCGGGCCGCGCAGGTCGCCGCCGCGAACGGGCCGTGCGTACGGGCGTACCGGGCGACCAGGTCGCCGAGCGGGTCGGCGACCGGGGTGAGGTACGCCTCGGGCACCCCGACCGGCAACGCCACGCCGAGCGCGTCGCGCAGCCGGGCGGCGTCCTCGACCCCGACCCAGCGTTCCTGGCCGGCGATGCGCAGCCGCAGCACCCGCCGGGCGTCGGCGAGCCCGGTCAGCCAGTCCGCCGGCACGCCCCGCTCGGCCAGCTCGTCGTCGGTCAGGTCGCCGAGCACCCGGAGCAGTTCCACCACGTCCTCGGCGTCGCGGGGTCGACGCTGTTCGGTCAGCCAGCGCAGCTGCCGGTCGGTCTCGGCGAGCACCGTCGGATCGAGCAGTTCGCGCAGGTCGACGCGGCCGAGCAGCTCGCCGAGGAGGCCGGAGTCCAGGGCCAGGGCGGCGGCCCGCCGCTCGGCCAGCGGGGCGTCCCCCTCGTAGAGGAACGCGCCGACATACCCGAAGAGCAACGAGCGGGCGAACGGCGACGGCTGGGCCGTCTCCACCTCGACCAGGCGGACCCGGCGGGTGGTCAGCTCCCGCATCAGCGTGGTCAGCGCGGGCAGGTCGAAGACGTCCTGGAGGCACTCCCGGGCCGCCTCCAGGGTGACCGGGAAATCGGCGTACTCGCGGGCGACGTCGAGCAGTTGCGCGGACCGCTGTCGCTGCTGCCAGAGCGGCTGGCGGCGGCGCGGGTCCCGGCGGGGCAGCAGCAGGGACCGGGCCGCGCACTCCCGGAACCGGGCGGCGAAGAGCGCCGACGTGCCGACCGACTCCTCGACCAGCTGGGTGATCTCGTCCGGGTCGAAGGCCACCACGTCGGCGCCGGGGGGTGAGTCGGCGGTGTCCGGCAGGCGCACCACGATGCCGTCGTCGGAGGGCATCACCTGGGCGTCCACGCCGTACCGCTCGGCCAGCCGGCGGCCGATCGCCAACGCCCACGGCCCGTTGACCCGGGCGCCGAGGACGCTGTGCACGGCGAGCCGCCAGTCGCCCAGCTCGTCGCGGAAGCGCTCGACGACCACCGTCCGGTCGTCCGGGAGGGAGCGGGTGGCGGCCTGCTGCTCGCGTAGGTAGGCCATCAGGTTGCCGGCGGCCCAGTCGTCCAGCCCGCCGCCCCGTAGCGCCGCCAGCGCGGCCTCGTCGTCCTGCCGCAGCAGGGCCCGCACCCGGCCGCCGATCGCCCGGCCCAGCTCGACCGGGCGGCCCGCCTGGTCGCCCTTCCAGAACGGCATCCGGGCGGCCTGTCCGGGAGCCGGTGAGACCAGCACGCGGTCGGGGGTGATCTCCTCGATCCGCCAGGACGAGGAGCCGAGCAGGAAGACGTCACCCACCCGGGACTCGTAGACCATCTCCTCGTCCAGCTCGCCGACCCGGGCGGCGCGCTCCGCACCGGCCAGGAAGACCCCGAACAGCCCCCGGTCCGGAATGGTGCCGCCGCTGGTCACCGCGAGCCGCTGCGCGCCCGGCCGGCCGGTGAGCACGTCGGTGGCGCGGTCCCAGACCAGTCGGGGACGCAGCTCGGCGAAGGCGGTGGACGGGTACCGCCCGGAGAGCATGTCCAGCACCGCGTGCAGGGCCGAGTCGGGCAGCTCGGCGAAGGGCGCGGCCCGGCGGACCACGGCGGCCAGGTCGCCGATCTGCCACGGCTCCATCGCGACCATCGCGACGACCTGCTGGGCGAGCACGTCGAGCGGGTTGCGCGGATGGTGCAGCTCCTCGATCGCCCCGGCGGCCATCCGGTCCGCCACCACGGCGCAGGAGAGCAGGTCGCCCCGGTGCTTGGGGAAGACCACGCCCCGGGAGACCGCGCCCACCTGGTGCCCCGCCCGGCCGACCCGTTGCAGGCCGGCGGCCACGCTCGGCGGCGCCTCGATCTGCACCACCAGGTCGACGGCGCCCATGTCGATGCCCAGCTCCAGACTGGAGGTGGCCACCACGCAGGGCAGCTGCCCGGACTTGAGCGCCTCCTCGATGTGCTTGCGCTCCTCCCGGGAGACGCTGCCGTGGTGGGCCCGGGCGATCACCGGCGCGGCCCCCTCGGCGACGCCGGACTGGGCGACGATCTCGGCGGGCAGCCGTCGGGCGGACGGCGCGGGAGCCGGCCCGACGGTCGGGTCGGACGTCGCCCCGGTCGCCACGCCGTCGGCCGGCGGGGGTTCGGCGGCCAGTTCGTTGAGGCGGGCGCAGAGCCGCTCGGCGCTGCGCCGCGAGTTGGTGAAGACGATCGTCGAGCGGTGCGCCCGGACCAGGGCGAGGACCCGTTCCTCCACGGCCGGCCAGATCGACGCCCGCCGGGGACCGGGACCGTCGAGGTCGTCCCCGGTCGGCTCGACCTCGTCGAGGCGGGCCATGTCCGCCACCGGCACCTGGACGCTGAGCTCGATGGTCTTGGCGGCCGGTGGCTGCACCACGTCGACCGGCCGGGAGCCGCCCAGGAACCGCGCGCAGGCGTCGATCGGGCGGACCGTGGCGGACAGGCCGATCCGTTGCGCCGGCCGGGGGAGGAGCTCGTCGAGGCGTTCCAGGGAGAGCGCCAGGTGCGCGCCGCGCTTCGTGCCGGCCACCGCGTGCACCTCGTCGACGATCACCGTCTCGACCCCGCGCAGGGAGTCCCGCGCGGCGGAGGTGAGCAGCAGGAACAGCGACTCCGGGGTGGTGATGAGGATGTCCGGCGGGGTGCGCGCGAAGGCCCGGCGCTCGTCGGCGGGGGTGTCTCCGGTGCGCATTCCGACGGTGACGTCGGGGGGCGTGACCCCGAGACGGGTGGCCGCCTGCCGGATCCCGGCGAGCGGGGTGCGCAGGTTCCGCTCGACGTCCACCGCCAGGGCCTTGAGCGGGCTGACGTAGAGCACCCGGCAGCGTCGTCGTCGGTCGTCCGGGGCCGGTTCCCGGGCCAGTCGGTCCAGGGACCACAGGAACGCGGCGAGCGTCTTGCCGGAACCGGTGGGGGCGACGACCAGGGCGTGCCGTCCGGCCGCGACCGACCGCCAGGCACCCGCCTGGGCGGGCGTGGGTGCGGCGAAGGCGGCGGTGAACCACTCCCGGGTCGGCGCGCCGAACCCCGCCAGCATCTCCGTCACGTCTCCCATCCTGCCGCGTGGGTGCGACAACGACCCGCCCACGCGTCGCCCGGGGCCGGGACGGTGTCCGGCTGGGCTTCTTACGGGACAAGATGGGCTTCTTGCGCGTTAAGTCTTACTTAACTGCTTGCTAGGCCACGGAAACATACAGTAACTTCTCCCGCATCGCCGGGTCGGGGAGGGGAGCCGGATGGCCGTGGAGCGAGGCTCGGAACCCGGCACCGACGTGCTCATCCGCAAGGTCGACAGTCATCTCGCCACCGTCCGGGTCGGCCTGCACGGCCCCGAGTTGGAGTTGGCCGAACGGCTCGCCCGGTGCCTGCGGGAGCTGGTCGTGCAGACCGCGCAGGCCAGCGCCGCCGACCGTGCCCAGGTGCGGGCCGCCGTGCACTACTTCGTCCTGCGCCGGGAGAGCCGGGGGCAGTTGCGTAGCGTGCGTTCCCTCGCGGCGGCGCAGCGCGTGGTCAACAAGGTGGCTCTCCAGCTCGGCCGTCCGGACCTGCTGGTGGAGTCCCGCCGGGACCGTGTGCTGCGCGAGTCGCCCGTGGCGGCCGGCACCCGCCCCGCCGAGCGGCCCGGTCCGCAGTCACCGACCGGGTGGTAAACCGGGCTTTTTTCGCAAAAGCCCCCATAGGCCCCGTCATCTGACGTGTGATCCCTGGTAGCCGGAGAGTGCCCCGCCGGGCGCTGCCACCTACCGGGAGGACGCGTGTTCGTACTGCTGATCCTCCATCTCGTGGCGGCCCTGCTCGCGCCGCTGCTGGTCCGGTGGTGGGGGCCCCGGGCCTGCTATCCGCTCGCCCTGGCGCCCGCCGCCGCCTTCGTCTGGGCGCTCGCGCGGACCCCGGCGGTCCGTGACGGGGGCACGCTGGTCGAGTACCACCCCTGGATCCGCCAGCTCCAGCTCGACCTGGCCTTGCGGACGACCACCCTGTCCTGGCTGATGACCCTGCTGGTCGGCGGCGTCGGCGCGCTGGTGCTGGTGTACTGCGCCGGCTACCTCGCTCCGGACGAGCCGGACCTCGGCCGGTTCGCCGGTGTCCTCGTCGCCTTCGCCGGGGCGATGCTCGGTCTGGTCCTCGCCGACAACCTGCTCCTGCTCTACGTCTGCTGGGAACTCACCACGGTCTTCTCGTACCTGCTGATCGGGCACCACCCGGAGCGGCGGGCCAGCCGCTGGGCCGCCGCCCAGGCGCTGACCGTGACCACCCTGGGTGGACTGGCGATGCTCGTCGGGTTCGTCGTGATCGGGCAGTCGGCCGGCACGTACCGCTGGTCGGAGATCGCGGCCGCGCCGCCCGGTGGCGGGTACCTGACCGTCGCCGCCCTGCTCGTGCTGGTGGGGGCGCTGACGAAGTCGGCCGTCCTGCCGTTCACCGCCTGGTTGCCCGCGGCCATGGCCGCACCCACGCCGGTCAGCGCCTACCTGCACGCGGCGGCCATGGTGAAGGCCGGTGTCTACCTCGTCGGCCTGCTGGCCCCGGTGCTGGCCCACACCCCACCCTGGCGGCCGGTCACCACCGTGGCCGGACTCGCGACCCTGGTCGTCGGCGGCTGGGCGGCCTTGCGTCAGACCGACCTGAAACTGCTGCTGGCGTTCGGGACCCTGAGCCAGCTCGGCCTGCTCATGGCGGTGACCGGAGCGGGCACCCGGGAGGCGGCGCTGGCCGCGCTGGCGCTGCTGCTGGCGCACGCCCTGTTCAAGGCGGCGCTGTTCCTGGTCGTCGGGGCCGTCGACCACGTCGCCGGCACCCGGGACCTGCGCGAACTGACCGGGCTGCGACGTCGGCTGCCGCTGCTCTGGATCGTCGCGCTCCTCGCCGCCGCGTCGATGGCCGGGGCTCCGCCGCTGGTCGGGTTCGTCGCCAAGGAAGCCGTGCTGTACGCGTTCCTCCACGACCCGCTCGCCCTCGGCGTCGCGGTGGTCGGCTCGGCCCTCACCGTCGCCTACAGCGCCCGGTTCCTGTGGGGCGCCTTCGGTACGAAGCCCGGCGTCGACCCGGTGCCGGTCGGGCGGCCGGCCGGCGCGCTCGTGCTACCTCCGGCGCTGCTGGCCGGGGCCGGGCTTCTCCTCGGGCCGCTCGCCGGACCGGTCGGCACCCTGCTCGCGCCGTACGCCGCGGCGTTTCCCGGCAGCGACCATCCGCTGGCGCTCTGGTCCGGCCCCCAGCCCGCCCTGTGGCTGTCCCTTCTGGTGCTGGCGGCGGGTGGGCTGATCTTCCTGCTGCGCGGCCCGCTCGCCCCGGTGCTGGCCCGGGTCCGGGCCCCGATCGCCGGACCGGAGTTCTACGAGGGGGCCACCCATGTCTTCGACCGGGTCGCGATCGAGCTGACCAGCCGGATCCAGCGCGGCTCGCTGCCGCAGTACCTCGGCACCATCCTGGTGGTGCTGGTGGTGCTCCCGGGCGGGGCGATGCTGCTGGTCCGGCCCTGGCCGGTGCCCACCCGGATCTGGGACAGCCCGGTGCAGCCACTGGTCGGCCTGATCGTCACGGTGGCGGCGGTGCTCGCCGTGGCCGCCCGGACCCGGCTGACCGCCATGCTGCTGGTCGGGGTGACCGGGTACGGCACCGCGATGATCTTCGTGGTGCACGGCGCGCCCGACCTGGCGCTCACCCAGATCCTCGTCGAGACCGCGACGATCACGCTCTTCGTGCTGGCGCTGCGCCGGCTGCCGCCCCGCTTCTCGGTTCGTCCCCTGCGGCGCAGCCGGTGGGTCCGCGCAGGGATCGGGGTGGCCGTCGGCGTGGTCCTCGCCGGCCTGGCCGTCGTGGCGGCCGGCAGCCGTCGCCTGCCGCCGGTCTCGGCGGACTTCCCCCGACTCGCCGTCGAGCAGGCCTACGGCGACAACGTGGTCAACGTGATCCTGGTCGACATCCGTGTCTGGGACACCGTCGGCGAGATCTCGGTCCTCGTGGTGGCGGCCACCGGGGTGGCCAGTCTGATCTTCGAGCGCTCCCGGACCGGGCCCCGCCCGCGTCGCCGGGGCCCGTCCGCCGCCCGCAACCGGCCGGGTCAACGGGTCTGGCTCCGGGGCGGCCCGACCCTGCACGAACGTCGCCGTTCGCTGGTCTTCGAGGTGGTCACCCGGCTGATCTTCCACAGTGTCGTGCTCTTCTCCCTCTTCCTGCTCTTCTCCGGGCACAACGCGCCCGGTGGCGGCTTCGTCGGCGGACTGGTGGCGGCGCTGGCGCTGACCCTGCGCTACCTGGCCGGCGGCCGGTACGAACTGGAGGACGCCGCGCCGGTGGGAGCCGGCTCGGTGCTGGGCGTCGGGCTGGGGACCGCCGTGGGCAGCGGAGTGGTCGCGTTGCTGACCACGGGGAACCTGTTGGAGAGCAGCCGGATCAACCTGAGCGTCCCCGGTATCGGCGACTTCTACCTGGTCACCTCGCTCTTCTTCGACATCGGTGTGTACCTCATCGTCATCGGCCTGGCGCTGGACGTCCTGCGCACGCTCGGCGCGGAGGTGGACCGCCAGATCCAGACCGGTGGCCAGGCGGCCCGGGGCCTGGCGGCCGACCAGGGGGGCGGGCAACGGTGACCGCCTCGGGAGACGGCCCCACGCTGGTGCTGGCGGTCATCGTCGCCGTGCTCGTCGCGACCGGCGTCACCCTGCTGCTGGAGCGCAACATCACCCGGATCCTGCTCGGCGTGATCCTCTTCAGCAACGGGGTCAACGTGCTCATCCTGCTCAGCGGCCCGGCGGAGGAGGCCCCGCTGGCCGGCACCACCCCGGCGGACCAGATGAGCGACCCGCTGCCCCAGGCGATGATCCTCACCGCCATCGTGATCACCCTGGGGCTGTCCGCGTTCCTGCTGGCCGTGGCGTACCGGAGTTGGCTGCTCACCTCGCACGACGAGGTGCGGGACGACCCGGAGGACCGGCAGATCGTCGGGCTCGCCGACCGGGACGCCCCGCCCCCGGGGGACCCGGGCGGGGAGGGGCCGGGGGACGACGCCGAGCAGGTGGACCGCTCGCCGAACGCGCCCGAGCCGTCCCACCCCGTCGGGGCGGATGCGTCCGGCCCCCGCCACGTGGCCGAGGAACACGCTCCCCGCCCGCAGCGCGCGGCCGGGGACGGCCCACCCGACGACGACGGGGCCGTCGGTCCAGGAGGCCGCCGATGACCGCCCTGGTGCCGCTGCCGGTGGTGATGCCGCTGCTGGGTGCCGCCCTGACCCTGGTGCTGCCATGGGCACGGGCACAGCGCGCGGTCAGCGTGGTCGTCCTCACCGCCACCCTCGCCGTGTCGGCGGTGCTGCTCGTCCGGGCGTACGCCGAAGGACCGCTGGTGGTCCGGATCGGCGGCTGGCCGCCACCGGCCGGCATCGTGCTGGTCGCCGACCAGTTGGCCGCCCTGATGCTGACCGTCTCGGCGGCGGTGACGCTCTGCGTGCTGCTGTACTCCATCGGTCAGGGTCAGTCCGACCTCGACGAGGGCACCCCGGTGAGCATCTTCCACCCCACCTACCTGGTGCTGACCGCCGGAGTCACCAACTCCTTCCTCGCCGGTGACCTGTTCAACCTGTTCGTCGGGTTCGAGATGCTGCTGACCGCGAGCTACGTGCTGATCACCCTGGGGGGCAGCGACGTCCGGATCCGCACCGGCTCGACGTACGTGGTGGTCAACATCCTCGCGTCGATGGTCTTCCTGAGCGGGGTGGGCCTTGTGTACGCGGCGACCGGCACGCTCAACCTGGCCCAGCTCGCCGGCCGCCTCGACACCCTGCCGGCGGACCTGCGGCTGGCGCTGCAACTGATGCTGCTGCTCGCCTTCGGCATCAAGGCCGCCGTCTTCCCCCTGGCGGCGTGGCTGCCGGACAGCTACCCGACCGCGCCCGCCCCGGTCACCGCGGTCTTCGCCGGCCTGCTCACCAAGGTCGGCGTCTACGCGATCATTCGCACCGAGACGCTGCTCTTCCCCGACGGGCGGGCCGACGCGTTGCTGATGGTGGTGGCCGGGCTGACCATGCTGGTCGGCATCCTGGGCGCGGTGGCCCAGTCCGACCTGAAACGGATGCTCTCCTTCACCCTGGTCAGCCACATCGGCTACATGATCTTCGGGGTCGCGTTGAGCACCGTGGCCGGGCTCACCGGCGCGATCTTCTACGTGCTGCACCACATCACCGTCCAGACCACGCTCTTCCTCGTCGCCGGCCTGATCGAGGTGCGCGCCGGCAGCACCGACCTGCGCCGCCTCGGTGGTCTGGCCCGGATCACCCCACTGATCGCCGTGCTGTTCTTCGTCCCGGCCATGAACCTCGCCGGGATCCCGCCGTTCCCGGGTTTCCTCGGCAAGCTCGGCCTCTTCCAGGCGGGCGCGGCGGTGGGCGGCGCGCTGCCCTGGACGGTGGTGGCCGCCGGGGCGGTGACCAGTCTCTGCACCCTCTACGCCGCCTCCCGGGTGTGGAACATCGCGTTCTGGCGGTCGCCCCGGCTGGCCGCCGAGGCTCCGTCACTGCCCCGCCTGATGGTCGGCTCGACGGTGGCGCTGGTGACGCTCGGCGTGACGCTCACCCTCGCCGCCGGGCCGATCTTCGCGGTGACCGCGGACGCGGCGGACGACCTCTACCGGCGCACCCCGTACGTCCGGGCCGTCTTCCCCGAAGGCACCCCGTGAACCCGGACCCGTCGGTTCCCGCGCCCGGCCCCCACCGGCCGATGATCCCCGGGGCGACGCCCGGCCGTGCCCGCGCCGCCCGCTGGCGGGAACGGCTGATCGCCGCCGGTTGGATGGTGCTCATCTGGAACCTGTTCTGGGGGCGGTTCACCCTCGGCAACCTGGTCGGTGGGGTGGCCGTCGCGGCGGTGGTGCTGGTGTTCTTCCCGCTGCCGCCGGTCACCCTGGACAGCCGGCTCCGCCCCGGCCCGCTGCTGCGCTTCGGCGCGCGGTTCGTCGTCCAACTGGTCGGGGCCAGCATCCACGTCGCCTGGATCGCCGTCCGCCCCGGCTACCGGCCGCGTAGCGCGATCATCGCGGTCCGGCTGCGGGTGCGTACCGACCTGAACCTGGCCCTCACCGCCGAGGTGCTCTCCCTGGTGCCGGGAAGCCTGATCGTCGACGTCGACCGGCACACCGGCCTGCTCTACGTCCACGTCTTCGACGTCCGTGGACCGGAGGACCTGTGCCGTACCCGTCGGCGGATCGAGGACGTCGAGTGCCGCCTCGTCCGTGCCGTCGGCTCTCCCGCCGAGGTCCGGCTGCTGGACGCCCCCGCCGAGAAGGGAACCGCCACGTGAACCTGACCATGATCGTCGTCCTGACCGTCCTGCTCTCCGTCACCGCGCTGCTCGCGCTGGTCCGGATCGTGCGCGGCCCGTCCCTGCTCGACCGGCTGGTCGCCACGGAACTGCTGCTGGCCACGATGATCGCCGCGGTGGGCGCCGAGGCGGCGGTGCACCGGCAGACCACCACCCTGCCGGTGCTGGTGGTGCTGTCGCTGCTGGCGTTCCTCGGCTCGGTGGCCCTGGTCCGGTTCGCCGTCGGGGAGGAGTCGTGAGCGCCACCGACCTGGCCGACCTGCTCGCCACCGTCTGCCTGCTGGCCGGCGCGCTGTTCAGCCTGGCCTCCGGGGTCGGGGTGCTGCGCCTGCCGAACGCCCTCGACCGGATGCACACGGTGACCAAACCGCAGGTGCTGGGGGTGCTGCTGATCCTGCTGGGTCTGGCGCTCCGCCTGCGCAGCCCCACCGACCTCGGCATGATCCTGCTGGTCGGGCTCTTTCAGCTGACCACCGCACCGGTCACCGCGCAGATGATCAGCCGGGCCGTCTACCGGTCCGGCCGGGTCGATCGGGACCTGCTCGACGTCGACGAACTCGCCAACCGGTGAAAACGCTTCCCCCGACATCCGGGCAGCGCACACCCCGGGCCGATAAAATGACTCGCATGATCGACTCTTCTGCCCAGGAGGGCAGCAGTAGCCAGCCGGGTACGACCCGGCTTCCCCTGCCCGCGACGTCGGGAGCCCTGAGCCTCCCGTGTTGATCGTCGTCGGACTCATCCTGATCATCGTTCTCACCGCCGCCACCGGCTACTTCGTGGCCCAGGAGTTCGGCTACGTCGCCGTCGACCGCGGCAAGCTGCGGCAGATGGCCGACGACGGCGATCCCGCCGCCGCCCGAGCCCTGCAGGTCACCAGCCGGCTCTCCTTCATGCTCTCCGGCGCCCAGCTCGGCATCACCGTCACCGCCCTGCTCGTCGGTTACGTCGCCGAGCCGTTCCTCGGTGCCGGACTGGCCGAACTGCTCGGCGTGGCCGGCGTCTCCACGGCGGTCAGCCTGCCGCTGTCGGTGGCGCTGGCCCTGGTCATCGCGACCGTCGTGCAGATGGTTCTCGGTGAGCTGGCCCCGAAGAACCTCGCCATCGCCCGGCCCGAGCCACTGGCCCGGGCCCTGAGCCGTTCCACCCTGATCTACCTCGCCGTGGCCGGTCCGCTGATCAAGCTCTTCGACCGGTCCGCGGTACGACTGCTCCGGCGGGTCGGCATCGAGCCGATCGAGGAACTGCCCAGCGGGGCGACCCCGCAGGACCTGGAGCAGATCATCGCCGAGTCCCGCGAGGAGGGACACCTCGACGCGGCCATGTCCGACCTGCTCGACCGCGGGCTGGACTTCCGGGAGCTGACCGCCGGGGAGGCCATGGTCCCCCGGGTCGACGTGCACACCGTCCGGGCCGACGAGCCGGTCAGACGGGTGGTCGAGCTGCTCGACACCGGTCACTCCCGGTTCCCGGTGCGGGGCGCCGAGGGCGTCGACGACCTGGTCGGCGTGGTCGGGATCGCCGACGTGCTCGGCGTACCCCCGGCGGAACGCGGGACGACGCCGGTGAGCGCGGTGGCCGTACCGCCGCTGCTGGTGCCGGAGACGCTGCCGCTGCCGACGGTGCTCGACCGGCTGCGGGTCGGACACCGGCAGCTCGCCTGCGTGGTCGACGAGTACGGCGGGTTCGCCGGCGTGATCTCGCTGGAGGACATCGCCGAGGAACTGGTCGGTCCGATCCGGGACGAGGACGACCCGCCCGAGCGGGCCCCGGCCCGGCAGGACGACGGGTCCTGGGTGGTCCCGGCCCGCTGGCGGATCGACGAGGTGGCCGACAGCACCGGCATCGCGCTGCCCGAGGGCCCGGAGTACGACACCGTCTCCGGGCTGGTCATGCGGGAACTCGGCCGGGTGCCCGAGGTGGGTGACCTGTTGGAGATCGGGCTGCCCGCCGAGGACGGCGAGCCCGCTCCCCGGGCCCTGGTGGAGGTGCTCGCGGTGGACCGGCACGTCGCCGACTCCGTCCGGCTGCGGGTCATCGGCACGAGCGAGGTGGCGGCATGAGCACCGGACTCGCGCTGATCACCTCGGTGGTGCTGCTGGCGTTGAACGCCTTCTTCGTGGCCGCCGAGTTCGCCCTGGTGGCCAGCAAGCGGTACCGGCTGGAACAGGCCGCGGCCGGCGGCGGCCGGGCGGCCCGCGCGGCGCTCGACGGCGTCCGCGAGCTGTCCCTGATGCTGGCCGGCGCGCAGCTCGGCATCACCCTCTGCACGCTGGGCCTGGGCGCGCTCGCCGAACCGGCGATCGAGCACCTGCTCAGCCCGTTGCTGCACGCGGTCGGCCTGCCGACGACGGCGAGCCACGTCGTCGCGTTGGTCTTCGCGCTGAGCCTGGTCACCTTCCTGCACCTGGTGGTCGGCGAGATGGCACCGAAGTCGTGGGCGATCACCGACGCGGAGCGGTCGGCACTGCTGCTGGCGCTGCCGTTCCGGGCCTTCGCCCGGGTGGCCCGGCCGGTGCTCTCCGCGCTCAACGCGGTGGCCAACGCCATGCTCCGGCTGGTCCGGGTCAACCCGCAGGACCAGCTCGCCCAGGTGCACGGCCCGGAGGAGCTGCGCATGCTGCTGGAGCAGTCCCGGGAACACGGGCTGCTCGGCGCCGAGCAGCACCAGATGCTCACCAGCATGCTGGAGTTGCAGGGCACCAAGGTGGCCGACGTGATGGAGCCCTTCGGGGAGATCGTCACGGTCCGCCGGGACGACCCCGCCGAACGGATCGAGGAGGTCTCCCGGGACAGCGGCCGGTCCCGTCTCGCGGTGGTCGACCCCGACGGTGACGTGGTGGGACTGGTACACGTCCGGGAGGCCGTCCGGGTCACCACCACCGGGCGGTCGGCGACCGCCGGTGAACTGATGACCGACGCGTTCACCCTGCCCGCCACCGCCTCGGTCACCGAGGCGGTGGCCGCGATGCGTGGTGTGCAGGCGCAGCTCGCGCTGGTGCGCAACGGTGGCGGCCCGACCCGCCCGATCGGGTTCGTGGCGTTGGAGGACCTCCTGGAGGAGGTCATCGGCGAGTTCGACGACGAGACCGACCCGGTGCCCCGTGGGCGGCGGATGCGGTAGGGCCACGGTGCGGTTCACGGGGGTGTCATCGGCGTCCGGCGGGACCGGGCTGACCGTGCACACCTCCGTGACCAACCCCAGCACCCGCCCTGGCCTGCGCCTGCCGGGGCGGGTGACGCTCACCGCCGGGTCGGCCGACGTGCCGGTCGGGCACATCCGGCTGGGGCTCGTCGCCACGGTCGAGCCGGAGGATCCGGGTCAGCCCCGCCGTCTGGTGCAGTTCCACCAGGCGGCGGTGGCCGGCGGTTTCGTCCTGCCGGCCGGGCAGCGGCGGTCGGTGGCGTTCGCGTTGCCGTTGCCGTGGGAGACACCGGTGACCATCTTCGGCGGGGTGCCGTTGCTCAGTCTCCGTACCGGGCTGCGCACCGAGGTGGCGCTGGACGGCCTGCTGGACCAGGGCGCGATGGTGCCGGTCTTCGTCCATCCCCTCCCCACCCAGCAACACGTGCTGGCCGCCCTCGACACCCTCGGTTTCACCCTGCGCCAGGCCGGACTCCAGGCCGGCCGGTTGCCCGGGGTGACCCAGACCCTCCCCGTCCACCAGCGGATCAACTTCTGGGTGGGGCCGCTCTACGCCGGCCCCGTCACCGAGTTGGAGCTGATCTTCGTGGCGGATCCGGCGACCCTGGAGGTGATCCTCTGGATGGACCGCCGGCTCGCCCTGGCCGGCGTGACCCACCAGAGCATCAGCCGGTTCAAGGCGTGGCACGTCGACGCCGGCCAGCAGGACTGGACCAGCGTGGTGGACGGCTGGCTCCGGAAGGCCATCGACCGGCACGCCGAGGCGGCGGCGAACGCCCACTGGTCGGCCCGGATCACCGGGTCGGCCCACGTCAGCCGCCCACCCGACCGCCCGGTGGCCCCGGGGGAGGGGCTGGGCGGCACCGCCGGCGGCCCCGGCATCGGCGGCGGATCCGGCGACGGCACCTGATCTGGCCGGCGGTGCCGCTCTGCCCTCGGCCCGCAGTGCCGCTCTGTCCTCGGCCGGCGGTGAACGCGCCGGACCTCGGCCGGCGGTGAACGCGCCGGACCTCGCTCGGTGGTCACCGCGCCGGACCTCGCTCGGTGGTCACCCTGCCGGACACCGGCCGGCGGTGACCGCCCTGACCTCAGCTGGCGGTGGCGGTGGCGAGTTTGAAGCTGAAGCCGAGGAAGAGCGCCGCGACGCCGGTGGTGGCGGTGGCAGCCAGCCGGCGACGTGTCCGGAACTGGCTGGCCAGGAAGGTGCCGGCGAAGATCAGCGCGGTCAGGTACAGCACGCTGGTCACCTGCACGACCAGGCCGAGCGCCAGGAAGGAGAGCGCTGGCCAGGGGTAGGTCGGGTCGACGAACTGGATGAAAAAGGAGACGAAGAAGAGGATCGCCTTCGGGTTGACCAGGCTGACCACCAGGGCCCGGCGGAACGGCGCGCGGATCGCCGCCGGCTCCGGGACGTCCACCAGGCGCGGTGCGGCCGGGTCGTGGCGGGTGCGCCAGCGCCGCCAGGCGCCGCGCAGCATGGTCAACCCCACGTAGCCCAGGTACGCCGCCCCGGCGTACTTGATCACCAGAAAGAGCGGTGGGTACGCGGTGAGCAGCGAGGCCACCCCGGCTGCGGAGAGAACCATGAGCACGGCGTCGCCGACGAACACCCCGGCGGCGGCCCGGTAACCGGTGCCCACGCCGCGCCTCGCGGCGGCCGAGAGCACGAAGAGCGAATTGGGCCCGGGGAGCAGAACGATCGCCACGGTACCCAGCACAAACGTCCAGAAGTCGGTGATGCCCAGCACGCCGGCCATCATCACGCCACCGCTGCCCCCGCGCGAAGCCTTTCCCACAGGCGGCGCTGTGCTTCCGGCCACTCGTCGACGACCATCGAATACTGGACGGTGTCCCGCCAGGAACCGTCGGGGCGCTGCCGGTGCATCCGGAGCACACCCTCCCGGGTCGCGCCGAGCCGTTCGACGGCCCGCTGGGAACGCGTGTTCCGGCTGTCGGTGTGCCAGACCACCCGGCGCGCCCCCAGTTCCTCGAACGCCCGGGCGAGCAACAGCAGTTTCGCCTCCGTGTTGACGGCGGTGCGCCACCAGGGGCGACCGAGGAAGGTGTGGCCGATCGCCACCGCCCCACGATCCGGGTCGATCTCGTAGTACGAGGTGGTGCCGACCACCGCCCCGGTCACCGCGCAGCGCTGCACCCAGGGCACCCGCTCGCCCCGGTGGTGAGCCGACAGGGCGTCCGAGACCAGTTCGCGCACCCCGGTGGGGTCGGTGGGCCGGGGGACGGTCAGGTGCTGCCAGACCTCCGGGTCGTCGGTGGCGTCGAACAACTCGTCGGCGTGGGACCCGTCGAGAGCCTCCAGCACCACGTGTGCGCCGCGCATCGGTGCCGGTTCGAGCCACGGTGAGCGGGACGGGCGAAGGTACGCCGGGATTGGCGCGGTGACCCCGGCGTCCGGCTCGGCGAGCCCCGGGGTCAGCCGCAGCGGCACGACCCCGGCCCAGTACGGCAGGGCCAGGTCGGCCGGGTCGTCGCGGACCCCGCCGGTGCGGGAGCGGACCGACACCTCGCGCAGGGGCAACGCCAGGACGGCGGTCTCGGCCAGTTCCTTCCGGCTCGGCGGGCGGCTCTCCGCGCTGCGGCCGGTGCCGACCTTCTCCATCAGCGCGGTCAGCATCGTGGACCGCTCTGCGGCGTCGGTGACCAGGCGGGCGACCCCGTGCGCGACCACGGAGCGGTAGTTGGCGCTGTGGTGGAACTGGGAGCGTGCGTAGACCAGCCCGTCGAGCAGGGTGACACCGACGCAGACCGGCAGCCCGTCCGGGCCCCGGGCGGCCAGCAGGGGCCGACTGCCGGTGGAGCCGTGCAGGTAGAGGGTGTCGCCGACACGGACGTGGAGGGTGGGCAGCAGGCGCGGCTCGCCGTCGACGACGAAGCCGAGCGTGCAGTGGTACGCCTCGTCGAGCACGGCGTGGGCGGCGGCGCGGTCGTAGCTCATCCGCTCCCGCGAGCGGTGGGGGGTGGTCCGGGCGGTCGGCGTGTACATGTGACATCCCGCCTTTGTGCTAGTACGATCTGAAGACTGTGGCAGTACGTTATCAGATCACCGGTGGCACGGCGGCCGAGATCTCGGCGAGCGTCGAGTCGGGTGTCCGCAGCGGAGCGCTTCCTCCCGACAGCGCCCTGCCCCCGGTCCGCGCCCTCGCCGCCGCCCTCGCGGTCAGCCCGGCCACCGTCGCCCGCGCCTACCAGGAGCTGCGGCAACGCGGCCTGGTCGCGACCGCCGGCCGGCACGGCACCCGGGTCCGCCCCCGTCCACCGGTCGCCACCCGCCGGGCCGCCCGGTACCCGACCCCCGGCCCCGGCGTCCGGGACCTCTCCCGGGGCCAGCCCGACCTCCGGCTGCTGCCGCCGCTCGGCCCGCACCTGGCCCGGCTCGCCGACCGGATCGGCCCACCCACCGGATACGCGCCGGCCGGCGTCCTGCCCGAACTGGCCGAGGCCGCACGCGAGCGGCTCACTGCCGACGGGGTCCCGGTCGACGGACTCACCGTCACCGGCGGGGCGCTCGACGGCATCGAGCGCCTGCTCGACGCCTACCTGCGACCCGGCGACCCGGTGGCCGTGGAGGACCCGGGCTGGGCCAACCTGCTCGACCTGGTCGCCGCGCTGGGCCTGCGGCCGGTCGCCGTACCGGTCGACGACGACGGCCCGACCGAGGCCGGGGTCCGGGACGCGCTGGCCCTCGGCGCGCGGGCCCTGATCGTCACCAGCCGGGCGCAGAACCCCACCGGCGCCGCCGTCTCGGCCGACCGGGCCGCGGCGTTGCGTGCCCTGCTCGCCGGTCGCCCCGACGTGCTGCTCGTCGAGGACGACCACGCCGCCGAGCTGGCCCGGCTGCCGCTGCACCCCCTGGCCGGGGCGACCCCGTCCTGGGCCTTCGTCCGCTCGGTGAGCAAGCCCTACGGCCCGGATCTCCGGCTCGCCCTGCTCGCCGGGGACGAGACGACCGTGGCCCGGGTGGCCGGCCGGATGAGCGTCGGCCCCGGCTGGGTCTCCACCCTGCTGCAACGGCTGGTGCTGGCCCTCTGGACCGACCCGGCGACCACCGAGCTGGTCACCCGGGCGGAGGAGAGTTACCAGCGGCGGCGTGACGCCCTGATCGCCGCGCTCGCCGGGCACGGCCTCACCGCCCACGGCCGCAGCGGCATCAACGTCTGGTTGCCGGTTCCCGACGAGACCAGCGCGGTGACCGCCCTGCGGGACGCCGGATGGGCGGTCGCACCCGGTGGGCTGTTCCGGATCGGCGCGCCGCCGGCCGTCCGGCTGACCGTCAGCCCACTCGACGACACGGAGATCCCGACGCTCGCCGACGCGGTCGCCCACGCGCTCCGACCCGCCCGTCCGGCCGGTTTCACCGCCTGACCGGCGGGGTCGACCACCGCGCGGCCGTCCGGGCCGGCCGTCGGGTCACCCGGCCGGCCGTCGGGTCACCCGGGCCGCTGCGGGCGCGACGCGCCGGGCCGACCAGGGGATCACCGCGTGACCGAGGCGCCTCCGGGTACAACAGTCGCCATGTCCGAGCAGACCGAGACCGCCCCGGGTGCCCAGCGGTTCATTCCGCCCCGCGCTGACACGATCGACGAGTTGCGGACCGCCGCAGCCGCATGCCAGGGCTGTGAGCTGTACCGGGACGCCTCGCAGACCGTCTTCGGCCGGGGCGGTGCGGACGCCCGGGTGGTCCTCGTCGGCGAGCAGCCCGGCGACCTGGAGGACCAGAAGGGTCTCCCGTTCGTCGGGCCGGCCGGGCGGGTGCTCCGTCGGGCGGTCGACGACGCCGGCCTCGACCCCACCGGGCTGTACCTCACGAACACCGTGAAGCACTTCCGCTTCGAGCTACGCGGCCAGCGGCGCATCCACCAGACGCCCGACCGGGTGCACATCACCGCCTGCCGGCCCTGGCTGGTCGCCGAGTTCGCCCGGCTCCGCCCGGAGATCGTGGTGGCGCTCGGGGCCACCGCCGCGAAGGCCCTGCTCGGTCCGGCGTTCCGGGTCACCCGCCAGCGCGGCGAACTGCTGCCCTGGCCCGCCTCGGCGCAGCATCCCGAGGACTTCACCCGGGTGCCGGTCGACTCCGCCGGCCGGGTCGCCGACGCGCCGCCGGCCCGGCTCCTCGCCACCATCCACCCCTCCGCCGTGCTGCGTGCCGACAACCAGGAGATCGCCTACCAGGGACTGGTCGCCGACCTCACCGTCGCCGCCCGCGCCCTGACCGGTTGACGTCGAAGGCCAGATGGTGGACGACCGAGCTGCAGAACCGGGTCGCCGACCGCTGTCCTGAAGGAGATCATCGGCCGTAGCCTCGACCGGTAGCGGGACGGCGGGGGCGGGACGCCCCGACGGGTAGGCCAGGATGGGGACCGCCCCCTCCCGAGGAGTCGCGATGACCACCGACCTCACCGCCCCGGTCGCCCTGCGCCCGGACGTCGCCCCGATCCAGCGACGAACCCTGCGGCTGCTCTTCGTCACCCAGATCATCGGCGGCGTCGGGGTCACCATCGGCATCTCCGTCGGCGCGCTGCTCGCCGAGCGGATCGCGGGCGCCGCCGTGGCCGGCCTGGCGCAGAGCGCCGGAGTGGTCGGCGGCGCGCTGCTCGCCGTCCCGATCACCCGCATCATGACCGGGTACGGCAGGCGGCCCGGCCTGGTCCTGGCGTACCTGACCGGCGCGCTCGGCGGGCTGCTGGTGGTGGCCGCCGCGACCACCCGCTCGGTGCCGCTGCTCTTCCTCGGCATGCTCCTCTTCGGCGGTGGCAGCGCCGCCAACCTCCAGGCCCGCTACACCGCCGTCGACCTCGCCGAACCGGCCCGCCGGGGCCGCCAACTCTCCCTGATCGTCTGGGCCACCACGATCGGGGCGGTGGCCGCGCCGAACTTCGCCGATCTCGCCGACAGCACCACCAGCCGCTGGGGGCTGCCCGCGCTGGCCGGGCCGTTCGCGTTCAGCGCCGTCGCCTTCGGGTGCGCCGCCGTGGTGATCTTCGCGTTGCTCCGTCCCGACCCGCTGCTCACCGCCCGCCGGCTCGCGGTGGCCGAGGCGGCTCCGACCGCCGGCGCCGTGGTCGCGCCGCCGACGCCGGCGACCCGCCGCGCCGCCGGCATGTGGTCGGCCTGGCGGGTCGTGCGGCAGCGACCGGCCGCCCGGCTGGGCATCGCCGCGGTCGCCATGGGTCACCTGGTCATGGTCGGGGTGATGGCGATGACCCCGGTGCACATCGGCGAGTCGCACGCCGACGCCGACGTGCTGCACGTGGTGGGCATCGTGCTCAGCCTGCACATCGCCGGGATGTACGCGCTCGCCCCGCTGGTGGGCTGGCTCACCGACCGGGTCGGCCGGCGACCGGTGATCCTCGCCGGCACCGCCCTGCTGCTGGCCGCCTGCGCGGTGGCCGGCACCGCCGGGCACCACACCGTGCTGCTCTCCGTCGGCCTGGTCCTGCTGGGGCTGGGCTGGTCGGCCACCATGGTCGCCGGCTCCACGCTGCTGTCGGAGTCGGTGCCGGTGGCCGAACGCCCCACCGTCCAGGGCCTGTCCGACCTGACCATGGGACTGGCCGGTGCGGCGGCCGGCGCGGCCAGCGGGTTTGTCGTGCAGGTGGCCGGCTATCCGGTCCTGACCCTGCTCGCGGCGGTCGCGGTCGTGCCGTTGGTGGCGCTAGCGTTGCGGCCGGCGACGGTGTCCGCGCCCGAGGAGGACTGACATGCGGAACGGGGGAACGCGGTGCGGCTGACCGACTTCTGGAGCCGCCTCGAGGAGGCGTTCGGGGCCGGCTACGCGGGCAGCATCGCCCGGGACCAGGTCCTCGCCCAGCTCGGCGGGCGGACCATCGACGAGGCGCTCGCCTCGGGTGAGCAGACCCACGTGGTGTGGCGGGCCGTGTGCGCCGCGTACCCGGACCGGGTGCCCGCGCGACTGCGCTGAGCTGCCCTTTCGTCACGTGGGTGTGTCGCTTGCCGTCTCGTACAGGTGTTCGGCTATTGTCCACAGCGGGGTGCTCGTCCACAGGCCACGGCCGGTCGGCTGGTTCTTGTCGGACCCAGCGCCTAGCGTGTCCGCGTGACGAGAAGCTCAGGAAAGACGCCGGCGAAGGCAGGGGTAACCATGGCGGCAACGCCCGACCGGGAGAAGGCACTCGACCTTGCTCTCGCGCAGATCGACAAGCAGTTCGGCAAGGGTTCGGTGATGCGTCTGGGGGAGCGGCCGGTCATCCAGACCGCGGTCATCCCCACCGGCTCGATCGCGCTCGACGTGGCGCTCGGCGTGGGCGGTCTGCCCCGGGGTCGGGTCGTCGAGATCTACGGTCCCGAGTCCAGCGGTAAGACCACGGTCGCCCTGCACGCGGTCGCCAACGCGCAGCGGGCCGGCGGCATCGCCGCCTTCGTCGACGCCGAGCACGCGCTCGACCCGGAGTACGCCAAGGCCCTCGGCGTCGACACCGACGCGCTGCTGGTCTCCCAGCCCGACACCGGTGAGCAGGCCCTCGAGATCGCCGACATGCTGGTCCGCTCCGGCGCGCTCGACATCATCGTGATCGACTCGGTCGCCGCCCTGGTGCCGCGCGCCGAGATCGAGGGCGAGATGGGCGACAGCCACGTCGGTCTCCAGGCGCGGCTGATGAGCCAGGCGCTGCGGAAGATCACCGGTGTGCTCAACAACACCGGCACCACGGCGATCTTCATCAACCAGCTCCGCGAGAAGATCGGTGTCATGTTCGGCTCGCCGGAGACCACCACGGGTGGTCGGGCGCTGAAGTTCTACGCGTCGGTCCGGCTGGACGTCCGTCGGATCGAGAGCCTGAAGGACGGCACCGACGTGGTCGGTAACCGCACCCGGGTCAAGGTCGTGAAGAACAAGGTCGCCGCCCCGTTCAAGCAGGCCGAGTTCGACATCATGTACGGCAAGGGCATCTCCCGGGAGGGCTCGCTGATCGACGTCGGCGTCGAGCAGTCGATCATCCGCAAGTCCGGTGCCTGGTACACCTACGACGGTGACCAGCTCGGCCAGGGCAAGGAGAAGGCCCGCGAGTTCCTCCGGGAGAACCCGGACGTGGCGGCCGAGATCGAGAAGAAGATCCTGGAGAAGCTCGGCGTGGGTGTCGGGGCCGGCGACGCGGCCGGTGGCCCCGAGCTGCCGCCGGTCGACTTCTGACCGGCCGCGTGGTGGGACGACGGGCCCGTTCGGGGCGGGGCTGGGACGCCATCCCTCCCCGGACGGGTGACCTCCCCGCACGGCCCCGGCGGGGACGCCGGGGTCGTTCCGGACCGGACGCGGCCGCCGACCCGGTCGACGACGGCACCTGGCCGGCTGACCTGTCGGACGAATCCTCCTCGTCCGACGACCCGCCCCGCGCCGAGCCGCGCAACGAGGCGGAGGCGGCCCGGGAGATCTGCCTCCGCCAGCTCGCGGTCCGGCCCCGGACCCGGGCGGAACTGGCCGGGGCGCTGGCCCGCCGGGGCATCTCCCCGGAGGCCGCCGCCGAGGTGCTCGACCGGTACGACGAGGTCGGCATCATCGACGACGCCGCGTTCGCCCGGGCCTGGGTGTCGAGTCGGCACGCCGGGCGGGGACTGTCCCGGCGGGCGCTCGCCAACGAGTTGCGTCAGCGCGGGGTGGACAACGAGGTCGCCGGTGCGGCGCTCGGCGAACTGGACGAGGCCACCGAGGCGGAGACGGCGCGCGCCCTGGTGGACCGTAAGCTGCGGTCTGCCCGGGGCGAGCCGGACGCGGTCTTCCGACGGCTGGTCGGCATGCTCGCCCGCAAGGGCTACCCGCCGGGTCTGGCGATCCGGGCGGTGAAGGATGCCCTGGCCGCGCAGAGCGCGGAGGCCGCCGAGTTCGCCGACCAGATCGACCCCGACGCCCTCACGCCCGATCCCGACGCCGATCCTTCGCTTGGCTGATCATGATGTTCGGCAGCGGCAACCGGTTTCCGGTCCCGCCATCGTCATGATCGCCATGGGGATGGAAGGCTCAGGGTGCCCGACGACGGGATCGAGGACGACTGGATGGCTTGCGTGATGTGGCATGTGCGATCAGTAGTCGTGATGGCGGTCCCCGGTCGGGACTGCTGCCCGCTTCGCTGCGCTATGCCCGATAATGGATGAGCGTGGCGTGACCATTCGACTGCCCTCTGTCCGCCTATTTTGATCATGAGTCCTTGACCGGAAGGCCTCTCGGCACCTAGCCTCGCCTTACAGGCTCACATTGCCCGACCAGCGCAGGCTAAGCGCACAACATAGATCGTGTAACAGAACAGCATCACTTCGGCCAGCTCGTCTGGCCATACGACGGCGTCGGACCGCCCGGTCCGACGTCGGCGAGACAACTGCACCCGGCCGTCGGCGATGACCAAGGGGGGTCACCGCCGACGGAGACCTACCCATGGCCAGTCGCTCCGGTCGGGCGTCTAGGAGCCGCAGGTGCGTGCCCACCGGCACGTGACCGCTGCGGCGTCGACGGTTCAGGGGAGGCGGCCATGACGGGGCGGCAGAGGATCAGCGGTGGTCCCCACGGGGTGCCGGCATGAGTGCCTTCGACGTCGTCCTGCTCGGGGTGGTCGTGCTCCTGACCCTCGTGGTGGCCGGCGCGGTCGTCCTCGGTGCCCGGACCCTGCGCCGGCTCGGCGCGGCGCCCGCTCCCGAGGACCCGGCCTTCGCCGCCGAGAAGGACCGCCAGGAACAGTCGCTGGCGGCGCTGCGTACCGCCGCCGACGAGGCCCACTCCACCGCCGACGTGGCGAAGTCCGCCGCAGCGGCGGCCCGGGCCGAGGCCGCCGGAGCCAAGGCCGAGGCGACCGCCGCCCGGGACGAGGCGCGCCGGGTGCTGGAGGCGGCCCGGCTGGAGGCGGACACCGTCCTGGAACGCGCCCACAAGCAGGCCGAGACCGACGCCGAGCAGTTGCGGGCAGCGGCCCGACGCAGCGGCGAGCGGGAGGTGGCGGTGCTCGCCTCCACCACCCGGGAGCAGGCCGCCGAGGTCGAGCGGCGGGCGGCCCGGATGGACGAGCGGGAGCGGCTGCACACCGAGGAGGTGGAACGGCTCGCCGAGCGGGAACGTCAGCTGGCCGCCGCCAGCGCCGCCCTGGCTGCCCGGGAGGCCGCACTGGTCGACCGGGAACAGGCCCTCGTCGAGGCGGAGGAGCAGCGGCGCCGGGAACTGGAGCGGGTCGCCGGGCTGACCGTCGAGGCGGCCCGTGCGGAGCTGATCGAGGCGATCGAGACGTCTGCCAAGCGGGAGGCGGCGCTGCTGGTCCGGGACATCGAGTCGGACGCCCGCAACACCGCCGACCAGCGCGCCCGGCACATCGTGGTGGACGCGATCCAGCGCGTCGCCAGCGAGCAGACCGCGGAGAGCGTGGTCAGCGTCCTGCACCTGCCCGGTGACGAGATGAAGGGGCGGATCATCGGCCGGGAGGGACGCAACATCCGCGCCTTCGAGTCGGTCACCGGGGTCAACCTGATCATCGACGACACCCCCGAGGCGGTGCTGCTCTCCTGCTTCGACCCGGTCCGCCGGGAGGTCGGCCGACTCACCCTGGAGAAGCTGGTCCTGGACGGGCGGATCCACCCGCACCGGATCGAGGAGGTGCACGACCTGGCCCGGCAGGAGGTGGACGAGCTCTGCCAGCGGGCCGCCGAGGACGCCCTGGTCGAGGTCGGCATCACCGACATCCATCCGGAACTGGCCACCCTCCTCGGCCGGCTGCGCTACCGGACGTCGTACGGGCAGAACGTGCTCAAGCACCTGGTGGAGACCGCGCACATCGCCGGGATCATGGCCGCCGAACTGCGGCTGGACGTGCCGACCATCAAGCGGTGCGCCTTCCTGCACGACATCGGCAAGGCGCTCACCCACGAGGTGGAGGGCAGCCACGCGCTGATCGGCGCGGACGTGGCCCGCAAGTACGGCGAGAGCGAGGAGGTCGTCCACGCCATCGAGGCGCACCACAACGAGGTGCCCCCGCAGACCATCGAGGCCGTGCTGACCCAGGCGTCGGACGCCTGCTCGGGCGGGCGGCCGGGGGCCCGGCGGGAGAGCCTGGAGGCGTACGTCAAGCGGCTGGAGCGGATCGAGGAGATCGCCGCCGGCAAGCTCGGCGTGGAGAAGGTCTTCGCGATGCAGGCCGGCCGGGAGATCCGGGTGATGGTCAAGCCGGACGACGTGGACGACATCGGCGCGGCGGTGCTGGCCCGGGACGTGGCCAAGCAGATCGAGGAGGAGCTGACCTACCCGGGGCAGATCCGGGTGACCGTGGTCCGCGAGTCCCGGGTCACCGAGATCGCCCGCTGACCGGGGGTTCGGCCCGGCGGCTGACGGCGGCAGGCCGATTCGACGGGGACGCGCGGATGGGGCACCCGAGGAACGGGTGCCCCATCGTGGCGGTGGACGGTGGCGACGCCCCGTGGCCGGCGCCCCGTCAGCCGATCGCGACCGGGAGGTCGTCCGGCGCGTGACGCCGGGGCCGCGGCATCAGGTGTACTGCGCCCCGACCGTCACGACCCAGGCGTACTCGTGGCACCGGGCGCGGGACTGCACGCCCGCACCGACCCAGGGACCGTACGCGGTGTACTGGGCGCCGCTGTTCTCCTCGCAGCGGACCTAGACTCGGGCGCTGGTCACGCCGGTGCAGGTCGCCCAACCCGAGCCGCCGTTCACCCCGATGTTCCCGCCCACGGAGCAGCTCGCCGCCTGCGCCGGCGAGCCGGGGGCCAACAGGGCCCCGGCGGTCATGGCGAACGCCGCCGCCGACATCCCGAGTTTCCTGACGCGTGTCATGTGCCACCCCGTTCTGGTCGTCCGTCCGCCGGGTCCGGTCACGTTCCGAACGTCGGCGAACGACGCCGGCGACAATCCATCGACAAACTTGAATGTCAGCGACCATCTTGGTGGAAGTTCCATCGATGGCACTAGCAGAGTGTCAGATTGTCGACACGATCCGTGACTGATTGGCGAATGCGGTGCCGGCTCGGGTGCGATCCGGCGGCGTCGGCGGGTCGCCATGGGTCGGGTCGGGCGGGCAGATCATGGTGGACGGGAGCGCCGACACGGAAGGGGCGGACGGCAGCCGCCGTCCGCCCCTTCCGCAGGCACGTCCCTCAGACGGCGCGGGCTGATTCCGCTCCGGCGTCCTGGGCGGGCAGCACCTTGCCGGCCGTACGGGGCATCCGGCTCAGCCGGCGCTGCAACCACCAGGCGAAGAAGGAGAGCAGGCCGCAGATGCTGATGTAGATCGCGGCGACCACGAGGTACGTCGGCACGTAGGGCAGGCCGAACGACAGTCGCCCACCGACCTGCTTGCCGACGAAGAGCAGCTCCGGGTACGTGATGATGAACCCGAGCGCGGTGTCCTTGAGCAGCACCACGAGCTGACTGACGATCGCCGGCAGCATCGAGCGGAACGCCTGCGGCAGCAGGATCAGCCGCAGCACCTGGTTCTTGCGCATCCCGATCGCGTACGCGCCCTCGGACTGCCCGTGCGGCACGGCGTTGATGCCGGCGCGGAAGATCTCCGCCAGCACCGAGCCGTTGTAGAGCGTCAGCCCGATGACCAGCGCCCAGAGCTTGTCGATCGGCCAGCCGTACTGCAACGGCACGTAGTAGCCGAAGAAGATCAGGATCAGCAGCGGGATGGCCCGGAACAGCTCCACCACGAAGGTTGCCGGAGACCGCAGGAGCCACCTGTCGCTGAGCCGGGCGCTGGCGAAGACCGCACCGAAAAGCAGCGCCAGTACGGTCGCGAGACCAGCCGCCTTGAGGGTGGCCCAGAGGCCGGCGAGGAGTTCCCGCTGCACCGAGGCGTACTGGAGCTGTTCCCACTTGCGCGCCTCGAACTGGCCGGTCTCGTTGAACCGGAAGATCACGAACGCGACGAGCGCGACGATGCCGACCGTCGAGACGACGCCGAGGATCGCGTTGCGCCGGCGGGCCTTCGGCCCGGGCAGGTCGTAGAGCACCGACGTCATCGCGCTACCGCCCACTTGCGCTCGAGGAATCGTTGCAGGGCCACCAGCGGCAGGATCAGGATCAGGAAGCCGATGGTGATCCAGAGCAGCACGGCGAACTGCGGCTCACCGCGTTCGGACATGTACGCCGGGATCGCGCCCGCCTCCAGCACCGAGAAACCGGCGGCGATGGTGGTGTTCTTCAGCATCGCGATCAGCACGCTCATCATCGGCGGCACCATCGCCCGCAGCGCCTGCGGCATCACGATCAGGGTCAGTACCTGACCGAAGGTCATGCCCAGTGCCCGCGCCGCCTCGGCCTGGCCCGGAGCGACGGTGTTCACGCCGGAGCGGACCACCTCACAGACGAAGGCCGCAGTGTAGACGGTCAGCGCGATGGTGGCGCTCTCGAAGTAGTCGATGTTGACGTCGAGCTTCGGCGCCGCGAAGACGAGGAACGCGAAGACCAGGGTCAACGGGGTGTTCCGGATCAGGTTGACGTAGGTGGCGCCGAAGGCCCGGAGCGCGGGGACCGGAGAGACCCGCATCGCGCCGAGCAGCATGCCGAGGACGAGGCTGCCCACGGCGGCGATCAGGAACAGTTTGACGGTGTTGGTGAAGCCGTCGACGAACAGGTCCTTGTTGTCCGTCAGGACGCGGAAGAACTCGCCCATGCCTCTCGCTCTCAGTCCTCAGCGCGGGTGACGGGCGGGGAGTTTCCCGCCCGTCACCGCGTCACGAACGCAGGTCAGTACCGCTCGAGGGTGGGCGGGCTGGCCGGCGAGCCGGACTTGCCCAGCGTGCCGTCGTAGACCTTCTGCCAAGTGCCGTCGGTGAAGGCGGCCTGGATCTGGTCGTTGACGTAGTCGCGGAACGCCTTGTCGTCCTTGGGCAGGCCGATGCCGTACTTCTCGGTGCTGAACGGCTGGCCGATGACCTTCAGCTCGCCGCTGGCCTGCGCCGCGTAGCCCTTGAGGATGGCGTCGTCGGTGGTGACCGCATCGACCTTCTTGTCGAGCAGCTGCGAGACGCACTCGGAGTAGGTCTTGAACTCGACGATGTTCTCCGGCTCGGTCAGCCCCTCGTCCCGGACCTTCTGGATCGGGGTGGAACCGGTCGCCGAGCAGACCTTCTTGCCCTTGAGGGTGTCCTTGCCGGTGATCGCGGTCTCGTCCTTGCGGACCAGCAGGTCCTGGCCGGCGACGAAGTACGGGCCGGCGAACGAGATGTCGTTCTTGCGCTTGTCGGTGATGGAGTAGGTGCCGACGTAGTAGTCGACCTCGCCACCCTTGATCGCGGTCTCCCGGTTGGCGGAGGCGATCTCCTTGTACTCGATTTTCGCCGGGTCGACGCCGAGCGTGCTCGCGACGTACTGGGCGATCTCGATGTCGAAGCCGCACCGGGTGCCCTGGGCGTCCTTGTAGCCGAGGAACGGCTGGTCGAACTTGACGCCGACGACGACCTTGCCGGCGCTCTTGATCTTGTCGAACGTCGGGCTGCCGGCGACGGCGGCGTCGGTCTTCGGGGTGAAGGTCACACCCGAGGTCTGGCAGGTGTCGGCGTTGCCGGCACCGGGGGAGTTGCCGTCGCCGCTCGGCGTCGGGGTGCCCTCCTTGCCGCAGGCCGCGACCGAGAGGGCGAGCGACGCCATCATGGCTGCCGCCGCCACGCGCTTGAACCGCATGATCTTCTCCTTCTTCGACTGAGCTTGCCGGGGGAACGGCGCGCTCCGGACGGACGCCTAGTGCGTGAGGATCTTGGAGAGGAAGTCCTTGGCCCGCTCGCTGCGCGGGTTGGCGAAGAACTCGTTCGGGGAGGCGTCCTCGACGAGCTGGCCGTCGGCCATGAAGATGACCCGGTTGGCCGCGTGCCGGGCGAAGCCCATCTCGTGGGTGACCACGACCATGGTCATGCCGTCGCGGGCCAGTGAGGTCATCACCTCCAGCACCTCACCGACCATCTCCGGGTCCAGCGCGCTGGTGGGCTCGTCGAAGAGCATCGCCTTGGGCTGCATGGCGAGGGCGCGGGCGATCGCCGCGCGCTGCTGCTGGCCGCCGGAGAGCTGGGCCGGGAACTTGTCCGCCTGGTTGGCGATGCCGACCCGGTCGAGCAACGCCATCGCCCGTTCCCGGACGGCCGCCGGCTTCTCCTTGCGGACCTTCACCGGACCGAGGGTGACGTTCTCCAGGATCGTCTTGTGCGCGAAGAGGTTGAACGACTGGAAGACCATGCCGACCTCGCTGCGCAGCTTCGCCAGTGCCTTGCCCTCGGCGGGCAGCGGCTGCCCGTCGAAGGTGATCGTGCCGGAGGTGATCGGTTCGAGCCGGTTGATCGCGCGGCACAGCGTCGACTTGCCGGAGCCGGACGGGCCGATGACCACGACCACCTCGCCCCGGCCGACCGAGAGCGAGACGTCGTTCAGCACGTGCAGCGGACCGAACCACTTGTTGACCGAATCGAGCACGATGAGCGGTTCGCCCGTCGTCACCGTCGTCCACCGTCCCTCGTCATCGCCTGGGCGCGGAGATCGGGCGACCTCCGGTGGGGCAACTCTAGGCGGGCCGGCATGGCAGAACGCAACTCAGCGGGTCACGGAGCGGTAACACCGGCAGCTATCGTGGCGCGAAGTCGGAGATCCGGCACATTGGCGTCCGGGCGGACGGGTCCGAACCGGGCAAAGGGCCCCCGACCAGCGCGGCAGGCGCGTGGGGTCGGGGCAATGCCCGGTTCGGCCGGGGGAAGGCGAGGCAGGGATGGAACCGGTCCGGTTGACCGAGTACGCCCGTGGCGGTGGCTGTGCGTGCAAGATTCCGCCGGGCGAGCTGGAGCGGATGGTGTCCGGTCTCGGCCCGACCGGCGGCACCGCCGAACTGCTGGTCGGCCTGGACCACGGGGACGACGCGGCCGTGGTCCGGCTCGACGAGCGGACCGGCGTGGTCAGCACCGCCGACTTCTTCACCCCGGTGGTCGACGACGCGTACGACTGGGGCCGGATCGCCGCCACCAACGCCCTCTCCGACGTCTACGCCATGGGCGGCACCCCGCTGCTCGCGCTCAACCTGCTCTGCTGGCCTCGGGAGGCGCTGCCGATCGAGCTGGCCCGGGAGGTGCTGCGCGGCGGGCAGGACGTGGCCCGAGCGGCCGGCTGCCACCTCGCCGGTGGGCACAGCGTCGACGACGACGGCCCCAAGTACGGTCTCGCGGTGACCGGGGTGGTTCGCCCCGAGGAGTTGATCACCCTGGACGCCGGGCGGGCCGGACTGCCCCTGTCGCTGACCAAGCCGCTCGGGGTCGGGGTGCTCAACACCCGGCACAAGGCCACCGGGGAGAGCTTCCCCGAGGCGGTGGCGACGATGACCACCCTGAACCGGGACGCCGCCCGGGCCGCGGTCGCGGCGGGGGTGCGCTGCGGCACCGACGTGACCGGATTCGGGCTGCTCGGCCACGCCAGCAAGCTCGCCCGGGCCAGCGGGCTGACCGTGGCGCTGGACGCCGCCCGGGTGCCCTACCTCCCCGGGGCGCGGGAGGCGGTGCGGGACGGCTACGTCAGCGGCGGCAGCCGCCGAAACCTGGAGTGGGTGACCCCGTGGACGGACTTCGGCCGGGTCGGCGAGGAGGACCGGCTGTTGCTGGCCGACGCCCAGACCTCCGGCGGCCTGCTGGTCGCCGGCGAGTTGCCCGGCGCCACCGTGATCGGCGAACTCCTCCCCGGGGGCGACCACCGGATCGTCCTCCGCTGACACCTGGCGACCGCCGGTGACCGCGGGTGGGGCGTAACCGTGGCCGGCGTGCAGTGTGGGGTGCGGACGCGGCACCATACCTGATGGAATGTCAGGTTTCTGTCATCTCCCGTGGGCGGGGGCGTGGAAATTTTGCCCGGAATGGTCACAGACCGGTAACTTGCCCCCGCCTCGGGCCAAATCACCTCCACCATCGTCAGTAAGGCCCGAACCGGAGGCCCCTGGGGACGAGCACAGTGCGGAGGCGGCATGACCGAGCTGTGGAGCTGGAGAATTGACCGGGTACGACCGGTGGAGGTCTACCCGGCGTTGGCGGAGGCGCTCGGTCGGGTGGTGATGCCGCTCGCCGCGGCCGACCCCGGTCGGCTCCCGGTGTACGCGGTGATCTGCGACGTGTGGCAGGCGCCGGGGGAGTTCGCCACCGTCGTGGACTGCTACGGGGTGCCCGAGGGGGTCGGTGAGCACACCACCGTGGCGGCGCTCGCCCGCCTGCTGGACCGCCCCTGCGTGCTGCGCGACGACACCCTCGACGCCGGGCGGCACCTGCTGGTCACCCCGGACGGCACGATCCGTCCGGTGCACTTCGAGGTCCGCGAGACCGACGACGGCGAGGAACTCACCGACCAGCGGCTGTGCACCCTGTCCCACCCGGGCTGCCGGGGCTGGTCCCAGTGTCACCGCTCGCGGTGGGCCCCCGACTCGGTGGTGCCCGCGCTCGCGGCGGCCTGACCGGAGGCCGCCCCGGCGTCGTCGCGGCGGATCGCCGAGGAACACCCGGGACGGGGACGGCCCGAGCCCCGGGTGGCCCGGAGCACCGGGCGGCCGTGGCGGGCGACCGGGGTCAGTCGGTGGCGGGGGACGGTCCGGAACGGCTGGCGCCCCGGACCACGAGCTGGTCGAGCAGCGTCTGGGTGGCGGCGGCGACGGCGGTCACCGCCGCCTCGAACGCGGCGGCGTTGTGCGCGGCGGGCGCGCGGAAACCGGAGATCTTCCGGACGTACTGCAACGCCGCGGCGTGCACGTCCGCGTCGGTGACCGTCGGGACGTACGGCTCCCGCAGGGTCTTGATGCTCCGGCACATGGTTCCTCCTCGGTTCGGGCCGGTCGGTCCGGCCCGGATACGCTGTCACCGTCATGACTACCGCAGCCGTGGGCAGCCCGCGCACCTACCAGGTGCGTACGTACGGCTGCCAGATGAACGTGCACGACTCCGAACGCATTTCCGGTCTGCTGGAGCAGGCGGGCTACGTGCGCGCCCCGGAGGCCGACGACCACCCCGACGTGGTCGTCTTCAACACCTGCGCGGTCCGGGAGAACGCCGACAACCGCCTCTACGGCAACCTGGGTCACCTGCGTCCGGTCAAGACCCGGAACCCGGGGATGCAGATCGCGGTCGGTGGCTGCCTGGCCCAGAAGGACCGCGGTGACATCGTCCGCCGCGCCCCCTGGGTGGACGTGGTCTTCGGCACCCACAACATCGGCTCCCTGCCGGTGCTGCTGGAGCGGGCCCGGCACAACGCCGCCGCCGAGGTGGAGATCCTGGAGTCCCTCGACGTCTTCCCCTCGACGCTGCCCACCCGGCGCGAGTCGACGTACGCCGGCTGGGTCTCCATCTCGGTGGGCTGCAACAACACCTGCACGTTCTGCATCGTGCCCTCGCTGCGCGGCCGGGAGAAGGACCGCCGCCCCGGCGACGTCCTCGCCGAGGTCCGCACCCTGGTCGACTCCGGCGTGCTGGAGGTGACCCTGCTCGGGCAGAACGTCAACTCCTACGGCGTCGAGTTCGGCGACCGGTACGCCTTCGGCAAGCTGCTGCGCGCCTGCGGTGACGTCGAGGGCCTGGAGCGGGTCCGGTTCACCAGCCCGCACCCGAAGGACTTCACCGACGACGTGATCGCCGCGATGGCCGAGACCCCGAACGTCTGCCACTCGCTGCACATGCCGTTGCAGTCCGGGTCGGACGACGTGCTGAAGGCGATGCGCCGGTCGTACCGGGCCGAGCGCTACCTCGGCATCATCGCCAAGGTGCGTGCGGCGATGCCGGACGCGGCCATCACCACCGACATCATCGTCGGCTTCCCCGGCGAGACCGAGGCGGACTTCCAGCGCACCCTCGACGTGGTCCGCGAGTCCCGGTTCGCCTCGGCGTTCACGTTCCAGTACTCCAAGCGCCCCGGCACCCCGGCCGCCACGATGGACGGGCAACTGCCCAAGGAGGTCGTGCAGGAGCGTTACGAGCGGCTGATCGCCTGCGTCGAGGAGATCACCTGGGCGGAGAACCGCAAGCTGGTCGGGGAGACCGTCGAGGTGCTGGTCGCCGTCGGTGAGGGCCGCAAGGACGAGCGCACCGGCCGGATGTCCGGCCGGGCCCGCGACGGTCGGCTGGTGCACTTCGACGCGGGGTCGCTGGCCGGTACGGTCCGTCCCGGCGACATCGTGCACACCACGGTCACCTACGCCGCCCCGCACCATCTCAACGCCGACGGCGAGCCGGTGTCGCACCGGCGCACCCGGGCCGGCGACGCCGCCGAGGCGGGGCTCGCGCCGCGTACCCCCGGGGTGCTGCTCGGCCTGCCCACGGTCGGCGCGCCGGCCGCGTCGCCCGCGCCGGCCACCGGCTGCGCCGCGCACTGAGCCGACGCGACCGGGGCCCCGCCGCTCGGCGGGGCCCCGATCCTTCCGGGTGGATCAGACCGAGATCCGGCCGGCGCCCGCGCCGGCGGTCACGATCGACTTGACGCTGCTCGGGGTGTCCAGCGTGTACGCGTACGGGATGCTGGCGACGCTGCCGCCGGCCTGCCCGCTGCCCGAGTTCACGAAGTGGTTGTTCCGGGCGACCAGGGTGCCCGGCCCGGAGCTGCCCTCCCCGAGGTGGTACGGGTCGTCGACGTTCTCGAAGTAGTTGCCCTCGACGAGCACACCGGCGCCCTCGGTGGACGCCACCCCGTAGCCGCCGTTGTTGTAGTAGTAGTTGTTGTAGACGTGCACCGGGTTGCCGAAGCGGACCCGCGGGTGGCGCTGGCCGCTGCCGTCGAACCAGTTGTGGTGGTAGGTCACCCGGAGGTGCCCCCGGTCCTGGCTGGCGTTGTCGTCGCTGTGCCCGAGCAGCATCGACTTGTCGTGGCCGTAGACCCGGTTCCAGGACACCGTGATGAAGTCCGAGCCGCGCTTGATGTCGACCGCGCCGTCGCTGCCGCCGGTGAAGGTGTTGTGGTCGATCCAGAGGTTGGTGGCGGACTCCTGGACGTTGATCGCGTCGTCGTTCCAGCCCCGGAAGGTCAGGTTCCGGATGATGACGTTGCGGTCGCCGTTGATGTTGAAACCGCAGCCCGAGATGGTCGCACCGGCGTTGCCGAGGATGGTCTTGTTCGACCGGACCCGCAGCATGCCGGAGCAGGAGATGGTGCCGGAGACCCGGATCACCGCCGCGCTGCTGGAACCGAGCGCGCTGGTCAGCGCCGAGGCGCTGGTGACCGTGGTCGTCGGGGCGCTGCCGCCGCCGGTGGTGCCGCCGTTCTGGGTGGCCCAGCCGACCAGGGCGGTCGAGGCTGGCTGCGGCACCGACTCGGTGCCGGCGGTGGGGCTGGCCTGGGCGGTGACGGAGGTGAGCATACCGGCGGTGACCAGCGCCGCGGTGGCACCGGCGGTGGTGGCGAGCAGCGTCAGGCGACGCCGTCCTGCGAGCATGGTTGCTTCCCTTCTTGGAGCGGTGGACACCCGGCCCGGCGGACCGGTGGGACGTCGTGCCCAAGGCGACGTCGGGGGTCGGCCGGTGACCGGGGGGACGGTTGTCCTCGTGCTGAACGAACGTTTCCAGCTCCCGCACTACGCTTCGACCGGTCAGGTAAGCGCTTTCCCGATACAAACACAACCGCCCCCCGATGTAAACACCGCGTCACAAGTCGATCACCGATTGGTGTCGATTCCATGGGTCGTCGGCGCGGTGGCCCTGGCCCTGGCCCTGGCCCGGGCCCACCCGCCGGTCGGTCCCGCCGGGGAACGCGCGACGGCGGCCGTCACCGGGAGCCGGTGACGGCCGCCGCCGGAGGAACGGTCAGCAGGCGGTGCCGTTGAGCGTGACCGCGCTCGGCGTGCTGGTCGGGCCGTTGGCGGTGAAGCCGATCGTCACCGAGGCGCCGGCACCCAGCGACGGGGTCCAGGTGGGCGCCGCAGCGGTCACCGTGCCACCGCTCTGGGTCACCGTGGCGTTCCAGCCACTGGCGACGGTGACCCCGCTCGGCCAGGACCAGGTGACCCGCCACGGGTTGACCGCCGCGCCACCGGTGTTGGTGACGGTCAGCTCACCCTGGAAGCCGCCCTGCCAGGTGTTGGTCGTCCGGTACGCGACCGTGCACCCGCCGCCCGGCGGCGGGGACGACGGGCCGCCGGTCGGGGTGGGGGAGGGGCCGCCACCGACCGGGGCGATCAGGTACGGCTGGAGGATCGCCTGCTTGGTGGTGTTGATGGTGGTCCAGTCGTCCAGGGCGATGCCGCCGGTGTCCCCCGAGTTCGGGTTCCACGACCAGTAGGTGAAGGACATCCCGTTGACCCCGGTGCCGGTGTAGGCCATCAGCCGCTCCAGCCAGACCTTGTCCCGGGGGTCGGCGAGCGTGCTGCCGAACTCGCCCATCATGATCGGAGCAATGTTCTGCTTGTACAGGTAACCCCAGTACCTGTCCCAGATCCCGGGCAGGTTCGCCGGGAAGTCGGGCGCGTCGAACCAGGCCTGCTCGTAGACCGAGGTGGCGTACTCGTGCGGCGAGTAGACCAGCCGGTTCGGCACGCTCAGCCGGACCGGGAACTCGCCGGCCTTCGACAGGTTGCCACCCCACCAGCCGCAGTCCTCGTCGTTGCTGGGGTCGCCGTCCCAGACGTTGGAGAGGCCGCCGCTCGGGCAGCTCACCCCCTCCACGAAGATCAGCCAGTTCGGCTGTACGCCGAGGATCGCGTTGCCGGCCCGCTCGGCGGCCAGTCGCCAGTCCCGGGCCGGGACGCCACAGCCCCAACAGGCACCGGTGGCGTTCGGGTTGGTCCCCTCGGCGTGCGGCTCGTTGTGCAGGTCGGCGCCGATGACGGTGGTGTTGCCGGCGTACCGGCGGGCGAGCATCTTCCAGTCGTCGATCCAGGTCTGCTCGGAGACCGTCGAGGTGTACCAGAGCGCCGACTGGCCACCGGCGGTCGGCCGGTGCCGGTCCAGGATGATCCGCATCCCCTTGCCACCGGCGTACTCGATCACCCGGTCGAGGATCTGCAACGGGGAGAGCCCGACCAGGTCGGGGTTGACGAAGTCGTTGATGCCGCTGGCGGTCGCGCCCGGCTTCAGCGCGTCGTTCGAGTACGGCACCCGCAGGGTGTTGTAGCCGAGGCGGGCCATGGTGTCGATCTGGTTGCGCCACGGGTTGGTGGACCAGAGACCGTGGAAGGTCTTGTTGTCGGTCTCCATGCCGAACCAGTTGATGCCGGTGATCCGCACCGTGGCGCCGGTGGCGTCGACGATCCGGTTGCCGTCGGTGTGCAGGTAACCGGTGCCGGTGCCGGCGTTCGCGGTGACGGCCGGCGCGGGGGTGGGGGCGGCGGCGACGAGCACGCCGACGGTCGCGGTCACCACGGCGGCGAGAACGCCGCCGAGCATGCCGCGACGGAGGGTACGGGACATTGCCAGAGCTCCATTCCGAGGGATCCGTGCCCGGACCTGCCGTGCGGAAGATGGCCACGTGTGCGTGGCGGGGTGCCCTGGCTCCACGCTCATTCTGGTCGCCGCCGATCGCGCCCGTCAACGTCGCGCCGCCGACGCTGCGGCCGTCAACATTACGGCGGGCGGGGGCCTACCGGCCCGGTGCCGGAGCCGGCGAACGACGAAGCCCCCGTGTGCCCCGGACTCCGGGGCACACGGGGGCGGTCGACGGTTGGTCAGCCAGCCTGCTCGGCGAGCTGGAGGAACTGCCGCTTGGACGCGAGCGCCTGCTCGGCCTCCCGGATCCGCTTGGCGTCCCCGGCGGCCTGGGCACGGCTCAGCCGCTCCTCGGCCTCGGCGACCTGCGCGCGCATCTGGGCCAGCAGCGGGTTGTCCTGCGGCGCGGTACGCCGCCACGCGGAGTCCATCGCCTCACGGACCCGGTCGTCCACCGCCCGCATCCGCCGCTCCAGGCCGGCCGCCGCGTCCCGGGGCACCCGCCCGGCCTCGTGCCACTGCGCCTGGATCTCCCGCAGCTTCGCCTGCGTGCCGCGCGGGTCGGCGTCGACGTCCAGCGCCTCGGCCTCGGCCAGCAGGGCCTGCTTGCGCTCCAGGTTGGCGCGCTGCTCGTTGTCCCGTGCCGAGAAGACCTCGCTCCGCCGGGTGAAGAACTCGTCCTGAGCCGCCCGGAACCGTTCCCAGAGCTTCTGCTCGGCCTCCTTCGAGGCGCGCGGCGCGGCCTTCCACTCGGCCATCAGTTCCTTGAGCCGGTTGGCGGTGGCCGCCCACTCGGTCGAGCCCTTGACCGACTCGGCCTCGGCGACCAGCTGCTCCTTGGCGGACTGCGCCTGCTTGCGCTGCGAGTCCAGGGAGGCGAAGTGCGCGCCCCGACGCCGGGTGAACCCGTCCCGGGCGGCGGCGAACCGCTTCCACAGCTCACCGTCGGTCTTCTTGTCGACCCCACGAATGGTCTTCCACTCGTCGAGGATCTCCTTGAGGCGGTCGCCTGCGGTCTTCCACCCGGTGGACTCGGCGGCGAGCTTCTCGGCCTCCTCCACCAGGGCGGTCTTACGGGCCACGGCCTCGACCCGCGCGGCGTCGCGGGCCGCCCGCGCCTCGCCGGCCTTCTCCTCCGCGAGCGCGGCGAGCTTGTCCAGCCGGGCGGCGAGCGCGTCGATGTCCCCGACGACGTGCGCCTCGGCCAGCGAATCCCGCAGCCGGCGGACCGTGGTCAGTGATCCGCTGGCGTCGGCCGCCCCCGAGTTGAGTCGGGCCTCGGCCAGGTCGACCTCGGTGACCAGGTCGGCGAAGCGGCGGGCGAAGTGGGCCAGCCCCTCCTCCGGTGCTCCGGCCTGCCAGGATCCGACCACCCGCTCGCCCTCGGCGGTCTTGACGTACACGGTGCCGTCCGCGTCCACCCGTCCGAAGGCAGTCCAGTCGCTCATGTGCCCATCCTCGTTCTCCCGGCGTCGACGGGGACAGTCCCGTGATCGCCGCCACGGCGCAGCAAGTTTCTCCCCCGGCATTGTCACAGGTCCCACCGGGTCCGCGTCGAGCGCCTATCGCCGACCGTGACCATACGGTGTCCTACCCCGGACCGTCGTCTTTCGACGGTCGGCTTCTCGGTTGTTGACGTACCCCGTACGGTACGGCGTACCGGAACGGCCCGGCGGACAGCGGGGGCGACCAGGCCGGCAGCCCACCGGACCCGGGCGCGGCCGGTGTTCCCCGTGGGCCCCGGGGCGTCGGCCGCGCCCGGCCGATACGGTTGCCCCGTGTCCCTGGTCGCCGCCGCCGTCTGCCCGCATCCGCCGCTGCTCGTGCCCGAGGTCGCCGGCGCGGCCGCCGGTGAACTCGACGACCTCCGCGCGGCCTGCGACGCGGCGGTCGCCCGGCTGCTCGACGCCCGGCCGGAGCAGCTCCTGCTGATCGGCTCCGGGCCCCGGACGACCCGGTTCCGGCCCGCCGACCACGGTTCGCTCCGTCCGTACGGTGTCGACCGGTACATCCGGTTGTGGAAGGTCAACTGTGCCGGCGGCCCCCACCTCCCGCTCAGCCTGACCATCGGCGCGTGGCTGGTCGGTCGCTCCGGCACGGACCTGCCCCGGTTCGCCCACTCCGTCGCCGTCGACGCCACGCCCGACGAGTGCGCCCGGCTCGGGGCGGAGCTGTCCGACGCCGACGGGGCGCGCACCGCGCTGCTGGTGCTCGGGGACGGGTCGGCCTGCCGGGGGCAGAAGGCGCCCGGCTACGACGACCCGCGGGCCCAGCCGTACGACGACGGGGTCGCCCTGGCCCTGGCCGGCGCGGACACCGCCGCCCTGGGCGGCCTGGACCCGGGGCTCTCGGCGCAGCTGCGGGTCGCCGGCCGGGCGCCCTGGCAGGTGCTGGCCGGCGCGGTGCGCGCGGCCGGCGGCGACTGGCGGGGCGAGCTGACCCACCACACCGCCCCCTACGGCGTGGCCTACCTCGTGGCGGACTGGGAGCGGGCGTGAGCGTCGTCGCGGTGGTCGGGCCGACCGCCGCCGGGAAGTCCGCGCTGAGCATCGCCCTGGCCCACGCGCTCGACGGTGAGGTGGTCAACGCCGACTCGATGCAGCTCTACCGGGGCATGGACATCGGCACCGCCAAGCTGACCCCGGCCGAACGCGAGGGCGTCCCGCACCACCTGCTCGACATCTGGCCGGTCACCGAACCGGCGAGCGTCGCCGAGTACCAGCGGCTCGCCCGCGCGGCGGTCGACGACATCCTCGCCCGGGGAAAGGTCCCGCTGCTGGTCGGCGGCTCGGGCCTCTACGTCCGGGCGGTGCTGGAACGGTTCGAGTTCCCCGGCACCGACCCGGAGCTGCGCGGACGCCTGGAGGCCGAGCTGGCCGCCGTCGGCCCGGCCCCGCTGTACGAGCGGCTGCGCGCCGCCGACCCGGCCGCCGCCGCGACCATCCTGCCCGGGAACGGGCGACGGATCGTCCGGGCGCTGGAGGTCGTCGAGCTGACCGGCGCGCCCTTCGCCGCCTCGCTGCCCGAGCCGACCCCGTTCTACCCGTCCGTGCAGCTCGGCGTCGACCTGGACACCGCCGTCCTGGACGAGCGGATCGCCCGCCGGGTGGACCGGATGTGGGCCGACGGGCTGGTCGCCGAGACCCGCGAGCTGGTCGGCCACGGCCTGCCCGAGGGACGTACGGCCAGCCGGGCGCTCGGCTACCAGCAGGTGCTGCGCTTCCTGGCCGGCGAGTCGACCGAGACCGAGGCACACGACGAGACGATCCGGGCGACCCGCCGGTTCGTCCGCCGGCAGCGCTCCTGGTTCCGTCGTGACCCCCGGGTGCACTGGCTGGACGCCGCCGCCCCGGACCTGGTCGGGGCGGCGTGTGCGGTGGTGCGGGCCTCGGCGGAGTGAGCACCCGCCGGACGCCGTGGGCCGCTGCGGAATGATGGGGGCGTGGAGTTCACCAAGGGCCATGGCACCGGCAACGACTTCGTGATCCTGCCCGACCCGGACGGGCGTCTGACGCTGACCCCCGAGCGGGTCGCCGCGCTCTGCGACCGGCGACGCGGCGTCGGCGGTGACGGCGTGCTGCGGGTGGTCCGGGCCGCGAAACACCCGGACGGCGCCGGGCAGGCCGGCGAGGCCGAGTGGTTCATGGACTACTGGAACGCGGACGGCTCCTTCGCCGAGATGTGCGGCAACGGCGCCCGGGTGTTCGTCCGTTACCTCGTCGCCAGCGGGCTGGCCGCCCCGGCCGACGGCCTGCTGCCGGTGGCGACCCGGGCCGGCGTGGTCCGCGCCCGCCTGGACGGGGAGTCCATCGCCGTCGAGATGCGCCGCCCGGACCTTTACGACGCCGGGGTGGCCACACTCGGCGGGCTGACCCTGCCCGGCACCGCCGTCGACGTCGGCAACCCGCACCTGGTCTGCGCGCTGCCGGCCGGGCTGGACCTGGCCACCCTCGACCTCACCCGTCCGCCCGGGGTCGACCCGGCGCTCTTCCCGGCCGGGGTGAACGTCGAGTTCACCAGTCCGGGCGAGCCGGTCGACGGCACCGACGGGCACGTGTTGATGCGGGTGTACGAGCGCGGATCGGCCGAGACGCTCTCCTGCGGCACGGGGGCCTGCGCGGTGGCGGCCGTGGCGCTGCGGGACGCCGGCCGGGAGACCGGTGTGGTGGCGGTCGACGTCCCCGGTGGCCGGCTGACGGTCACGATCGAGCCGCACTCCTGCTGGCTCGCCGGCCCCGCCCTCCTGGTGGCCACCGGCACGCTCCTCTGATCCACCGCGCGGACCGCCGGGGGCGACCAGGACCTCTGCAGGGGACCCCTGTTACTCGTTTTCGACGAGGAAGGGTCCCCTGCAGACACACAAACACCTGGAGCCCGGGTGGAGCCGGACCGGTCAGGGGGTGGCGGAGGAGGCGGCGGCGATCTCGGGAAGGTCGGCCGGGCCGGAATCGGCGGCCGGGGGAGCCGTGGCGCCGGGGTTCTGGGCGGCGGCCCGGACGGCGGCGGCCACCGCGGGGGCCACCCGGGAGTCGAACACGCTGGGGACGATCACCGTCGGGTTGATCTTGTCCTCGCCGACCACGTCCGCGATGGCGCGGGCGGCGGCGATCGCCATCTCCTCGGTGAACTCCTCGGCGTGCGCGTCCAGCATGCCCCGGAAGACGCCGGGGAAGGCGAGCACGTTGTTGATCTGGTTCGGCTGGTCGGAGCGGCCGGTGGCGACCACCGCGGCGTGCTTGCGCGCCTCCCGGGGGTCGACCTCCGGGTCCGGGTTCGCCAGCGCGAAGACGATCGCGTCCTTGGCCATGGTGGCGACGTCCTCGCCGGTGAGCAGGTTCGGCGCGCTCACCCCGATGAAGACGTCCGCGCCGGCCACCGCCCCGCGCAGGTCACCGGAGTAGTTCTCCCGGTTGGTGTTCTCGGCCAGCCACTGCCACGCCGGGTTGAGGTCGGACAGCCCACGGTGCAGCGCGCCCTGCCGGTCGTACGCGATGATGTCGCCCACGCCCTGGCGCAGCAGCAGCTTCATGATCGCCGTGCCGGCCGCGCCCGCGCCGGAGACCACCACCCGGACGTCCGACAGGTTCTTGCCCACCACGCGCAGCGCGTTGGTCAGCGCGGCGAGCACGCAGATCGCGGTGCCGTGCTGGTCGTCGTGGAAGACCGGGATGTCCAGCAGGTCCCGCAGCCGGGCCTCGATCTCGAAGCAGCGCGGCGCGGCGATGTCCTCCAGGTTGATCCCGCCGTACGCCGGCGCGATCGCCCGGACGATGTTGACGATCTCGTCGGTGTCCTGGGTGTCCAGCACCACCGGCCAGGCGTCCACCCCGCCGAACCGCTTGAACAGGGCCGCCTTGCCCTCCATCACCGGCAGCGAGGCGGCCGGGCCCAGGTTGCCGAGGCCGAGCACGGCCGAGCCGTCGCTGACCACGGCCACCGTGTTGCGCTTGATGGTCAGCCGGCGGGCGTCGGCCGGGTTCTCCGCGATCGCCTGGCAGACCCGGGCCACCCCCGGCGTGTACGCGCGGGACAGCTCGTCCCGGTTGCGCAGCGCCACCTTCGGGCTGACCTCGATCTTGCCGCCCAGGTGCAGCAGGAAGGTCCGGTCGGAGACCTTGCGGACGTCCACGCCGTCCAGCTCGGTCAACGCCTGGACCACCTGGTCGGCGTGGCCGGCGTCGGCGGTGTCGCAGGTCAGGTCGACCACCACGTGGTTCGGGTCGGAGTCGACCACGTCCAGCGCGGTGACGATGGCCCCGGCCTCCCCGACACAGGTGGTGAGCCGGCCGATCGACGACGCGTCGGCGGGCACGGCGATCCGGATGGTGATCGAGAATCCGGCGCTCGGCAGTCGGGTGATGGCCACAGGGTTCCTCCGGTAACGGCTCGACGGCCCCGGTGCCGCCGACCCCGCATTTCTACCGGTTCGCCGGATCGGACCGACACTCGGCCCGGAGAAGGGTGACACGGGCCGCGCGTGATCCATCGGCGGACGGGAAAATAGCAGGTGCGGCGGGGCCGTACGCGTGTCACGATTGCTTCGTACCTACCAAAACGGACAGGAGAGCGGTTTGCGAGAGCAGCAGGGCTTCGTCCCGGTCGAGGACGAGGAACTCGACGCCACCACCGGCGAGCTGGAACTGGAGGAGCGTCAGGCGCTGCGTCGGGTGCCCGGTCTCTCCACCGAACTCACCGACATCACCGAGGTCGAGTACCGCCAACTCCGGCTGGAACGGGTCGTGCTGGTCGGGGTCTGGACCGAGGGCACGGTGACCGACGCGGAGAACTCCCTCACCGAACTGGCCGCGCTCGCCGAGACCGCCGGCTCGCAGGTGCTGGAGGGGCTGATCCAGCGGCGCAGCCGCCCGGACCCGGCCACCTACATCGGTCGGGGCAAGGTCGACGACCTGGGCGCGGTGGTCCTCTCCACCGGCGCCGACACGGTGATCTGCGACGGGGAGCTCTCCCCGTCCCAGTTGCGCAACCTGGAACAGCGCACCAAGGTCAAGGTGGTCGACCGGACCGCGCTGATCCTCGACATCTTCGCCCAGCACGCCAAGAGCCGGGAGGGCCGGGCGCAGGTCGAACTGGCCCAGCTCGAATACCTCCTGCCCCGGCTGCGTGGGTGGGGTGAGACCCTCTCCCGGCAGACCGGTGGTAGCGGTCGCGGCGGCGGCGCCGGCGGCGGCGTGGGCGTGCGTGGTCCCGGTGAGACCAAGCTGGAGACCGACCGGCGGCGCATCCGCCACCGGATCTCCCGGCTGCGCCGCGAGATCAAGGCCATGCGGACGGTACGCCAGACCAAGCGCGCCCGCCGCTCCCGCAACGCGGTGCCCGCGGTGGCCATCGCCGGCTACACCAACGCCGGCAAGTCCAGCCTGCTGAACCGGCTGACCGGCGCGGGCGTGCTGGTTGAGGACGCGCTCTTCGCCACCCTCGACCCGACCACCCGGCGGGCCACCGCCGCCGACGGTCGCCTCTACACCCTCTCCGACACGGTCGGCTTCGTCCGGCACCTGCCGCACCAGATCGTCGAGGCGTTCCGGTCGACGCTGGAGGAGGTGGCCGACGCCGACCTGGTGGTGCACGTGGTCGACGGCACCCACCCCGACCCGGAGGAGCAGGTGCGGGCAGTCCGCGAGGTGCTCGCCGAGGTCGGCGCCGACCGGCTGCCCGAACTGCTGGCGGTCAACAAGATCGACGCCGCCGATGAGGAGACGCTGCTGCGGCTCAAGCGTGCCTGGCCGGACGCGATCTTCGTCTCCGCGCACTCGGGGCGCGGGATCGAGGATTTGCGGGCCGCCGTCGAGGCACGCCTGCCCCGCCCGGCGGTCGAGGTCCGCGCGGTGCTGCCGTACGACCGGGGCGACCTGGTCGCGCGGGTGCACCGGCAGGGCGAGGTGCTCAGCACGGCCCATCTGGCCGAGGGCACGTTGCTGCACGTCCGGGTCGGTGCGGCGCTCGCCGCCGAGCTGGCGCCGTTCGAGACGGCGGAGAACGCCGTCGCCGCACGTCGTCCGTAAGGGGCCGCCGGGTCGTCCGAACGGTGAGCGGAACATGCGACACTGAGCCCATGCGGCGCGCGGTTTCCTCGATCACGGTTGCCTTCGGCCTGCTCACGGTGACCGTGGGGATCGCCGGGGCGGCGGTCGCCGCCCCGGCCCCCGACGCCTCGAACGCCCCGGCGGCCGGCGAGAAGCGTTGCTCGGTCACCGACGAGCGGCTCCGGGAGCTCTCCGGGCTGGTCGCGACGAAGAGCGGCTACATCGTGGTCAACGACAGCACGGACGTCGACAGCCACAAGCGGATCTTCTTCCTGGACGCGAAGTGCGAGGTCACCAAGACCGTCCGGTACTCCGGGCAGGGGCCGCTGGACCCGGAGGACCTGGCCCTCTCCCCGGACGGCGAGACGCTCTGGATCGCCGACATCGGCGACAACGACCAGAAGCGCGAGCGGGTGGCGCTGTGGACCATGCCGGTCGACGGCTCGGAGCAGCCCGAGCTGCACCGGGTCGCCTACCCGGAGCGCAAACCGCACGACGCCGAGGCGCTGCTGATCGGTGACGACGGCAAACCGCTGATCATCACCAAGACGCTCAGCGGCAAGGCGCAGATCTTCACCCCGACGGCGGCCCTGAAGAAGAACAACGCCGAGCCGGTGCCGATGCAGAAGCTCGGCGAGATCGGCCTGCCCAAGACCAACACCCCCAACGTGTTCCACGGGCCCGGGCGGATCGCGATCACCGGGGCGGCCCGTTCACCCGACGGCAGCCGGGTGGTGCTGCGCACCTACGCCGACGCGTTCGAGTACGACGTGACCGGTGGCGACATCGTGGCCGCCCTGACCAAGGGCGAACCCCGGGTCACCCCGCTGGCCGACCCGTTCGGCGAGGCCATCTCCTACACCCCCGACGGCAAGCTCTTCGTCACCGTCTCCGACGTCGGTCAGCTGGGCGAGGAGGCGAAGGTCGACATCCTGGCGTACCCGCCGTCGAGCAAGGGCGCCGCGCCGGTGGCCGGCAAGTCGAAGGCCAAGGAGGCGGCCGACCGCTCCTTCCTGGACGGGCTCAGCCTGGACGACATCACGTACCTGATCGCGGCGGTCGGTGTGCTCGGCGCGCTGCTGGTCGGGGCGGGGATCGTCGGTATCGTCCGGGCCCGTCGCCGCCCACCGGAGGCGACCAAGCGCAGCGGCGACGACGTGTACGTCAGCGGTGAGGTGCCGGGCCGCGACGACGTCGACCGTCGTGCTCCCGGCCGCCCCGGCGCTCCGCCACCGCCCGGCCGGGAGCCGCAGCGGGGCGCGGTCTACGGTGGCCAGCCGGCCGCCGGTGGCCGTCCGGCCGGTCGGGCCGGTGGGGGGAACGTCTACGGCGGCGCGGCCCCGCCCGCCGGAGGCGCGGTCTACGGCGGTCAGGGCGGGGCGAACGTGTACGGCGGCCCGCCCGCCAGCGGACGTGGCGGCTACCGGGACGGTGGCCGGGGCCCCTCGGGCGGTCGGGGCGGCCACGGCGGCGACGGCGGGTACGGTGGCGGCTCCTCCGGCGGCGTGTACGGCGGCGGCCGGGCCGAACCGCCGCGCCGGGGTGGCCCGTCCGGTCGACGGCGGGGCGAGGAGGAGCACCGCCGCCGGGGCGGACACGACCCGGAGGGGTACGGGCCCGCCAACGGCCCCGGCCACGACTACCGGGGCACCCGGTACTGACCGCGCGGTAGACCGGCGACCGGGCCGTCGACGGTGCGGCGACGGCCCCCTGGTGGACCACCAGGGCCGGATACGGCTGGACCGGGGTCAGATGCGGCGGAGGACCGCCACGACGCGTCCCATGATGGTGGCGTCGTCACCGGGGATCGGGTCGAACGCCGGGTTCTGCGGCATCAGCCAGACGTGCCCGTCGCGGTGGCGGTACGTCTTGACGGTCGCCTCGCCGTCGAGCATCGCGGCCACGATCTCGCCGCTGTCGGCGGTGGGCTGCTGCCGGACCACGACCCAGTCCCCGTCGCAGATGGCGGCGTCGAGCATCGAGTCGCCCTTGACCTGGAGCATGAAGACCTCGCCCTCGCCCACCAGCTCGCGGGGGAGGGGGAAGATGTCCTCGACGGCCTGCTCGGCGAGGATCGGTCCACCGGCGGCGATCCGGCCGAGCATCGGCACGTACGCCGGGGCCGGCCGCTGCGAGCGGGTCGCCTCGTCGTCGATCATGTCGCTGGGCGGGCGGACGTCCACCGCGCGGGGACGGTTCGGGTCGCGCCGGAGGAAGCCCTTCCGCTCCAGCTCCTTGAGCTGGTAGGCGACGCTGGACGGGGAGACCAGCCCGACCGCCTCGCCGATCTCCCGCACGCTGGGCGGGTAACCGTGGCGGTCGACCCAGTCCCGGATGAACTCCAGGATCCGTCGCTGCCGGGCGGTCAGGTCGACCGTGGCCGGGTCGGGGAAGGCGCTGACCACCGGGGCGACCGGGCGCACCGCGGGCTGCCCCGTCCGGCTGCGCGCGGCGCGACGGCGGGTGGCCGGAGGCCCCGCCTCGGCGATCTGCTGCGGGGGCTTCGGCCGGCTGGCCCGGTCCTCGGTCGACACGTCCGTCCTCCCTGGTCGGCGCTGGGTGCCTCGGCGGCTCGTGGTGCGTACGGTGGCGAGCCGGGACGCCTCGACGGCGCCCGCGCCCGGTTGTTCCCGACCGTATAGGTGGGATGGGTCATTTTCAAACGTCTGTACGACCATATTCCGGCGTGTCGCCGGGAAATCCGTCCCTGGAGGGGGCGGATTTCTGTTTAATGGTACGTCCACTCGAACTCATGTTCGATTCGCGCCTCGTCCGGGGGTAACCGGCACCCGGTCCCGGGCGTTGGACGTGGGGGGTTCGACGTGACGCGCCGGACGTGTCGCTCAACTTGACCACCGTCGGCCGGAGGCATACGGTCGACCCCTAGATGTAGTAGTCACATGGGTGTAAGTCGCCTATAGGTTGGGTTCGACTACCGACCGCACTTCTCGTTCGCGCCCACGGCGGCCGGCCATCGACCGATGGTTCCGCCGTGATCACGCGTGTCCGGGAACGGGGCGCGACCGCGATCGATGAAGGAGGTGCGGCGATGCGGTGCCCGTACTGCCGGCACGCCGACTCCCGGGTGGTCGACTCGCGGGAGGCCGACGACGGCCAGTTGATCCGGCGTCGCCGGGCCTGCCCGGAATGTGGCAAACGCTTCACCACGGTGGAGGAGGCGGTTCTCGCGGTGGTGAAGCGGAGCGGGGTGACCGAGCCGTTCAGCCGGACGAAGATCATCGGCGGGGTCCGCAAGGCCTGCCAGGGGCGGCCGGTCGACGAGGACTCGATCGCCCTGCTGGCGCAGAAGGTCGAGGAGACCGTGCGGGCCAAGGGCGCGGCGGAGCTTCCGAGTCACGAGGTGGGGCTGGCGATCCTGGGCCCGCTGCGGGACCTGGACGAGGTGGCCTACCTCCGCTTCGCCAGCGTCTACCGGTCGTTCGACTCGCTGGCCGACTTCGAGCGCGAGATCGAGACGCTGCGGGCGGCGGCGCGCGCCCGGGTCGGTGCCGGGAGCGACGGGGCCCCGGCCGCAGTGGCCGACCACACCAGCTGAGTTTTTCCAAGGGACAAGTGACGACGCGTGGCCGGGTGGCCGCGCAGACGAGGGGGCGGATGAGATGGCGGGGGACGGCGTGACAGCCAGTCGTACGCGGGCGGCGAAGAACGGTGCTGCGGGCACCGGGCTGAAGGTCGAGCGGGTGTGGACCACCGAGGGGGTGCACCCGTACGACGAGGTGACCTGGGAGCGCCGGGACGTCGTGATGACGAACTGGCGGGACGGCTCGATCAACTTCGAGCAGCGCGGGGTCGAGTACCCGGAGACCTGGAGCGTCAACGCGGCCAACATCGTGACCACCAAGTACTTCCGGGGCGCGGTGGGCACCCCGGAGCGGGAGTGGTCGCTCAAGCAGCTCATCGACCGGGTGGTCGGCACCTACCGGGCCGCCGGTGAGAAGTACGGCTACTTCGCGAGCCCGGCCGACGCCGAGGTCTTCGCCCACGAACTGACCTGGATGCTGCTGCACCAGGTGTTCAGCTTCAACTCGCCGGTCTGGTTCAACGTCGGCACGCCGTCGCCGCAGCAGGTCAGCGCCTGCTTCATCCTGGCCGTCGACGACTCGATGGACTCGATCCTCGACTGGTACAAGGAGGAGGGGCTGATCTTCAAGGGCGGCTCCGGCTCCGGGGTGAACCTCTCCCGGATCCGCTCCTCCCGGGAGCTGCTCTCCTCCGGGGGCAACGCCTCCGGCCCGGTCAGCTTCATGCGCGGCGCGGACGCCTCGGCCGGCACCATCAAGTCCGGCGGGGCCACCCGGCGCGCGGCCAAGATGGTCATCCTCGACGTGGACCACCCGGACATCCAGGAGTTCGTGGTCACCAAGGCGCGCGAGGAGGACAAGGTCCGCGCGCTGCGCGACGCCGGGTTCGACATGGACCTGGGCGGCGCGGACATCGTCAGCGTGCAGTACCAGAACGCCAACAACTCGGTCCGGGTCTCCGACGAGTTCATGACGGCGGTGGAGAACGACGGCGGGTTCGACCTGCGCGGTCGGCTCGACGGGGCGACCATCGAGACGGTCGAGGCGAAGAAGCTGTTCCGCTCCATCGCCGAGGCGGCCTGGGAGTGCGCCGACCCCGGCCTCCAGTACGACGACACGATCAACGACTGGCACACCTGCCCGGAGACCGGGCGGATCACCGCCTCGAACCCGTGCTCGGAGTACCTGCACCTGGACAACTCCTCCTGCAACCTGGCCTCGCTGAACCTGATGAAGTTCCTCCGCGCCGACGGGGGCTTCGAGGTGGAGAAGTTCGTCCGCTCCGTCGAGATGGTCATCACGGCGATGGACATCTCGATCTGCTTCGCCGACTTCCCGACCGAGAAGATCGGCGAGACCACCCGCGCCTACCGCCAGCTCGGCATCGGGTACGCCAACCTCGGCGCCCTGCTGATGGCCTCCGGCATGCCGTACGACTCGGACCAGGGGCGCTCGCTCGCCGCCGCGATCACCTCGCTGATGACCGGCACGGCGTACCGCCGCTCGGCCGAGCTGGCCGGCATCGTCGGCCCGTACGACGGCTACGCCCGCAACGCCGAGCCGCACAAGCGGGTCATGCGCAAGCACGCCGCCGCGAACGACGAGATCAAGCCGAGCGGCACCGTCGCCACCGCGATCGTCCGCGAGGCGACCCGGCAGTGGACCCAGGGCAACAAGGTCGGTGACCGGAACGGCTGGCGGAACGCGCAGGCCAGCGTGCTCGCCCCCACCGGCACCATCGGCCTGATGATGGACTGCGACACCACCGGCGTCGAGCCGGACCTGGCGCTGGTCAAGTTCAAGAAGCTGGTCGGCGGCGGCTCGATGCAGATCGTCAACCAGACGGTGCCCCGCGCGCTGCGCAGCCTCGGCTACCCGGAGGAGCAGGTCGAGGCGATCATCGAGCACATCGCCGACCACGGTCACGTGGTGGACGCCCCCGGGCTCAAGCCGGAGCACTACCCGGTCTTCGACTGCGCCATGGGCGAGCGCTCGATCGCCCCGATGGGTCACGTGCGGATGATGGCGGCCGTCCAGCCGTTCATCTCCGGCGCGATCTCCAAGACGGTGAACATGCCGGAGGCGGCCACCGTCGAGGACGTCGAGAAGATCTACTTCGAGGGCTGGAAGCTCGGCCTCAAGGCGCTGGCGATCTACCGGGACAACTGCAAGGTCGGCCAGCCGCTCTCGGCGGCCAAGCCGAACAAGGGCACCGAGACCGCCTCGACCGAGGTCGAGAAGGTCGTGGAGAAGGTCGTCGAGTACCGCCCGGTGCGCAAGCGGCTGCCGAAGAAGCGTCCGTCCCAGACGGTCAGCTTCTCCGTCGGCGGCGCCGAGGGGTACCTCACCGCCTCGTCGTACCCCGACGACGGTCTGGGCGAGGTCTTCCTCAAGATGTCCAAGCAGGGCTCGACCCTGGCCGGCGTGATGGACGCGTTCTCGGTGGCCATCTCCATCGGCCTTCAGTACGGCGTGCCGCTGGAGACGTACGTCAGCAAGTTCACCAACATGCGGTTCGAGCCGGCCGGGATGACCGACGACCCGGACGTGCGGATCGCCGCCTCGGTGATGGACTACATCTTCCGTCGCCTGGCGCTGGACTTCCTGCCCTACGACACCCGTGCCGAGCTGGGCATCTTCACCGCCGCCGAGCGGACCGCCCAGATGCGGGCCGAGGCGGAGGCGGCCGAGGGCGGCGCGGACCTCGCCGCGATGGCCGCCTCCGCCCCGGTCGAGACGAAGCCGGAGCCGGTGGTTGAGGCGCCGGTCGCCAAGCCGGCGTCGTCGGTCGGTTCCTCCACCGAGCTGCTGGAGGCGGTGATCGGCAAGGCCGCCGACGCGCCGCTCTGCTTCACCTGCGGTACGAAGATGCGTCCCGCCGGCAGCTGCTACGTCTGCGAGGGCTGCGGCTCCACCAGCGGCTGCAGCTGAACCGGGCGGAGTTGCATTGATGCAACGTCGAATTGCTCGGTGGTGACGTGGGCTCGGCTGGCGTCCTGCGAGATTGGTCGCGGGACGCCGGCCGGGTCTGAAAGACAGCGACCGCCCGAGCCCGTGGAGGGGCCGGGCGGTCGCTGCGGCAGGGATGTGGTGTGCCGCGCCCGGGAACCAGCAAGACCAAACACTTTGTCCGCAGGTGTCCGAGGCGGTTGGGAGGCGTTGCTACCGGCGGTAGTATGGTCGAGTGACCGCCGAACCGCTTCCTTCCCGATCGGCAGATGACGACGACAGTGGCGATCTCCTCCCGCACCTGGAGCCCACTGCGGACCTTGTTCGTCCGACCCTGCCGGAGATGCTGCGTGCACTCCACGATCTGAGCAAGGCGTCGCCGGATTTCCAGGCCGAGGTGGTGCAGGCCCTGAGCGGCGGCACCCCGGAGCCCGGCCGCCGGCTCCGACTCGTCGGACGGGCTCGCAAGGTCAGCGTGTCGATGCCCGAAGACCTCACGGCCGCTGTTCAGCAACGGGTCGGCCGTGGAGAGTTCAGCCAGTACGTCACCGAAGCAGTTGCCAGGCAACTTGAGTTGGACCTGCTCGGGGAACTCGCGGCGCTACTCGAGTCGGAGTACGGACCGGTCTCCGATGAACTGTTGACCGAGGCGAGGAATTCGTGGCCAGACGCCCAGTAGGTGCCGGCGGAGGATTGGTTCTCGACAGTGAAGGGCTCGTGAAACTCGCAGCAGGGCAGCCGAAGGTGCGGGCTTTCCTGGAGATCGCGCGAGAGCGTGGCGCCCGGGTGGCCGTCAGTTCGGTGACCCTTGCCGAGGTGCTACGCGGTGGTCCACGGGACGCGGCCGTACACCGGGTGCTGTCCCGGATCTCGGTGCAGTCGGTGACGCCGGAACTGGGCCGGCGGGCGGGTGAACTGCTCGGGGCCGCCGGACTGTCCGGGCACCGGTGCGCGATCGACGCCATGGTTGCGGCGACCGCCCTGGAACTCGCCCGCCCGGTGGTGCTTCTCACCAGCGATCCGGACGACATGAGCAAGCTCGTGGACGAGCCGGACCGGCCCAAGGACCAGCGGATCGCAGTGGTGCACGTATGACCGGCTTGTCGTACGTTCTCGCACGCCGCCCGTGACCGGGAAACGGCTGCCGTTGGCGGCGCGGGCGCTGACCGAACCGCACCCGTCCCGGCTGCCCCTCGACCACCCGGACCGGGAGCGGATCCTCGCCGCGCACGCCGCCGCGCTGGCCGCCGGCGAGGCCGGCTACCCCGACCCGTCGACCGGGCTCTTCGTGCTCACCGCCGGCTTCCTCGCCCGGCGCGGCACCTGCTGCGGGCGTGGCTGCCGGCACTGCCCGTACGTCACCGACTGAGCCGGACGGCGAACCACCGCCCGGCACGGCACCGGGGAAGGGGACCGACGGCTCAGCCGGCGGCGACGAACACCCGGGAGGCGACCTCGCGGGGGAGACGGATCTTCTCACCCGAGCGGTCGATGGTGACGGAGTCCCGTTCCTGGGCGACGGTCACCCGGGCACCCGGGTCCACCCCGGCGGCGTGCAGTTGACGCAGCACGTCCCCGTCGGTCTGCAGGCTCTCGCAGATCCGCCGCACGGTCACCGTGCCGACGAGACCGGGGAAGGCCAGGTTGCGTTCACCGTCGGCCGCCTCGGTGGTCGGCTGCTCCGGTGTGCCCAACTCCTCCAGCCCCGGGATGGGATTGCCGTACGGAGACCGGGTCGGCCGGTTGAGCAGGTCGTACACCCGCTTCTCCACCGCGTCGCTCATCACGTGCTCCCACCGGCAGGCCTCCTCGTGGGCCTCCTCGTAGGGCATCCCGATCACGTTGACCAGCAGCAGTTCGGCGAGACGGTGCTTGCGCATCACCGAGACCGCCGTGCTGCGTCCCAACGAGGTCAGCGCGAGGTGCCGGTCGCCCTCGACGGTGAGCAGCCCGTCACGTTCCATCCGGGCGACGGTCTGGCTGACGGTCGGACCGCTCTGCCGGAGCCGCTCGGCGATCCGGGCGCGTAGCGGCGGCACCCCCTCCTCCTCGAGTTCGAGGATGGTGCGCAGGTACATCTCGGTCGTGTCGACCAGATCATGTTTCACGTCGCAGGTCCTCCCGACCACCGATGCTACCCCGCTGACCGGTCGGCGACCGCTGGCGAACCGCCGGTCAGGACGGTGCGATGGGGTTAACTGGACGCCATGTCCGGTACCGATGATCTACTGGTCGAGGCGGCGGAACTGGCCGTCGAGATCGGTCAGGGCCACCCGCCCACCCTGCTCGACGTCCGCTGGCGGCTCGCCGGCCCACCCGGCCGGGACGACTACGCCGCCGGTCACCTGCCCGGTGCGGTCTTCGTCGACCTGGACACCGAGCTCTGCGGCCCGCCCGGATCCGCCGGCCGGCACCCGTTGCCCGACCCGGCCGCGCTCCAGGCGGCGCTACGCCGCGCGGGCGTCCGGCAGGGGCACCCGGTGGTGGTGTACGACGGCGGCGACGGGATGGCCGCCGCGCGTGCCTGGTGGACGCTGCGCTGGGCCGGGCACCGCCCGGTCCGGCTGTTGCACGGGGGCTTCCCGGACTGGGTGGCCGCCGGTCTGCCGGTCGCCACCGACGTTCCCGCTCCCGCGCCCGGTGACGTCACCGTCCGCCCCGGCGGGCTGCCGGTGCTCGACGCCGACGCCGCCGCCCGGCTCGCCGCCGCCGACCGGGCGGTGCTGCTCGACGTCCGGGCCGCTCCGCGCTACCGGGGCGAGACCGAGCCGATCGACCCGGTGGCCGGGCACATCCCCGGCGCGGCGAACCTGCCCGCCCCGGAGTACGTCACCGGGGGCCGCTTCGCCTCCGCCGACGCGCTGCGGGACCGGTTCGCGGCCACCGGGGTCACCGACGGCCAGCCGGTCGGGGCGTACTGCGGATCCGGGGTGACCGCCGCGCAGACGGTGCTGGCGCTGCACCTCGCCGGCCGGCCCGACGCGGCCCTCTACGTCGGCTCGTGGAGCGGTTGGGTGGCCGACCCGGACCGGCCGGTCGCCACCGGCGCGTAGCCGGCACGCCGACCGGCCCGGTCCAGCGGCGGCGGGGCCGCCCCGCACCATGGGGCGGGCTCCGTCCGCGTGCGACGATGACCACATGTCCGACGACACCGTGGTGGTCTGGGACGAGGCGCTGCTCGCCTACGACCTCGGTGACCATCCCCTCGATCCGGTACGGGTGGAGCTGACCGTCGCGCTCGCCCGCGAACTGGGCGTGCTCGACCGGCCCGGGGTGCGCCTGGTCCGGCCCGCGCCGGCGGACGAGGCACTGCTGACCCGGGTGCACCGGCCGGACTACCTGGACGCGGTGCGCGCGGCCCCGCACGACCCGTTCTTCTCCGGGTACGGCCTGGGCACCTCGGACAACCCGGTCTTCGAGGGCATGCACGAGTCCAGCGCGCTGGTGGCCGGCGCGACCGTGGCCGCCGCCGAGGCGGTCTGGCGCGGCGAGGCCCGGCGTGCGGTCAGCGTGGCCGGCGGGCTGCACCATGCCATGGCCGGGCGGGCCGCCGGGTTCTGCGTCTACAACGACCCGGCGGTGGCCATCGCCCGTCTGCTCGATCTCGGCGCGGAGCGGATCGCCTACGTCGACGTGGACGTGCACCACGGCGACGGCGTGCAGCAGATCTTCTGGGACGAGCCCCGGGTGTTGACGGTCAGCCTGCACGAGAGCCCTCTCGCGCTCTTCCCCGGCACCGGGTTCCCCGACGAGACGGGTGGCCCGGCGGCCCCGGGCAGCGCGGTCAACCTGCCGCTGCCACCGGGCACCGACGACGTCGGCTGGCAGCGGGCGTTCCACGCGGTGGTGCCGTCGGTGCTGCGTGCGTTCCGCCCCCAGGTGCTGGTCACCCAGTGCGGCGCGGACGGGCACCGGTTGGACCCCCTGGCCGACCTGCGCCTCTCCGTCGACGGGCAACGGGCCACCTACCTGGCCCTACGGGCGCTCGCCGACGAGTTGTGCGAGGGCCGCTGGGTGGCCACCGGCGGCGGGGGTTACGCCCTGGTCGAGGTGGTGCCCCGGGCCTGGACCCACCTGCTCGCGGTGGCCACCGGCGAGCCGGTCGACCCGGCCACCCTCACCCCGCCGGCCTGGCGGGCGTTGGCCGCCGCCCGCCGTCCCGGCCGAGAGGTGCCGCTGCGGATGGGTGACGGCGTGGACCCGGCGCACGAGCCGTGGCAGCCCACCGGCGAGCCCGACGCGGTGGACCGGGCGATCGCCGCCACCCGCCGGTCGGTCTTCCCGCTGTTCGGGCTCGACCCGCACGACCCGAGGGACTGACCGCGCGAGGCGGGCGTGCGACCGCGAGAGGTGAACCAGCCGGGGAGGTGCCGGACGTGAGCACGGTGGAACCGCCGGTGGACGTGCTGCTCAGCGACGGTACGACCGTCCAGTTGCGGCCGATCCACCCGGACGACGCGCCGGGCATCGTGGCGATGCACTCCCGGTTCTCCGAACGCACCCGCTACCTGCGCTACTTCTCCCCGTACCCGCGCATCCCGGAGCGGGACCTGCACCGGTTCGTGTACGTCGACCACCACGACCGGGAGGCGTTCGTGGTGCTGGCCGGCGACCGGATCGTCGCGGTCGGCCGGTACGAGCGGCTCGGCCCCGGCTCACCCGACGCCGAGGTGGCGTTCGTGGTGGAGGACGCCTACCAGGGGCGGGGCATCGGTTCGGTGCTGCTGGAGCACCTCGCCGACGCGGCCCGGCGCGCCGGGATCACCTCCTTCGTCGCCGAGGTGCTCCCGGCCAACGGGGCGATGCTGCGGGTCTTCGCCGACTTCGGGTACCAGGTCCAGCGGCAGTTCGCCGACGGGGTGGTGCACCTGAGCTTCCCGATCGCGCCGACCGAGCAGACCCTCCAGGTGCAGCGGGGCCGCGAGCAGCGCACCGAGGCCCGGTCGATCGCCCGGCTGCTCGCCCCACGAGGGGTGGCCGTCTACGGTGCCAGCGCCACCGGGCAGGGGGTCGGCGCGGCGGTGCTCGGGCACCTGCGGGACTTCGGGTTCGCCGGGGTGGTCGTCCCGGTGCACCCGAGCGCGGCCACGGTCGCCGGGCTGTCCGCGTACCCGTCGGCGGTCGAGGCCGGGGCGCCGGTGGACCTGGCGGTCGTCGCGGTCGCCCCGGAGGCGGTGCCGGCCGTGGTGGCCGACGCGGCGGCGGCCGGTGCGCACGGCCTGGTGGTGATCTCCGCCGGGTTCGCCGAGGCCGGCGCGGAGGGGGCGGCGGCGCAGCGGGCCCTGGTCCGCCAGGCGCATGCCGCCGGGATGCGGGTGGTCGGGCCGAACTGCCTGGGCATCGCCAACACCGACCCGGCGGTACGCCTCAACGCCACCGGAGCCCCGGTGCTGCCACCCGCCGGTCGGGTCGGCTTCTTCAGCCAGTCCGGCGCGTTCGGGGTGGCCGTGCTCGCCGAGGCGGACCGGCGCGGCCTGGGGCTGTCCAGCTTCGTCTCCGCCGGCAACCGGGCCGACGTCTCCGGCAACGATCTGCTCCAGTACTGGCAGGACGATCCGGCCACCGACGTGATCATGCTCTACCTGGAGACGTTCGGGAACCCACGCAAGTTCGCCCGGTTGACCCGGCGGATCGGCCGGGCCAAACCGGTGGTGGCGCTCGCCTCCCCGGCCCGTCCCGCCGCTCTGCCCGGCGGCCCGGACGAGGTGGCGGTCAGCGCGCTCTTCGCCCAGTCCGGCGTGATCCGGGTGGACACCGTGGCCGAACTCCTCGACGTCGGGGTGCTGCTGGCCAAGCAGCCGCTGCCCGCCGGCCGGCGGGTCGGCGTGGTCGGCAACTCCTCCGCGCTGACCGTGCTCGCCGCCACCGCCTGCGCGGCGCACGGACTCGACGTCGCCGTCGGCTACCCCCGCGACGTCGGGCCGCAGGCCGGGGCGAGCGAGCTGGCCCTGGCCCTGACCCGCACCGCCGCGGACGAGCGGGTCGACGCGCTGGTCGTGGCGTTCGCCCCGCCGCTGCCCGGACAACTGGCCGACACCGAGGCGGACCTCGCCGCCGCGCTCGTCGGCGTGCTGGACGTGGGGAAGCCGGTGGTGGCGACCTTCCTGGCCGGGGGACTCCCCGCCGACGTGCCGGCGTACTCCGGGGTGGAGGAGGCGGTCCGGGCGCTGGCCCGGGTCACCACGTACGCGGACTGGCTGCGTCGGTCCCCGGGCACCCTGCCCGAACTGCCCGACGTCGACGCCGTCGCGGCCGAGGCGGCGATCCGCGTCGACGGCCCCGACCAGGCCGACCGCCTGCTCGCCGCGTACGGCGTCGAAGTGGTCGGCTCGGTGCCGGTGCGCTCGGCCGACGAGGCCGTCGAGGCCGCCGGGCGGCTCGGTGTCCCGGTGGCGCTGAAGGCGGCGGCCGTCGGGCTGCGGCACCGCCTCGACCTCGGTGCGGTCCGCCTCGACCTGGCCGACCCGCTCGCGGTGCGCCGGGCGTACGACGAGATGGCGGCGGTCTTCGGTGCGGACGCCCTGGTCCAGGCGATGGTGCCGCCCGGGGTGGCGTGTGTGGTGGAGCTGGTGGAGGACCCGACGTTCGGGCCGGTGGTCGGCTTCGGGCTGGGCGGGGTCGCCACCGAGCTGCTCGGCGACCGGGCCTGGCGCGCGGTGCCGCTGACCGACCGGGACGCCCGCGAGCTGGTCGACGAGCCGCGCGCGGCACCCCTGCTGCGCGGCTACCGGGGGGCCGAGCCGGTCGACCGCGAGGCCCTGGTCGACCTGCTGCTCCGGGTCGGCCGGCTCGCCGACGAGCAGCCCCGCGTCCGGGCGCTCACCCTGAACCCGGTGCTGGTGCGCGCCGACGGCATCTCGGTGCTGCACGCCGGCGTCCGGATCGGCACCGCCGCGACCCGCCCGGACACCGGCCCCCGCCGGATCTGACCGTACGGCCCTGGCGGAGCAGCCGGCGTGAGGTCACCCCCGGCTGGAGATCTGCTGCACCGCCCAGCCGTTGCCGTCCGGGTCCTCGAAGAAGAAGAACCCGACGTTGTCCAGCGGGTCCGGCACCGGGCGCGGATTCTCGCCGACGACCTGGATCTCGCTGACCGGTACGCCGCGCGCGGTCAGCTCGGCGTGGGCCCGGCGCAGGTCCGGCACGACGAGCTGGAGTCCCTTGAGCGAGCCCGGTGGCATCCGGGGCACCGCACCGGTGCCGATCACCACCGAACAGCCCGAGCCGGGCGGGGTCAACTGGACGATCCGTACGTCGTCGCCCATCCGGGTGTCGTGGTCGACGGTGAAGCCGAGCTGCCGGGCGTAGAAGTCCCGGGCCCGGTCGACGTCGGTGACCGGCACCACCACGACCTCCAGCGTCCAGTTCACGACTGCCTCCCTCGATCGACGTCCGCTCCTGGTGGTCGCGGTCATTCTCCGCCGGGCACGGCCGAGGCCCCGGCGAACCGCCGGGGCCCTCGTGTGGTGCCGGTCAGCTGGCGTACGCCTCCAGCCGCTGCGCCCGCTCCGGGTCACGCAGCTTGAGCAGGGTCACCTTCTCGATCTGCCGGATCCGCTCCCGGGAGAGGCCGAACTCCCGGCCGACCTCGTCGAGGGTGCGCTGCCGGCCGTCGTCGAGGCCGAACCGGAGCCGGATCACCGCCTCCTCCCGCTGGGAGAGGGTGGCCAGCACGATCCGGACCTCCTGGCGGAGCTGCCCGTTGGCGATCTCGTCGCCGGGCTCCTGACGGGGGTCGACGGCGGCGACGAAGTCACCGAGGGCGCTCTCGCCGTCCTCGCCGACCGCCTGGTCCAGGCTGACCGGCTCCCGGTCGTACGAGATCAGCTCGATGATCTGGAACTCCGGCACCCCGAGGGCGACGGCCACCTCGCTGACGGTGGGCTCGCGGCCCAGCGACACCGAAAGCTCACGACGCACCCGGACCATCCGGTTGACCTGCTCGACCATGTGCACCGGGATGCGGATGGTGCGGGCCTGGTCGGCCATGGCGCGGGTGATGGCCTGGCGGATCCACCAGGTGGCGTAGGTGGAGAACTTGTAGCCCTTGGTGTAGTCGAACTTCTCGACGGCGCGGATCAGGCCGAGGTTGCCCTCCTGGATGAGGTCGAGGAAGGCCATGCCCCGCCCGGTGTACCGCTTGGCGATGCTCACCACCAGCCGCAGGTTCGCCTCCAGCAGGTGGTCCTTGGCGGCGCGGCCCTCGGCCGCGACGACCTCCAGGTCCGCCCGGAGCTGGGCGGAGACCGGGGTGCAGGTGTTCAGTTTCTCCTCGGCGAAGAGGCCGGCCTCGATCCGCTTGGAGAGGTCGACCTCCTGGGCGGCGGTGAGGAGCTTGGTCCGCCCGATGCCGTTGAGGTAGGCCCGGACCAGGTCGGTCGACGTGCCGCGCTCGTCGGTGGCGTCCAGGTCCACCAGGGTCTCCACGGACGCGTGGTCGTCGGTGTCGGTCGTGGCCGGGGTCATCGGGTGCTCGCTCATCTGCAGAACCATCTCTGTCGCCTCCCCGCGTCAACTTCGCGCGTACCGGGCCAGTGGCGCCGGTGACACACAGCTTGCCGTCAGGCGCGTGAAACGGGAGTGAGGCGATCGGGGAACCGACAGGAACAGCCGGCGAACGTGTGGCGCTGTTTGCGCTGGCCGGTTACGTTGCCACCGGTCGGCCAGCCAGGCCGCCACGACAAGATAATCGGAGGTCGGTGTGGTCTTCAAGAAACTCATGCAGGCGATGGGCGTGGGCGGTCCGTCGGTCGAGACGGTGCTGACCAACCCCAACTGCCGCCCGGGCGGACACCTGGAGGGGCGGATCCAGGTGCTCGGTGGGGACCACGCGACGGACATCGAGTACCTGGCGCTCGGCCTGGTCACCCGGGTCGAGGTGGAGAGCGGCGACAGCGAGTACGAGACCACCCAGGAGTTCCACCGCCAGCAGGTCACCGGCGCGTTCCGGCTGGAGGCCGGTCAGCGGTACGACGTGCCGTTCCGCTTCGAGGTGCCGTGGGAGACCCCGCTCACCACCCTCTACGGGCAGCACCTGCACGGCATGACGATGGGGCTGCGTACCGAGCTGGAAGTGGCCCGGGCGGTCGACAAGGGCGACCTGGACGCGGTCGCGGTGCACCCGCTGCCGGCCCAGGAGCAGATCCTCCAGGCGCTGCTGCGGCTGGGCTTCCGGTTCTCCCGCGCGGACGTGGAGCGGGGCCGGATCTACGGCGTGCAGCAGCACCTGCCGTTCTACCAGGAGATCGAGTTCTACCCCGCGCCGCAGTACGCCAGCGGGATCAACCAGCTCGAACTGACCTTCGTCACGAACCCGCAGCACATCCAGGTCGTCCTGGAGATCGACAAGCGGGGTGGCCTGTTCACCGAGGGACGGGACGCGTTCGGCCGGTTCACCGTGGACCACGCCTCCGCCCAGCAGACCGACTGGGCCGCCCAGCTCGACGGCTGGCTCCGCCAGTCGCTCCAGCGTCGCGGCCTCTTCTTCTGACCGACGCGATCGGCGGCTGCTCGTGCGACGGCGGGCGGGGCTCACAACCATCCGTGCCGGGCGGCGTGCCAGCCGAGCTGCATCCGGGTCTGCACGCCGGCGAGGTCCATCAGGTACCGCAGCCGCCGTTGCAGGGTCCGCAACGACAGGCCGAGCTGGGCGGCGACGACCTGGTCGGTGAGCCCGGCCAGCAGCAACCCCAGGACGCGTCGGTCCAGGTCGGTCGGGCTCCCGGCATCGCCCTCGGGCCGGTCGACCAGGCCACCCGCGACGGAGACGGTGAGCGGGTGGGCGTGCTGCCACACGATCTCGAAGAGCGCGTCCATCGCGGCCAACAGCCCGGTGCGGTGCAGCAGTACCGCACCGGGCTCCCCGGCGGCCGTGGCGGTCAACGGCACCAGGCCCAGTTCCGCGTCGGCCAGGATCAGCTTGATGGGCAGCGAGTCGACCACCCGGACCTCGACGCCGTCGCGCAGCGACTCCAGGGTCTCGGCGACCACGCCGGGTTCGGCGAGTGCCACCCGGTCCACCACCACCCGGAACCGCACTCCCTGGCGTACCGCCGACGACTCGACCGCGTTGGTGCCCGGTGGAACGGCGATGAACGGCAGCGTGACGAAGCTGCGTACCTCGTGTCGGGCGGCGTGCTGCACCTGGGCGAACCGGTGGCGGACCGCGTCGACCCCGGTGACCACCTCGAACAGTTCGTCGACGGCCCGTCCGGCGACCGCACTGCGGTACTCCTCGGCGAGGGTGACGAGCGCCAGTTCGGCGCTGCGCAGGGCGGTGCGTCGCTCGCTGATCAGCGCACCCAGCGCGACCGCGGGGGGAGCCACCGCGTACGTGTCGCCGGGCCCGTGCTTGACCAGGCCGTACGCCATCAGGCGGGTGAGTGCCGCGGTGACCGCCTCGTCGGACGTCCGCAGGGCGGTCGCGAGTTCGGTCGGATCGGCCTGCGCGCGGCGGACCAGCAGGCCGTAGACCGTCTCGTCCTCCGGACCCAGCCCCAGGGCGCCCAGCACCGGTGGCAGCCTCCCTCCGCCTGCGACGACACGGAGAGTATGGGACACGCGGCCCTGCCCCGCACAGTCCCCGACCTCGTCCGGTGGCTGGGACAGGCTCCCGTGGTGGCCGCAGGGGCGCCGAGCGGCCCCGGGACATGCCTCGTCCCGGGGCCGCTCGAACCATCTCACCGCAGGCCGTAGGCCCGGATGATCTCCTGCCGGATGGCGAACCCGGCATCGGCGCGGGCCGAGGCGCGCACCGAGACGAAACCACCGGGCCGCTTCGGCGGCGTGATCGAGCCGGTCCACCGGTTGTCGCTTCCCTTACGCAGGGTGACTGACTGCCAGTTCATGCCGTCGTCGTACGAGACCGCCAGGTCGACCCGGGTCACCCGGCCGGTGCCGGTGCCACCGGGCTGGGGACCGGCGGTGACGCTGATCGGTTGCCGGCGACCGGCGGGCACGTCACCGCGCAGGTCGGTCTCCAGCGCGTAGTCGAGCTGGAGCAGCGCGAACGGGACGAAGTTGTCGGCCTGGTTCGAGGAGGAGACGAAGTCCCACTCGGTGTGGGTCCGGGTGGAGAGCCGCCACCGCTCGGCCGGCCGTTCGGCGTCCAGCACCAGGCGGTACGGCAGTGTGCCGGCGGGCACCGCCTTCCACTGGAGGTCGGACGCGTACCGGTTCTCGTGCAGCAGCGTGTCGCCCTGGTAGAGCCGCAGGTGGGTCGGCATCTCGCCCCACTCGTGGTGGCCGCCGTGCTCCAGGGTGGCCCCGGAGGGGCTCCAGGCGTGCACGTTGACCTGGAGGTTGTCCCGGTAGCGGCCGTTCTGGAGGGCGAACGCCCGGCTGAAGGCCGGTCGGACCGCCGGGGCGAACCAGTCGTGCCGGGTGCTCGTCCCGCGGCGGTACGTGTCGTGGTGGGACGCGTCCAGCCAGGTGTCCTGCCGGTGCGTCTCGTGCCAGGCCACGTCCGGCGTGACCCACTCGGTACGGGTGCCGGGGTGCCGCTCGGCCTCCTGGAAGCCGAACGAGGGGCTGAACACCATGTCGTACCGGTAGCCGCTGCCCTCGGTGTCCCGGACGGCGTGGTGCCGGGCGTCGATCCGGGCCAGGTCGCGGTGGGTGGGTCGGTAGGTCAGCGGCCGGTCCGGCACCCGGTCGGAGTAGACCCGGACCAGGTCGTAGAGGTAGCCGGCGTACGGGGTCTGGGTCACCCCGACCATCCGGCCCTTCCGGGCCGCCGCGACGAGCTGCCGCCCGGCGTCGCGGTGCACGGTGACGACCGGGATCGGCGCGTCGCCGACGACCTCGTTGAGGACGCCGACGCCGTCGTTGACGACCACCAGGAGCGCCGCTCCCGCCTCGGCCGCCGCAGCGGCGCGCTCCGCCGGGCCGACGACGTCGCTGCGGGTGACCACCGCCACCGCGCCCCGGACGTCACGCCCGGCGTACTCGGCGGGGGTTCCGTTGCCCACGTGGACGGTGCGCAGCGTCCGGCTGCCGGCGGTCAGCGTGCTGCCCGGCTGGACGGTCGCGTCGATCGAGGGCAGGCCGGGCACCCGCAGCCCGAGCATCGGCTCGCCCTTGCGCCACCGGGTGGCCAGGGTGAACTCGCTCCGGACGGGCGACTCGGTCGGCGAGACGTAGAGGTCGTCGTAGCGCACCGGCAGTTGGAGGGCCTGGCGGAAGTCGCGGTTGCCGTCGCCGTACCGCACGGTGTAGTCGATCTTGCGTTGCCGGTCCTCGGTGCGCTGCGGGGTGGCGGTGTCGAGCAACCGGGCCCGGCGGGCGTCCAGCACCACCTCGGCGGGGCCGTCGAGCACCGTCTCCGGGTCGACCAGCAGGGCGAAACCGAGGGAGTCCGGCCGCTCGCCCGGCACGTCCAGCGTCGTCTGCACGGTGTAGGTGCCCGGCGGCAGGCGCAGCGTCCGCTCGCCGTCGACCGGGAACTGGTCGGTGAACTGCGCGCCGGCGCGGTGCACCACCACGGTCGAGCTGGCCGGCTTGCCGTCCCGGCCGCGCAGCGTCACCGTCAGGTCGTACCGCTCGTCCTCCTTGACCAGTCCGAGCGCGGTACGGGTCAGCGCCGCGCCGGTGGCGGCGTCGGTGCCCACCAGGTAGCCGGTGTGCCGGCCGGTCCCGTCGGTCCGGGGATCGCCGGTCACCGGGACCTCGGCGGTGCCGCCGGCCGGCACGGTCACCGAGGAGACGCCCAGGGTGAACGGGCCGGATCCGGTGACGGCGAGCCGGAGGGTGACCGGAGCGGTGCCGGAGTTGGTGAAGGTGACCGGTCGGGTAACCGGGGCGTCGGTGGGCTCGTGCGGCCAGTCGAAGCTGCCGAAGAACGCCGAGCCGGTGGCCCGTACGGTGCTGCGCACCACCGCCGCGACGTCCAGCCGGCCGGTGCCGACCTGGTAGGGCTGGTAGGTGTCGGCGAGGCCCCGGGCGCTGCTCATCAGCGCCTCCTTGAGTTGCGGTCCGGTCCACTCCGGATGCCGCTGGGCCAGGATCGCCGCGGCTCCCGCCACGTGCGGGGTGGCCATCGAGGTGCCGTCCATGCTCTGGTACATGCCGGTGCCGGGGGACTGCTGCGACCGGGCCGCGCTGATCGCCACGCCGGGCGCGGTGAGGTCGGGCTTGAGCCGCCCGGTGCCGGCCAGCGGGCCGGTGCTGGAGAACCAGGCCAGCTCGTCCTGCTTGTCCACCGCCCCGACGGTCAGCGCGCCGGCGGCCGTGCCGGGGGAGCCGATGGTCTCCGGGCCGGAGTTGCCGGCGGCGACGACGAAGAGGGTGCCGTGCTGCGCGGTGAGGTTGTCCACGGCGAGCGCCATCGGATCGGTCCCCGTGGTCAGCGAACCGTCACCGAGGCTCATGTTGACCACGTCCGCCCCGGACTCGACCGCCCACTGCATGCCGGCGATGATCCAGGAGTTCTGGCCGTACCCGGCGTCGTCGAGCACCTTGCCGACGATCAGGTCCGCTCCGGGTGCCACGCCCCGGTTCGCGCCACCGGAGGCCGCGCCGGTGCCCGCGATGGTCGAGGCGACGTGGGTGCCGTGCCCGTGGGCGTCGCGGACCTCCTCACCGGGCACGAAGCTGACCGTCCGGCCCAGCTGACCGGCGAGGTCGGGGTGACCGGCGTCGACGCCGGTGTCGAGGACGGCGACGGTGACCCCGCTGCCGTCGTGGCCGGCCGCCCAGGCCGCCGGCGCGCCGACCTGGGGCACACTCTCGGTCAGGCCGACCTTGACCCGGCCGTCGAGCCAGAGCTTGGCGACCCCACCGCCGAGCCCGCCCGCCGAGCGGGTCGCCGGAGCCGGGGTCAGGCTGGTCCACAGGGCGCGGGCCTGCTTCTTGTCGGCGGTCAGCGCCGCACCCCGGATGCTGGGCAGATCGCGTACGACGGTGGTGCCCCGAGGCGTGGCCGGGCGGGCCGCACGGTTCGCCGTCGGATAGGTGGCGATCAGTGGCAGGGTGGTGGAGCGGGCGTCGTCGTAGCCCATCTCGATGAGGTCGGTGACGTTGAACAACCGCCGGTCGAGCGTGCCGAGCAACGGCAGGGCCTCGTCGGGGAGGACGTACAGGTCGTCGCCGGTCTGCTGGACGCGGACCCCGCCGGTGGCGCCCTCCGGCCGGTCCACGTCGGCGGTGGCGCTGCCGTCGGCGAGCGTGGTGACGGTGACCCGGTCACCGGTGATCAGGGTGACCGTGTGGGAGTCCCGGGACGCGGCCGGTGGCGCCGGGGCCGGTCCGGCCGCCGTCGCGGGGGTCCGGACCGCGGCGACGCCGGCCGCGACCAGACCGGCCGCCGCGACGGCGGCGACCAGCCGGCGTCGGCCGGAGGCGAATGGGTACGAGGGGGAAGGCATGCGACGGTTCTACCGCCGTCGTCCGCGCCGGTGAACAGGGAACGATGGCGGGGTTACGCCACGGCGTCACCCCGCCAGCCGTGCCGACGTTCGGTCGCCCCCCACCCGGCGGGCGTGGCCGGTCAGAGGTCGAGGAGGATCGTCCGAGGGCCGACGTTGACGCTCTCGACCAGCATGTGGGCGCGGAACCGGCCGGTGGCGACCGTGGCGCCTCTCGACCGGAGCGCCTCGACGACCTCGGTGACCAGCGGTTCGGCCACCTCGGCCGGCGCGGCGGCGGTCCAGCTCGGCCGGCGTCCCTTGCGGGCGTCGCCGTAGAGCGTGAACTGGCTGACCACCAGGACCGGCGCTCCGGTCTCCGTCGCGGACCGCTCGTCGTCGAGGACGCGCAGCTCGTGGATCTTGCGGGCCATCGTCCGGGCGGTCTCCGGCGTGTCCGTGTGGGTCACCCCGAGCAGCACCAACAGGCCGTCGGTGATCGCCCCGACCACCTCGTCGTCCACCGTCACGCTGGCCCGGCCGACGGTCTGCACCACCGCCCGCATCAGGCGGTCACCGGCTCGACGAAGCCCCGCTCGACCAGGTGCGCCACGATCGGACCGGCGGCCTCGGCCAGCTCGTCCGGGGCGACGTCGTGCGCGGCGGCCAGCAGGGCGAGCTGGTCGCGCAGCGGCAGCCGGCCGTCCGCGCCCCCGACCAGGGCCAGCACGAGCGGGTCGATCTCCTCGCTCCACCGCAGCCCGTGCGGCGCGGCCAGCACCTGCCGGTCCACCGCCCAGCCGTCGTCGCCCATGGTCGCCTCCTGCCGGAGCTGCAACCCCTCGGCCGCCCGGAACCGGTGCGCCAACAGCCCCTCGGTGTCCTGCGCGCGCAGCCAGTCCTGCCGGTCGAACCACGTGGCGACGTGGTCACCCATCGGCGCCTCGACCCGCTGCCGCAGGTCCTCCACCCGGACCACCGGGTCGTCGTGGCCGCCGTTGCGCAGGTTGACGATGCCGAAGCCGACCGCCTCCACCTTGTGCGCGTCGAACCAGTCCAGCCAGGCCGCCATCCGGTGCGGGTCGGGGGTCTCGCCGACGTCGGTCAGCCACAGGTTCACGTACGCCATCGGGTCGGCCACCTCACGCTGGACCACCCAGGCGTCCAACCCGGTGCCGGCGAACCAGCCGGCGACCCGCTCGCCCCAGTCCTCGCCGGTGACGTGCACCCAGTTCGCGAGGTACTGCATGGTGCCACCGTCGGTGAGCAGCCCGGGGGCGGCGGCGGCGAGTTCCGCGCCGACCGCGTCGCCGACCCGGCCGGAGTCCCGGTAGACGTGGGTGGTCGTCCCCGGTCCGACCACGAACGGGGGATTGCTCACCACCAGGTCGAACCGGCGGCCGGCGACCGGGGCGACCAGGTCACCGCGGAGCAGCTCCCACTCCTGCCCGTTGAGCGCGGCGGTGGTCGCCGCGAACCGCAACGCCCGCGCCGAGACGTCGGTGGCGGTGACCCGGTGGGCGTGGGTGGCCAGGTGCAGGGCCTGGACGCCGGAACCGGTGCCGAGGTCGAGGGCGGTCTCCACCGGCCGGCGGACCGTCGCGCCGAGCAGGGTCTGCGTCGCCCCGCCCACGCCCAGCACGTGCTCGGCGGGCAGCGGGCCGGGCCGGGCGCTGGCCGGCAGGTCGGCGAGCATCCACCAGTCGTCCCCGTACGGCTCCAGGTCGATGCCGGCGCGCAGGCCGTCGCCGGACGGCTCGACCAGCCCGGCGTCGAGGGCCTCGGTCACGGTCAGCGGAGCGAGGGCGGCGGCGACCGACCCCGCCGGCTCGGTCTGCTCGCAGATGAACAGGCGGATCAGCGTGCCGAGTGGGTCTCGGCCCTCGGTCGCGCGCAGGGCGGCCCGGTAGTCGTTGCGGCCCATCGCCGCGGTGGCCTGCGGCCCGAGCCGGTCGGCGACCCCGGAGGCGGTGAAACCGGCGTCGGTCAGCGCGGTGCGCAACCGGTCGATCCCGGCGGGGGAGAGCAGCATGTCGTATTCGTCCACCTCGTCATCCTGCCTGCCCGTTCGGACGGCACCGGCACCACCCACGACATCCGGACCGGAGGACGGGCGCGGAGCACGTCGTCGTGACCACCCGCCGTCCGCGTGGCGATCCACTTCAACCCCGGCCCGGTACGTCGCGGCGGTCGGCCGAGCCCGGCCGGGCAGGATGAGGCACATGACGCTCTCGCTGCCCATCGACCCCGAGGCCAACCGGCTGCTCAACGACGATCCGCTGGCCCTGCTGGTCGGCATGGTCCTGGACCAGCAGATCCCGCTGGAGAAGGCGTTCACCTCGCCGTACGTGCTGGCTCAGCGGCTCGGGCACACGCCGGACGCCCGGGAGCTGGCGGCGTACGACCCGGAAGCGCTGGTCGAGGTCTTCGCCCGACCCCCGGCCCTGCACCGGTTCCCGAAGGCGATGGCCGCCCGGGTGCAGGAGGTGTGCCGGGTGCTCGTCGAACGGTACGACGGGGACGCCGCCCGGATCTGGACCGAGGCCGCGGACGGTGCCCAACTGCTGCGCCGCCTCACCGAGCTGCCCGGTTTCGGCCGGCAGAAGGCGCAGATCTTCCTGGCCCTGCTCGGCAAGCGGTTCGACGTCCAGCCGACGGGCTGGCGGGAAGCGGCCGGCGGGTACGGCGACGCGGACGCGTACCGGTCGGTGGCCGACATCACCGACGTGGCGTCGCTGCGCCAGGTCCGGGAGTACAAGCAGCAGCAGAAGGCGGTGGCCCGGGCGGCGAAGGGCTGAGCCGGCGCGTCCGCCCGTCGACGGTGCGGGTCGGCGGAACCGCTGCCCACTTGCGGAGCGCGGCGCGGGCCGGACCGAAGCGGTCGCGTCGATTGTCGCCGCCACCGGCCGCGAGGTGACAGGATGGGTCGAATCCCTCGAGGAGGTCGTGGTGAAGCGACAGGCGTACGAGCCGATCCTGATCACCGACGCCCCACGCAGCCAGAATGACCAGCTCAGCAGCCGCCAGCGACGGTATCTCGTGATGATGTCCATCCGGGCGGCCTGCCTGGTCGTGGGCGCGGTCCTGGTCAGTGTGCAGGCTCCACTGCTCTGGCTCTGGCTGCCGCTCTGCGGTGTCGGCATGGTGCTCATCCCCTGGCTGGCGGTGCTGATCGCCAACGACCGGCCGCCCAAGGAGGAGCACCGGATGTTCCGCCGGGCGCCGCGCCGGGAGGCACCGCCACCGCGAAGCCTCGCCGCCACCGAGGACCGCCCGCACCGGGTCATCGACGCCGAGCTGTAGCACCCGGCGTCACCGCACCGGCCGCGCCCCGATCCCGCCGACCGCGCGGGCACCCAGCTCACCGGCGCGGGCCAGCGCCACCGCCGGGGTCGCCCCGGCCAGCCAGCCGGCGAGCAGTCCGGCCGCGAAGGCGTCCCCGGCCCCGGTGACGTCCACCACCGTCACCCGCCGGGCGGACGCCGTCGTCACCGCGCCGTCCGGCCCGGCCCACACCGCGCCCGCCGATCCGCACTTGACCACCACGTGCCGTGCCGTGGCGGTCAGCGTCCGGGCCCGCTGCGTCGGATCGGTGCCGCCGGCGAGCACCTCCGCCTCGTCGGAGTTGACCAGGAGCAGGTCGACGTCGCGTACCCAGTCGAGGAAGGCCGCCGCGCCGACCCGCCGCAGCGGTGCCGCGGAGGCCGCGTCGACGCTGGTGGTGAGCCCGGCCGCGCGTGCGGCGGCCAGCGCCGCCAGTCCCGCGTCGCGCGACGCGGCGTCCAGCAACGGGTACGCCGACAGGTGCAGGTGCCGCGCGTCCGGCAGCGCGGCCAGGGCCTGCCGTACCTGTCCAGCGGACAACCGCTCGTTCGCCCCGCGCTCGGTGAGCATGGTCCGCTCCTCGCCCGACGCGAGCACCACCACGCTGCCGGTCGGCCGGTCGCCGTACGCGGTGACCGCGCAGTCCACCCCGCCCCGGGTCAGCTCGGCGACGCGGGCCCGGCCCGCCTCGTCGTCACCGACCGCCCCGACCAGGGTGACCGGTACGCCGATCTCGGCCAGCCAGGCGGCGGTGTTCGCGCCCTGCCCACCCCCGCCGACCCGGATCGCGGCCGGGGTGTCCGAGCCGGTCGCCAGCGGGCCGGCGACCACCGCGACCACGTCGGTCACGACGTCGCCGACCACCACCACCCGACCCGGACGGCTCATCCGGCGTCGGTCCCGGCGGCGGCCACCGCGATCCGCGCGGCCAGGTCCGCGTTGCGCAGGATGATCCGGACGTTCACCGCCAGGCTCGCCCCCTCGGTGGCCGAGTGGAAGTGGGAGAGCAGGTACGGGGTCACCGCCTTGCCGGTGATCCCGTCCCGGTCGAGCAGGGCCAGCCCGTCGGCGAGGGTCCGGTCGTGCAGGTCCCGGTCGAGCTGCTCGTCGGCGGGGAGCGGGTTGGCCACCACCAGTCCACCGTCGTGCAGACCGTGCGCGGCGCGGGCGGCCAGGACCGCCGCCACCTGCTCCGGCGAGTCGACCGACCAGTCCAGGTCGAAGCCGCCGTCGGTGACGAAGAAGCCCGGGAACCGTCGGGTGCGGTAGCCCACCACCCCGACGCCGAGCGTCTCCAACCGCTCCAGGGTCGCCCCGACGTCGAGGATCGACTTGACCCCGGCGCAGACCACCGCGATCGGGGTGCGGGCCAGGGTGGTCAGGTCGGCCGACTCGTCGAAGGACTGCGCGGCCTCCCGGTGCACCCCACCGAGGCCGCCGGTGGCGAAGACCCGGATTCCCGAGGCGGCGGCCACCGCGCTGGTCGCGGCCACCGTCGTCGCGCCGTCCACGCCGGTCGCGGCCGCCACCGCCAGATCGCGTACGGAGAGCTTCGCCACGCCGTCGGCGGTGGCCAGCCGGGTCAGCTCGGTGTCGTCGAGCCCCACCACCAGCCGGCCGCCCACCATGCCGATGGTCGCCGGCACCGCGCCCGCGTCCCGTACCGCCTGCTCGATCTGCCGGGCCACCCGCAGGTTGTCCGGCCGGGGCAGCCCGTGCGAGACGATGGTGCTCTCCAGGGCGACCACCGGACGCCCGGCCCGCAGCGCCTCGGCCACCTCACCGCCGTGTTGAATGTGAAAGTCGGTCACGCCGCCACCGTACGACGCGGGCCTGGGGCCTCTCCGTTGGACCATGCGGAAGTGACCTGCCAAACTGAAAAGTTGGAGGTGCGACGTGAGCACAGAGGTTCTCGAGCGTCCGGAGCTGAAGGACGCCGACACCGGTCCGGAGATGTTCCACTACGTCCGGAAAGACAAGATCGCCGAAAGTGCCGTGATGGGCACGTTCGTGATCGCGCTCTGCGGGGAGACGTTCCCGGTGACCAAGGCGGCCAAGCCCGGTTCCCCGGTCTGTCCCGCGTGCAAGGAGATCTACGACTCCTGGGGCGACTGACCGTGGGCGGCCCGCCCGGCCGCCCACGTAACCTGCGGCGGTGACCACCTCCACCGCCCTGCTCCTGGCCGACCTGGTCGGCGTGGCCGTCTTCGCCGCCTCCGGGGCGTCCGCCGCGGTGGCCAAGCGGCTCGACCTCTTCGGTGTCGTCTTCGTCGGCTTCGTGGCCGCGCTCGGCGGCGGCATCCTCCGGGACCTCGTCGTCGACGAGGTCCCCCCACTCGCCTTCGCCGACTGGCGTTACGCCGCCACCGCCGTGGTCACCTCGGCGATCGTGTTCCGGTGGCACCCCCACCTCGCCCGCTTGCGGACCACGGTGCTGGTGCTGGACGCGGCCGGACTGGCCCTGTTCACGGTCACCGGCACGCTCCGCGCCCTGGACGCGCAGGTGCCGCCGGTCGGCGCGTGCCTGGTGGGCATGTTGACCGGGATCGGCGGCGGCCTCGTCCGGGACCTGCTCACCGGGGAGATCCCGGTCGTGCTGCGCCGGGAGATCTACGCCGTCGCCGCCCTGGTCGGTGCGACCGCCGTGGTGGCACTGGACGGTCTCGGCCGCACCGGCCCCGCCCCGCTGACCGCCGCCGCGGCCCTGGTCTTCGGGCTCCGCCTGGTCGCGCTGCGCCGGCGGTGGTCCGCCCCGGTGCCCACCTTCCGGCCCCCACCCCACGCCGACGGCCCACCCGCCTCCTGACGGCGGGGTTCTGCTCCGGTGGCGGGTGGCTGGGCGGGCTCGCGCGTTGGTTGGTTGCAGGGGACCCTTCCTACCGCTTTCTGCCGAGCAGGGGACCCCTGCAACCACCTCAGCGGCGGGCGACGACGGCGGGCGGTGAGCGGCGGGAAGGCGGGCGGCGGACGGTGGGAGGGGCGGAAGAGCCCGTGGGACGGCGTGGTGGTGACGTGGTGGTGGTGACGTGGTGGGTGTGACCGAGGGCGCGTGGTGTCGCCGGGCACCCGGCGGGGTGTCCTGGTTATGCTGATCCGGCCTTCGCGGCATCCGGCGCGGAGGCGTTTTCATGGGCGGCGGTATCCGTGGCCCCGGGCCGGGTTCCGCCTGCGGCGGTCGGAAGAACCTACGGCGGTCGGAGAGGAGCGGTTGCGTGCCTGCCCCGTTGCCGGCGATCGAGACGTTTCCGTCACTGCGTGCCTGGCAGCGCAAGGCTCTGGTGGAGTACCTGCGTCGCCGGGACCCCGACTTCACCGCGGTCGCCACCCCCGGCGCGGGTAAGACCACCTTCGCCCTGCGGATCGCCGCGGAGCTGCTCGTCGACGGCACCGTCGACGCGGTCACGGTGGTCGCGCCGACCGAGCACCTGAAGACCCAGTGGGCGCTGGCGGCGGCCCGGATCGGCATCCAACTCGACGCCGCCTTCCGCAACGCGGACCTGCACTCCTCCGCCGACTTCCACGGCGCGGTGGTCACCTACGCGCAGGTCGGGATGGCCCCGCACGTGCACAAACGGCGCACCCTGACGCGTCGGACCCTGGTCATCCTCGACGAGATCCACCACGCCGGGGACTCCCGCTCCTGGGGTGACGGGGTGAAAGCGGCCTTCGAGCCGGCGGTGCGCCGGTTGATGCTCACCGGTACGCCGTTCCGCTCGGACGACAATCCCATCCCGTTCGTCACCTACGAGCGGGGTGGGGACGGCCTGCTCCGTTCCCGCGCCGACTCGGTCTACGGCTACTCCGACGCGCTCCGCGACGGCGTCGTCCGGCCGGTGCTCTTCCTGGCGTACTCGGGGGAGACCCGGTGGCGTACCAACGCGGGGGACGAACTGGCCGCCCGGCTGGGCGAGCCGATGACCCAGGATCTCGTCGCGCAGGCCTGGCGGACCGCCCTCGACCCAGCCGGCGACTGGATGCCGCAGGTCCTGCGCGCGGCGGACGCCCGGCTGACCGTGCTGCGTAAGGCGGGGATGGGCGACGCCGGTGGCCTGGTGATCGCCAGTGACCAGCAGAACGCCCGCTCGTACGCCAAGCTGATCGAACAGGCGACCGGAGAGAAGGCCGCCGTGGTCCTCTCCGACGACGCCGGCTCCTCGGCCCGGATCGCCACCTTCTCCGCGTCCGACCAGCGCTGGATGGTCGCGGTGCGGATGGTCTCCGAGGGGGTCGACATCCCCCGTCTGGCGGTCGGCGTCTACGCGACCAGTGCCAGCACGCCGCTGTACTTCGCCCAGGCCATCGGACGGTTCGTCCGGGCCCGCCGGCCGGGGGAGACCGCCTCGGTCTTCCTGCCGAGCGTGCCGCACCTGCTCGGGCTGGCCAGCGAGATGGAGGCCGAACGCGACCACGTGCTCGGCAAGCCCAAGGAGCAGGAGGGTTTCGACGACGACCTGCTGGAGCGGGCCCAGCGGGACGACCAGGCCAGTGGCGAGCTGGAGAAGCGCTTCACCGCGCTCTCCGCCACCGCCGAGCTGGACCAGGTGATCTTCGACGGCGCGTCGTTCGGCACCGCCGCCCAGGCGGGCACCCCCGAGGAGGAGGAGTACCTCGGCCTGCCCGGCCTGCTCACCGCCGACCAGGTTTCACTGCTGCTGAGCAAGCGGCAGGCCGAGCAACTCGCCGCCCAACGCCGACGGGCCGCCACCCGGACCGCGGAACCGGTGGCCGCCGCGCCACCGCCCCCGATGAGCGCCGCCCAGCGGCGGGTGGCTCTCCGGCGACAGCTCAACGCCCTGGTGGCCGCGCGGCACCACCGCACCGGCCAACCGCACGGCAAGATCCATGCGGAGTTGCGCCGGCTCTGCGGCGGGCCGCCGAGCGCCCAGGCCACCATCGAGCAGCTGGAGGAACGTATCGCCACCGTCCAGACCCTCTGACCGCCGGCGCGTCCCGGCGGGCGGCCGTCGGGATCCGGGCGGGTGAGGGGGTGTGGACCGGGCGGGAACGGAACATGCCCCGCGCCCGGTTCCGGGCGCTGTGTGGAGAGCCGCAGGGCCGGTGCCGGGCTCTGAGGGGTCGCCAGCGGCCCGGGACCGGCAGAGGGCTGCCCGAGGGCGCGTCAGGGGCTGCCGGAGCGTCCTGCGGTGGCCCGGAGGGGCGGCCGGGCCGTTGGAGAAACGCGGGCACCGGGTCGGGTCGGAGCATACGAAAGGACCGGGAGCCCCGTGGGGCTCCCGGTCCGTATGTCGGGTTTGCGGTTAGTTCGCCATCAGATCGGCGCCACGCCAGGTGAACTCCGGGTCCGTCGCGTACCGCACGGTGATCTTCACCAGATCCTCCGCGTACTTGTTCGCGTGGTGCCCACAGAACACCAGCTCGCTCCCACCAGCCAGAGTGATGCGGAGCTTGCCGGCAGCATTGCAGCGGTCGCACCGTTCATCGGCAGCTGGGGGAGCCACCGTCTCGGGCGGCGGCGTGAGGGTCGGGGTCATCGCCTTCCTCCTCTGGTCGTCACCGATGAACACTCTCGTCGGTCATTGCTCACCTATCGTGCAACACCCTTGCCGGGCTTTGCCTTCCCAGTGTGCCCGCGGGGGACCGGGGTCACACATGGGAGACAGTGTGCCGTGCACCAAGGGTGCCACGTCAACGATCACAATCGTGCAACCGGCCGGTCGGCATGGCGTGTTGTACGTGTGGTGATCAAACCGACACCGTTTGTTGACGTGGCCGCTCAGTCCAGGTAGTCACGCAGAACCTGGGACCGGGACGGGTGCCGGAGTTTCGACATGGTCTTGGACTCAATCTGCCGGATGCGCTCCCGGGTCACCCCGTACACCTGACCGATCTCGTCCAGCGTCCGTGGCTGACCGTCGGTCAGGCCGAAGCGCAGCCGGACCACACCCGCCTCGCGCTCGGAGAGCGTCTGGAGGACCTGCTGGAGCTGGTCCTGGAGCAGCGAGAACGACACCGCGTCGACCGCGACCACGGCCTCCGAGTCCTCGATGAAGTCACCGAGCTGGCTGTCCCCCTCGTCACCGATCGTCTGGTCCAGGGAGATCGGCTCCCGAGCGTACTGCTGGATCTCCAGCACCTTCTCGGGTGTGATGTCCATCTCCTTCGCCAGCTCCTCCGGGGTGGGCTCGCGGCCCAGGTCCTGGAGCAGCTCGCGCTGGATCCGGCCGAGCTTGTTGATCACCTCGACCATGTGCACCGGGATGCGGATGGTGCGGGCCTGGTCGGCCATGGCGCGGGTGATGGCCTGGCGGATCCACCAGGTGGCGTAGGTGGAGAACTTGTAGCCCTTGGTGTAGTCGAACTTCTCGACGGCGCGGATCAGGCCGAGGTTGCCCTCCTGGATGAGGTCGAGGAAGGCCATGCCCCGCCCGGTGTACCGCTTGGCGAGGGAGACCACCAGCCGCAGGTTCGCCTCCAGCAGGTGGTTCTTGGCCCGCTCGCCGTCCCGGGAGATCCAGCCCAGGTCGCGCTGCATCTCGCGGGTGAACTTCTCCTCGCCCTCCTCGGCGAGGCGCAGCCGCTCGGCGGCGTAGAGCCCCGCCTCGATCCGCTTGGCGAGTTCCACCTCCTGCTCGGCGTTGAGCAGCGGGACCTTGCCGATCTGCTTGAGGTACGCGCGGACGGAGTCGGCGGAGGCGGTGAGTTCGGCGTCCCGCCGGGCCTGCTTGAGGGCCTCGGACTCCTCGTCGTCCCACTCGAAGTCGTTGTCGCTGGCGGAACTGGCCGCGTCGGCCTCGGCGGCCTGGGCCAGCTCGACCGGCTCCTCGACGACCACGTCCTCGATCTCGGCGGCGAGTTCCTCGGGATCGATGTCGCCGTCGGGACCCTCGCCCTTGGCCTTGCCGGCGGCCTTGGCCGGGACGCCGGGAGCACCCGCCCCGGCGGTCGCCTTGGTGGCCCGGGTCGCCTTGGCGGCCTTGGCCGGCGTCGCCTTGGCGGCCCCGGCCACGGTGGCGCCGGCGGCCTTGCGGGGGGCGGCCTTGCGCGGGGCCGGTGTCGCCTCCTCGGCGGCGGGGGCCTGCTTCGGGGCCGGGGCGGCCGTCTTCTTGGTGGTCTTGGCGGTGGTGGCCCGGGACGCCGGTGTGGCCGACCGGGCGGCGGCGACCCGGCGGCGGGTGCTCGCCGAACCGTCGACCACCACGGTCACGCCCGCGTCGGAGAGCGCGCGCAGGATCTTCTTGGCCTGGGCCGGAGTCACCTCAGCGGACTCGACGGTGCGCGCGAGCTGGGCCGACGTCAACTGTCCGCCGGCGCTCTGCGCGTGGGCGATCAGCGTGTCGGTGAGCGAGCGTACGTCGGCGCCGGTGTGGCGGGGTTCTGTCACGAATGACCTTCCGGAGGCGATGAGCGAGCACGGCCGGGTTCGTCCGGCGCAGCATGGGGCACCGCGTCGGGCGATGTGGTTGAGGGACCCCCGTGTCCCGGGCCGGCCGGTCGTCTGGCGGTCCGTGGCGCGTGGGCAGGGGTGAATTGTAACGCCGTCTGCGGCGATCATCCTGCGCCGCACGGCGTACCGGCGGCCGGAGGCCGCGAAATTGGCGAACTTGTGGACTTTGTAAGGATGATACTCGCGGGCGACACGGACGTCCCGGACGTGCGGAAGGGGACACCATGGGCGCGGCGAGGCCAGCGGAACTGCTCGAGGTTGCCGTCGGGGTGGTCCGGGCGGCGGCCGCGACGGCCCACCGGATGTGGGGCGAGGGAGTCGCGGCGGTCGCCACCAAGAGCACCGCCACCGACGTGGTGACCGCCGCCGACCGGGCGGTGGAGAAGCAGGTCACCGGGGAACTGCGCCGGCTGCGCCCCGGGGACGCGGTGCTGGGCGAGGAGTACGGCGAGGGCCCGCCGGCCGCCGCCGGGGGCGTCCGGTGGATCGTCGACCCGATCGACGGCACGGTCAACTACCTCTACGGCCTGCCGTACCACGCGGTGTCGCTGGCGGCCGAGGTCGACGGCCGGGTGGTCGCCGGCGTGGTCCGCAATATCGCCACCGGCGACGAGTGGACCGCCACCCTCGGCGGCGGCGCGTACCGGGCGGGACGGCGGCTGCGGGGCTCCGCCGAGACCGATCTCGGTCAGGCGCTGGTCGCCACCGGATTCGGCTACGACCCGGCCCGCCGGGCGCACCAGGCGCGGGTGGTCGCCGAGCTGATTCCGCACGTACGGGACATCCGCCGGCTGGGGGCCGCCGCGCTCGACCTCTGCCTGGCCGCCGAGGGACGCGTGGACGTGTACTACGAGAAGGGGCTGGCCGCCTGGGACATGGCCGCCGGCGCCCTGGTGGCGGCCGAGGCGGGGCTGCGCGTCACCGGGCTGCGGGGGAGTGCCCCCGGCCCGGACATGCTGGTCGCGGCGCCACCCGCCCTGTACGACGCGCTGCACGACCGGCTCGCCGACCTGGACGCCTCCGGCGGGCCGTGACGTCCGCCCTCCGGCCCGGACCCGGGTGGGCCCGGGCCGGAGGGTGACGACCGGCTAGTCCTCGACCGGCGCCGGGCAGGTGTTCTCCGGCGCCTGGGGCGAACCGAGGTCGCCGAGGGACTGGTTGACCTCGGTCAGGGTGGCGAGCTGCTGGAAGCCACTGCCGATCACCACGTCCACCACGTCGTCCTCGCGCTTGGCGTCGTACTCGTAGACGGCCTGGTTGAGGAAGTACGCGCGGAGCAGGTGGGCCGAGCCGACGCCCTTCGGCCCGTACCGCAGGGCGGCCACCTCGTCGACGGAGCGCTTCTGCGGGTCGTTGCTGGCCTTCTTCACCTGGAAGTTCCGGTTGCGGAAGTCGTCGGCCACGCTGGTGGCCAGGCCCGCCTTCTCGGTGGCGTTGTAGACGTTGATCTTGACGTCCTTGGACTCGCGCAGGGTGACGTCGGCCAGCGGCCACCCCGCCGGACAGCCCTTCGCGGTGCCGGCGTCGCTCTGGCTGTCCTTGACCAGCGCCACGACCGAGAAGACCAGCGCGAAGACCGCCAGCAGACCGACGACAACGAGTGCTCGCACTCGCGCAAAGCTCATCTGGGCGCTCCCCCGGGAGAGGTGGACGAGGACGGCCCACGACGGGGCGGCCGTACGGACGGGCCGTCGGGTACGCCGCTGAGGTTATCGGTTGTCCGGCGGACGCGTGGAAACAGCCGGACATGCCGGCGCGCCGACCGGCGAGCGGGTAGGACTACCCCTATCTTCGTGTCGCCTGAGTCACATTGGGAACATCTTTGGGGACGAGGGCGTACATCCATGCCACGAGAGCGGTATACATGCCTCGCCCAGAGGGGGGTAAGGTACCGCGCTCGCTGGGGGACGTTCCTCTGGCAAGCCCCGACCCGACCGGCCGTCGGGTCGGGTGACCGACACTGTGGTGGCCGGCCAGCGGAACCGGAACAGCGTCGTCCGGCGTGACAACCGGGTAGCGACCATATCGAAATGGGAGAGTGAAACCGATGGCCACCGACTACGACGCCCCGCGTCGCGACGAGGTCGACCTCGGCGAGGACAGCCTGGAAGAGCTCAAGGCCCGGCGGGTCGACTCACAGTCGGGCGCCGTGGACGTCGACGAGGCCGAGGTGGCCGAGAGCTTCGAGCTTCCCGGCGCCGACCTGGCCGACGAGGAGCTGACAGTCAAGGTGCTACCGATGCAGCAGGACGAGTTCCGATGTGCCCGCTGCTTCCTGGTCCACCACCGCAGTCAGCTCGCGACCGAGCGCAACGGGGAACTGATCTGCCGCGAGTGCGTCTGACCGTGTCCCCGCGACGGTTCCCCGGAGACGTCGCGGGACGCGATCGTCGTGCGCCGCTGTGCGGGAGCTGCTTCACTCGGTGACGGTGCGGGTGGTTTCCCGGACGGCGCACGACACGGGAGGGCGACGGTATGAGCGGACGCGGGACGGAGCCGACCCCGGAGCCGGCGACCACGGCGGGGTCGGGCCCGTCGCCCGACAGCATTCCAGGGGGCCCGTCGCCCGACAGCGTTCCAGAGGGCCGGTCGCCCGACGACGGACCAGGGGGCCGGTCGCCCGACGGGGGACCGGGGGACACGTCGCCCGGTGGCGGACCGGGGGGCCCGTCGGCCGGCGACGAACTGGGGGCGACCGTCGCCGCGCTGACCGCCGACGACCTGCCCGCCGGGCGGCGTCGACAGCTGCTGACCCGGCTGGTCGGTCAGGCCCGCGCCCGAGGTCTGACCGACCTGTTCAAGCCCCGGGCCGCGCTGCGCTGGATGACCGAGACGGTCGGCGAGATCGCGCCGTACGTACCCGTGCGGGACCTGGCCACCCTGCGTCGCCACCACGCCGGGCTGGAGGGCGAGGCGCTCGCCGAACGCCTGGTCCGCAACGCCTCCCGGGCGACGGCGGGGGTGGGTGCGGCCGGTGGCGGCGTCGCCGCCGTGGAGTGGGCGGTCACCCCGACCCTGCTCTCCGCGCCGGTGCTGCTGGCCGCGGAGACCGTCGCCGTGGTGGCGATCGAGCTGAAGCTGATCGGTGAACTGCACGAGGTCTACGGCGTTCCGCTGCCGGGTGGGGGCACCCCGCGCGCGGTGGCGCTGCTGCACTCCTGGGCCAGCCAGCGGGGCATCAACCCGATGGCGCCCGGCGTCGGGGTGGCGGCGGTACTCGGCACGGCCGCCCGGCGGGAACTGCGGGACAGCCTGCTCAAGCGCTTCGGCCGCAACCTGACCACGCTCGGGCCGTTCCTCACCGGCGCGGCGGTGGCGAGCTACCTCAACCGGCGGGCGACCCGCTCGGTGGGCGACCAGATCCGGGCCGACCTGCGCTGGCAGCGGCGCGGACTGCCCGGCCTGCCGCCGATCGTGTCCTGACCGCCGTCCGGCCCGAGGCGGGCGTGGTCACCCCTGCCGGCCGGGGCGGGCGGAATCAGCCGCCGGTCGGGTCGGCGGCCTCGGCGGAGACCGTCTCCCGCCGGCCGGTGGCGGCGTCCCGGGCCGCCAGCAGGGCCGCCGCGAGCCGCACCGGGTGCCGGGTGCTGACCACCCAGAACGGGGTCGGGTCGGCCGGGTCGTCGAGCAGCACCTGCACCGCACCGGAGACCCACGGCCGCTGTACCACGAAGGCGAGCGGGTCGGCCCCGACGCCGAGCACCTCGCGCCGGCCGTCCGCGTCCAGCGGCACCACGTCGGCCACGAAGCGCACCGGCAGGCGGGCGTCGTCCACCCGCAGTTCGCCGTCGCCGACCGCGACGCGGATCCGCCCCAGCCACCACAGCCCGGCGGCGGTGGCCGGCAGGAGCACCACGAACGGCAGCCAGGCCCGCACGCCGGGGGCGCCCATCCAGATCTCGACGGCGAGCAGCAGCGCGACCGCGACGCCGCCCAGCCAGAGCCACCACGGCAGGGTGAGCCGCTCGGCGTGCGTGCCGGGTGGGCTGGGCGGGGAGGAAGGCGACAGGCTCACAGTCCGAGGGTACGGCGCGGCGCGGGCGTCCGAACCGGCAGGATGGCAGGGTCACCGGAGCGAACCGGAGGAAGAGGCGACGTGAACGACCCTGTACCCGTACCCGTACGGCAGCTCGACCCGCAGTTGCCGCTGCCGGCGTACGCTCATCCCGGCGACGCCGGGGCCGACCTGGTGGCGGCCGTCGACGTCGACCTGGCGCCGGGCGAGCGGGCCCTGGTGCCCACCGGCGTCGCCCTGGCGCTGCCCGACGGGTACGTCGGCCTGGTGCATCCGCGCTCCGGACTCGCCGCCCGGCTCGGCGTGACGGTGCTCAACGCTCCCGGTACGGTCGACGCCGGCTACCGGGGTGAGATCATGGTCAACCTGATCAACCACGATCAGGTGAGCCCGGCGAGGATCTCCCGTGGCGACCGGATCGCGCAGCTCGTCGTGCAGCGGGTGGAGCGGGTCGCTTTCCATCCGGTGACCGAGCTGCCCGACTCGCGTCGCGGGGCCGGTGGACACGGGTCGACCGGCGGGCACGCCGGCCTCGTCCCACCGCCGGCCGACGGCGGGGCGGGCGGGCGACCAGACGGAAGAGGTGGCACGGTGAGTGCGAACAGCGGAGGGTGGGCGCAGTGATCTTCTCTCGAAAGCGGGCCGGTTCCGGGCGGCACGCCCGCGACGAGCGGGCCGCGGAGTCCCGGGTCGGGCCGGACACCGACGAGTCGACCGCGGGCGCGGCGGCCCGCGGCCCGTACGACATCTCCGAGGTGTCCGACGACGTCCAGCGACTCGACCTGGGCAGCCTGCACATCCCGGCGGTGCCCGGGGTGGAGGTGCGGGTGCAGGCCGACCCGCAGGGCGTGGTCCAGCAGGTCGTGCTGGTGCACGGGGAGAACGCGCTCCAGCTCGGGGTCTTCGCCGCGCCGCGCAGCGACGGCATCTGGGACGAGGTCCGCGAGGAGATCCGGCAGTCGTTGTTCAACGACGGGGCCGCCGCCCAGGAGATGCCGGGGGAGTACGGCACCGAGCTGCGGGCCCGGGTGCGCACCCCGGACGGCATCACCGACCTGCGGTTCATCGGGGTGGACGGCCCGCGCTGGATGGTCCGGGGCGTCTACCAGGGCGTCGCGGCGGTCGACCCGGCGGCGGCCGGTCCGCTGGCCGAGTGCCTCGACGGGCTGGTGGTCGACCGGGGGCAGGAGGCGAAGCCGGTGCGGGAGCCGCTGCCGCTGCGCCTGCCCAAGGAGGTCGCGGCCCAGCACCAGGCGCAGGCGGCGGCCCAGGGCGCCGACGGCTCCGCCGAGGCCTGACCGGTCCCCCCGACCGGCGGCACCGGGAAGTGCGACCGTCGGCGTACGCTGACGGGGTACGCCGGCCCGGTGCCGGCTCGGTCGGGTACCGGGCCGCCGGTCGGCGGGGAGAGGGTGACGCGGAGGTCATGGTGACCGACGAGGGGCGGGTGTCGCTGCGTCGCCTGCTGCGCCGGCTCACCGCCGACGAGGCCGAGATCGAGGCGCAGGAGCTGCGCCGGGAGAGCGCCGAGTGTGGCGGGGTCCCCGCCCGGCAGTGCCGACGCGGCGAGGTCGTCTCGGTGTCCGGCCGGTTGCGTACCGTGGTGTACACGCCCCGGACCAACCTGCCGACGCTGGAAGCCGATCTCTACGACGGCAGCGACGTGGTGACCCTGGTCTGGCTCGGCCGTCGGCACATCGACGGCATCGAGCCGGGCCGCCACCTCACCGCACGGGGGCGGGTGGCCGTGCGGGACGACCGCAAGGTCATCTACAACCCGTACTACGAGCTCGAGCCGCCACGGTGACGGGCCCGCGAGCGGAGGACGTACCGATGACCACTGGGCAGCACCCGACCGCCCCGCCCCGGGACGACTCGTCTGACGAGGAGCGCCTGCCGACCCTCGCCGAGCAGATGGCCGACCAGCTCGGCGGCTGGCGTGGGCTGGTCGAGTCCAGCGTGCCGGTGGTCGTCTTCGTGGTGGCCAACATCGTCACCGACCTGCGGCCGGCGATCATCGCGTCGATCGGGGTGGCGCTGCTGATCGCCGCGCTCCGCCTGGTCCAGCGCCGCCCGGTCCGGCACGCGGTCAACGGCCTCTTCGGCATCGCCGTCGGCGCGGCGATCGCCTGGCGCACCGGCGACGAGAAGACCTTCTACCTGCCCGGCATCCTCTACGGCATCGCGTACGGGCTGGTGCTGCTCGGCTCGGCCGCGATCCGGCAGCCGCTGGTCGGGTGGATCTGGTCGGTGCTGGCGGCCGGCGGCAAGTCCGAGTGGCGGCAGGATCCCCGGCTGGTGCGCACCTTCACCTGGCTGACCGCGCTCTGGGGCGTGGTCTGGCTGGCCAAGGTGGGCGTGCAGGCCGCGCTGTACCTCGCCGACATGGACACCGCACTGGGTATCGCCCGGCTGGCGCTCGGCTACCCGCCGTACGCGCTGCTGCTGCTGATCACCGTCTGGGTGGTGCGTCGGGTGACCCGGGAGCCGGCCGCTCCCGCGACCCCCGCCGCCTGAGCCACCGCGCCACCGGCGACCGGCGCCGGATCCCGACGGCGCGCGACCGCCACCGTTCTCCGGCCCGGTGGGGCGACTCAACCGCCGTTGCGGGTGCGTTCCACGCTGTCCGGGCCGAGGACCACCGCGCGGACCGCGTCCTCGACCTCGGCGGTGCAGACGAAGACCAGTTCGTCGCCGACCTCGATCGTGTCGTCCGGGCTGGGCACCAGCACCCGTCTGCCGCGCACGATGGCCACCAGCGCGCTGTCCCGGGGCAGCGGCACGTCCCGCAGCGGCTGCCCGACGTAGGGGGCGGCCGGGGGCAGGGTGATCTCGACCAGGTTCGCCTCGCCCTGCCGGAAGGTCATCAGCCGGACCAGGTCGCCGACGGTGACCGCCTCCTCGACCAGGGCGGCCATCACCCGCGGCTTGCTCACCGCGACGTCGACCCCCCACTGCTCGGTGAAGAGCCACTCGTTCTCCGCGCGGTTGACCCGGGCGACCACCCGGGGCACCGCGAACTCGGTCTTGGCCAGCAGGGAGACCACCAGGTTGACCTTGTCGTCGCCGGTCGCCGCGACCACCACGTCGCAGTCGGCGATCTCGGCCTCCTCCAGGCTGCTCAGCTCGCACGCGTCCGCCAGCACCCAGTCGGCGCCCGGCACCCGGTCCGGGCGGAGCATCCGGGGCTGGCGTTCGATGAGCATCACCTGGTGGCCGTTGTCGATGAGCTCCTGGGCGATCGAGCGGCCCACGTTGCCCGCCCCGGCGATGGCGATGCGCATGCTCAGTGCCCTCCTTCCGGCGGCGCCACGGCCACCGCCGTCACCGCCGCCGCGATGTCGTCGGTGACCAGCATGAAGAGCTGGTCACCCTCCTGCACCACCGTGGAGGCGGTGGGGAGCGTGCCGATGCCGAAGCGGGTCAGGTACGCGGTGCGCGCGCCGGTGGACTCCTCCAGCGCCCGCAGCGGCCGGCCGATCCAGTCCTTGTGCGTCGGCACCTCGATGATCGACACGGTGCTGGTCGGGTCGCGGAAGATCTCCACGTTCCCCTCGGGGATCAGGTGCCGCAGCATCCGGTCCGCGGTCCACCGGACGGTGGCGACCGTGGGGATCCCGAGACGCTCGTAGACCTGGGCCCGACGCTGGTCGTAGATCCGGGCGGCGACCCGGGCCACGCCGAACGTCTCCCGGGCCAGGCGGGCCGAGATGATGTTGGAGTTGTCGCCGCTGGAGACCGCCGCGAAGGCGTCCGCCCGCTCGATGCCGGCCTGGCGCAGCACGTCCCCGTCGAACCCGGCACCGGTCACGGTGACCCCGGCGAAGTCCGGGCTGAGCCGCCGGAAGGCGTCGGCGTCCTGGTCTATGACGGCCACCGAGTGGCCCCGTGACTCCAGGTTCTGGGCGAGGGTGGAGCCGACCCGGCCGCACCCCATGATCACGACATGCACGGCGTCCCCTCCCGACGGTGCGCATCCCTCCGCCCCGACGGGCGTGGTCGTCTGCGAGCCTGCCACGTCCGCCGCCCCGGCGCGGAGGAGACGCTACCCCGCCTCCGGCCCGTGGACTGGTCGGGCACCCCGGGTGAGCCGCTCCGACCCGCCGTACGCTTAGCGGTTGTGGCCAGTCCCACCTCGCTGCTGAAGCGACTCCTCGTCGGTCGTCCGTTCCGGTCGGACCGACTCCAGCACACCCTGTTGCCGAAGCGGATCGCCCTGCCGGTCTTCGCCTCCGACGCGCTCTCCAGCGTCGCGTACGCCCCCGACGAGATCCTGCTGACCCTCTCCATCGCGGGCGCGTCGGCGTACCTCTTCTCCCCGTGGATCGCCCTCGCGGTTGTCGTGGTGATGCTGACCGTGGTCGCCAGCTACCGGCAGACCGTGCACGCCTACCCCTCCGGCGGCGGCGACTACGAGGTGGCCACCGTGAACCTCGGCCCCCGGTTCGGCATCGGGGTGGCCAGCGCGCTGCTCGTCGACTACGTGCTGACCGTCGCGGTGTCGGTCTCCTCCGGGGTGGCCAACCTGGGGTCGGTGATCCCGTTCGTCGCCACCCACAAGGTGCTCGTCGCGGTGACCGCGGTGGTGCTGCTCACCGCGATCAACCTGCGCGGCCTGCGGGAGTCGGGCACCGCCTTCGCCATCCCGACCTACGGCTTCATCATCGTCATCGTCGGCATGATCCTCACCGGTCTGGTCCGGGTCTTCCTGCTCGGCCACGACCTCCGTGCCCCCAGCGCCGGCCTGGAGATCGTCGCCGAGTGGAGCGACATGACCGGCCTGGCCATGGCCTTCCTGCTGCTGCGCAGCTTCTCCTCCGGCTGCGCAGCGCTCACCGGCGTGGAGGCGATCTCCAACGGGGTGCCGGCGTTCAAACGGCCGAAGAGCCGCAACGCGGCCACCACCCTGCTGCTGCTGGGCACGGTCTCGGTGACCATGCTGGTCGGCATCATCTGGCTGGCCCGGCTGACCGGCCTCCAGTTCGTCGAGGACCCGGAGCTGCAGATCGTCTCCGGTCCCGAGGGCTACGTCCAGAAGACGGTGGCCGCCCAGCTCGGCGAGACGATCTTCGGCTCCGGGTCGGTGCTGCTCTTCGTGGTGGTCGGAGCGACCGCCCTGATCCTCTTCCTGGCCGCGAACACCGCCTTCAACGGCTTCCCGGTGCTCGGCTCGATCCTCGCCCAGGACCGGTTCCTCCCCCGGCAGCTGCACACCCGGGGCGACCGGCTGGCCTTCTCCAACGGGATCCTCTTCCTGGCCGTCTTCGCGATCGTGCTGATCGTCGGTTTCCAGGCCGAGGTGACGAAGCTCATCCAGCTCTACATCGTCGGGGTGTTCGTCTCCTTCACCCTCTCCCAGGCGGGCATGATCCGGCACTGGAACCGGCTGCTGCGCACCGAGCGGGACGCCCAGGCCCGCCGCCGGATGGTCCGCTCCCGGGCGATCAACGGGTTCGGCATGGCGTTGACCGCGACCGTGCTGGTCATCGTGCTGATCACCAAGTTCCTCCTCGGCGCCTGGATCGCCATCGCCGCGATGGCGGTGATCTACGGGCTGATGGTCGCCATCCGGCGGCACTACGACCGGGTCGCCGTCGAGCTGACCCCGGACGACGGGCGGCCCGTGCTGCCCGCCCGCAACCACGCGATCGTGCTGGTCAGCAAGCTGCACCAGCCGACCCTGCGGGCGGTGGCGTACGCGCAGGCCACCCGCCCCGACACGCTGACCGCGGTGACGGTGAACGTGGACGACAAGGACACCCGGGAACTCCAGGCCGAGTGGGAACGGCGGGCGGTGCCGGTGCCGCTGACCGTGGTCGACTCCCCGTATCGGGAGATCACCCGGCCGATCCTGAACTTCGTCGCCTCCACCCGCCGGGAGTCGCCCCGCGACGTGGTCACCGTCTTCATCCCCGAGTACGTGGTGGGCCGCTGGTGGGAGAACCTGCTGCACAACCAGAGCGCGTTGCGGCTGAAGACCCGGCTGCTCTTCGAGCCCGGGGTGATGGTGACCAGCGTGCCCTGGCAGCTCGCCTCGTCCCGGGGCAAGGACCTGACCCGGTTCGACGCGACGCTGAGCCGGGGACCGGCCCGGGGCCCCCGGGTGGCCCCGCGCAGTACCCTTCCGCCGACCGTCCCGCCGGTGCCGACGGCGGCGCCCGGCGAGGATGGCGACCGGGGACGGGAGGCCGGCGGTGAGTGACGTCGACGTCGAGGTGGAGGACGCACGAATGGAGCCGGAGGTGGCCGGAGCGGACACCCGGACCGGGCCGGAGGAGGCCGAACGGATCGAACTGACCGTCGGGGCGGTCGCCCCAGGCGGGCACTGCGTGGCACGACTCGACGGACAGGTGGTCTTCGTCCGGCACGCGTTGCCCGGCGAACGGGTGGTCGCCGAGGTCACCGAGGTGCACCGGGGGTTCCTCCGGGCCGACGCGGTGACCGTGCTCCAGGCCGCGCCGCAGCGGGTCGAGCCGCCCTGCCCGTACGCGGGCCCCGGCCGCTGCGGCGGCTGCGACCTGCAACACGTCGCGCCACCGGCGCAGCGGGAGTGGAAGGTGGCGGTGGTACGCGAGCAGCTCACCCGGCTCGGCGGCCTCACCGACGCCGAGCTGGACGCGCTCGACCCGCAGGTCGCGGCGCTGCCCGGCGGTCCGCTGGGCTGGCGTTCCCGGGTCCGCTACGCGGTCGACGCGGCCGGTCGGGCCGGGCTGCTGAAGCACCGCTCGCACGAGGTCGTCCCGATCGACCGTTGCCTGATCGCCCACCCGGCCGTCCAGGAGCTGCCGGTGCTGGCGACCGACTGGCCGGCGGCCGAGGCGGTGGAGACCGTCGCCTCCACCGGTGGCGACGTCACCGTCACCGCGCTCGCCGACGGGGTCGCCACCCCGGTACGCGGCCCGGCCACGGTCCGCGAGGTGGCCGCCGGCCGGGACTGGACGATTCCGGCCTCCGCCTTCTGGCAGGTCCACCCGGCTGCGGCGGACACCCTGGTCACGGCGGTGCTGGAGCTGCTCGCGCCGCGTCCCGGCGAGACCGCGTGGGACCTCTACGGCGGGGCCGGTCTCTTCGCCGCCGCGCTCGCCGACCGGGTCGGACCGACCGGTCGGGTCACCATGGTCGAGGCGGCGGCCGACGGCGTCCGGGCGGCCCGGGAGAACCTGGCCGACCTCGACCGGGTCGAGGTGGTGCCGGCCCGGGTGGAGACCGCGCTGGCCCGCCGCCGGATCACCGGCCCGGTCGACGTGGTGGTGCTCGACCCGCCCCGCTCCGGCGCGGGCGCGCGGGTGGTGCGGGACCTGGTCGCCGCCGGGCCGCGCGCGGTGGCGTACGTCGCCTGCGACCCGGCCGCCTTCGCCCGCGACGTACGCACCTTCGCCACCGCCGGCTGGCGGCTGGCCGCCCTGCGCGGGTTCGACCTGTTCCCGATGACCCAGCACGTGGAACTGGTCGGGCTGCTGCTGCCGCCGGCCAGGGAGGGCTGAGCCGTGCTGCGGATCGTGGGACTGATGTCGGGCACCTCGTACGACGGGGTGGACGTGGTCGCCGCCGAGTTCGCGGTGGAGGGGGAGACGCTGCTGCTGCGCCCGCTCGGCCACCGGAGCGTCGACTACGACGACGGACTGCGCGCCGCGATCGGTGCGCTGCTGCCGCCGAACGCCACCACGGTCGAGGCGGTCTGCCGGCTCGACAACCGCCTCGGCGAGGTGTTCGCCGAGGCGGCGGCGGTCGGCGTGGAGCTGGCCGGCGGCCGGGCCGACCTGGTCGTCTCGCCGGGGCAGACGGTCTTCCACTGGGTCGAGTCCGGGCGGGCCCGGGGCACCCTGCAACTCGGCAGCCCGGCCCGGGTGGCCGCCCGGGTGGGCGTACCGGTGCTCAGCGACCTGCGCAGCGCGGACGTGGTCGCCGGCGGTCAGGGCGCTCCCCTGGTCCCGGCCTTCGACGCCCTCCTGCTCGCCGACGCGGCGGCCACCGGGCCCCGGGCGGCGCTGAACCTCGGTGGCATCGCCAACCTCACCGTGGTCGCGCCGGACGCTCCGCCGCTCGGCTACGACATCGGCCCGGCGAACGCCCTGCTCGACGCGGCGGCCCGCCGCCTCCTGGACGCGCCCTGCGACCTCGACGGGGCACGGGCGGCGGCCGGGCGGGTGCACGCCGACCTGCTGGATCTGCTCCTCGCCGAGCCCTACTACGCCGCGCCGCCGCCCAAGTCGACCGGGAAGGAACTCTTCCACGCCGGCTACCTGGACGACCGGCTCGCCGCGCTGGACGCGGTGGTGCCGGTCGACGACGTGTTCGCCACGCTGACCGAGCTGACCGCCCGGACCGTGGCCGCCGAGTGCGACCGGCACCGGGTTCTGGAGGTGGTCGCGGCCGGGGGCGGGGTGCGCAATCCCACCCTCCTGCGCCGGCTGGCCGCCCTCGGCGCGGGGCGCTGGCGACTGCGCACCACCGACGAGCTGGGGGTGCCCGCGCAGGCGAAGGAGGCGTACGCGTTCGCGCTGCTGGGCTGGCTCTCCTGGCACGGCCTGCCCGGGGCGGTGCCCTCGGTCACCGGGGCCGGCCGGGCCGCCGTGCTGGGCTCGTGGACGCCGTCCGGACCGCCCCGGGCCGCCGTTGCCACGCCGGCGCCGCGCCGGCTCCGGGTGGTCGACGGCGGCTCCGGCCGGGTTGCGGCCCGGACTGCGGACTGTGCGGCGGCCGATAGACTCAACCCTCATGAGTGTTGAAGAGGACACGGCCAACCACGGCCGGCTACTGGCCACGGTGCGCGGTCCGCAGGACGTCAAGCGGATGTCCGCCGAGGAACTCGACATCCTCGCCGCCGAGATCCGGGACTTCCTGGTCGGCAAGGTCTCCCGCACGGGCGGGCACATCGGCCCGAACCTCGGTGTGGTGGAGCTGACCATCGCCATGCACCGGGTCTTCGACTCCCCCCGGGACCGGCTCCTGTTCGACACCGGCCACCAGGCGTACGTTCACAAGATCCTCACCGGCCGGCAGGCCGGTTTCGACCGGCTGCGGCAGCGCGGCGGCCTCTCCGGCTACCCGAGCCAGGCCGAGAGCGAGCACGACCTGATCGAGAACTCGCACGCCTCCACCGCCCTCTCCTACGCCGACGGCCTGGCCAAGGCGTACCAGCTCCGGGGTGAGCAGCGCAGCGTGGTCGCGGTGGTCGGCGACGGCGCGCTCACCGGCGGCATGTGCTGGGAGGCGCTGAACAACATCGCCACCGCCGGCAACCCCCTGGTGATCGTGGTCAACGACAACGGCCGGTCGTACGCGCCGACCATCGGCGGCCTCGCCGACCACCTCTCGACGCTGCGGCTCAACCCCGGCTACGAGAAGATCCTGGACACGGTCAAGGACGCCCTCGGCTCCACCCCGCTGGTCGGCAAGCCGATGTACGAGGTGCTGCACGCGGTCAAGCGGGGCATCAAGGACGCGGTCGCCCCGCAGGCGATGTTCGAGGACCTCGGCATCAAGTACGTCGGCCCGGTCGACGGGCACGACGTCGGCGCGGTCGAGTCCGCGTTGCGGGCGGCGAAGAACTTCGGCGGCCCGGTGATCGTGCACGCGGTCACCCGCAAGGGCTACGGCTACCGCCCCGCCGAGGAGGACGAGGCGGACTGCTTCCACGGCCCCGGCGCGTTCGACATCGCCACCGGCAAGGCGACCGCCGCGCCGTCGGTGAAGTGGACCCACGTCTTCGCCGAGGAACTGGTCGCGATCGCCGACGAGCGGCCCGACGTGGTCGGCATCACCGCCGCCATGGCCGAGCCCACCGGCATCGCCAAGCTGGCCCGCAAGCACCCCGACCGGGTCTACGACGTCGGCATCGCCGAGCAGCACGCGGCCACCTCGGCGGCCGGGCTGGCGCTCGGCGGCCTGCACCCGGTGGTGGCGGTCTACGCGACCTTCCTCAACCGGGCCTTCGACCAGGTCCTGCTGGACGTGGCCATGCACAAGCTGCCGGTCACCTTCGTGCTGGACCGGGCCGGCGTCACCGGCCCGGACGGACCGAGCCACTACGGCCTGTGGGACATGTCGGTCTTCGGGGTGGTGCCCGGCCTGCGGATCGCCGCGCCCCGGGACGCCGCCACGCTCCGCGAGGAGCTGCGCGAGGCGGTCGCCGTCGACGACGGCCCGACCATCGTCCGTTTCCCGACCGGCGCGGTCGCCGCCGACCTGCCCGCCGTGCGCCGGGTCGGTCCGGTGGACGTGCTGGCCGAGTCGGCGCGTACCGACGTGCTGCTGGTCGCGGTCGGCTCCTTCGGCCAGCTCGGCATGGAGGTCGCCAGCCGGGTCGCCGAGCAGGGCTACGGGGTCACCGTGGTCGACCCGCGCTGGGTGCGTCCGGTCCCGGCGGAGCTGGTCGAGCTGGCCGCCGCGCACCGGCTCGTGGTCACCGTGGAGGACGGCGTGCGCACCGGCGGCGTCGGCAGCGCGCTGGCCCAGGCGATGCGCGACGCCGACGTCCGGGTTCCGCTGCGGGACCTCGGCGTGCCGGCCGACTGGCATCCGCACGGCACCCGGGCGCAGATCCTCGCCGACCTGGGCCTGACCGCGCAGGACGTGGCCCGCGACGTCACCGGCTGGATCTCCGGCCTGGACGAGGAGGTCAGCGAACCGGTGCGGCTGCCCGCGGACGACGCCCGTTCGCAGAACTGACCGACGCGGAACGGCCCGCACCCCCACTCGGGGTGCGGGCCGTTCCGCGTCGTGCTGACCGGGTCACCGCCGCGGGTGGGGTGTCAGCGACCGCTGACCGAGCGGTAGTAGGTGCGCTCGGCGTTGGCCAGGCTGAAGGTCTGCGTGGACTCCGGCTGCGGCACGACCACCAGGCCGGGGCGGTCCAGCAGCCGTCGGGTGCCCGGCGGGGTGGACAGGGAGGTCGTCCGGTTGGCCCGCCAGCTCAGCACCACCAGCGGCTGACCCGGCACCGGCAGCACGTACGTCTGGAGGGTGCTGGTCCGGTCGGCGGAGGAGACCACGGTCGGGCCCCCGCCGGGGGCGCGGTGCACCAGGGCGGTCATCGGACCGGCCTCGCTCTCCCAGCTGAGCTGCTTCAACTCGGCCGGCGCGCCGCCGTCGACGGTGATCTCACCGAGCACCCGGGCGGTGACCTGCTCCATCGGCCAGGAACGCGGCACCGATTCGGGCGCGTCCCGGTCCCGCACCCGGCGGGGGACGCTGACGAACGGGCCGTCCTCACCGGCGAGCTGGCAGGTGTCCAGCCCGTGCAGGGCCCGCTGTCCGGCCCCGGACTCGTCCCGTACCAGCGGGTAGCGGGGCGCTTCGGTGGCCGTACCCAGGTCGAGCAGGCGGTCCGTGGCCCGGCCGCGCGGCAGCGACTCGGTGGCCCGCAGCGTGGCGGTCAGCGGGACGGCCGCGCAGGCCGGCACGGCGACCGGCCCGGTCAGCCCGTCGGTGACGGCCAGCGCCCGTCCGTCCGGTCCGAGCAGGCGCTCCACCCGGGCGGAGGTCAGGTAGCGGCGTTCGTCACCGAGCTGCACCGGCAGGACGTCGGCGTAGACCAGGTAGCCCGGGTCGGTGTACTCGACGGCGTGGGTGACCGCGTAGCGCGATCCGTCGCCGGTGAGCTGGAGCAGCCAGGAGGCGCTCTCCCCGGGAACGTCGGCGGCGACCAGGGCGAGCCGCGTGCCGCCGACCTCGCCGGACCAGAGGATCCCCGAGGTGGGCAGGTGGACCCGGTCGTCGACCGGCGAGCGCCAGTCACGGACCACCTCGGTGACCGCCGTCGTCGCGTCGGCGTCGGCGGAGAGGCCACCCCGCGCCGGCCAGACCGCCAGAGCGCCGTCGAGGGAGTCGTAGCCGACCGGAAGCCGGGCCTGCTGCCGCTCGGCGACCGGCCCACAGCCGGCCGTCGTCACGGCCAGCGCCAGTAGCGCCGTGGCCGTCCTGCCGCGCCAGCGGGCTGAAGCCACGTGTACGCCCCCGATCGATCTGCCCGGTCCGGAAGCCACATGCTACGAGATGTCCGATGGCCCCCGACCGGCACCTCGGCCCGCTGGGCGTAGGCTGGACGCGGGCTGTGTGGCGTCCGACCCGGGCGTCCCCGCCGTTTTCGTGGCTTTTCTCAGCTCCGGTAGACTCCGCCGACTGTGACGCCTGCCGTGCCCCGTGGGGTATCCACGCTGGAATCCGCCACCACCGGCCCGGAGAGCGACCCGACAGCGTCGACCGGGCAGGTCGCCGCCGGGTCGGTCGACGAGCGGACGTCCGACGGAGGCCCGGCCGACGGGACCACGACCGGCGCAGATCCGGCGGTCAACCGGGCGGACGCCGACGCTCCGGATGCCCCCGGTGCCCCGGTGGGGACCACCGCCGGTCGGCGACGCTGGCCCACCTGGCGGCGCGACGTCGGCGTCTTCGGGCTCTTCCTGCTCGCCGCGATCTGGGTGACCAGTCAGATCTGGGTCGACCCGGCCGGTCGGGTCGCCTCGCTCTACAGCAGCGACCCGGCCCAGGTGCAGTTCTTCCTCGCCCACTCGGTGCGGGTGGTGCTGCACGGCGAGTTCCCGTTCTACACCGAGCAGTTCAACTACCCCGACGGGGTCAACCTGATGGCCAACACGGCCATCCTGGCGCTCGGTATCCCGATGGTGCCGGTCACGCTGCTCTTCGGCCCAGCGGTGACCTTCGTGGTGCTGGTCACCCTGGCCCTGGCCGGCACCGCCTCGACCTGGTACTACGTGCTCTCGCGGCACGTCGTGCGGACCCCGCTGGCCGCCGTGGTGGGTGGCTGGTTCTGCGGGTTCTCACCGGCGATGCTCTCGCACGCCAACTGGCACCCGAACATCATCTCCCAGTGGCTGCTGCCGTTCATCGTCTGGCGGGTGCTGGTGATCACCCGCTCGCGGCGTCCGGTCCGGGACGGGGTGATCCTGGCGCTGCTGGTCACCTGGCAGGCGTTCATCAACGAGGAGATCCTGCTCTTCACCGCGATGGCCTGCGGCATCTTCCTGATCGCCGTGGTCGCCCAGCGGCGGGACCTCTGGTCGGCGGCGTGGCGGCCGATGGCGGTCGCGCTCGGTGTCTGCACCCTGGTCGCCGGGTCGCTGCTGGCGTACCCGCTCTACGTCCAGTTCGGCGGCCCGATGGCGTACCACGGGCTCAGCGACGCGGTCCGCGACTACGGCAACGACATCGCGGCGTTCGTGACGCCGGGTTCGCCGACCCTCGGCGGCAACGAACGGGCCAACGCCAACCTGGCCCCCAACTACTCCGAGGAGAACGCCTTCTTCGGCTGGAGCCTGGCGCTGATCACCGTCGGCATCGTGCTCTGGCTGCGCCGGGAGCTGGTCGTCCGGGCGCTCGCGGTGACCGGCGTCTTCTACGCCGTGCTCTCGCTCGGCGAGCGGATCTCCTGGTGGGACCGGGAGCTCTTCACCGGCCCGTGGGAGTGGCTGGTCCACCTGCCGCTGTTGGACGCGGTGGTGCCCACCCGGTTCGGGATGATCACGACGGTGGTGATCGGTGTCCTGCTCGCCATCGCCGTCGAGCGGGCCTGGGCGACGCGTCCGCTGGCCCAGCACACCCGCACCCTGGTCGGCGCCGGCCTGGTCATGGCGCTGCTGCCGATCGCCCCGATGCCGCTGAAGGTGACCAGCCGCCCGCCGGTGCCGGACTTCATCACCTCCGACCAGTGGCGGCGCTACGTCGCGGCCGAGCAGACCCTGGTGCCGGTGCCGGTGCCGAGCATGGGCAACACCCACGGCATGCGCTGGGCCGCCTCGACCAACCTGGACTTCAAGATCCCTGGCGGGTACTTCCTCGCGCCCCGCAACGGGAACACCGGTGACCCGGGCCGGTTCGGGGGCCGCCCCAGCGGGGTGGGCGAGATCCTCCAGGAGGTGGCGACCACCGGACGCGCCCCGAAGCTGGACGACCGGGAGCGTCGTCGTTCCCTGGACGAGCTGCGCTACTGGCGGGCGGCGATCATGGTGTTGCCGGTCGACCAGAAGAACGTCGAGCCGCTGCGGCAGACGGTCGAGCAGCTCGTCGGCCCGGCCCGGCGGGAACGGGACGTCTGGCTCTGGGACGTCCGCCCGATCACCACCCGCACCGACTGACCGACCCACCGCCTGTCAGGTGGTTGCAGGGGTCCCCTCCTCGGCAAAATGCGGTAGGAAGGGACCCCTGCAACCACCCCATCGGGCGGGGCGGCGCAGTCGGCGGGGTCAGACCAGGGGACGGACGTCCCAGAGCCACACGTCGTCGACCCGGCGGGGCTCGCCGAGCAGGCCGGTCATCAGGTCGCGCAGCGCCGCCTCCCGGGGGTGCGCGCCGAGCACCACCACCGAGGCCCGCCAGTAGCGCAGGTCCTCGACCGCCCGGCGGCGGTCCTCGTCGGTAAGCTCCGGTGCCGCGCCCTTGTCCATGGTGGAGTAGATCAGGGTGCTGGTCGGGCGGTTCGGCGCGCCGAACATGCCCTCGTCGTTCGGGCCGGGCCCGATGAAGTAGCCGCCGGGCACCGGGAACTCGTGCCGGGTCAGCGCGCTCCAGCGCAGCGTGGAGAGGCCGTGCACGTTGCTGGGGATGGGCACCGGCACCAGCGTCCGGCCGTCGGGCACGTACGGCCGCCAGGCGCCGGAGGTGATGAACGCGGGCGGCGGGTCGATCTGCTGGGCCGGCAGCGGCCGGGGGATCAGCGGCAGCACCGCCAGCGCGACGGCGGCGCACCCGACGGGGCGTACCCAGCGGCGGCGGGCTCCGGCGGTGGCCGTACCGGCGTCCGGGACGCCGGGCTCGACGTCGGCCGGCTGACCGTTGACGCCGGTCGCCGGGACGCCCCGGCCGCTCCGGGCGGCCGTGTCCCAGGCCAGCGCGAGCAGGACACCCACCGCACCGGTCACCACCAGGGTGAGCCGGGTGGGCATCATCATCTCGACCAGCGGCAGGTCGTCGGGGATGTAGTGCCAGGGGCCGTAGACCTCGGTCTCCTCGCCGTTCAGTCGGATCCGGGGGCCGAGCGACGCCACGGTGAAGACCGCCACCAGCACCGCCGCGATCCGCGCGGCCAGGGAACGCCGCCAGAGCAGCACGATCGCCGCCAGCGTGACGAGCACCACCGGCCAGCCGAACCAGGTGTTCTGCTCGGTCAGCCCGATGGTCTTCTCGACCGCCGGGTCCCCGGCCAGGGTGTCCCGGGCGAAGGTGACGAAGGCAGCCAGGTCCTCGCCCCAGCTGTGGAAGACGCCACCCTGGAGGCCGCGGTAGGACTGCGGGCCGTTGAACTGGAACCAGATCGGGTACGCGGTCAGCAGCAGCGCCAGCCCGCCGCCGAGCCCGAGGGCGGCGAGGAAGGTGCCGGCCTGGGCCCGCGCGGACCGCCAGCGTGACAACGCGTACACGACCACGATCACCAGGCAGGCGAGCGCCGTGAGCAGCAGCATCTCCTCGTTGACGAAGATCTGGTACGCCACCAGCAGCCCCAGCGCCACGCCGTTGCGCCGCCACCGGCCCGGCTCGCCGAGACGGAGCACCCGGGCCACGATCAGCGGCAGCAGGAAGTTCGAGACGAAGTTGGGCTGCCCGTTGGCGTGGTGCACGATGCCCGGCGCGAACCCGAGGAACGCGCCGCCGACGAACGCCGCCGCCCGGGAGCGGACGAGCCGACGCGAGAGCACCCAGTACGACGTGGCGGCGGTGGCGGCCAGCGCCCCGCCCAGGTAGAGGGCGTAGACCACCTGCGGACCGAGCAGGAGGGTCAGCGGCGCCAGCGGCAGGGTCACCCCGAGCAGCGAGGTGTTCGCCATCATGTTCACCCCGTCCGGGGCGTTCTGGCGTTCGGAGAAGAGCGGGTTCTCCAGGTGCCGCACGGAGTACGCGCCGTGCGAGAAGAGCCACTCGAACCAGCTGTGGTCGGTGGGCAGGTGCGAGGAGACCCGGTTCTCGATGTCCCCCCAGTAGTTCAGGCACACGAGAACGCCGAGGAGCACATAGGCTCCGATGGCCAACGCGTCGGCACGGCCGAACCGACCGGTCGCCGGTCGGGTCCTCTCCGGCGGGTCGGCCGCAGCGGACACGGACGCGGACTTCAACGAGGGGTCTACCACCGGCACAGCCACGACGCGCCATCGTACGCGAGAGGTCTTGTCGCTTTTGCCACCGCCGGTGCCGATCGCGGGCAGCGGCCGGCACGCCGGGACCCCGCGGTGGCGGGTGGGGCGCGGGGAGGAACGGATGGCGCTGATCGATCTGGGTGAGGTGCGCGACGACCCGGAACCGGCGGTGGGGCGTCGACCGGGAGTGCCGCGGCCCTGGCGGGTCGCGCTGGTGCTCGGCCTCGTCCTGGTCACCCTGGCCGGGGCGGCCCCGGCACCCCGGCGGGTCTCGGTGACCGTGCCCGGCCGCGCCGGGGCCGAGGCGTACCTCGTCGGTGACCAACTGGTGGTGGTCGGTCCCCGCTCCGGCGGCGTGCCGGACGACCGGGAGCTGACCGCCTACGACCTGCCCGACGACGGCCGGGCGGCGTCGTCGACGCTGCGTGCCCGCTGGCGGCGGACGGTGCCGGACGCGCCGAGGATCTGGCCGATGGCCGCTGACGCCGGGGTCCTTCTGGTGACCAGCACCGTCGGCGGACGGGAGAGCACGCTCACCGTCGCCCTGGAGACCGAGACCGGGCGGGAACGGTGGCGTCAGCCCGGCTCGCCGATGCTGACCGAGGGCGGCCGGGTGCTGCTGACCGTCCCCGGCGGGGAGGACGGGCACTCGGTCCGGGTGGTCGACCCGGCGACCGGGGCGGTGCACTGGTCGGTGTCGGGGGCTCCGGACCGGACCGACTACCGTTTCGCCGAGCGGGGGATCGACCGGCTGGTGTGGACCCGCCCGTCGGGGCGGATCGAGGTGCGGGACGCCGACTCCGGCCGGGTGCTGGCCGACGGGCCGGTCCACCCGGGCCCCTCGGACGTCGACATGGGTGGCCAGGTGGTCGATGACCTGCTGCTGGCGGTCCGGATGGACCCGCCGACGCTCACCGCGTACGGGCTGGACCGGCTGGACCGGCGCTGGACGGTCGACCTGCCCTCGGTGGCGTACGTCACCCCGTGCGGCGCGCTGCTGTGCTCCTGGGAGCAGGCCGGCGGGATGCGCACGCTGGACCGGGCGACCGGCCGGACCGTGTGGCACGACCCCCGGTGGATGGCGGGTTTTCCGGTCGGGGACCGGCTGGTGGCGACCACGTCGGTCAGTCCGGTCCGGGAGAAGGTCGTCCTGCTGGACCTCGCGACCGGCCGGGAACTTGCCAACCTGGGCAGTTGGAACGGGTTGCAGACGCCGGTCGAAGGTGGGCCGCCGGTCGCCTCCCGGGAGATCCGGGACCGGGGACTGCTGGTGGCCGAGTTCGACGTCGTGCGCGGCCGACCCCGGATCCTGGACGTGCTGCCCGGCAGCTACGGCGACTGCCGGTTCTACCCGGAACTGCTGCTCTGCCAGCAGTGGGACGGCTCGTTCCGCCTCTGGTGGCTGCCGCGCTGACCGCGCGGACCGGCCGGGACTCCGGCCGGCATCAGGCCGACGCCCCGGCGGCGACGCCCGGCCGGCGGTGTGCGCGACGTGCCGGACCGGGCCGGGCGGTCACCAGTTCGGTTGGGCGGGCGGCGGCGGCAGCGGCACCGAGGGCGGGCGGATGACGTACGCCACCCCGCCGCTGCCCCCCTGCCAGGCCGCCGTGAACCGGTGCCGGTCGACGGTGCGGCGCACCCCGGCGTCGTCCGACGCGTACGGGTCGTTGAGCACCGGGTCGCCGTCGGGCGTGAAACCGACAAGCACGATCAGGTGTCCCTTGGTGTCGTAGTCGAGGCCGGGCACGTCACCGGTACGGAACGCGGCGGAGAACACCAGCGGCACCCCGGCGGCGACGAACCGTTCCGCCTCGGCCAGCGACCGCAGCCGGGTGACGAAGGCGTCCATCCCGTAACGGCCGGCGTAGGCGGTGTTGAAGGGCCAGTTGCCCGCGCCCCGGTAGGCGTGGTCGTAGCAGTGCCGGGCGGCGTGGTCGACCTCCGGGCGGGGGTCGGCCGCGTCCACCCACGCGTACTCCTCCGGCGCGGGGCCGCCGCCCCAGTAGGCCAGCACCATGGCGACGCAGGTCGGGCTGCACCAGGAGTCCCCGCCGCCGCCCCAGTGGGGGTGGTGTCCGGCGTGCAGCCGTTGCGAGAACGTCGGCACCGCCAGCACCCGGCCGCGCGCCGCCGGGTCACCCGTCGCCGCGTTCCGTGCCGTGCCGTCGGTCGGCGTCGGACCGGTGTCGGTCGGCGTCGTATGGGTTCCGTCCGCTCGCGTCGGACCGGTGCCGTCCGCCCGTGCCGGGGTGGGGGCGGTGGGCGCGGATGGGGGAGCCGTCGGGCGGGGACCGGAGGCGACCGCGCCGACCGTCCGCAGGGTGGGCCCGACGGTGGCGCCGACCGGGCGGGCCAGGGTCACCCGCACCTGCCAGCCGGTCGCCGCCGCGCCGGTCACGGTCAGTGTGTCGGTGTCCACCTCGGCCCGCTGGTCCCGCTGCCCGGGTACGGAGGTGCGGCGGATCCCCTCGTCGTCGGCGGCCCACCGGGCCAGGACGTACCAGTCGGTGGTCGGGGCGTCGTCGGTCCAGCCGCACACCTCCACCTGGACCCAGCAGCCCGTCGGGGTGTGGGCGGTCCAGGAGGGGACCACCTGGTGGACCCCGAACCCGACCCGGACCGGCGGGGAGACCCAGCGGCCCACGTCGTACCGGGTGCGGACGCCGGTGTGCGGATCGGCGTACGCCAGCTCAGCCGGCGGTCCGCCCAGGACGAGTCCGTCGTCGTCGGGTCGTACGCCGAGCACCGTGCCGTCGTCGAGGTCCGCCGGAAACCGGAAGACCCGGTAGACGACGTCCCGGTCCTGCGTCGCTGCGGCCATCACGGTCCGTTCCGTAGACATGTTTCATGCAGCATCGCGTACCCGAAGCTTCTTTGCAACGCCCTCGCGGGGGGCGACGGAGGCCCGCGACGACCTCGCGTTTGGCGGCCGACACTAGGTTGTGGTGGGCAGCAGCGAGGAGGCCGGGAATGCGGGTACTGGTGGTCGAGGACGAGCGCAACCTCGCCGACGCGATCGTGCGGGGACTGCGCCGCCGGGGCATGGCGGTCGACGTCGCGTACGACGGGGACGCCGGGCACGAGATGGCCTTCGTCACCCGGTACGACGTGGTCATCCTCGACCGGGACCTGCCCGGCGTGCACGGCGACCAGATCTGCGCCGAGCTGGCCGCCTCCGGCACCCTCACCCGGGTGCTGATGCTCACCGCCAGCGGCACCGTCTCCGACCGGGTGGAGGGGCTCCAGCTCGGGGCCGACGACTACCTCCCCAAACCGTTCGCCTTCGACGAGCTGGTCGCCCGGGTCCAGGCGCTCGGCCGGCGGGCCACCCCGCCCGCGCCGCCGGTGCTGGAGCTGGCCGACCTGGTGCTCGACCCGGCCCGTCGGGTGGTCACCCGGGGCGGGTCGACGGTCGACCTGACCAACAAGGAGTTCGGCGTCCTCTGCGAACTGCTCAAGGCCCGGGGTGCGGTGGTCTCCAGCGAGGAACTGCTGGAACGGGTCTGGGACGCCAACACCGACCCGTTCACCACCATCGTCCGGGTCACCGTGATGACCCTGCGCAAGAAGCTCGGCGACCCGCCGCTGATCGAGACGGTGGTCGGGGCCGGCTACCGGACCGCCGGAGACCCGTCATGACCCTCTACCTGACCCGCCGCCCCCGGCTGCGGCCCACGCTGCGGCTGCGGCTGACCCTGCTCAACGGCATCCTGCTGATCGGCGCGGGCGCGATCCTCGTCCTGCTCGCCTGGCTGCTGGTGCGCGACGCGCTGCGGCCCACCGACGAGCTGCTGCCCGGCACCACCGTGGTGCTCGCCGACGGGCGCACCCTCGACGCCGGGCAGTGGCAGCGGCAACTGGTCGACGCCGCGTCCCGGGAACTGCTCGCCAAGGGCCTGGTCGCCCTGCTGGCGATCAGTGTGGTCGGGGTGGCCGGCGCGTACGCCGTGGCCGGCCGGGCGCTGCGTCCGCTGCACCAGGTCACCTCCACCGCCCGCCGGCTCGGCGAGGCCACCCTGGACCAGCGGATCGGTTACTCCGGGGCGGACGACGAGGTGGCCGAGCTGGCCAAGACCTTCGACGCGATGCTGGACCGGATCGCCGAGGCGTTCGAGGCACAGAAACGGTTTGTCGCCAACGCCTCCCACGAGCTGCGCACACCGCTGGCGGTGATGCGGACCGAGATCGACGTGACGCTCTCCGACGACGAGGCGGACACCGCCGAGTTCCGCCGGATGGCCACCGTCGTCCGGGACGCCTCCGAACGGGCCAACGGCCTGGTCGACGCGCTGCTGGTGCTGGCCCGCAGCGAGGCCCAGGCGGGGCGTCGGCTCGGCCGCAAGACCGAGTGCGACCTGGCCGACGGCACCGCCGGCGCGCTGTCGGCGGTCCGCCGGGAGGTGGAGCGGATCAAGCTGCGGGTGGAGACCGCGTTGGAGCCCGCCCCGGTGGTCGGCGACCCCGGCCTGCTCGGCCGGCTCGCCGGCAACCTGATCGAGAACGCGGTGCGCTACAACCACCTGCACGGCCGGCTCTGGGTGCGCACCGGCTCCGACGGGCGGGAGTCCTGGCTGGTCGTCGGCAACACCGGCTTCGAGGTGGACCAGGCCGACGTACCGGGGCTGTTCGAGCCGTTCCGGCGCGGCGGGCGGGAGCGGACCGGGGCACGCGGTTCCGGGCTCGGTCTCTCCATCGTCCGGGCGGTCTGCGACGCGCACGGCGGCAGCGTCAAGGTCGTCGCCCAGCCCGGCGGCGGGCTGGAGGTCACGGTGACCCTGCCGGCGGCGGACGCCACCCCGGTGGTCAGCGCCTCCGCGGCGGTGACCACCGCCGCCCTGCCCGGCGGCGGAGCCGCCGCCCCGACCGCCGACTGACGGCGGCGGTAATTCGGTTGCCGGCCGGAGCGGGGCGCGACATGATCACCCGGTCAGCCCGAGCAGGGAAAGGAGGTGCGGTCGATGTCCACCATGATCAATCCCGCGCCTCGCCGCCGGTGCCGCTGACAGTCGACGCACGCGGGGCGCGGCCCATCCTCGTACGGAGTGAATCGTGAGTTCAGGAGTTCGCAGCGTCACCATCGACTGCCACGACACCTACGCCCTCGCCGGTTTCTGGGCCGAGGTCTACGGCTGTGACCGTCAGCCCGACGACTTTCCCGGAGACCCGGAGGCGATGCTGCTGCCGCCGGGCGGCCCGATGGTGATCTTCGTGCAGGTGCCGGAGGGCAAGACGGTGAAGAACCGGATGCACGTCTGCCTGGAGCCGGCCGACCGGGACCGGAACGCCGAGGTGGAGCGCCTGCTCGCCCTCGGCGCGACCCAGGTCGACGACCAGCGCCGGCCGGACGGCACCGGCTGGGTCGTCCTCGCCGACCCGGAGGGCAACGAGTTCTGCGTGCTGCGCAGCGCCGCCGAGCGGGCCGCCACGGCCTGACCCGGAACGCGAAGGGGCCCCTCCCGCACGGGAGGGGCCCCTTTGTCGACGACTCAGTCGCGCTGCTCGATGGCGGCGCGGATGGTGCCGAACTCCCTTTCGACCTCCTTGCCGGTCTTGGAGAAGCCGATGACGACGCCGAGGCTGCCCCGGTCGGCCCACATGCAGAAGCCGAGTCCGACGTCCTCGGAGGAGCCGTCGCCGCACTTGGCGATGCCGCCCAGCGGGCCCGGCGGCACGGTGACCACGACGCCGACCGTGAACTCCGCGGAGAAGCTCTTGAGCATGGCGTCCAGATCCTCCTCCGGTTCGTCGATCAGAACGGACATCCCGACAATCAGGACCACGTCGCCCTTCGCCACGTCACCGTAGACGCCGGCGACCGTGTTGGTCGCCTGCGGCACGTTCTTGGCGTTGTCGGCCCTGATTTCCTCCGCCATGGCCACCGCGTCCGGATCGGTGATCCTGGGTCGGCCGTTGAGCGTCTCCGGGGCGACCACCCGGGTTCCGGTGGCCTCCACGACCTCGCCCACGTCGTCCTTGACGGTGGCCCAGATGGCGATTCCGCCGCCGACGCAGAGCACCAGCACCACAGCGAGGACGATCAGCAGGATCTTGCCGACGCCGGACTTCTTCTTCTGCGGGGGCGGCGGGAAACCAGCCGCCGGGTCGGTCCCGTACGGCTGGTCGGGCGCGCCGGACGGCTGGGTGGCGGCAGAGCCGTACTCCGGCTGCGGGGGGTGGTGCGGCTGGGACATCGACGCTCCAGATCGGAGGAATGGACGCGTGATCCTAACCAGCCGTGCCGCCATGACCGTCGTCCTGATGGGATGTCCTCCGTCAGGGTTCTGTGTGTCGCGCAGCGCCGCCGAGCGGGCCGCCACGGCCTGACCCGGAACGCGAAGGGGCCCCTCCCGCACGGGAGGGGCCCCTTTGTCGACGACTCAGTTGCGCTGCTCGATCGCGGCGCGGATGGTGCCGAACTCCGCCTCGGCCTCCTTGCCGGTCTTGAAGTAGATGACCACCATGCCGAGGCTGCCCCGGTCGGCCCAGACGCAGATGCCGAGCTTGACGCCCTCGGAGGAACCGTCGCCGCACTTGGCGTCGCCGCCGAGCGGCCCCGGCTCCACGGCGGCCATGTTGGTGGCACCGAGCTGCCCGGAGATGGCGCTGATCGCGTCGTTCATCTCCTTCTGCGGGTCGGCCATCACGCCGGACACCCCGACGATCATGACCAGGTCGTTCTTGGCCGGGTCGCCGTAGAAGCCGCCGACCTGGCTGGTCGCCTCCGGCACGTCCTTCTTGATCTCGGCGGCCATCTGCTCCGACGCGGCCACCAGCGCCGGCTCGGTGACCTTGGGCCGGCCGTTGAGCGTCTCCGGGGCGACCACCCGGGTCTTGGTGGCCTCCACGACCTCGCCGACGTCGTCCTTCACGGTGGCCCAGATGGCGATGCCGCCGCCGACACAGAGCACCAGAACCACGGCGAGGACGATCAGCAGGACCTTGCCGACGCCGGACTTCTTCTTCGGCGGCGGCGCGAACCCGCCCGCCATCGGGTCGGCCCCGTACGGCTGGCCGGGCATGCCGGACGGCTGGGGGGTGGCAGAGCCGTACTCCGGCTGCGGGGGGTGGTGCGGCTGGGACATCGATGCTCCAGATCTCAGGAATGGACGCGTGATCCTAACCAGCCGCACCGACATGACCATCGCGCCGATGGACGCTCCACCGTCCGGCGTGGACCGTCCCACCGGACGGCAGCGGGGCCGGCACGCCGTCGACCGGCGTACCGACCCCGCTGGGTCGGATCAGGCGGGCAGGCTCGCCGCCCCCGGCGGCAGGAACCGTGCCCCGGTGACCCGCTCCGAGGTGCCCGTCCGGTCCAGGTACGGCGTCACGCCGCCAAGGTGGAACGGCCAGCCGGCACCGAGGATCATGCACAGGTCGATGTCCTGCGCCTCGGCCACCACGCCCTCGTCGAGCATCAGCCGGATCTCCTGGGCCAGCGCGTCCAGCGCGTTCTGCCGGACCTGCTCGGCGGTCAACGGCGCGTCCCCGACCACCAGCAGCTTCGCCACCTCCGGGTTCACCTCGTCGTCCACCATGACCGGCTGGCCCGACTCGGCGATCCGCTTCAGGTTGTCGCTGACCGCGAACCGGTCCGGGAAGGCCGCGTGCAGGGTGCCGCCCACGTGGTGGGCGACCGCCGGGCCGACCAGTTGGAGCAGGGCCAGCGGGCGCATCGGCAGGCCCAGCGGGTCCAGCGCGCTGTCAGCCACCTCCAGCGGGGTGCCCGCGTCCACGGCCGAGAAGATCTCCCCGAGGAAGCGGGTGAGCAGCCGGTTGACCACGAACGCCGGGGCGTCGGCGACCAGCACGCAGGACTTGCGCAGCTGCTTGCCGACGGCGAACGCGGTGGCCAGGGCGGCGTCGTCGGTCCGCTCGCCCCGGACGATCTCGAGCAGCGGCAGCACCGCCACCGGGTTGAAGAAGTGGAAGCCCACCACCCGCTCGGGGTGCTCCAGGTCGGCGGCCATCGCGGTCACCGAGAGCGAGGAGGTGTTGGTGGCCAGCACCGCCTCCGGCGAGACGATCTTCTCCAGCTCGGCCCAGACCTGCTTCTTGACGCCCAGGTCCTCGAAGACCGCCTCGATGACGAAGTCGGCGTCGGCGAAGACGGCCTTGTCGACCGAACCGGAGACCAGGCCGTACAGCTTGGCGGCGGTGCCCTTGTCCATCCGGCCCTTGGAGACCTGCTTCTCGATCTGGGCGTGCACGTAGCCGACACCCTTGTCCACCCGGGACTGGTCCAGGTCGGTCATCACCACCGGCACCTGGAGGCGGCGGGCGAACAGCAGCGCGAGCTGGCTGGCCATCAGGCCGGCGCCGACGATGCCGACCTTGGTGACCTCGCGGGCCAACCCCTTGTCGGGCGCGCCGACCGGCCGCTTGGCCCGCCGCTGCACCAGGTCGAAGGCGTACAGGCCGCTGCGCAGCTCCTCGGAGAAGACCAGGTCGGCCAGGGCCTCGTCCTCGGCGGCGGTGCCGGTGGCGAAGTCGGCCTCCTTGGCCAGGGCGAGCAGCTCCAGGGCCCGGTTCGCGGCCGGGACCGCGCCGTGCAGCCGCTGGTCGAGCATCTGCCGGGCGAAGAAGAGCACGCCGTCCCACATGTCCCGGTCGACCTCCGGCCGGGACACGGTGAGCTCGCCGCGCACCACGCGGGCGGCCCACTCCAGGGACCGCTCCAGGAAGTCCGCCGGCTCCAGCAGCACGTCGGCGATGCCCATCTCGGCGGCCTGCTTCGGCCGGAGCATCTTGTTCTGCATCAGCGGGTTCTGGATGACCACCTGGGTGGCGGCCGGGATGCCGATCAGGTTGGGCAGGAGCTGGGTGCCGCCCCAACCGGGGACCAGACCCAGCGACACCTCCGGCAGGGCCAGGGCCGCCGCGCCGCCGGAGAGCGTCCGGTAGTGGCAGTGCAGCGCCAGCTCCAGGCCGCCGCCCATCGCCGCGCCGTTGACGAAGGCGAACGTCGGGACGTCACTGTCCTTCAGCCGGGCGAAGACCCGGTGGCCGAGCCGGCCGACCTCCAGCGCCTGCTCCCGGTCGGCGATCTGCGGCAGGCTGACCAGGTCCGCGCCGACACAGAAGACGTACGGCTTGCCGGTGACCGCGACGAACGCCGGATTCCCGGCCAGCGCCTCGGTGATCGCCTCGTCCAGGCTGGTCAGCCCGCCCGGCCCGAGGGTGTTCGGCTTGGTGTGGTCGAAGCCGTTGTCGAGGGTGATCAGGGCGGCCGGCCGGTCCAGGCCCGGCACGTTCACCTGGCGCAGCAGCGCCTTCGTGACCACCTCGTTCGCCGCGGCGATCGTGCTCACTCGTTCTCACCCTTCCAGTGGGGGTTCTCCCAGATGACCGATCCGCCCATGCCGATGCCGATGCACATGGCGGTGAGGCCGTACCGGACCTCGGGGTGCTCGGCGAACTGCCGGGCGAGCTGGGTCATCAGCCGGACGCCCGAGGAGGCGAGCGGGTGACCGATGGCGATCGCGCCGCCCCACGGGTTGACCCGGGGGTCGTCGTCGGCGATGCCGAAGTGGTCGAGGAAGGCCAGCACCTGCACGGCGAACGCCTCGTTCAGCTCGAACAGGCCGATGTCCTCGATGCCCAGGCCGGCGATCCGCAGCGCCTTCTCGGTCGAGGGGATCGGGCCGACGCCCATCACCTCCGGCTCGACGCCGACGAAGCCGTACGACACCAGCCGCATGGCGACCGGCAGGCCCAGTTCGCGGGCGGTGGACTCGGCCGCGATCAGGCTGGCGGTGGCGCCGTCGTTGAGTCCGGCGGCGTTGCCCGCGGTGACCTTGCCGTGCGGGCGGAACGGGGTCTTCAGGGTGGCGAGCTTCTCCAGCGAGGTGTCCCGGGGCGCCTCGTCCGCCGTGGCCAGCCCCCAGCCACCCTCCTCGTCGCGGATCGCGACCGGGACCAGGTCGGGCTGGAGCCTGCCGTTGGCGTACGCCTTCGCGGTCTTCTGCTGCGAGGCCAGCGCGAACGCGTCGGCGCGCTCCTTGGTGACGTGCGGGACCCGGTCGTGCAGGTTCTCCGCGGTGGCCCCCATCACCAGGGCGGACGGGTCGACCAGCTTCTCGGCGAGGATGCGCGGGTTCGGGTCCACGCCCTCGCCCATCGGATGCCGCCCCATGTGCTCGACGCCACCGGCGATGGCCACGTCGTACGCGCCCATCGCGATGCCCCCGGCCACGGTGGTCACCGCGGTCATCGCGCCCGCGCACATCCGGTCGATGGCGTAGCCGGGCACCGTCTTCGGCAGTCCGGAGAGCAGGGCGGCGGTCCGGCCGATGGTCAGGCCCTGGTCGCCGATCTGGGTGGTGGCGGCGATGGCCACCTCCTCGACCCGCTCCGGCGGCAGCTGCGGGTTGCGCCGCAGCAGTTCCCGGATGCAGCGGATGACCAGGTCGTCGGCGCGGGTGTTGGCGTACATGCCACCCGCCTTGCCGAACGGGGTGCGGACGCCGTCGACGAAGACGACATCCCGAACTTCACGGGGCACTGGAGCCTCCTTTTCGACCGTGGTTCGGCCTGCGCGCCGACAGGCGGCGCTCCGGACCGAACGAAGGTCGCCGGCACGGGCGTGGTTCCTCGCATGCTACTCACCGGTAACCACGCGTGCCCGTGCCCTCCGTGTGTCCCACACCACACCCACCCCGGACCTCCGGGGTGGGTGTGCGCCGTCACGGTGTGGGCAGGACGGCGGTCAGCTCCGGCACCAGCAGGCCGAGCTGCCAGTTCCGCGCGCCGAACCCACGCAGGGTCTCGGTCACGGTCTCCTCGGTGATCTCGTCCGGCGGGGTCCAGGCCAGCCGGCGGATCGAGTCCGGGGCGATCAGGTTCTCCGGCGGCAGGCGGTGCTCCCCGGCGATCCGGACCACCACCTCGCGACACCGGGCCAGCCGCGCGGCGGCCACCGGGTCCCGTTCCGCCCACCGGTGCGGCGGAGGTGGACCCTCCACCACCGGGCTGACCGGGAGCGCGTCCTCGGGCAGCTGCCGGGCGTCCTCCAACGCCGCCAGCCAGGTACGGGCCAGCCGGCGCACCGACCGGCCACCGAAACCGGGCAGGGTCAGCAGCGTCTTCTCGTCCTTCGGGTCCAGTTCGGCGGCGGCGACGATCGCCGAGTCGGGGAGCACCCGTCCCGGGGCGGCGTCCCGCCGGGCGGCGATCTGGTCCCGGGCGTACCACATCGACCGGACCCGCGCCTGGGCCCGCGCGCCGCGCAGCCGGTGGATGCCGGAGGTGCGCCGCCACGGCTCGGCCCGCACCCGGGGCGGCCGTGCGCCGGCGGCGACCAGCGCGGCGAACTCCTCCGCCGCCCACTCCTGCTTGCCCTGCCGTTCCAGCTCGGCGGCGAGCGCGTCGCGGAGGTCGACCAGCAGCTCCACGTCCAGGGCGGCGTAGGTCAGCCAGGACTCCGGCAGCGGCCGGCTCGACCAGTCCGCCGCCGAGTGGTGCTTCTCCAGGGTGTAACCCAGTAGGTGTTCGGTAAGCGCGGCCAGGCCGACCCGTTCGAATCCGGCCAGCCGCGCGGCCAGTTCGGTGTCGAACAGCCGACGCGGGCGCAGCCCCAGCTCGGCCAGGCAGGGCAGGTCCTGGCTGGCCGCGTGGAGCACCCACTCGGCCGGGCCGATCACCGCGTCGAGGGCGGACAGGTCGGGCAGGGGCAGCGGATCGATCAGGACGGTGCCGGCCCCGCCACGGCGCAGCTGGACCAGGTAGGCGCGCTGGCTGTAGCGGTATCCGGAGGCGCGTTCCGCGTCGATGGCCACCGGTCCGGTGCCCGCCGCGAACCGGGCCACCACCTCGGCCAGCGCGGCCGATGTGGCCGCCGGCGCGGGTGTGCCCTCCCGGGGGGCGGTCAGGGGTACGGGCTGCTCGGCGGTCGCTTCGGTCCCCGCGTCCGTCGGCTCCGGCGCGGCCGATGGCGGGTGCTGCGGTTCGTTTCCCGGTCGGCGTTCGGCGGCCCGACGGCGCAGGGGTGGTTCGTCGGTCACCTGACAACCCTAGTGCGCGCGGCGATCGGGTGCGCGCAGCCTCCTCCGGTGCGTGTCGGCGGCCGCCCCTGGTACCGCCGTGTCGGGGGAGTGGACAAGAGGGGAGACAATGTCGTTCCGGGCCGGTACGGTCCATCGGGCCCACCGCCGGCGCAGCGCCGGTGGCCGGCCGGCAGGCAGCTCACCGGGGAGGACGTGGCAATCATGACGGCGGGGTACGGGCCGCAGGACGGTGGACCGGTCGGGCCGGCACCCGGTTCCGGTGAGCAGGGGAGTCGACCGGGTCCGTTGCCACCACGGATGGAACCGCCACGGACGGCGGTGGGCGGTTGGCCCGCGCCTCCGGCGGGCTCCGCCCCGGTCCCCGGCCAGCCCCCGACAGGCGGGGGACACCCGGGGGCCCCGGCAGGCTACGCCGCCCCGGCCGCGGTGCCCGCACCCCGGGGCACCTGGCCGACCGCCGGCGAGACCGGGCCACCGCCGGCCCCGCCGCGCCCGGCGACCGGCGGGTCCCCGGCGCCCGCCCCGACGACCTGGTCGCCCGGCCAGCCTCCGGCCGCCTCCGGCCCGGCCTTCCCGGGCACCCCCTACCCGGTCGACGCGCCCGCCGGTCGCCAGCGCTCCGGATGGTTGCCCCGCGCCGCCCTGCTGCTGGCGCTGCTGCTGGTCCTGGTGTCCGGCGTCCAGGCGTACCAGATCCACGTGCTCAACGACCGGCTCGGCGACACCCGCAGCGACCTGGCCACCGCGCAGGACCGCGACGGCGTCCGCCTCGACGGGGTGGAACAGCGCACGGAGGAGCTGGAGAAGCAGGCCGGCACGGTGTTCAACCCGGAGGAGATCGCCGAGACGGTGCTGCGCAGCGTCTTCCGGGTCCGGGCCGGCACCTCCACCGGCACCGCGTTCGCCGTCGGCAAGCCCAACTCCGAGGGCGGGGCGAACCTGTTCACCAACTACCACGTGGTCGAGTCGCTCTGGACCAGCGGCGAGCGCCAGGTGTTCCTGGAGCGCACCGACCAGCGGTTCCCGGCCACCATCGTCAAGGTCGACGAGGAGAACGACGTCGCCCACCTGCGGACGGCGGCCAAGTTCACCGGCCTGGTCACCGCCGCCACCCCGGTGAAGTCCGGGCAGCAGATCGTCGTCGTCGGCGCGCCGCTCGGCCTCACCGACAGCGTCACCACGGGGGTGGTGAGCGCCTTCCGCAAGGCGGAGAACGGCGGCGGTGACGTGATCCAGTTCGACGCTCCGATCAACCCCGGCAACTCCGGGGGTCCGGTCATCAACAGCGCCAAGCAGGTCGTCGGCATCGCCACCGCCAAGGCCCGCAACGCCGAGGGCATCGGCCTGGCCGTGCCGATCAAGACCGCGTGCGACGGCTTCGACATCTGCTGATCCGTCCGCCCACGCGCCCCGCACCCGCCCGGTCCGCCCCGTCAGCCGGAGCCGGACCAGCCCACTCGGAGGAAGTAGCCATGACCCAGCCACCCACCGGCGGGTACCCCCCGCCGGGGTACCCGCAGCAGCCGCCGGCCGGCCCCGGCGGCGGGCTGTACGGCTCCCAGCGCGAACCGCAGGGGCACGAGCCGACCCAGCAGTTCGGTGTCGACCCGACGCTGTCGGCCCAGCCGCCGGCCGGGTATCCGCAGTCCGCGCCACCGGCGACCGGCTACCCGCAGTCCGCGTCACCCGCGGCGGGCTACCCGCAGTCCGCGCCGCCCGCCGCCGGATACCCGCAGCAGCCCGGCTACCCCGGTGGCTACCCGCAGTCCGCGCCGCCGGCCGAGACGCCGGCACCGGCCGCCTACGGCCCGACCTCCGGCGGGCCGGTGCCAGGTCAGTACACGCCCACCTCCGGCCAGCCCTACGGCCCGCCGATGTCCGGCCCGCCCGGGTACCCGCCGGCGACCACCTCGGGGGGAGGTGGCGGACGCGGCCGGGCGGTGCTCGTGCTGGCGATCGTGGCCGGCCTGCTCTTCGTCCTCGGCGGGGTGATGACCGGGCTGTACCTCAACACCAGCGGTGACCTGGAGCGCACCGAGAAGAACCTGGTCGCCCGGACGACCGACCGGGACACCCGGGTCAAGGAGATCGAGAAGCTCAAGGGCGAGTTGCAGACCGCCAAGGACAAGCTGACCGACACCCAGCAGGACCTCACCGGCACCAAGAACGACCGCGACGAGCAGGCCCGGCAGAAGAAGGTCATCGCGAACTGCCTGGAGAAGCTCACCACCGCGCTGGCCGCCGCCGCGGCCAACAACAAGGCCGCCTACGACCAGGCGGTGAAGGGTCTCGACGCGGTCTGCGACGAGGCCGAGAAGTACCTCTGACCCACCGCGCTTCCCGTCGGTCCGCAGGCCGGTCGTCGTGTCACGGCGACCGGCCTGCGGACCGTTGCGTCCGGCCCGACCGGACACGCCCGGCCGGGAGGCCCGCAGCGGTGACGCCCCGGCGGGACCCTCGGGCCGCCGGGGCGCGGTGCCGGCGTCAGCCGGTGGCGGCGGACCGGCGGTCGGCCAGCGCGGTCACCCCCGGCGGTGGCAGGCCGGCGGTCGAGGCGAGCAGCACACACCAGGCGTGCAGGTGCGGGGCCAGGTTGTCGTCGAGCGGGGTCCACGAGGCCCGGATCTCGATGTCCCCGGTGGCCGGTGGGCCGGCCAGGTCGCCGAACCGGGTGGACATGGTCTGGGTGACCGTGCCGCCGAGCGCCCGGTGGCCCGCGTCCTGGGCCTCCAACGCGTCGGTCAGCCAGGTCCAGCCCACCCCGGGCAGCAGCGGATCGGCGGCGAGGTCGGACTCCAGGTCCGCGGTGACGTAGCTGACCAGTCGTAGCGTGCCCTGCCACGCCTCGTGCCCGGCCGGATCGTGGAGCAGGATCAGCCGCCCGGTGGCGACCTCGTCGTCGTCGCGCAGCACGGTGGCGGAGAGGGCGAAGGCGAACGGGGCGAGGCGCTTCGGAGCGCCCACCTCCTCCATCACGATCTCGGGCCGGGTCGCCACCGACCGCAACCCGGCGACCGCGCGGGCGAAGGTCTCCGGGAGCGCGATCGGAGGGGACATGCGGGCAGCCTAAGCCGCCGCCGCGTCCGGCTGGCGGACGGCGCGCCGGCACCGGACCGCTCGTCGCCGCCGCTGTCGCCGTACCGGCTACCGGGAACGCGCAGCGTGACCGTCCGGTGGCTCTCGGAGGCGTGTCCTTCGCAACCCGGGCGACCGGCGGTCACGGTGGACGTGGCACGATTGCGGCGATGACCACCACCACTGCGGGCGGCGCTGCCCGAGACGGAGACACCCGCCGGAGCGCGGGCGGAGCATCCCGCACCGTCGACTCGCCCTTCGTCCGGGCCTGTCGTCGGCGCCCCGGCCCGCACACGCCGGTCTGGTTCATGCGGCAGGCCGGGCGGTCGCTGCCGGAGTACCGCGAGATCCGGGCCAACGTGGCGATGCTGGAGTCCTGCCGCCGTCCCGAGCTGGTCGCCGAGATCACCCTCCAGCCGGTCCGCCGGCACGGCGTGGACGCGGCGATCCTGTTCAGCGACATCGTGGTGCCGGTCGCGGCGGCCGGCGTCGACCTGGACATCGTGCCGGGCACCGGCCCGGTGGTCGCCGAGCCGGTGCGCACCCGCGCCGACGTCGACCGGATCCGGCCGATCACCGTCGACGACGTCTCGTACGTCGACGAGGCGGTCCGGCTGCTCGTCGCCGAGCTGGGCGACACCCCGCTGATCGGGTTCGCCGGCGCGCCGTTCACCCTGGCCAGCTACCTGGTCGAGGGCGGCCCGTCGCGGACCCACGCGAAGACCAAGGCGCTGATGTACGGCGACCCCGAGCTGTGGCACGCGCTCTGCGGCCGGCTCGCCGAGGTGACGCTGGAGTTCCTGCGGGTCCAGGTCGCCGCCGGGGTCTCCGCGGTGCAGCTCTTCGACTCGTGGGCCGGCGCGCTCTCCGAGGCCGACTACCGCCGCTACGTGCAGCCGCACTCGGCGAAGGTGCTGGCCGGGCTGGCCGACGCCGGGGTGCCCCGGATCCACTTCGGAGTGGGCACCGCCGAGCTGCTGACCGCGATGGGGGAGGCCGGCGCCGACGTGGTCGGCGTGGACTGGCGTACCCCGCTGGACGTCGCCACGAAGCGGATCGGCCCGGAGCGCGCGGTCCAGGGCAACCTCGACCCGTGCGTGCTCTTCGCTCCCTGGCCGGTGGTCGAGGCCGAGGTGCGACGCATCCTCGACGAGGGCCGGGCCGCCCCCGGTCACGTCTTCAACCTCGGTCACGGCGTCCTGCCGGAGACCGACCCCGACGTGCTGACCCGGGTGGTCGCGCTGGTGCACGAGGTGTCCGCGCGGCCCGTCGACTGACCGGAGGCGACGATGCGGCGACCGTGGCGGATCGCGGTCATCGGCGGTGGGATCACCGGGCTGGCCGCGGCCGTCCGGTTGCACGACCGCGCCCCCGCCGGCACCGAGGTCACCGTGTACGAGCAGTCCGGCGCGCTCGGCGGCAAGCTGCGCACCGGCAGCCTGGCCGGCGGGCCGGTGGAGTTCGGCGCGGAGTCGTTCCTGATGCGTGACCCGGCCGGCGGCGAGTCCGGGGCGGTGGCCCTGGTCCGCCGGCTCGGACTCGCCGCCGAGATCGTGCACCCGACCGTCGGGCAGGCCGCGCTCGCCGTCGACGGGGGACTGCGCCCGATCCCGGGCGGCACGCTGGTGGGCGTACCGGGGGATCTGGAGAAGGTGGCGACGGTGGCCGAGCCGACCGCGGCGGCCGACCTCGACGGCGGGAAGCCGTTGCTCGGCCCGGACGAGGACGTCGCGGTCGGCGCGCTGGTCCGGGCCCGCCTCGGCGACCAGGTGGTGGACCGGCTGGTCGACCCGATGCTCGGCGGCGTCTACGCCGGCCGGGCCGACGACCTCTCCCTGGTCACCACCATGCCGGCGCTGGCCCGCGCGGCCCGGGTGGAGCGCACCCTCACCGGGGCGGTCCGGGCGGCGCAGGCCGCCGCGCCCCGGGCCCCGGGGACACCGGTCTTCGGCGCGCTGGCCGGCGGGATGAGCCGGCTGGTCGAGGCGGCGGCGAGGGCCAGCGGGGCGACGATCCGGCTCGGCGCGACGGTCCGCGACCTCACCCCGCTGGGCGGGCGGTGGCGGTTGACCGTGGGCCCCACCCGGGACCCGGAGTCCGTGGAGGTCGACGCGGTGGTGCTGGCCGTGCCGGCCCGTCCGGCGGCGCGGCTGCTCGCCGAGGCGGCCCCGGCGGCGGCGACCCGGATCGGCGGGCTGGACTACGCCAGCGTCGCCCTGGTCAGCCTGGCCCTGCCCGAGCCGGAGCTGCCCGCCCTCTCCGGCTTCCTGGTGCCCGGCACCGAGGGGCTGCTGATCAAGGCGGCCACCTTCTTCACCACCAAGTGGGGGCACCTGCGCCGGCCGGACGGGGTGGCGCTGGTGCGTGCCTCGGTCGGCCGGTACGGCGAGGAGCAGCAGTTGCAGCTCTCCGACGCCGACCTGGTCGCCACCGTGCACCGGGAGCTGTCCGGCGTGCTCGGCACGACGCTGCCGACGCCACTGGGCAGCCACGTGCAACGGTGGGGTGGGGCGCTGCCGCAGTACACCCCGGGACACTCCGACCGGGTGGCGGCGGCCCGGACGGCGCTGCGGGCGGCACACCCGACGCTGGCCCTGGCCGGGGCCGGGTACGACGGGGTGGGCATCCCGGTCTGCGTGCGGTCCGGCGAGACGGCGGCCGAAGAGATCATCAGTGCACTGGGAGGAGCGGCGACATGACCGAGCAGACCGAGCAGACCAATGCGGCCCGGCTGCGGGAGCTGAACGACAGCATCCGCTACACCATGTGGTCGGTGTTCCGGGCCACCGGCCCGCTGCCGGCCCTGCGGGACAACGTCGTCGCCGAGGCCGACGCCCTCGTCGAGGAACTGGCCGGGAAGGACGTCGTGGTCCGGGGCACCTACGACGTCGCCGGGCTGCGCGCCGACGCCGACCTGATGGTCTGGTGGCACTCGTCCTCCAGCGACGACCTCCAGGACGCGTACGGCCGGTTCCGGCGCACCGCGCTGGGGCGGGCGATGACCCCGGTCTGGTCGCAGATGGCGCTGCACCGGCCGGCGGAGTTCAACAAGAGCCACATCCCGGCGTTCCTGGCCGGCGAGGAGGCGCGGGCCTACATCTGCGTCTACCCGTTCGTGCGGTCCTACGAGTGGTACCTGCTGCCCGACGCCGAGCGGCGGGAGCTGCTCGCCGAGCACGGCCGGATGGCCCGTGGCTACCCGGACGTGCGGGCGAACACGGTCGCCTCGTTCGCCCTCGGCGACTACGAGTGGATGCTCGCCTTCGAGGCCGACGAGCTGCACCGGATCGTGGACCTGATGCGCGACCTGCGTGCTTCCCGGGCCCGCCGGCACGTCCGCGAGGAGATCCCCTTCTACACCGGCCGTCGCCGCTCGATCGCCGACATCGTCGCCACCCTGCCCTGATCCGTTCCGGCGTCGCCGCCGACCCCGGTCGATCGTCGAGGCCGGGGTCGGTCAGGCCGTGGCCTCCCGGCGCATCGGGGTGTGCGGGATGCCGTCCTCCACGTACTCCGGGCCGCTGGCGTTGAAGCCGTACCGCGCGTAGAAGCCGACCAGGTGCGACTGCGCCTCCAGGACGCTCGGGCGGTGCCCGACCACGGCGAGCGCCTCGGTCATCAGCCGCCCGGCGTGGCCGCCGCCGCGCGCCGACGGGGCCACCACGACCCGGCCGATCCGCTCGACGCCGCCCGGGTCGGCCAGGATCCGCAGGTACGCCACCGGTACGCCGTCCTCGGCCAGCCAGAGGTGCCGGGTGCCCGGTTCGACGTCCCGCCCGTCGAGCTCCGGATAGACGCAGGCCTGCTCCACCACGAACACGTCGATGCGCAGTTTCAGCAGGTCGTGGAAGGTGCGGGCGTCCAGGTCGGCGAACGAGGAGACCCGGAGAACCGGGGTGCGGGGCAGCATCCCGCCAGGCTAGTGCCCCCGGTCGGCGGCCTGACCGGAGGATCGCTCGGACGCAAGCCCATGTCGCCAAGCGGACACCCTTCGCATGCCGTTAATAATCAACAAATATCATTGTGTGCGGAAAAGTCCGAATTCGTGGCGTCGATGGAGGTTGTATGAGCACTGCCCTGACGACCGGCAGCTGGTCGTCCCTGAGCGTCAGCCCGCCGAATCTCAACGGACTCGGCACCGAGCACGTCCGGTGGGGTACCCCGGCCGGCTCCGGCCAGAGCGGGTACGTCTTCCGCGGCGGCTCCGTCGAGGTGCAGACCGACGGCACCGAGTTCACCCTCGGCACGTACACGCACGAGAACTTCCCCATCACGGGCATGCCGGCCCAGCACTTCGACGTGGACCTCGTCGTGCGGGTGGCCTTCGAGGACGGCACCGAGTCGGACTTCAGCTTCCGCTTCCACCACAACGAGACCCCGAACAACGGTCCGACCCCGGACGACGTGGTCGACCTGCCGACGTTCGTCTCGCCGGAGACCGTGACGATCGACGGGGTCGAGTACGGCGTGGTGATCAGCGGCTTCAAGCGCGGTGGCCAGGTCGTCCGGACGTTCGTCAGCCCGGAGAACGGCGCGAACAGCGCGGACATCGTCGCGATCTTCGCCCGTGCCGGACGGCCGGACGTGGTCATCACCACCGTGCGCAACCGGGGCGACGTGAAGTACACCCAGGCGGACGAGTACGTCGAGATCGTCAACCGGGGCACCGTGGCCGCGAACATCAGCGGCTGGACGCTCGGGGCCGACGACGCCGGCCAGGACTTCGAGTTCCCGCCCGGCACGGTGCTCCAGCCGGGGCAGCGGATCCGGATCTACACCAACCAGCACCACCCCGAGTGGGGCGGCTTCTCCTACGGCAGCGGACGCCCGATCTGGAACGACAAGGGTGACCGCGCGGCCCTGCGGGGACCCGACGGCGAGGTGGTCTCCGAGTACGGGTACGGATCGCGGGCGCTGACGCCCTGACACGTACCGCCGGACGCGGCCACCGCGACGACGGTCGGTGCGACACGCACGGTCCGCGGTGGTCGCGTCCGGTGCCCGTCAGGCCGGACGCGCACCGACCGTGTCGGCGATCGCGGCGGCCCGCTCACCCTCGACGGTACGGGCGCAGTGCGCCGAGCAGAAGAACCGGCCGGACACCTCGACGCCGTGCCCGACGATCTTCAGCTGGCAGTGCTCGCACACCGGCGCCAGCTTGTGCACCGCGCACTCGAACGAGTCGAAGGTGTGCGAGTCACCGCTGACCGTCCGGACCTCGAACGCCATCCAGTAGTCGTTGCCGCAGACCTCACAGGTCGCCATGACGGAACCCCCCACCGACAGTCATGCCCTGAGGGTGCGCCATCGGACGACGGCATGGTGGCGGAACGGAGGAGAAAACGTCCGGTCGGGTGGCCCGGTGCGCGCGGCTCAGCCCTCGCGGCTCAGGCCTCGCGCGGCTCCAGCCGGATGGACACCGAGTTGACGCAGTGCCGGGTGTCCTTCGGGGTGAAGCCCTCACCGTGGAAGACGTGCCCCAGGTGGCTGTCGCAGCGCGCGCAGCGGATCTCGACGCGCCGCATGCCGAGCGTGTTGTCCGGGATCTCCTTGACCGCACCCGGCAGCGCGTCGTCGAAGCTCGGCCAGCCGCAGTGCGAGTCGAACTTGGTGTCGCTGGAGAAGAGTTCCACACCGCAGGCCCGGCAGTGGTAGACGCCGGGGGTCTTGGTGTCGACGTACTCGCCGGTCCACGGGCGCTCGGTGCCGGCCTGGCGCAGCACCCGGAACTCCTCCGGGCTGAGCCGGACGCGCCACTCGTCCTCGGTGCGGGGCAGTTCGCTCTCGGAAAGACTCACCCGGCAAGAATAAGTCCTCTGTCACCGGTGTGACATATGGTCGCGGCATGGGTGGCACGAAGGCATCGGCCGTCGAGATCGAGGTGGCCGGGCACACCGTACGACTGAGCAGCCCGGACCGGGTGATCTACCCCGAGCGGGGCTACACCAAGGCCGACGTCTTCCAGTACTACCTCGCGGTGGGCGACGGGATCATGCGGGCGCTGCGGGACCGCCCCACCACGCTGCAACGCTTCCCCGAGGGCATCGAGGGAGAGATGTTCTTCCAGAAGCGGGTGCCGGCCCGGGGTGTGCCGCCGTGGGTCCGGACGGCCCGGATCGAGTTCCCCAGCGGTCGCAGCGCCGACGAACTCTGCCCGGTCGACCTGGCGTACGTCGCCTGGGCGGCGCAGATGGGCACGATCGTCTTCCACCCCTGGCCGGTGCGCGCCGCCGACGTGGACCGGCCCGACGAACTCCGCGTCGACCTGGACCCGCAGCCCGGCACCGACTTCGCCGACGCGGTGACGGCGGCCGGCGAGCTGCGGGCCCTGCTCGACGAACTCGGCGCGACGGGCTGGCCGAAGACCTCCGGCGGCCGGGGCGTCCACGTCTACCTGCGCATCGAGCCGCGCTGGACCTTCACCGAGGTGCGTCGGGCCACCATCGCCCTGGCCCGCGAGCTGGAACGCCGTCGCCCTGACCTGATCACCACGGCCTGGTGGAAGGAGGAGCGCGGGGCGCACGTCTTCGTCGACTACAACCAGATGGCCCGCGACCGGACGATCGCCTGCGCGTACTCGTTACGGGCCAACGCCCGGGCCACCGTCTCCACCCCGGTCGACTGGGACGAACTGCCCGACGTCGACCCGGACGACTTCCACCTCGGCAGCGTGCCGGCGCGGCTGGCCGAGCGGGGCGACCCGCACGCCGGCATCGACGACCGTCCGTGGGACATCACCCCGTTACTGGAGTGGGCCGACCGGGACGACGCCGCCGGCTCGGGCGACCTGCCGTACCCTCCGGACCACCCGAAGATGCCCGGTGAGCCCAAACGGGTGCAGCCGTCCCGGGCCCGGCCGGAGGCCGACTGAGGCGGCGTATCTCGCCTGGCGGGATCGACGTCCCGCATCCAGGGAAGAGGCGGCTAGGTTCGGGGCATCCGGAACGAGGAGGTCCCGTCATGGTCGCCGCCCGCAACGTCTACACGCACGGACACCACGAGACGGTGCTGCGGTCGCACCGCTGGCGTACCGCGGAGAACTCCGCCGGTTACCTCCTGCCCCACCTCGCCTCCGACCAGGCCCTGCTCGACATCGGCTGCGGGCCCGGCACCATCACCGTCGACCTGGCCGGACGGGTGGCGCGGGTGACCGCGCTGGAGGTCACCGGGGAGGCCCTGGATCTCGCGCGGGCCGAGGCGACCGCCCGGGGCCGGGACAACGTCGACTTCGTGGTCGCCGACGTGCAGGCGCTGGACCTGCCCGACGCGGCGTACGACGTGGTCCACGCGCACCAGGTGCTCCAGCACGTGGCCGACCCGGTCCGGGCCCTGCGGGAGATGCGTCGGGTGTGCCGACCCGGTGGGATCGTCGCCGCCCGCGACAGCGACTACGCCGCGTTCACCTGGTTCCCCCGGGTGCCCGAGCTGGACGAGTGGCTCACCCTGTACCAGCGGGCCGCCCGCGCCAACGGCGGCGAGCCCGACGCCGGTCGGCGGCTGCTCTCCTGGGCCCGCGCCGCCGGGTTCACCGACGTCACCGCCACGGCCAGCACCTGGTGCTTCGCCACCCCGGAGGACCGGCAGTGGTGGGGCGGCATGTGGGCCGACCGGATCCGGCACTCGGCCATGGCCGAGCAGGTGCGCGCGTCCGGCCTCGCCACCGAGGAGGACCTGGCCCGCCTGTCGACGGGGTGGCGGGAGTGGGCGGCCGCCGACGACGGCTGGTTCACCATCCTGCACGGCGAGATCCTCTGCGGGGCCTGACGACCGGCCCGGGTGGGCGCCGCCCGTCGGTGACGGGCCTCAGCGGTCGTCGGGAAGCGCCCCGGAGACCGCGATCAGCACGCAGCCGAGCAGCGCCAGGGCGGTGCCCGCGCCCGGCCGGGCCGAGGACATGCCGGCCGCCTGCCGGTACGGATCGTTCGCCACGAAGTACCAGATCGCCCCGATCGAACTGCCGCAGCCCAGCGTCGTGGCGATCGACCAGCCCCGGCTCGCCTCCCGCCACGGCCGGCGGGCCGTGCCGGTGCGCAGCAGCGACGGCACCGCCAGCAGCGCGCCGACCAGGGCGAAGGGCAGCGCCACGAAGACCAGGTCGAGGCTGGCGTCCACCTCGACCCGGTCCGGGTACTCGCGTCGCCAGGACGGCAGCCCGACCGCGACCGCGACCGTCGCCCAGCCGGTGGCCAGGAGCAGCACCCCGGCCCGCCGCCAGCGTGACCGGGGCGGCCCCGCGACGGCCGGACGCGTGGGTGCCGACCAGATGCCCACCAGGCAGGCCAGCAGCGCTCCGGCGGCGGGGAGCAGCGCCGGCCCGGGCTGGGTGGACACCGGACCCCGGTCGGTGTCGAACGAGGGATCGACGGTCCGTACCAGCGACACCGCGATGACCCCGAGCACCACCACCAGGACGACCGCCAGGGCGGTGCCGACCAGCCGGAGCAGCCGCTGCGGGCGTCCGGCCGCGACCGCCACCGCCCGGGTCACCACCAGCAACGTGGTCGCCCCGACCAGCCAGGGGCCGGCCACCGCGCCCACCGCGGCCACCTTCTGCTCCAGCGTCGCGGCGACGACCGGGTCGCCGGTGACCGTACGCCAACGGGTGAACGCGGCGGTGACCAGCAGCGCGGCGGCGAGAACCAACCAGGCCACGGGAGGCAGCCGTGCCGTCCACGCCGCCGGTGCCAGCCGAGCCCGTGCCATGCGGAGAATCTAGTGCAGCACCGTCCGTCGCGCCCTCCTCGCCGGTGCCCGGCATTCGGTGCCGGCGGCCCGCTGCCCGGCGTCCCATAACCGGTGTCGTCCGGGCGCTGGTCGGTGCGGAAGTCCGGCCGGCTGCTGGTGCCGGCCGGGAGCGGCGGCGCGTACCCGCTTCCGTTCCCCGGGAGGGAAGTCATCGGTTCGGGCAGTGTAGAGCTGCCCCGCCTGTGCTACCGGTACGTCCCCGCCTGCTGAGCAGGACCCGCGACCGTCGTTCCGATCGCGTGCTGGAGGGCCGCCACGATCGCGGAACCGATGCCTCCGACACGGTCAGGGCGAGGCCGCTGGAGGGCAGCGCCGCTGGTGGCGGCCGGGGCGAGGGAAGGAGGCACCGACTGCCCCGTCTGTGCGGGCAGCTCCACAGCGTCGGTGGAGGCATCATCCTGCCGGGAGCCGGGAGCCGGGAGCCGGGAGCCGGGAGCCGGGAGCCGGGAGCCGGGAGCCGGGAGCCGGGAGCCGGGAGCCGGGAGCCGGGAGCCGGGAGCCGGGAGCCGGGAGCCGGGAGCCGGGAGCCGCGTCAGAGCGGCAGCTTCATCCCCTCGTGGCTGGCGACGAACCCGAGGCCGACGTAGAACCGGTGCGCGTCGGCCCGGCGCTTGTCCGTGGTGAGCTGCACCAGCGCGCAGCCCTGCTCGCGGGCGCGGTCGACCACCCAGGTCATCAGGGCCCGGCCGATCCCCGCGCCCCGGCGGTCCGCGCGCACCCGGACGGACTCGACCAGGGCACGTTCCGCGCCGTGCCGGCCCAGGCCCGGGATGTAGGTGACCTGGAGGCAGCCGACCACCTCGCCGTCCTGCTCGGCGACCACGAGGTGGTTGCGGGGGTCGGCGGAGATGTCCGCGAAGGCCCGCTCGTACGCCTCGTCGACCACCGTGGCCTCCCGGCTCCGGCCGAGGACGTCGTCGGCGAGCAGGGCGACCACTGCGGGCAGATCGGCCCGGACCGCTGTCCGGAACACCAGGTCAGACATGCCGCTGAGGATGGCACAGCCGGCTGGCCGGTGCGGGTGGCGGGGCCGGTGACAGTGACGGGGGCGGTGCGGGTCAGCGTGCCGGGCAGCGCAGTCCCTCCGCCGGCACGGTCAGGTCGATCAGGTAGGCGTCGACCGCCTCGGTGACGCAGGTGGTCTGCGGGTAGGCGGTGTGCCCCTCGCCCTCCCAGGTGAGGACCCGCCCCACCCCGAGCATCGCGGCCAGCGCCGGGGTCTGCTCGTATGGCGTGGCCGGGTCGCCGGTGGTGCCCACCACCAGGATCGGCGGTGCGCCGTCGGCCTTCCCGGTCGGGTACGGGTCGGGCTCGGCGGGCCACTTCGCGCAGGTCAGGAGTCCCACCGCCAGTGCCGGCCCGAACAGCGGGTACGCCCTGCGCCACTGCCCCTGGAGCTGGCGGATCCGTTCGAGGCTCGGCCGCTCCTCGTCGTCGGCGCAGTTCACGGCCAGGTTGGCGTCGAACAGGTTCGTGTAGGTGCCATCCGGGTTCCGTCCGGCGTACGCGTCGGCGAGGCGGAACACACCGGCCGGGTCGCCCTCGGCCAACTGGTCGATCGCGCGGGCCAGTTCCTGCCACCCCTGCTCGGTGTAGAGCGAGGAGATGACCGCGTAGAAGACCCAGCCGGCAGTGGCCTCCCGCCCGTCCGCGCCCCGCACCGGCGAGACCCGGGCCTTGTCGATGGCCGAGGTCACCGCCGCCCGGGCGTCCGGGGCGAGCGGGCAACGGTCGGCGTTGGTGGAGCACCAGCGGACGAAGTTGCCGAACGCCCGCTCGAAGCCCTTCGCCTGGCCCTCCGACGCCTCCACCGCGTCCTGGCGGGGATCGATGGCGCCGTCGAGCACCAGCGCGCGGACCCGCTCCGGGAAGCGCTGCGCGTAGACCGCGCCGAGCAGGGTGCCGTAGGAGTACCCCAGGTAGGTCAGCTTCTCGTCGCCGACGGCGGCGCGCACCGCGTCCATGTCCAGGGCGGCCTGCTCGGTGCCGAACAACGACAGCCGGTCGCCGTACTTCGCCCCGCAGGCCTGGCCGATCCGCTGGTTGAGGGCGACCAGACCGTCGAAGGCGGCGGTCGACTCCGGGTCGGGGTCGTAGCCGAAGCTGGCGTCGAGGTCGGTGTCGGAGATGCACTCGACCGGACTGGAGCGGGCCACGCCGCGCGGGTCGAAGCCGACGATGTCGAACCGCTCGGTCACCGAGGCCGGCAGGCCGCCGAACTGCTCCCCGAGGGAGAGGTAGACCGCCGTGTCGACGCCGGAACCACCCGGGCCACCCGGGTTGACCAGCAGCGACCCGATCCGGTCGCGCTGCTTCGTGGAGCGGGCCCGCAGCAGCGCGATCTCGAAGGTCGCGCCGCCGCCCGGGGTGGCGGTCGCCGGCCCGCCGGTGGTGTCCCACCGCTGCGGTACGGCGATGCGGGCGCATTCGTACCGCATGCCCGGCGCGGCGCGGCCGGCCACCTGTTCGGCGGTCTCCGGGCAGGCCCGCCACCGGGGGGTCGCGCCCAGCGGGGCCACCGACGCCTCGCCCTCCACCTCGGCCCGGGGCGCGAACGTCGGCAGGGTGCAGCCGGTGGCGACCAGGGCCGCCGCGACGAACCCGGCCAGCGCGAAACGGGCCCGACGGGTCGGGGGCGGATCGGGGTTACGGCGCACAGCCTGCCCTCCAGGATCGTGTCGGCGTCAGCTCGGCCCGGTCGTCGGCACCGGATCACCGCGCAGCACCTGGTCGACGTCGAAGCGGACCGGGCGTTCCAACTGGTCGTACCCGCAGGAGCGTGGGTCGCGGTCGGGCCGCCAGCGGACGAACTGGGCGGTGTGCCGGAAGCGGTCGCCCTCCATCGCGTCGTAGCCGACCTCCACCACCAGCTCCGGGCGCAGCGGCTCCCACTCCAGGTTCTTGCCGCCGGTCCAGCGGCTCACCCCGCCCGGGATGCGCTGGCCGCGCTCGTGGTCGCCGTGCGCCCACGGGTGGTCGTCGCCGACGTCCCGGTACGGTTCCAGCTCGGTCAGCAGCTCGCGGCGGCGGGCCATGGTGAACGAGGCGCAGACCCCGACCTGGTGGAGCAGGCCCTGCGTGTCGTAGAGGCCGAGCAGCAGCGAGCCGACCACCGGGCCGGACTTGTGCCAGCGGAAACCGGCCACCACCACGTCGGCGGTGCGGGCGTGCTTGACCTTGAACATGAGCCGCTTGCCCGGCTCGTACGGCAGGTCGGCCGGCTTGGCGATCAACCCGTCCAGCCCGGCGCCCTCGAAGACGTCGAACCACCGGCGTGCGGTCTCCAGGTCGGTGGTGACCGGGGTGACGTGCACCGGTGGACGCACCTTGGCCAGCGCGGCCTCCAGCCGGGCCCGGCGCTGCGCGTAGGGCAGGTCGAGCAGCACCTCGTCGTCGATCGCCAGCAGGTCGAAGGCGACGAAGTCGGCGGGGGTGGTCTCGGCGAGCAGCCGCACCCGGGACGCGGCCGGGTGGATCCGCTGGGCGAGCAGCTCGAAGTCGAGCCGGGGCTGCCCGTCGGGACCGTCGCGCCGGATCACGATCAACTCGCCGTCGACCGCGCAGCGCTCCGGCAGCTGCGCACGGGCCTGCTCGACGACCTCGGGGAAATACCGGGTCATCATCTTGCCGCCCCGGCTGGCCAGCTCGACGGAGTCGCCGTCCCGGAAGACGATGCACCGGAACCCGTCCCACTTGGGCTCGTAGGTCATCTGCTCCCCGGTGGGGATCCGGGCGACGCTCTTGGCCAGCATCGGCTCGACCGGCGGGTTCAGCGGCAGCTCCACGGCGACCAGTCAACCAGACACCACCGACGACGGTGAGCCACATCACGGGCGCGTCCGGTGTCGTGTGTCCCGCGCCGGGGGTGTCCGTCACCGGTGGCCGATCCGGAAAACCGCAGGTCAGAGCTACCGTCGCCGGGTGCGCGAGTTCGTCTGCGGCTGTTGTGGGCGCTGGCGGGTCAGCGTGGAGCTGATCCGGGGCCGGTACCGCTACCGGCTGGTGCGCCGCTACCGCCCGGAGTTCGGCGGTGGCAAGGATGTCCTCGGCGAGGCCGGATCGATCCCGGAGCTGGCGGACCTGCTGACCCGGCGTACCCCGCTGACCCTGGCCGACCTGCGCGAGGCGGCCTGAGCCGATCGGTCCGGCGGTCCGCGCGGGCCGCCCCGGGCCGCCGACGGCGGTCGTACGCTTGCCGGGTCCGCGCCGAACCCCGGAGGTGCCCGTGCCGCTGACCTACCCGCACGTCGGGGCCACCCGCACCGGGGACCTGCCGGCGGGCTGGCGGCACGTGCGGCACCGGGTCCGGCTTCCCGACGGCTGCTTCGCGGTCGCGGGCGCGGCCGTGCTCACCTGGCGGCTGCACCGCGCCGCCGGCGTCCGGATCACCGCCGACGCGCCCCGGGCCGCCCCGGGCGTCGCCGTCACCTCCGGGCTGGGCGTCGGCCCGTTGCGGCTCGCCGCCCCGTGCGAGGTGGTCTGGGCCGCCGACGACGACCGCCGGGCCGGTTTCGGGTACGGCACGCTCCCCGGTCACCCGGCGGCCGGCGAGGAGGCGTTCGTGGTGGAACGTGACGACGCGGGTCGGGTTTGGTTCGAGATCCGCGCGTTCAGCCGTCCGGAGCGCTGGGTCATGCGGGCGGCCGGCCCCGCCGGGCGGGCCTTCCAGCATGGGTACGCCCGCTGGCTGGCGGCCACCCTGCGTCGGCTCTGCCTGCGGGCCGGCTGACCGGGGTCAGTACGTCGCGAACGAGCGCAGCGGCATCCTCGGCCCGAAACGGGGTGCCTGGACACCGCCGGCGGCCAGCAGCAGGCAGACCCGGCCCCGGTGTCCCCGGAACGGCTCCAGCAGCGCCAGCATCCGCGCGTCGTCCCCGCGCGCCTCACCGGCCAACGCCCAGCTCACCGTGTTCGGGACGTGGTAGTCCCCGACGCTCACCGCGTCCGCGTCGCCGTACGCGATCCGGAGCACCTCGGCGACGCTCCACGGGCCGATGCCGGGGATCGCGGTCAACCGGCGGGTCGCCTCGGCGGCGTCCGCGCACGCCTCCAGCCGGTCGGCGAGGGCGGCGACCCGGCGCAGCGTCTCGGCCCGCCGCTGTTCCACCCCGAACGGGTGGAACACCCAGTACGGCGCGGCGGCCACCGCCGCCGGATCCGGCGGCAGCAGCAGCGTAAACGGCCCCGGCGCGGGCTCGGCGAAGTGCCGGACCATCGCCGCGTAGGCCCGGTACGCCTCCTTGCCGGTGACCTTCTGCTCCAGGACCGTGCGCAGCAACTGCCGGAAGACCCGGCCGGTGGCCGGCATCCGCAGCCCCCGGTGGCCGGCGGCCAGCCGGGACACCACCGGGTGCCGGCCGGCCAGGTCGGCGAAACCGGTCAGGTCGTCGCGCAGGCCGGCGATCGCGTCGGCGCGCTCCAGCACCCAGTCGGCGCCGGGCCCGTGCCCCTCGGCGAGCAGGTCGCCGTCGTGCCGGCGCAGGCACAGGGTCGCCGGCCCGTCCGGCGTACGGGTCGCCCACCAGAGCGCCCCGGCGGCGATCCGGGCGCACGGGTCGTACGGGCTGAAGGTCAGCGCGCGTACCGTCTCGGCGAACCGGTGCTCCGGCGGCGGGCGCAGGATCCGGGTGGCGGTCACCCGGACACTCTGCCACGGCCGGCGCCGACCGCTGGCGGCACCGGTCCGCCGCGCCCCCGTTCGCCCCTGCTGCTGGCGCAGCTCATCGACGGCTGGTGGTTCCTTCACGCCGAAGCCGTCGTGGTCAGGGACAATGCCACGGTGAGCTGGGAAGAGTTCCTCTGGCATGTGGACCACCGGCTTGGTATGTACGTTGGGCTGCCAAGGTACGAGCGAGCGTTTTCGGCGCTGACGGGGTTTGACCTTGCGCGTGGCCGGGGCGAGCTGGCGGCGTTCCAAGAGTGGATGTCCGCCCGCCACCGTGGCAGCAGCCTTGCCTTCTGGTCTTTGGTGCTAGCGGAGACCTTCGGTGAGGGTGCGACCGAGGACCGTCTTGCCAGCGATGACGACCACAAGCGGGCCATCTCGAACCTCTGCCGGCTCCTCCGCGAGTTCCTCGGACAACAAGTGTCGATTACCAACCAGCGCTGAGCGGGGATGGCCTTGTTGCTGACATAGGGAGCCTCCCGGCGTGTGAGGGGTTATGGGGCGGCCTGCGGATCGGTAGCGTTGGGTGTGGTTGCGCCGTTGAGTCGGTGGTGCGTCCCGCGTTACGCGAGGAGGTTCCGGGTGGATTCCTTGCCGGAGTTGACGTTCGGGCAGCGGTTGAAGGTCTACCGGGAGCGGTCCGGGAAGACTCGGGCGGTGCTCGGTGGTTTGGTGGGTCGTAGCGCCGAGTGGGTCAAGGCGGTGGAGACCGATCGGATTCTGCCGCCGCGTATCCACATGCTGGATCGGATCGCGCGGGCTCTCAAGATCGATGTTTCTGTGTTGGCTGTGGAACTGGGTGACCGGTCTGCTGTGGTCAATGGGCCGGAGCATCCGGCGCTGGTGTCGGTTCGGGATGCCGTGAACCATGTCGCGTTCTCCGGTGACGTGCCGGCGGAGTCGTTGTCCAGTCTGAGGGAGCGGCTTGCGATGGCGTGGCGGGCACGTCATCAGGCGTCTGATCACCGTACGGTGCTGGGCGGATTGTTGCCGGGGTTGCTTCGGCACGGGCAACGCGCCGTGTTGGCGTACGAGGGCGACGAACGTCGGCAGGCACAAGCCTTGTGGGCGGAGGTGCTCGGGCTCGCGCAGATGTTCATCGCCTACCAGCCCGCTGCCGAGTTGCTGTGGCGGGTGGCGGACCGGGCGATGGTGGCGGCTCAGGAGTCCGGTGATCCGGAGGCGATTGCACGTGCGGGGTGGTTCCTGGGCCAGGTGCATCGGGACGCCGGGGACTGGGACACCGCGATGGTCGTGACGCTCGACGTGCTGTCGGCATTGGAGACGCAAGCGGTCGACGGGAGCACGAATCTGCTGGCGCTGTGGGGTGCGCTGAACTTCGAGGCCGCGTACGTAGCCGCTCGTGCCGGTGAGGAAGGGCGGGCCTGGCGGTACTGGGATCGTGCGGACCGGGTGGCGCAGCGTCTGCCGGAGGGCTTCTATCAGCCGCAGACGTCGTTCTCCCGGGTCATCATGGGTGCTCATGCGGTGACCGTGGCGGTGGAGTTGCAGAAGCCAGGCGAGGCGGTGCGGCAGGCCCGTCGACATGACGCGGCAGCGATCCCGTCCAGGCCGCGTCGGGCACGTCATCTCATCGAGGTCGCGCGGGCGCACTACGGCAAGGACGACAGGGAATCGGCCGTGGCGACGCTGCGGCAGGCGTACGAGTCGGCTCCGGAGACCATCCGGTACAACGGGTACGCCCGTCAGATCACCTTGGATCTACTCGAAGGGCCGCGTTCCACCCGAGATGACGCGCGTGACCTCGCGGCCAGGGTCGGACTCGTCCACTGATTCAGGGGTAGGAACCTGACCCATTGCAGCTCGCTACTGACCGTAGCCTCTCGCATACGGGATGCGGCGGGTGGTGTTGGCTTTCCACGGGACCTCGCCGCGCCCCTATCAGCGGTGACCGGCCCTCACCTGTCCCTGGCGCAGATCCGCAACCGACTGATCCTCACCGCTCGTACCGTCCTCCGCGATCACCGGCCCGGACCCGACGGACGCTGCCCGGTCTGCCGGGCCGCAGGCTGCCCGGTGGCGACCGCCGCCCGGAACGTCCTCCGCACCGCCGAAGGAGTACCGCAGCGGAGTACCGCAACAGCGCCGACCGAACCCGAACCGGACGAGCCTCAGTAGGCCCGATGACCTCGGACAACACCCCATCCGGCCGGCTCGCCGCCAGTTCGCACCGAGGGGGTCACCGGCGGACGGAGAAGAGCCCGGGTGGCGGCGGCGTGGAGGCGGTCGCCCCGGCGTCCCGGACCACGGTCGCGCCGCCCACGAACCGGTCCAGTTCCGCCCCGGCGAGCACCCGCCCGGGAAACCAGTCCCCGGCGGCCCGCCGGGTCAGCGCCGCGACCGGCGGCTCGGCCCGGCCGGCGACCAGCACCAGGTTGCCGTACCGGCGGCCCCGCAGCACCGCCGCGTCGGCGACCAGGCAGGCCTCCGGCAGCACCGACCGGACCGTCGCCACCTGGGCGCGGGCGTACCGCAGCGGTGGGCCGTCGGCCAGGTTGGCGAGGTACCAGCCGTCCGGACGCAGCACCCGGGCCACCTCGGCGGCGTACTCCACCGAGGTCAGGTGGGCGGGGGTGCGGGCACCGGCGAAGACGTCGGCGACGATGACGTCGTACGCGGCGTCGGGCGTGGTGGCCACCACCTCACGGGCGTCGGCGACCCGGACCCGGATCCGGGCCTGCGCCGGCCAGGGCACGCCCCGGCGGACCAGGTCCACCAGTGCCCCGTCCACCTCGACCACGCGGGACGTCGAACCGGGGCGGCTGGCCGCCAGGTAGCGCGGCAGGGTCAGCGCGCCGCCGCCGAGGTGCAGCACCCGCAGCGGTACGCCGGCCGGGGCGACCAGGTCCAGCGCGGCGGCGAGCCGGCGGACGTACTCGAACTCCAGGTGGGTGGGGTCGGTCAGGTCGACGTGCGACTGCGGCGCGCCGTCGAGCAGCAGGGTCCACGACCCGGGGCGGTCCGGGTCCGGCACCAGCTCGGCCTCACCGGTGTCGACCCGTTCGACCACCCGGTCCGCGTCCCGCCTGCGCCCCATGCGGCCCAGTATCCCCGTCGGCCGAACCCCGACCGCCGGGGCGGTCGTCGCGCCGGACGGCCGCACGCCGGGTGTTCCGCGCCGACGGTCAGCGGCGGCGACGGGCGGCGGCGGAGAGCGCCCGGTGCAGCAGGCGGGCGTCGCCGAGCAGGGCGCGCAACCGGCGTTCCAGGCCGGCGATCGGGACCAGGTTCTGCGGGGCGCGCGGGTCCTTGTACGGGGTGGAGGCGAACCGGGGGAGGGTGACCAGAGAGAGGTCGGCCAGGGCGATGGCGTCGGTGGGCTCCAGGTCGGGCGAGCACTCCACCCGGACGATGCCGGCCCACGGCGCGCCCCGCGCCACCGGCAGCCGCAGATACCAGGACCAGCCACCCCAGCCGGTGCCCACCCGGAGCCGGAACACCGGACACCGCTGCCCCGGCGCCATCGCCGTCACCACCGCCGTCAGCCGGGCGTCGAGGTACTGGCTGTGCTGGGTCTTGACGTACCCGAGGGTGCGGGGCAACTGCCGCCGGGCCCGCAGCGGACCGTCCACCACCAGCAGGTCACCGTCGGTCCGGGCGGCGTCGGAGACGGCCACCTCCAGCGCGGTCAGCGGACCCTGCACGGCGGCCGGAAGCTTGCTCAGCTCGCCGCTGCCGCCGACCCGGTACACCGGGTAACGCACCGACCCGGCGACCATCTCCTGCGCCGACGGGCTGGCCGTGAACAACCCCCGGGCCACCCGGGCGCCGGCCATCTCCGCCGCGCCCCGCCCCAGGTCGCAGCGGACCACGCCGGCCGCGTACGACGCCGCCACGCCCGGGTAGGAGACCCCGTCGGCCTCGGCCGTCCAGACGCTGGCGTCGATCCGGCGCACCCCGTCGACCAGGAGCACCACCTCGGGGGCGTGCACCCCGTCCCGGGGACCGAGCGCCCGCCAGTCCGCCGCCGGCAGCTCCACGTCCGGGTCGACCTGGGCGCTGCTCGGCGCGGCCGGGCCACCCGGGGACGCCTCGAACGACGCCCCGTACGCCGGGTCCCACGCGTCCACGAAGAACTGCGGACGCCCCCCCGCCCCACTCACAGGCCCACCCGTTCGACGCGGGCGCTGCGGGCGTCCTTGCGGACCTCGAAGCGCACCGGAATCCGCTCGGCGAGCGCCGGCACGTGGGTGACCACCCCGACCATCCGGTCGCCCCGGGCGGCCAGGCCCTCCAGGGTGGCGGCCACCGTGTCCAGGGTGGCCGCGTCAAGGGTGCCGAACCCCTCGTCCAGCACGATCGACTCCAGGCTCGCCGCCGTCGTGGACATGCCGGCCAACTGCTCGGACAGCGCCAGCGCCAACGCCAGCGACGCCTGGAAGGTCTCCCCGCCGGAGAGCGTCCGCACCCCGCGCCGCAGGCCGGCGTCGTGGTGGTCGACCACGAAGAACTCACCCTTGTCGTGGACCAGGTCGTACTGCCCGCCGGAGAGTTCCCGCAGGATCCGGGACGCCCCGTCGACCAGCACGTCCAGCGCCTCCGCCAGCAGCCACCGCTCGAAGTTGTTGGCCCGCAGGTGACCGGCGAGCGCACGGGCCACCCGGGTCTCCCGTTCGTGCCCGGCCCGCTGCTCGCGTAGTTCGGCGGCCTGCTCGCGGCGCTCCACCAGCCGCCGGTGGGCCGCCTCGGCGCGTTCCACCGCCACGGTGGCCGCGCGGACCGGATCGTCGTCGGGGGGCAACCCGGCGACCGCGAAGATGCCGGCGATCCGGTCCTCCACCGCCTCGGCGGCGGCCTCCGCCGCCGTCACCGACGCCACCAGGTCCACCCGGTCCGCGCGCCGCCGGTCCGCCTCCGCGCCGGCCCATTCGGCCAGACCCGTCCAGGCGGCGGCGACGTCGTCCCGGTCGGCGGCCGGCGGGGAGAACCGGGCCAGCCGGTCCCGTACCGTGTCGAACTCCCGCCACGCGGCCCGCAGCCCCTCCTCGGCGGCCTCGAACGCGCCCCGGGCCCGCCGGGCGGCGTCCCGGCCCGCGCGCACCGCGCCCGCCGCCTCGTCCAGGGCCGTCCGCAGCCGGGCGTGCTCGGCCAGGTCGTGCCGCAGCGCCTCGGCGGTGGCGGCCCCGGCGAGCTGGGCGTCCACCTCGACCAGCCGGTCCCGCAGCTGGTCGTGCCGGGCCCGGACGCGCACCAGCGTCCGTTCCCGCTCCCGGGCGGCGGTGTCGCACTCCTGCGCCCGCCGCTTCGCCGCGTCGCTGGCGGTCCGTGCGGCCTTCCCGGCGGACACGGCCCGGGCCACCGCCGAGCCGGCCGGGACCGCCGGCACCCGGGGCACCATCTGCTCGCACACCGGGCAGCACGCCCCGTCGGTCAGCTGCGCCCGCAGCGCCACCGCCTGGTCGGCGGTCTTCGCGTCCTCGTGCGCCCGGAACGCCGCCTCCAGCTCGACCTCGGCCCGTTCGGTCGCCGCCCGCGCCTCGGCCAGCGCCGCCACCGTCGCCTCGTGCTCCGCCTCGGCCTCGGCCAGCGTCGCCGCCACCGACTCCACCTCACCGGTCAGCCGGTCCCGGTCGGCGTGTGCCTTCAGCAGCAGCCGCAGGGCGCTCTCGTCACCCGCCCCGGCCAGCTCGCCGCGGAGCTTCTCCTCGCGTTCCTCGGCCAGCGCCACCGCCTTCGCGGCCTGGTCGACGCCGGTCCGCGCGCCCGCGACCGCGCGGGCCACCTCGGCCACCCCGTCCGGCGCGCGCACCGCGTCCAGCACCGCCAGGTCGGCGTCGAGGGCGGCCAGCGCCGCGTGTGCCTCCCGCGCCGCCGTCCGGGCCCGGTCCCGCTCCGGTACGGCCTCCGTGACCGCCCCGGCCAGCTCGTGCGCCCGGGTGACGGCGGACTCCGCCCCGGCCAGGGCCGTGTCGTCGACGTCGGTCAGGCCGGCGAGGACCCGGTCGACCTGCTCCAACCGCGCCTCGGCCTTCCCGGCCCGCTCGGTGGCCCGCTTCTGCACCTCCTCGTAGACGCCGAGGCCGAGCAGGTTGACCAGGATCTGCTGCCGGGTGGCCGGCTTGGCGTGCAGGAAGTCCGCGAACTGCCCCTGCGGCAGCACCACGCAGCTGGTGAACTGCTCGTACGGCAGCCCGACCGCCTCCAGGACCGCCGCCTCCATCTCGGCCGGGGTGCCGGCCAGCACCTCGCCGAGATCCTCCGGGCTGAGCCCGGTGTCCAGCTTGGTGACGTCGAAGCCGGGCGGCATGAGCTGCAACCCGGCGTTGGCGGTCTTGACGGTGCCCCGGCCGTCCCGGCGGACCACCCGGGTGGCGACGTAGCGGTCCCCGGCGGACTCGAACACCAGCCGCACCCGGGCCTCGGTGGCGGACGGGGCGAGCGCGTTGGCCAGCCCGCGCGCCCCGCCCCAGCGGGGGACCGTGCCGTAGAGGGCGAAGCAGATCGCGTCCAGCACCGTCGACTTGCCCGACCCGGTCGGCCCGACCAGCGCGAAGAAGTCGGCGTCGGTGAAGTCGACGGTGGTCTCCTCGCGGAAGACGGTGAAGCCCGCCATGTCCAGCCGCATCGGGCGCATCAGCGGTCGACCTCCTCGAACAGCTCGTCGAACAGCTCCCGCACCCCGTCGTCGTCGTGCCCGCGACCGGTCAGGTAGTCGGCGAAGAGCTGCTGCGGCGACCGGCCGGCCCGCTGGGCGGTGCGCGCCCCGCCACCCGGGGCCGGCACCAGCTCCGGGTCGATCCGGATCTCCAGCGCCCGGGGGAGCAGGTCCTGGACCTCCTCGCGCAGCCCGGCGCGGGGCTGCTCGCGGACGAACACCCGCAGCCACCCCTCGGGCGGTTCCAGCTCGGCGAGCTGGGCCAGGGTGCCCCGGACCGTGCGCAGCGGCACCGCGGCCGAGACCGGCACCTCACGGACCTGCGCGGCGGTGCGGGCGGTCACCTCGACCAGCGTCACCGAGCAGACGTTCTCCTGCTCGCCGAAGTCGATGGCGATCGGACTGCCGCTGTACCGCACCGGACAGGGCCCGTCGACCCGCTGGGCCCGGTGCAGGTGCCCGAGTGCCACGTAGTGGGCGGTGCCCGGGAAGACCGTGGCCGGGACGGCGTACCCCATGACGGTGTGCGCGTCCCGTTCGCCGCCGCCGGTGCTCGCGCCGACCACGGTCAGGTGCGCGGTGACCAGGTGCACCCGGTCGGGTTCGGCGAAGCCCTCGGTGAGCCGGGCGAGCACCCGCCCCAGGTGGTCGGCGTACGTCTGGGTGGCCTCGGCGGCGGTCAGCTCGTACATCTCCACCGCGCGGACGGCGTACCGGTGGGAGAGGAACGGCAGCGCGGCGAGCTGCCAGCGCTCGCCGTCCCGGGTCGTCCCGTCGATCACCAGGTCGGCGGGGTCGGTGTCCCGCACGCTGCCGCGCAGCACGATCCCGGCGGCCTCGGCCCACGGGCGCAGCGCGTCCAGGGCCGGGCCGTTGTCGTGGTTGCCGCCGATGGCGACCACGTCCGCGCCGGTGCGGCGCAGCGCCGTCAACGCCCGGGTGACCAGGCGGGTGGCCTCCGGGGTGGGGGAGCCGGTGTCGTAGAGGTCACCGGCGACCACGACCAGGTCGGGCCGCTCCTGCCGGGCGATCTCGATGACCTGGGCGAGGACCTGCTTGTGCTCCTCGGCGCGGGACTGGCCCTTGAGGACCTTGCCGACGTGCCAGTCGGAGGTGTGCAGGATCTTCACTGTGCTGGCCTTTCGTTCGTGACTGCGGGGCTCCGCTGCGCTGCACTCCTCGCACTCACCGGTTTCGATCCCCCTAGAACGGGATGTCGTCGTCGGCGCCGCCGGAGCCGACCACGGCGAACGGGTCGGCGGCCTGGGTGATGGACCGGAGCGTCCCCGACGGGGCGTGACCGGCCTCGGAGACCCGGGTGGCCCAGGCCGGGAACGGGAACTCCAGGCAGAGCGGCACCGGGATGTCCGGCTGGTTGACGAACATCGTGCCCGGCTTCGCCAGCAGCGCCCGCTGCCGCTGGGCCGGCGGGAGGAAGCCGTACTCCGGGCGGGACGCCTCGGCCGGGTCGAGCCGGCCGACCACCCGGATCGCCGAGTTGGTGACGATCCGCCGTTCCACCTCGCTCGCCGTCTGCTGCGCGCCGACCAGGATCACCCCGAGCGAGCGGCCCCGCTCGGCGATGTCGAGCAGCACCTCCTTGATCGGGGAGGAGCCCTCGCGCGGGGCGTACTTGTTCAGCTCGTCGAGGACGACGAAGAGCAACGGCCGGGCGGTGCCGGCCTTCTCCTTGCGCTCGAACTCGCCGCGCAGCGTCACCCCGACCACGAACCGCTGCGCGCGGTCCGGCAGGTTGTGCAGGTCGACCACGGTGACCTGGGCGCTCTCCGCCGTGTTGATCGAGTGCGGACGGCGGGTGGCGAGGTCGCCGCGGATCAGGCGGCCCAGGTCCTTCTTGCTGCCGATCAGCCGTCGGGCGAAGGCGTTGACCGTGCCGATGCCGACCGCGCTGCCGGTCCAGTCGCTGCGGGTCTCGTCGTCGTTGAGCTGCTCGACGATGTGGTCGACCAGGTCGGTGTAGGAGCCCAGCCGGACGCCGTCGATGCTCACCCCGCAGTCGGCGGGCTGGGCGTACCGGGCCAGATGGGCGGTGACCGCATGCACCACCATCGTGTACTGCTGGCGTTCGTCGTCGGCGTCGGCGAAGACGTACGGCAGGAGCCGGTCGGCGCAGAACTCGCTCAGCGTCCAGTAGAAGCTGTCCACGCCGGTGAGCCGGCTGCTGACGTCCGGCGTGCCGGAGGAGTCGCCGACCCGGGGCGGGGCGTGCACCCGCACGTCGGGGAAGGCCCCGGCGGCGAGCCCCAGCTTCGCGTACGCCGCGCGGGTGGCGTCGTCGAGCCGGGTGTTCGGGTGGTCGAGGAAGAGAAGGTCCTCGCCCTTGACGTTGAAGATCAGCGCCTTGGCGTTGACCGCGTCGCCGCCGAGCACGCCGGAGCGGAACACCGAGTAGAGCAGGAAGGTGGCGAAGCTGGTCTTGGTGGCCACCCCGGAGATGCCGGAGATCGACACGTGTGCGCCCCGGCTGCCGTCGAGGAAGTCGGCGTTCAGGTAGACCGGCACCCCGTCGCGCCCCGTCCCCATCGGGATGCGCCGTTCCATCCGGTCGAAGTGCAGCGCCCGGGCCCGGGCGTCGCCCTCGGCGCGGCGCACCACCGCGCCCGGGGTGGGCGGGACGTACAGCTCCGGGTCGACCCGGGTGGTGGTGATCTCGGCGGCCTCCTGCACCTGGGCCGGGAGGGTGCCGTCGGCGATGGCGAAGACGTCCGAGTCGAACTGGGCGCCCTCGTGCCGGGCCCGGACCTGGGTCACCACCCCGGCGATGGTCACCGGCTCCCGGTCGGGCAGCTCACGCCGGGTGACCACCACGTCGTCGAGCTGGAGGTAGCTGTCGTCGGAGACCGCCGTCCAGAACTGGAGCGGGGTGGCGTCGGCGGTGCCGAGAACCCGTCCCACCGCCTCGCCGGAGCCGTCGAACGCGTCGTCGGCCGTCACCGGGCCGTCGTCGATCATCGCCGGGCCGTCGTCGATCATCGCCGGGCTCCGCCGGCCGGGCTGTCGGTCATCGCCGGGCTCCGCTGGTCAGTCGCATTCGCTCAGGGCACACGTGCTGCATCCTGCCCCAGCGGTACGACAGGTTGCCAGTTGCGACCCGGTCAGTCCCGGGCGTGGCGCAGCATCAGCACCCCGTCGTCGGTGGCGAGGACGTGCCGCAGCGGCAGGTCGCGCGCCGGTCCGGCCGACCCGGCGGTGATCCGGCCCGCGCCGGGGCCGGCGAGCAGCGGCGCGACCGTCAGGCAGACCTCGTCGACCAGGTCGGCGGCGGTGAGCGCGCCGAACAGCTGCGGACCGCCCTCGCAGAGCAGGTGGTGCAGGCCACGTCGGCGCAGCTCGGCCAGGCCGGCGGCCAGGTCGACCCGGCCGGTCCCGCACCGGACCAGATCGGCGACCTCGGTCAGCCCGGCGGGGGCGGCGGCGTCGTCGGTGGTCAGGACGACCGGGCGGACCGGGGCGTCGGCGAGGGCGGCCTGCGCCGGGTCGAGGCGGAGCGAGCCGGAGACCACCACCAGCGTCGGGTACGCGGCCAGCCCGTGCGCCCGCCGCCAGGCGCGTCGGGTCTCGTCGAGGCGTACCGCCCGGTAGCCCTCGTGCCGCAGGGTGCCGGCGGCCACCACGAGCGCGTCGCAGAGCATCCGGAGCAACCCGAACACCCGCTTGTCCGGCTCGCCGGAGAGGCCGGCGGAGTAGTCGTCGAGGGCGACCGCGCCGTCGATGCTGGTCACGAAGTTGACCCGGAGGCGGGGCCGGTCGCCGCGACCGTAGAGGGCGGTCAGGGTCTCGTCGTCCAGCGGCCCGTCGGCCGGTCCCGGCCAGGCGCGGTGGATCGGAATCCGGACGCTCATTCGCTGGCCGGACCGGTGACCGGAGGGGTCGGCGCGGGGGTACGGTGCTGACAGTCGCACCAGTTCCGGCCCGGGCAGTCACCGTGCCGTTTCGCCCGGCACGCTCGGCAGATCATGCTGGCAGCCTATGCCGAGGGAGGATGGACAGCATGCCGCGTCAGATCTTCCAGTTGCGGATCTCCCTGGCCGGGGTCCGGCCACCGGTCTGGCGGCGGGTGCTGGTGCCCGGTGGGTACACCCTGGACCGACTGCACCGCGTGGTGCAGCACGCCATGGGTTGGCGGGACTGCCACCTGCACAGTTTCGAGATCGACGGGGTGCAGTACGGCGCCCCCGACCCGGACGACGGGCTGGCGTTGCGCGACGAACTGGACACCCGGCTGGACACGGCGGTGGGCAAGGGGAGCCGGTTCCACTACACCTACGACTTCGGCGACTGGTGGGAGCACGACCTGGTGGTGGAGGACGTGCTGACCGCCGACCCGGACGGGCGCTACCCGGCCTGCCCGGACGGCGAGCGCGCCTGCCCGCCGGAGGACGTCGGCGGCCCGGCGGGATACCACCTCCTGCTCGACGCCCTGGCCGATCCGGCGCATCCCGAGCACGACGCGATGCGCGACTGGCTGGGCCGCCCCTTCGACGCGTCCGTCTTCGACGCCGGCCGGGCCGAGACCCTGCTGCGCCGGTTCTGCTGATTCCGGCCGGACCGACCCACCGTCCACCCCCGCCGGCCGGCGGGTTCCCTGGTTGACCGACGCGGGATGCGACGTCCCGGGCTGTCCCGCATCCCGGACGTCCAGGGTTGCCGCGTCCGGAGTTGATCACCGATTCCGGTAACGATATGGGAACGCTCCCACGATCTATTGACACGTCCGTTACCCGCCGGCAATCTCATGGGAGCGCTCCCGAGGCGCCCCCACCACACACGAAAGCCTCACCGAAAGAGGGGTCAGGATGAGCCTCACCTTCCGCCGCCGGCGGTTCGCGGCCCTCGCGCTCGCGTCCGTCGCGGCGATCGCCAGCGTCGCGGCCTGCGGCAGCGACGACTCGGACACCGGCAGCAGCTCCGGCGGGAAGATCACCCTCGTGGTCGACGTCTTCGGCGACCAGGGCTTCGGCTACGACGAGCTCTACAAGCAGTACGAGGCCGCGAACCCGAACGTGACGATCCAGGAACGGGGCAAGGGACTCGGCCTGAGTGACTACAACACCCGACTGACCCAGCAGATCACCGCCGGGTCCGGCGCCGGTGACGTGGTCGCCCTCGAGGAGGGCACCATCGTCCAGTTCTACGCCCAGGCCGACAAGTTCGTGAACCTGGCCGACCACGGCGCCAACGACCTCAAGGGCAACTTCCTGCCGTGGAAGTGGGAGCAGGGCACCACCCCCGACGGCAAGGTGCTGGGCCTCGGCACCGACGTCGGCTCGATGGCGCTGTGCTACCGGAGCGACCTGTTCAAGGCCGCCAACCTGCCCACCGACCGGGAGCAGGTCGCCCAGCTCTGGCCGACCTGGGACGCCTTCATCGAGACCGGCAAGAAGTTCGCCGCCGCCGACCCCAAGCACAAGTTCGTCGACTCGGCGACCAACTTCTTCAACGTGGTGCTGATGCAGGTCGCCGGCGCCGGCACCGGCTACACCTACTACGACAAGAGCAACAAGCTGGTCATCGGTGAGAACCCGGACGTCCGGACGGCGTACGACCTCACCACCAAGATGATCGACGCCAAGCTGTCGAACAACCTCCAGTCCTTCTCCAACGAGTGGAACGCCGGCTTCAAGAACGGCACCTTCGCCACCATCGCCTGCCCGGCCTGGATGACCGGTGTGATCAAGGGGCAGGCCGGCGACGCGGCGGCCGGCAAGTGGGACATCGCCAAGGCCCCGGGCAGCGGCGGCAACTGGGGCGGCTCCTTCCTCGCCGTGCCGAAGTCCAGCAAGAACGCCGCCGAGGCGGCCAAGCTGGTCAAGTTCCTGACCGACGCGAAGGGCCACGTCGAGGCCTTCAAGAAGGTCGGCAACCTGCCGTCGTCCCCGCAGGGTCTGGCCGACCCGGCGGTCGCCGACTCCACCAACCCGTACTTCAGCAACGCCCCGGTCGGCAAGATCTTCGCCGCTGGCGCCTCCGAGTTGAAGCCGGTGTACCTCGGCCCGAAGAACAACGCGGTCCGGACCGCCGTGGAGAACACCCTGCGCGCGGTCGAGCAGGGCAAGTCCGCGGGTGAGCAGTGGGAAGCAGCGCTGAAGAACGGTGCGGCCGCCGGCAAGTGACCCTGGACGAGCTGCCCACGGGTGGCGTCGACGGCGGAAACGCCTCGACGCCACCCGCGGTGCCGCCCGACGCCGCCGGGACACGGGCGGCGTCGCCTGACGTGAAGGACCGCTGATGAGCCTCGACCTGCACGCCGAAGCGCCCCCCGACGGACGCCGGCCCCGCCCCGCCCCCGCCGAACGGGGACGCCTCGCCGCACTGAGCCGGCTGGACCTGAAGTACTCGCCCTACCTCTACGTCCTGCCGTTCTTCGTCATCTTCGCCGTCTTCAGCGCGTACCCGATCGGATACACGGTCTGGATCGCGCTCACCGACCGCTCCCCGCTGAACGCCACGATCAGCTTCGTCGGGCTGGACAACTTCGTCGAGCTCTTCACGAACGACCCGCAGTTCTGGAACGCGGTCTACAACACCTTCGGGATGTTCGTCCTCTCCACCGTGCCGCAGCTGCTGATCGCCCTGATGCTGGCGAACGCGCTCAACCGGCGGCTTCCCGCGCAGACGTTCTTCCGGATGGCCATCGCCATGCCGATCATCACCTCGACCGCCGTGGTCGCGCTCATCTTCTCGATGATCTACGCGCGCGAGTTCGGCCTGGTCAACTGGGCGCTCGACCTGGTGGGCATCGACCCGATCGACTGGCGGGCCAACCGGTACGCCTCCTGGTTCGCCATCTCCACCATGGTCGACTGGCGGTGGATCGGCTACAACGCCCTGATCTACCTCGCCGCCATGCAGTCGATCAGCAAGGACATGTACGAGGCGGCGTCCCTGGACGGCGCGTCCCGGCGACGGCAGTTCTGGTCGATCACCATCCCGCAGCTCCGCCCGACGATCATCTTCACGCTGATCATCTCGACCATCGGCGGGTTGCAGCTCTTCACCGAGCCGCTGCTGTTCACCAGCGGGGCCGGCGGGATCTCGGGCGGCTCCGAAGGCCAGTTCCAGACCATCACCATGTACCTGCTCGACGTGATGAACACCCGCTTCCGCTGGGGGTACGCCGGCGCGGTCGCGCTCGTGCTGTTCCTGCTGATCGCGCTCATGTCGGTCGTGAACTACCTGCTGGCCCGTCGGATCAGCTCGGACAAGTGAGGGTGCGCAGATGACGACCACGACGCTCCGTCCCCCCGTACGTCAGCCGTCGCCCCGCCGCGAGCGGGGACACAAGGCCGCGCAGCTCTGGAAGGCCAGCCCGCTCACCTGGGTCGGCCTGGTCCTCGGGGTGATCCTCTCCCTCTTCCCGTTCTACTGGATGATCGTCATCGCGTCCCGCACCAACGACGCGGCGAACTCCTGGCCGCCGCCGTTCCTGCCCGGCGGCAAGCTCGGCGAGAACATCGAGCGGGTGCTCGCCAACGGCGACGCGAACGTGCTCAAGGGCCTGATGAACTCGTTCCTGGTCTCCGGGACGATCACCGTCGCCACGGTCTTCTTCGGCTCGCTCGCCGGGTTCGCCTTCGCCAAGCTGAAGTTCAAGGGCAAGAACGCGCTGCTGCTGGTCATCCTCGCCTCGATGATGGTGCCGATCCAGCTCGGTGTCCTGCCGCTGTACATCCTCATGGCGAAGCTGGAGTGGCTGAACACGATGCCGTCGGTGACGGTGCCGTTCCTGATCGGTGGCTTCGGCATCTTCATGATGCGGCAGTACGCCGAACAGGCCGTGCCGAACGAGCTGATCGAGGCGGCCCGGGTGGACGGCTGCTCCACCTGGCGGATCTACTGGCACGTGGTCGCCCCGGCGCTGCGTCCGGCCGCCGCGGTGCTCGGCCTGCTCACCTTCATGGAGCAGTGGAACCAGTTCTTCTGGCCGTTCGTGGTCCTCGCCGACCCGTCGAACCCGACCGTGCAGATCTCGCTGCGCAGCCTGAACACGGCATACTTCGCCGACAACTCGCAGATCTTCGCGGGAACGTTGATCGCCACCCTGCCGTTGTTCGTGATGTTCATCCTGTTCGGCCGCCAGATCATCGGCGGCATCATGGAAGGTGCGGTCAAGTCGTGAGCAACCCCGCCACCCCACCCGGTGTCGACCTGCTGGACCAACGCCCGGAGCTGACCTTCCCGCCCGACTTCCTCTGGGGCGCGGCCACCGCCGCCTACCAGATCGAGGGAGCCGCGACCGAGGGCGGCCGGACCGCCTCGATCTGGGACACCTTCAGCCACACCGAGGGGCGTACGGTCGCCGGGCACACCGGCGACGTGGCCTGCGACCACTACCACCGGATGCCGGCCGACGTACGGCTGATGGCGGAGCTGGGGCTCAGGTCGTACCGCTTCTCGATCTCCTGGCCCCGGGTGCAGCCGGGCGGGTCCGGACCGGCGAACCAGGAGGGCCTCGACTTCTACCGCCGGCTCGTCGACGAACTGCACGCCCACGGCATCGAGCCCTGGGTGACCCTCTACCACTGGGACCTGCCCCAGGAGTTGGAGGACGCCGGAGGCTGGCCGGCGCGGGACACCGCCAGCCGGTTCGCCGACTACGCGGCGCTCGTGCACGACGCCCTCGGCGACCGGGTGCGGTACTGGACGACGCTGAACGAGCCCTGGTGCTCGGCCTTCCTCGGGTACGGCTCCGGGGCGCACGCCCCGGGCCGCTCGGCCGGCGTCGAGGCGGTCCGTGCCGGGCACCACCTGATGCTCGGGCACGGCCTGGCCACGCAGGCGCTGCGCGCCGGCCGGCACGCCGCCGAGGTGGGGGTGACCCTGAACCTCTACCCGGTCACCCCGGCCGGCGACTCGCCCGACGACGCCGACGCGGCCCGCCGGATCGACGGGTTGGCCAACCGGTTCTTCCTCGACCCGATCCTGCGCGGGCGGTACCCGGACGACCTGGTCGCCGACCTGCGTCCGGTCAGCGACTTCGGGCACGTCCGGGACGAGGACCTGGAGATCATCTCCAGCCCGTTGGACCTGGTCGGCGTCAACTACTACAGCCGGCACGTGGTCGCCGCGCCGGTCGAGGGCACGGCTCCGGAGAAGTACTGGCGGGCTCCGTCCTGCTGGCCGGGAAGCGAGTCGGTGCGCTTCGTCACCCGGGGTGTCCCGGTCACCGACATGGACTGGGAGATCGACGCCCCCGGTCTGGTGGAGACGCTGCGCCGCGTGCACGAGGAGTACACCGACCTGCCGCTGTACGTCACCGAGAACGGGTCGGCCTTCGTCGACGCGGTCGTCGACGGTCGGGTCGACGACCCGGACCGGCTGGCGTACTTCGACGCCCACCTGCGGGCCGCGCACGAGGCGATCAGCGCCGGGGTGCCGCTGCGCGGATACTTCGCCTGGTCGCTGATGGATAATTTCGAGTGGGCGTGGGGCTTCACCAAGCGCTTCGGCATGGTGTATGTCGACTACGACAGCCAGCTCCGCGTCCCGAAGTCCAGCGCCAGGTGGTACGCCGAGGTGATCCGACGCAACGGTCTGGCCGCACAATAGGCCGCACGGCCAGCCAGTAACGGGCGGCTCCGGCGGTGCCCTCTCCCGAGGGTCCGCCGGAAGCGTCCGACGTCGGAGGAGCAGACGATGACAACCCAGCGCACCCGCTCGCTCGGGCGCCCGACCCTCGACGCGGTGGCGGCCCGCGCCGGCGTCGGACGCGGGACGGTCTCCCGCGTGGTCAACGGCTCGCCGCAGGTGAGCCCGGAGGCTCGGGCCGCGGTGCAGCAGGCCATCGCCGAGCTGGGCTACGTGCCGAACCGGGCCGCCCGCGCCCTGGTCACCCAGCGTACCGACTCGGTGGCCCTGGTGGTCTCCGAGTCCGGCGAGCGGGTCTTCACCGAGCCGTTCTTCGCCGGCATCGTCCGGGGGATCAGCTCCGGACTGCTGGAGACCCCGATGCAGCTCTGGCTCGCCATGGCCCAGTCGCCGGTCGAGCGGGAGCGGGTCGAGCACCACCTGACCAACCAGCACGTCGACGGCGTCCTGCTGCTCTCCCTGCACGACGCCGACCCGCTGCCCACGCTGCTGGAGGAGCGCGGCCTGCCCACCGTGCTCGGCGGCCGGCCGGCGCGGATGCTGCGACCCGGGGCCCAGCCCGCCTACTTCGTGGACGTGGACAACGTCGGCGGCGCCCGGCAGGCGGTGGAGTACCTCGCCGCCCAGGGCCGGCGGCGCATCGCCACGATCGCCGGCCCGCAGGACATGGGCGCCGGCCTGGCCCGGTTGACCGGCTACCGGGAGGCCGTCGCGGCGACCGGCGGCCAGGTCGACCCGGCGATGGTCGCGTACGGCGACTTCAGCGAGGGCAGCGGGACGGCCTGCATGCGTCGGCTGCTGGAGTCCTGCCCGAACCTCGACGCCGTCTTCGCCGCCAGTGACCTGATGGCGTACGGCGCGTTGCGGGCGCTGCGGGAGGCCGGCCGACGGGTGCCCGACGACGTGGCGGTCGTCGGGTACGAGGACTCGCCGCTGGCCCGGCAGTCGGATCCGCCGCTGACCACGGTCTTCCAGCCGGTGGAGGAGATGGGCCGGCAGATGGCCCACCTGCTGGTCTCCCGCATCCGCGGCGAGGACCTGCCGGCACCCTACGTCCTCCTCGACACCCACATGGTGCCCCGCGCCTCCGCCTGACGTCTCCCTGCGCGGCTCAGGTGCCAGCCTCCTGGCCCCGCCGCGTGCCCGTGGTGGAAGGGTGGCGAGTTCTCACGCTGAGTGGTTCTCTGCCACCCCGAAGCGTCAGGCGGTGGTGTGGCGGCGCAGTTCGCGGCGGGCGAGGGAGGCGCGGTGGACCTCGTCCGGGCCGTCGGCGAGGCGGAGGGTGCGGGCCTGCGCCCAGAGCGCGGCGAGCGGGGTGTCCTGGCTGACCCCGGCCCCGCCGTGCGCCTGGACGGCCTTGTCGATCACCCACTCCGCCATCGCCGGTGCCGCGATCTTGATGGCCTGGATCTCGGTGTGCGCGCCCCGGTTGCCGACGGTGTCCATCAGCCAGGCGGTCTTGAGCACCAGGAGCCGGGCCTGTTCGATCCGGACCCGGGACTCGGCGATCCACTCCTGGACCACGCCCTGCTCGGCCAGCGGCCGGCCGAACGCCACCCGGTCGAGAACCCGCCGGCACATCAGGTCCAGGGCCCGCTCGGCCATCCCCACCAGCCGCATGCAGTGGTGGATGCGCCCCGGCCCGAGCCGCGCCTGGGCCATGGCGAAGCCGCCCCCCTCCACCCCGACCAGGTTCGCCACCGGCACCCGGACATCGGTGAAGTCGATCTCGGCGTGCCCGCCGTGCGCGGCGTCGGTGTACCCGAACACCGTCATGCCCCGGCGGATCGTCACGCCCGGGGTGTCCCGGGGCACCAGGATCATGCTCTGCTGCCGGTACCGCTCGCCGTCCGGGTCGGTCTTCCCCATCACGATCAGCAACTCGCAGCGCGGGTCCATCGCGCCGGACGACCACCACTTCCGCCCGTCGACGACGTACTCGTCGCCGTCCCGGACGATCCGCGTGGCGATGTTGGTGGCGTCGGAGGAGGCGACCGCCGGCTCGGTCATGCAGAACGCCGACCGGATCTCGCCGGCCAACAGCGGACGCAGCCAGCGCTCCTGCTGCTCCCCGGAGCCGAACGCGGCGAGCAACTCCATGTTGCCGGTGTCCGGCGCGGCGCAGTTGAGCGCCTCCGGGGCCAGGTGCGGGCTGCGGCCGGTCAGCTCGGCCAGGGGAGCGTACTGGAGGTTGGTCAGGCCGGCCCCGTGGCGCGGATCGGGGAGGAAGAGGTTCCACAGACCCCGGGCTCGCGCCTCGGCCTTCAGTTCGGCCAGCACCGGCGGGCGCGCCCACGGGTCACCGGCCGCCGCGACCTGTTCCGCGTGCACCGCCTCGGCCGGGTAGATCCGCTCCTCCAGGAACCGCAGCAGCGCCTCGCGCAGCTCGGTGGTGCGGGCGTCGAAACCGAAGTCCATGTGTCCCTCCCCGAGCGGCGCGCGGGCCGCCCTCGTGTCCCGTCCGGTTCCCCTGCGGCGTGCCGGTCAGCCGTGGCCGCCGGTGGCGGCCAGCCCGTGCGCGACCAGCGGCGCCACCAGATCGCCGATCCGGTCGAACCCCCCGCCGAGGGTCTGCCCGAGGGTGTGCCGGTAGTGGATCCCCTCGCAGATCACGGCGAGCTTGAAGCAGCCGAGGGCCACGTGCCAGTGCAGCGGGCCCACGTCCACGTCGGCCCGGCCGGCGTACCGCTCGATCAGCTCGGCGCCGGTGGGGAAACCGGCGCGGGGCCCGAGCCCGTCCGCCACCGGGTTGCCGGCGGCGAGGTCCGAGTCGCCGAGCACGTCCCAGTAGGTCAGCAGCAGCCCCAGGTCGGCCAGCGGGTCTCCGAGGGTGGCCATCTCCCAGTCGAGCACCGCGCGGACGGCGACCGGCTCGACGGTGGCGAGGAGATTGTCCAGCCGGTAGTCGCCGTGCACGATCCGGCCCTCGTTCGCCCCCTCCGGGACCGTCGCGGCGAGCCGGTCACGCAGCTCGTCGACGCCGGGCAGCGGCCGGCTGCGGGAGGACTCCAACTGGCCGGCCCAGCGGCGTACCTGGCGGGCGAGGAAGCCCTCCGGACGGCCGAAGTCGGCGAGCCCCACCTCGGCCGGCGGCACCGAGTGCAGGGTGGCGAGGGTGTCCATCATCGCGGTGGCCAGGTCCCGCCGTTGCCCGGCGCTCAGCCGGTCGGTCTGCGCGCGGTCGCGGTAGACCACTCCGTCGACGCGTTCCATCAGGTAGAACGGCGCGCCGATGACCGCCGGGTCGGAGCAGAACAGCAGCGGGGTCGGCACCGGCACCCCGGTCGGGGCGAGCGCGCTGATCACCCGGTGCTCCCGGGCCATGTCGTGCGCGGTGGCCAGTACGTGACCCAGTGGGGGGCGGCGCAGCACCACCTCCCGGCCGCCGATGGCCAGCAGGTAGGTCAGGTTGGACTTCCCGCCGGCGATCAGCCGGGCCCGCGGCGGGCCGTCGGCCAGGTCGGGCCGGTGGGTGGCCAGGTAGCCGGCGAGCCGGTCGAGATCGAGCCCGCGCGGGGGCGACCCGGCGGGAGGGGCCGAGCCGGTCCCCGGCCGGAGCGCGTCGACGGCCGGATCGGTCATCCGAATAGTTGATGGCACCTCGGCTCATCGTGTCAAGACGTGTTTTTCGCCCGGGACACCGCGCGGCAACAGGGGCGAAACGCCCGTCGGACACGCTGGGGACCAGCCTGCCGGACGTGTACCGGCCCGCCTGCCGGGAACACGCGCCGGCCGCCGAGCGATGGGGGACAGACATGCTGCTGAGAGTTCGGGTGACCCTGCCGGACCGGCCCGGCACGCTCGGCCAGGTGGCCCGCACCCTGGGGGTCTCCGGCGCCGACATCGTCCAGGTGGTGGTGCTGGAACGGCTCGGTGGCCGTGCGGTCGACGACTTCACCGTGGTCTGGCCGGGCGCCGGCCGGCTGGAGCGGCTGATGGCCGGCCTCGCCGCGATCCCCGGCGTCCAGGTGGACGGGGTGTGGCGGGCGATCGGCGCGCCGACCGCCACCGGGCAGGACGCCGAACTGCTCACCCAGGTGGCGGCGAACCCGGCCGACGGGTTGGCCACCCTGGTCGACGCGGTGCCCGGCCTGCTCGCGGCGGACTGGGCGGTGGCGGCGGTGGTCCCCGTCGACTGGGCCTCCTCGGGCGGCGGCACGGCCACCGTCGGGTACGCGAGCTGGCGTACCCCGACCGGGCCCAGCCTGCCGGAGGTGACCCCGCTGCGCTCCCGCGCGCTGACCGCGCCCGACGGCGGCCACCACGCGGTCGCGCCGTTCGGCCGGGCCGGGCTGGTGCTCGTGGTGACCCGCGGTGCGACGGAGATGTTCTCCCCGGCGGCCTTCCACCGCACCGAGGTGGACCGGTTGGCCCAGTTGGTGCGGGCCAGCGCGGTGATCCTCGGCGACCGGCTCGACCTGGTGGGCGCCCCGGCGTCCCCGACACCCGGGGGGCGGCCGTGACCCTGTGGCGGATCCGGGCCACCGTGGACGACCGGCCCGGTTACCTGTCCGTGCTCACCGCCAGCCTCGCGCTGCGCGGGGTGAACATCCTCGCCGTGCAGGTGCACACCACCGAGGCCGGCGCGGTGGACGACTTCCTCGTCGACGCGCCGGAGACCCTCGGCGAGGCCGACCTGCTCGCCGCCGTCGAGAAGGGGCGGGGCCGCAACTGCTGGGTGGCCCGCAGCGAGGCGCGCGGCCTGGTCGACCAGCCGACCCGGGTGCTCGGGCTGGCCACCCGGCTGGTCCGCGACCCGGACGCGACCGGTGAGGCGCTGCGCGCCCTGCTCGGCGCGGAGACCGTGACCTGGCGGCCGGTGCCCGTCGGCGTGGCCGGTCCGGCCGGCGTCGGCGGCACGGTGACGGCCGGCGTCGACGGCACCCGGATGCGCCTCGGCGACGGAGCCGGTGGCTCCTTCGACCTGGCCCGCGTCGCGCCGGACTTCACCCCGGCCGAGTACGCCCGGGCGCAGGCGCTCGTCGAACTGGCCGCCACCGTCGTCCAGCGCGCCGCCGAGCAGGTCACCCTGGTGCTGCCCGACGGCTCCGAGGTGGTCGTACGCCCGGCCGGTCCGGACGACCTTCCCGCCGTCCTGGCGTTGCACGAGCGGTGCTCGGCGCGGAGCCTGCACCGCCGTTACCTCTCCGGGGCGGGACGACCGTCGCCGGAGCGGGTGCGGCGGCTGCTCGACCCGGCCCGGGGTACCACCCTGGTCGCCGTCGAGACCGACCCTGCCGGTTCGGCGGAGTCGGTGGTCGCGATGGCGAACCTGCTCGGCGAGGGAGACCAGGCCGAGGCGGCGCTGCTGGTCGCCGACGACCGGCAGCGCCGTGGCCTCGGCGGCGCGCTGCTGCGCCGGCTGGTCGCCCGGGCCGACCGGGCCGGGTACGCGGCGCTGGAGCTGCACGTGTACACCGGCAACACGCCGATGCTGCGGACCCTGCACCGGCTGGGCCGCCCGATGCGCCTGGACCGGGACGGCTCCGTGGTGACGGTCACCCTGCCGCTCGACCCCCGGCCCAGCCCGGCCCGCGCCTGATCGCGCGGGGGCCAGCGTTCCGACGGCCGACGGGTGGGACCCGGCGCGTGGCCGGGCCCCACCCGCCGTCGGTCAGGTCGCCGGGTAGCTGTTGTAGTCGGGGAAGTTGCCGTAGAGGCGTCCGTCGCCGCCGACCGTGACCGCCTGCACCAGCAGGTCACCGCCGACGAACGCGCCCTTCCAGGAGGCGCCCCGGCCGCCGAAGGGCTCGTCCCGGTCGCCCCGGGAACGCGGCTTGTTGATGCCGACCTTGAACGCCTGGAGGTCCACCGCCAGCTTCGCCGCCTCCTCCTCGTCGTCGCAGGCGAGGCTGGCGACCAGCGCGCCGTTGGAGGCGTTCATCGCGGCGAGCAGCTCGTCGGTGGTGTCCACGACCACGATGGTGTCGACCGGGCCGAACGGCTCGGCGTGCATCAGCCGGGACCGGCCGGGCGGGGCGAGCAGCACCGACGGGGCCACGTAGGCCGAGGTGTCCTGCCCGGCCAGGAACGGTGCGCCGTCGAGCTTGCCCCGGTAGAGCGGGACCGCGCCGCCCCGGACCGCCTCGTCGACCTTGCGGCGCAGCTCGTCGGCCTTGGTCGAGCTGATCAGCGGGCCGAAGTCCAGTTCGGGCAGGGGGTCACCGGCGGTCCAGTCGTCGCCGACGGCGAGCGGGTGACCGAAACGCACCGAGCGGACCACCGGCAGGTACATGTCGAGGAACTCGTCGACCAGGTCGCGCTGCACGACGAAGCGGGGGTACGCGGTGCAGCGCTGCTTGCCGTACTCGAAGCCCTTCTTCAGGTGCTTGGCGAGCATGTCCCACTGGGAGAAGTTCCAGATGCCCCAGGCGTTGAGGCCCTCCTGCTCGATGAAGTGGCGCTTGTCGGAGTCGAGCAGCGCGGCGGCGACCTTCCCGCCGTTGGAGCGCCCGCCGACGAAGGCCACCGCACCGATCTCCGGGGCGCGGACGAGCACCTCGGAGAGCTCCTCGCCACCGCCGGAGACGAGGGTGGTGGGCAGTCCGGCGCGGCGCATCAGCGCGTGGGCGACGGTGAGGCAGACCGCGCCGCCCTGCGAGGGGGTCTTGGCGATGACCGCGTTGCCGGCGAGGAGCTGCACCAGTTCGGCGTGGACCAGCACGCTCATCGGGTAGTTCCAGCTGGCGATGTTGCTGACCGGGCCGGGGAGCGGCTCGCGTCCGTCGGCGAGCATCCGGTCGATCTCGTCGACGTACCAGCGGACGCCGTCCAGCGCCCGGTCCACGTCGGCGCAGGCCAGCCGCCAGGGCTTGCCGATCTCCCAGACCAGCAGGAGGGCCAGCAGGTCGCGGTGGGCGCCCAGCGCGTCGAGCGCCTCGTTGACCCGGGCCTTCCGCTCGGCCAGTGGGGTCTCGGCCCAGTCGCGGTGCGCGGCGGCGGCAGAGACCACGGCGGCGCGGGCCGTGGCGGCGTCCAGCCGGGGCAGGTTGACCAGGATCGTGTTGTCGACCGGGGTGCGCACCGGGCTGGGCGTACCCGTCGAGGCCCAGTCGCCCTCGATCAGGTTGCGCAGCGTGGTGGTGCCGTCGGGGCCGGCGGGGTCGAACGCCTCGGGGGCGGTCTGGACGGCCCGGGCCAGGGTCTCTGACCAGGCGGTGCCGTCGGCGAGTCGTAGAGCCATCGCGATCTCCTCAGGGTCTTCCAGTGGAGCGGCGGCATCGACGGCACCGCTTGGCGGTACTGTCCCGTGCCCGGATCACCGGCGGCAACAGTACGTTCGTATGCCAGGACACCCGTCCACTGTGGCGAGCCGGAAAGTCGACCCACCGTTCCGTACATAACCTCGCTGAGCTGCTGCTACGGAGACACTACATTCTTAGTTGTCGATGGTGTGATTCACTCCGGCTTGACAGGAAAGGGCTTTCCTGGGTGGGTGGCCCGGGTCGGGGTCGCCCCGGGCCGGGTCGCCGCTGGTGGCGGGGTTGTCGGAGGCTTCCGGGGGTGCCGGCGAGCGACCGCTCTTCACAAACAGGTGAGACGACCGTTACATTGTCGCGTATCCATGGGAGCGCTTCCACGTACGAGTGGACGGTGCTTCCCGGACTCTTCACCACCACCACCATCGCCCGGCGGCGTCGCGCCACCACCCGCCGTCCCGCCGACGTCGCCGGGCGCCCTACCGGACAGGAGCACCGGTATGCGTCTCCGCACCGCCCGCGGTCGGTCCGCACCACCCTGGTACCGGCGTCTCGTCGCGGCCGGCGCCGCGCTGACCACCGGACTCAGCCTCGCCGTCACCGGCGTCGCGCCGACCCCCGCCACGGCCGCCCCCGCCTTCAACTACGCCGAGGCACTCCAGAAGTCCCTCTTCTTCTACGAGGCCCAGCAGTCCGGTGACCTGCCGGACTGGAACCGGGTCTCCTGGCGGGGCGACTCCGCGCTGCGCGACGGCGCGGACGTCGGCCTCGACCTGACCGGCGGCTGGTACGACGCCGGCGACCACGTCAAGTTCGGCTTCCCGATGGCGTTCAGCACCACCATGCTCGCCTGGGGCGCGGTCGAGTACCGGACCGGTTACGCCGCCTCCGGCCAACTGCCGCACCTGCTCAACAACCTGCGCTTCGTCAACGACTACTTCATCAAGGCGCACCCCGCCCCGAACGTCCTCTACGGACAGGTCGGCAAGGGCGACGACGACCACAAGTGGTGGGGCCCGGCCGAGGTGATGCCGATGGCGCGGCCGGCGTACAAGATCGACGCGAGCTGTGGCGGGGCGGACCTGGCCGGAGAGACGGCGGCGGCGATGGCCGCGTCGTCGATGGTGTTCCGGCCCACCGACCCGACCTACGCGAACACCCTGCTCACCCACGCCCGGCAGCTCTTCACCTTCGCCGACACGGTGCGGAAGAACTACCACGAGTGCATCACCGACGCGACCAGCTTCTACCGCTCCTGGAGCGGCTACCAGGACGAGCTGGTCTGGGGCGCGATCTGGCTGCACCGGGCCACCGGCGAGGCGAGCTACCTGGCCAAGGCCGAGGCCGAGTACGACAAGCTCGGCAACGAGAACCAGTCGACCACGAAGTCCTACAAGTGGACGATCGCCTGGGACAACAAGCAGTTCGGCGCGTACGTGCTGCTCGCCGCGCTGACCGGCAAGCAGAAGTACCTCGACGACGCCAACCGGTGGCTCGACTACTGGACCGTCGGCGTCAACGGCCAGCGGGTGCCGTACTCGCCCGGCGGGATGGCCGTGCTCGACTCCTGGGGCGCGCTGCGCTACGCCGCGAACACCGCGTTCGTCGCGCTGCTGCACAGCGACAAGATCACTGACGCGACCCGCAAGGCGCGCTACCACGACTTCGGCGTCCGGCAGATCAACTACGCGCTCGGCGACAACCCGCGCAACTCCAGCTACCAGATCGGCTTCGGGGCGAACTCGCCGAAGAACCCGCACCACCGCACCGCGCACGGCTCCTGGTGGGACAGCCAGACCGTACCCACCGAGACCCGGCACGTGCTCCACGGCGCGCTGGTCGGCGGTCCCTCCGCGGCCAACGACGCGTACACCGACAGCCGCTCGGACTACGTCATGAACGAGGTGGCCACCGACTACAACGCCGGCTTCAGCTCCGCGCTGGCCGCGCTGACCGCGAAGTACGGCGGCACCCCGCTGGCCGGATTCCCGGTCGCCGAGCAGCCGGACATCGACGAGCTGACCGTGGAGACCACGGTCATGCAGAACGAGTCGCGCTCGGTCGGGCTCAAGGTCATGGTCTACAACAAGTCCGCCTTCCCGGCCCGCGCGCTCACCGACGCGAGGTACCGGTACTACTTCCGCACCGACGGCACCTCCCCGGTGCAGGTCACCCCCGGCTACACCCAGGGCTGCCCGTCCCCGTCGACCGCCCGCCAGGTCGAGGGCGACCTCTGGTACGTCGAGGTCGACTGCACCGGGCACACCATCGCCCCGGCCGGTCAGTCCCAGCACCGGATGGAGGTGCAGTTCAAGATCGGGGTGCCGGAGGGCGGCACCTGGGACCCGACCAACGACCCGTCCTGGCAGCCCACCGCCGGCCCGAACCCGAAGGTGCCGCTCTACTCCGGCGGTCGGCGGGTCTGGGGCGAGGAGCCGACCGGCACCACCCCGGACACCACCCCGCCGACCGTGCCCGGCACCCCGGTCGCGTCCGGGCTGAGCGCCACCGGCGTCACCCTGACCTGGCCCGCCTCCACCGACACCGGCAGCGGCGTGGCCGGCTACGAGATCGTCCAGGAGATGGTCGGCAGCGACGCGCTGGTCGTGCACCGGGCCACCACCAACACGCTGACCCTCACCTCGCTCATGCCGGCCCGCAACTACCGGTTCTGGGTGTCCGCCCGGGACCGGGCCGGCAACCTGTCGCGTTCCTCGGCGGTGGTGTCGGTGACCACTCCGGCCGGTGACGGCCCGGACACCAGCGCGCCGACCCCGCCCGGCACCCCGACCGCCTCGGCGGTCGGCCCGACCGGACTCACGCTGGCCTGGGGGCCGTCCACCGACAACGTCGGCGTCACCGGCTACCGGGTCTACCGCAAGGACTGGCCGGTGGACACCCTGGTCGCGACGGTGCCCGGCACCACGTACCCGGTGACCGGACTGACCCCGGCGACCGCGTACGCGTTCTACGTGGTCGCGGTGGACGCCGCCGGCAACCCGTCCGCCCCCTCGCCCACGGTCACGGTGACCACCGCGCCGGCCACGCCGGGGTCGTCCTGCCGGGTCGGCTACACCACAAGTGACTGGAGCACCGGGTTCACCGCAACGGTGACCATCACCAACACCGGCACCGCCACGCTGACCGGGTGGAGCCTCGGCTTCAGCTTCCCGGCCGGTCAGCAGCTGGTCCAGGCGTGGTCGGCGAACGCCACCCAGTCCGGGGCGGCGGTGACCGCGACGAACCTGGCGTACAACGGCACCCTCGCGCCGGGGGCGTCGACCAGCTTCGGCTTCAACGGCACCCACACCGGCAGCAACCCGAAGCCGACCGCGTTCACCCTCAACGGCTCACCCTGCACCGTCTCCTGACCCACCTTTGCGCAGATCTTGGACAGTTGCCGTCGTATTCGGACGGTAACTGTCCAAGATCCTTATTGAGCCGTCACGCGGTGGGACGCCAGCCGGCGGCGGTCAGGGCCCGGCGGAGATCGGCGGCGACCTCCGCCGGCCGAGTGCGGACCAGCCATGCCGGAAAGCGCAGGATCCGGTCACCCGCCGTCCAGACGTCGTTCTGTCGTCGCATGTCGGCCGTCCAGTGGTGTACGTCCATGTGGTGCGCGCCGTCGATCTCGACGTGCAGGCGGTACGCCTGCCAGTACGCGTCCAGCCACCGGGTTCGCCCCGCCGCGTCGGTCCGTCGTCGCTGGAGATCCGGCCGGGGCAGGGAGTACCGCCGGCAGAGGCGGACGAAGTCGAGCTCCGAGAGTGCTTCCGCGCCGCCTGCGATGTCCTCGATCGTCTGCCGGACGAGCTGCCGGCGGGGAGCCCGGGGCAGGGCGATCATCACCTTCCGTAGTTCCTCGGGCAGCACCCGGCGCTGCTGACAACCGGCAGCCAGCACCTGTTGCGCCTGTGCCTCGTCGCGCGCCCAGCCGGCCGCGTCCACCAGGGCACGGGCGGTGGTGGTGCGGGGCGGCCGACCGACCTGGAGATGCTCCGCCGGAAGCACGCAGGTGCGGTGCACACGCACGGGTGCCATGTCGATCGGCAGCCGGCGCAGTACCGTCCGGGCGGCACGTCGTTCGGCGGGGACCAGTACGTGCAGTGGTTCCCGGGGCAGTCCGCGGACGCCCGCCTCGGTGGCCGCCGTGGCCCCGGCCAGCACGGCACCCGTCCCGGCGACCAGGACCGCCACCCAGAGCTGCTGGTCCCGGGTCAGCCGGCCGTTGCCGGTCAGCAGGACGCCCCGACAGATCGACCGCCAGCGTCCGGTGCGGATCCGGCTGCGGACCAGTCCCTCGCTGAGCAGACCCGCGGCCTGTGCGGTGGTGAGGACGCCGGACTGTTCGAACGCCAGCCAGTCCAGCGTCGCTGCGTCGTCGCGGGGAAGGTCAGGCAACATCCCGCCGAGTCTGACCCGGCCTCCACCGGCCACGCCGCCAGATCTTGGACAGTTACCGTCGGATGGCGACGGTAACTGTCCAAGATCCAGCGGTGCCGTGCGACGAGCACGAGCGGCGGGTGCCGACGGGCTGGTGAGGCGACGGAATCTGCCGCGATCCGGGTCAGTTCTCGGTGGCGCCGTGTTCGACGCAGGTGGCCCGCCAGCCGGTCGGCAGCACCTGCACCTTCATCCGGCGTCGGCAGGACGGGCAGAACCGGGGCGGTTCGAGCGCGCGGGCGGCTCGGCACGGCTCGTGCGCTCCCGCCCCGACGGGCTCACCGCACCGGTCGCACCAGGCCCCGGCCACCGCGCCGTCCAGCGCCGCGCCACTCCGCACCGTGCTCTCCGGTGCCGCGTCGCTCTGCACGCCCACCGTTCGGTCCGCCGTCACAGCGTCGCGGAGAGCGCCTTGACCGGCATCTTCAGGTCCTCGAGCAACTTGAGGTCGTCGGTCGCCGGCCGCCCCAGGGTGGTCAGGTAGTTGCCGACGATCACCGCGTTGATGCCGCCGAGCAGACCGTCCCGGGTGCCCAGGTCGCCGAGGGTGAGCTCGCGTCCGCCGGCGTACCGGAGGATGGTGCGCGGCATGGCCAGCCGGAACGCGGCGATGGCCCGCAGCGCGTCCTTCCCCTCGACCACCGGCCGGTCGCCCAGCGGCGTGCCGGGCCGGGGGTTGAGGAAGTTCAGCGGGACCTCGTGCGGATCCAGCTCGGCGAGCTGCGCGGCGAACTCGGCCCGCTGCTCGACCGTCTCGCCGAGGCCGAGGATGCCGCCGCAGCAGACCTCCATGCCCGACTCGCGGACCATCCGCAGGGTCTCCCAACGCTCCTCCCACGAGTGCGTGGTGACCACGTTCGGGAAGTACGAGCGGCAGGTCTCCAGGTTGTGGTTGTACCGGTGCACACCCATCTCGACCAGTTCGTCGACCTGTTCCTGGTTGAGCATGCCCAGCGAGGCGGCGACCTGGATGTCGACCGCCGCCCGGATCGCGGCCACGCCCTCACGCATCTGCTTCATCAGCTTCGCGTCCGGCCCGCGTACGGCGGCCACGATGCAGAACTCGGTCGCCCCGGTGGCCGCGGTCTGCTTCGCCGCCTCGACCAGGGACGGGATGTCCAGCCAGACCGAGCGGACCGGCGAGGCGAAGAGACCGGACTGGGAGCAGAAGTGGCAGTCCTCCGGGCAGCCGCCGGTCTTGAGCGAGACGATGCCCTCCACCTCGACCTCCGGGCCGCACCAGCGCATCCGCACCTCGTGGGCGAGCTGGAGCGCTGCGGTCAGGTGCTCGTCGGGCAGGTTCAGCACGGCGAGGACACCGGCCTCGTCGAGGCCGACGCCGTTCTCCAGCACCTGGGTCCGAGCCTGGTCGAGGATCTCTGGCATGGCTCGTACCCTACAAGGCCGCCGGGGCGGGACGTGTGCCTGCTTCTGCCGGCTCCAGCCGCCACCGAGCCGCCCCCCGGCGGGGCCCCGGGTGGCGCTCCGGCGGGGGCCGAGCCGCGCCACGCCGGTGGCTCCGGTACGGATGGTAACTTCGCCCGGCGGAACGGTCGCCGGGCGCGGCGGCCGAGGTCGGGCGGTGAGCAGGGGAGTGACGGTGGCGGATTGGCTGGCGGCGCTCGAACGCCGTGCCGAGCTGCGGGCGAAGGCAGGGCTGACCCGGCGCCTGCGGCCCCGGGGCGCGGACGACACCGTGGTCGACCTGGCCGGCAACGACTACCTCGGGCTCGCCACCCACCCCGAGGTAACCGCCGCCGCGGAGGCCGCCCTGCGGGCGTACGGGCTCGGCGCGACCGGCTCCCGGCTGGTGCGTGGCTCCACCGACGTGCACCACGAACTGGAGGACGCCCTCGCCGACTGGCTCGGCGTGGAACGGGCCCTCGTCTTCTCCTCCGGCTACCTGGCCAACCTCGGCGCGCTGCGGGCCCTCGTCCAGCCCCGCACCCTGCTCGTCTCGGACGCGCACAACCACGCCTCCCTGATCGACGGCTGCCGTATCTCCGGGGCGGAGACCGTGGTCACCCCGCACGCCGACGTGGCCGCCGTGCAGGCCGCCCTCGCCGCCGCACCCGGTCGGCCGGCGGTGGTGGTCACCGAGTCGGTCTTCTCCGTCGACGGGGACCTCGCCCCGCTCGCCCGGCTGCACGAGGTGGCCCGCCGGTTCGGCGCGCTGCTGCTCGTCGACGACGCGCACGCGCTCGGGGTGACCGGACCGGCCGGTGCCGGCGCGGTGGTCGCCGCCGGGCTCGCCGGAGCGCCGGACGTGGTGGTCACCGCGACCCTCTCGAAGTCCCTCGGCGGTGTGGGCGGGGTGGTGGCCGGTCCCGCCCCGTTCGTCCGGCACCTGGTGGAGACCGGCCGCACCTTCATCTTCGACACCGCCCTCCCGCCGGCGGTGGCCGCCGGGGTGCGGGCCGCTGTCGACCTGGCCCGTTCCCGGGACGACCTGCGCGCCGAACTCGCCGACCGGGCTGCCCTGACGGTACGCCGGCTGCGCGCCGCCGGCCTGACCGTCTCCACGCCCACCGCCGGGGTGGTGTCGGTGACCGCCCCGGGCGCGGAGGCCGCCACGGGCTGGGCCGAGGCGTGCCGGGACCGGGGGGTGGCGGTCGGTTGCTTCCGTCCGCCGTCCACCCCCGATCCCCGGTCCCGGCTGCGGCTGACCCTCAACGCGGGGGTGCCCCGGGCCGACTTCGCGCGGGCGCTGGACGTCGTCGTGGAGTGCGCGCCCGAGGGGGCCCGGGGGCTGCGGGACGGGGTGGCCGCGTGACCGCCCCGTGGCAGGGGGCGGTGCTGGTCACCGGCACCGACACCGGGGTCGGCAAGACGGTGGTGACCGCGGCCGTGACCGCCGCCGCGCAGGCCGCCGGGTTGCGGGTCGCCGTGGTCAAGCCCGGCCAGACCGGTACGGCCACGGGCGAGCCCTCCGACGTCGACAGCGTGACCCGGCTGGCCGCCCCGCTGACCGGCCGGACGCTGGCCAGCTTCCCCGACCCGCTCGCCCCGCTGACCGCCGCCCGGGTGGCGGAACTGGAGCCGCTGGAGCTGTACACCGTCGTCGACGCGGTCCGCGAGGAGGCGGACAAGCACGACCTGGTGCTCGTCGAGGGGGCCGGTGGGCTGCTCGTCCCGATGGGGCTGCGTCCCTCCGGCGAGGCGTGGACCGTCGCCGACCTGGCCGTGGCGCTCGGCGCGCCGGCGGTGGTGGTGGCCCGGGCCGGGCTGGGCACCCTGAACCACACCGCGCTCACCCTGGAGGCGCTGGACCGCCGGGCGGTGCCGGCCGGGGTGGTGATCGGCGCCTGGCCCGCCGAGCCGGAGCTGGTGCACTGGGCGAACCTCGGCGAGCTGGTGCCGAAGCTGCTCGGTGCGCTGCCGACCGGGGCCGGGGCGATGGACCCGGGGGTGTTCCGCCGGTCCGCCCCGGGCTGGCTCACCCCGGCCCTGTATGGGGTGCTCGACGACTGGCGGGCCTGGGCCGAGGAGATCTGACCGCACCCACTTTCGGCAGTGTCGACCGGTCCCGCCGGTGGGTAGCCTCCGAGGGCGTGCGGATACTCGGGCGGCGGTTCGACGGTGGCCGGCGGCGGTTGGGGGACGTGCTGCTCGGCGTGCTGCTCGCCGCGCCGATCACGTACCCCCGGCTGACCCCGCCGTACTCCGGTCGGAGCGCGTTGTTGCTGGTCGGCGGGCTGTTGCTGCTCGGCGCGGCGGTGGCGCTGGCCTGGCGGCGTCCGCTGCCGGCGCTGGTGCTGGTGGTGCTCGGCTCGTCCGTCGACGGGAACTTCGTCTTCGCCCTGCCGGTGTTCAGCTACCTGGTCGGCCGGCGGGCTCCCCGGGCAGCGCCCGCCGCGGTCGTCTTCGCGGTGCTCGCGGTCGGCGGCACCCTGCTCAACCTGGAGCTGTTCGGTGCCCGACCACGGACCTGGTTCCTGCTCGTCACCGTGCTGATCTTCGCCGGGGTGTTCCCGTGGCTGGTCGGCCGCTACCTCCGTCAGCAGCACGCGCTGCTGCTGGCCGGCTGGGAGCAGGCCGAGTCGGTGCGCCGGGAGCAGCGTGGCGCGGCCGAGCGGGTCCGGCTGCGGGAGCGGGCCCGGATCGCCCGGGACATGCACGACTCGCTCGGCCACGACCTGAGCCTGATCGCCCTGCGGGCCGGTGCCCTGGAGCTGGCCGGCGACCTCGACCCCCGGCACCGGGCGGCCGTGGGTGAGTTGCGCGCCAGCGTGACCGCCGCGACCGCGCGGCTGGGCGAGATCGTCCGGGTGCTCCGTACGGACGCGGGGCCGTCCCCGCTGGATCCGGTCGACGACGTGGCCGCGCTGGTGGCCGGGGCCCGGGCGGCGGGCATGGCGGTCGCGCTGCGCGGCGACCCGGTCGACGCCGACCTACCCGCGCTGACCGGGTTGGCCGTGCGTGGACTGGTCCGGGAGGCGCTCACCAACGCCGCCCGGTACGCGCCCGGCACCCCGGTCACCGTGTCGGTGCGGCGCGACGCAGGCGGGGTCGAGGTGTCGGTGCGCAACGCCCCGCCGCCGGTGCCGCCGCCGGCCTCGGTGTCGGCCGGCACCGGGCTGCTGGCGTTGCGCGAACGGGTCCGGCTCGCCGGGGGCACGCTCGACGCCGGTCCCCGCGACGGCGGGTTCGTGGTGGCGGCCCGCCTTCCCGGCACTCCGGGCACAGCCGGGGCGGCCACCGCACCGGTGTCGGCCACCGCGCCGGGAGCAGGCACCACGCCGGAGCCGCCCACCGCGCCGGGAACCGCTACCGCGCCGGAACCGGCCACCGCATCGGAAGCAGGTGCCGCGTTGGAGTCGGCCACCGCGCCGGAGCCGGACCCCGTGCCCCCGGGCGGGGGAGCCGTGTTGCCGGGGCGGCTCGGCGACGCCCGTCGGCGGGTGCGCCGCAGCCTGCTCGTCGCGGTCGGGGCGCCGATCGCCCTGGCCGGGCTGCTCGCGTTGGTCTACCACCCGTTCGTCACCGCCGACGCGGTGCTGGATTCGGGGACGTACGAGCGGATGCGGCCCGGTCAGCTCCGGTCCGAGCTGGCCGGGCTGCCCCGCCGGCAGGTGGAGGCCCCCGCCGACGCGCCGACCGGCTGCGAGTACTACACCGACGGGAACTTCCCGTTGGCCCAGCCGGCCTACCGGCTCTGCTTCGCGCAGGGCCGGCTGGTCGAGAAGGGACGGATGCCGTGACCATCTCCGTACTGCTCGCCGACGACGAGGCCATGATCCGGGCCGGGGTCCGCGCCATCCTCGCCACCGACCCGGGGATCGAGGTGGTCGCCGAGGCCGCCGACGGCCGGGCCGCGGTGGAGCTGGCCCGCGCGCACCGGCCCCGGGTGGCGTTGCTGGACATCCGGATGCCCCGGTTGGACGGGCTGGCCGCCGCCGCCGAGATCCACCGGCTGGTGCCCGGCACGGCGGTGGCCGTGCTGACCACGTTCGGCGACGACGACCACGTCGCCCGGGCGCTCGGTGACGGGGCCACCGGTTTCCTGCTCAAGGCGGGCGATCCCCGGGAACTGCTGACCGGCGTCCGGGCGGTCGCCGACGGCGGGGCGTACCTGTCGCCCCGGGTGGCCCGCCGGGTGATCGAGCTGAGCGGGACGCGGATGGCCCGCCGGCCGGCGGCCCGGGACCGCGCGGCGGTGCTCACCGACCGGGAACGCGACGTGCTCGCCCTGGTGGGGGCGGGGCTGTCCAACGCCGAGATCGCCCGTCGGCTGCACCTGGTGGAGGGCACCGTCAAGGGCTACCTGTCCAGCGTGTTCATCCGGCTGGGGGTGCGCAACCGGGTGCAGGCGGCGATCCTCGCGTACGAGGCGGGGCTGGTCGACCCGGACGACTGAGCCGGCTCCGCCGGGCGGTGCGCCCGCCCGGCGGAGGTGGGCTCAGCGGAAGGTCACCTCCGGGTACGCGGGGTCGGGGCCGTCGAGCAGGGGCGCGGGGCGGGCCCGCAGGTGCCGGGCGACGAAGGCCGCCACGTACTCCCGGGTGATCAGCATCTGCCGTTCCGCCGGGATCGCCCCCGGGTCCTGACCGAGCTGCGCGCCGAGCACCGGCCGGTCGGTGAAGGACATGTGCCCGCTGCCGGTCACCGTCAGCCAGCGCTTCCAGCCGCCCAGGTCCGGCCAGTCCCGTACCCAGCTGTGGTCCGCCGGCCGCTCCGCGCCGACCAGCATCACCGGCCGCACGGTCGGGCCGACCGGGGTGAACAGCGTCCCGTCCAGGTCGGCGGCGGCGTCCACCCGTGCGTCGGTGACCAGCGTCCGGACCGCCGACGCGCCCCCGATGGAGTGGCCGACCATGGCGACGCGCTGCCGGTCGACGAAGCCGCGCCAGGCCGGTCGCGGCCCGGTGAGCCGGTCCAGCAGGAACGACACGTCGGCGGTCCGTCCGGCGATCACCTTCTGCGCCGTGCCGTCGCCCCACTCGTCGCAGGCCCGGCAGTCGACGACGCGGCCGTCGGGGAACTCGACGCCGTACGCCTCGTACGGGTGGTCGATCCCGGCGACCACGTACCCCCGGCTGGCCAGGTCCTCGGCGAGCCCGGTGAGCGACTCCCGGCTGAGCGAGAAGCCGGGGGAGAGCAGCACCAGCGGCCAGCCGTGCCGGTTCGGCCGCACCGGGGCGTCCCGGCGGGCGTGGGTGCGGACGGTGGTGAGCACGTCCGGTGGGAGCGGCAGTCCGGTGCCGGCGACGACCCGGGCGGAGACCGCCGCCGTGGTGTAGGGCGCGGGCGCGCCGACCGGGGCCGCCGCCGGGTACCACATCGACACCATCAGCTCGCGGCGCTGCTCCGGCGCCCACGGGTCGGGCCGGTCGTGGTCGGTCAGGTGCAGCCAGGTGGTGCCGACCGGGTGCGGGCCGGTCGGCGCGGGCAGGGTCAGCGCGGGCGCGGGGGGTGCTCCGGCGGCGACCGCGCCGCCGGGTGTCAGCGCCGCCGCCAGGGCCAGGAGTACGGCGACCGCCCGGCCGCCGTGACGTGGGGTCATCATGACCGGACGCTAACGACGGCGGACCGCCCGCCCCCACTGCCGACCGACCGGGTCGACCACTGATCTTCGTCAGGGTCGACGGTCGGCCTCCGTCAGGGTCGGGAGCCGGCCCGGCGCACCAGGAAGGTGTCCGGCATCCGGAAGGTGAGGTTGTCCGGGCACCACGGTGGACGGACCACCTCCACTCCGGCCAGCAGGTCCACGGTGCGGGTCACCACCACGGCCGCCTCCATCCGGGCCAGGTGCGCCCCGACGCAGCGGTGGGTGCCCGCGCCGAACGCCAGGTGGCGGCGGGAGCCGCGTTGACCGGGGCGGAAGTGCTCCGGCTCGGCCACCACGGCCGGGTCCCGTCCGGCGCGGGCCAGCCAGAGCACCACGCTGGTGCCCCGCCGCACCGCCGTCCCGCCCAGCGTGGTGTCCGCCGTGGCGACCCGCCGCCAGGTGACGATCGGTGGCTCCAGCCGCAGTCCCTCCTCGACCACGTCGGCCACCGGCACGGTGCCGGCGCGCAACGCGGCCAGCACCGCCGGTTCGCCGGTGAGCCGGTGCAGCAGCAGGGTGAGGAACTGGGAGGTGGTCTCCTGTCCCGCCACCAGCAGGAAGAACAGCGCGCCGACCACCACGTCCGGCGGGTGGCCGGCGGCCCGCAGCCGGGCCGCCAGCCCACCACCGGTGGCGGCGAACTCCCGCAGCACCCGGTGGAAGCGGCCCACCTCGACGGCGAGGGCCTGCTGCCGGTCGGCGTCGAGCGGGGCCCAGAAGAGTTCCAGCGCGGCGCGGGCGAAGTCCTTGACCGCGCCGACCGGGGCGTCCGGCAGCTCGACCAGGCGGGCCAGCACCAGCAGCGGCAGGTCGGCGGCGAGCCCGGCGTGGAGGTCCACGGTCGCCCCGGCGCCCAGCCCGGCGGCGAGCCGGCCGACCCGCTCGTCGACCAGCCCGGTCAGCCAGGGCCGCTGGGCGGCGACCCGCTCCGGGTGCAGCGCCTCGGCGACCAGCGCCCGGATGCCCGGGTGGCTCGGGCCGGAGTTGTTCGCCAGGGTGGGCGGCAGCCGGAACCGGTGGCCGGCCAGGACCCGCAGCGCGGCGACCGGGATCGGGGTGACCGCGTCCAGCGCGTTGTCGGGTCGCCAGGTCACCGGGTCGGCGAGCACCTGCCGGACCAGCGCGTGCCGGGTGACCAGCAGGTGCGCGACGCCGAGGTGGTCGGTGACGGTCACCGTGTCGGGCGTCTCGCCGTCCAGTGCCGGGCCCCAGCCCCGGAACAGCACGTCGGACACGTCAACCGTCGGCACGGGGACGACCGGGCTTCAGTTCCCAGACGGTGGTGTGCCGGATCCGGACGCTCTCCAGCGCCGGGGGCACCGGCACGTCGTACGCGGCGAGTTCGGTGAACCGCTCGCGGGGGAGGAACGCGCGGTCCGGGTCACCGACCAGCACCCGCGCCCCGGCCCGGGTGGCGCGCAGCAGGAAGCGCAGCATCCGGTTGGCCATCGCCGCGCTGTAGAAGACGTCCCCGGCGAGCACCACGTCGGCCGTCCCGGCGTCGGGGTCGTCGAGGACGTCGCCCAGTTCCGCGTCGACGCGTACCCCGTTGGCCTCGGCGTTGAGTGCGACGGCGGCGACCGCCCGTTCGTCGATCTCCACCGCGCGGACCGCGGCGGCCCCGGCGCGGGCGGCGGCGACCGCGACCAGGCCGGAGCCGGACGCGAGGTCGAGCACCCGGGCACCGGCGACGGTCTCCGGACGGTCGAGCACGTACCGGGCCAGGGCCTGGCCGCCGGCCCAGGCGAAGGCCCAGAACGGTGGTGGCTGCGCGCTGCGGAACTCGCCCTCGGTCAGCTCCCAGAGCCCGATCGGTTCGTCGGCCTGGTGGAGCAGCACCTCGGGGACGAAGGCGACCGGGGCGAGCCGGGCGTGCAGCCGGACGAAGGCCGCGGAGATCTCGGACACCCGGTGATTCTGCCCGGTGGCCGACGCCGGGGCCGGCGCGGGTCGCTCCGTCCTTGAATCGACACTTTACAAAATCTGCCATCTTGTAAAGCGGCGTGTCCCCTGTCACAGTCGGGGTACGCGCTGATCGGAGGTTGGCATGGCCGACGGCATCGATCCGACTCCGCCGCCGACCGCCTGGCGGGACCCACGTCGCCCGTTCTGGCCGCTGGCCCTGCTGGTGCCGGGGCTGCCGTTCCTGAGCTGGCTGGTGTGGGACGCCACCGGCGGGTGGTGGGCCTGGTGGCTCGCCCCGCTGCTGGTCTTCGGCGCGATCCCGGTGGTCGACCTGCTCGTCGGGGACGACTACGACAACCCGCCGGAGGAGGCGGTGTCCCGACTGGCCGGCGACCGCTACTACCGCTGGTTGACCTTCCTCTACCTGCCCGCCCAGTACGCCGGACTGGTGCTCGGCTGCGCGGTCTGGGTCCGCGACGAGCCCGGCGCGGTGACCGGAGCCGGGGTGGCCGTCACCCTCGGCATCGTCAACGGCATCGCCATCAACACCGCGCACGAACTGGGGCACAAGCGGGAGCGGACGGAACGCTGGCTGGCCAAGATCGCCCTGGCCCCGACCGGGTACGGACACTTCCAGGTGGAGCACAACCGGGGGCACCACGTCCGGGTGGCCACCCCGCAGGACCCGGCCAGCGCCCGCCTCGGGGAGAGTTTCTGGGCGTTCTGGCCGCGTACCGTCGTCGGCAGCCTGCGTTCCGCCTGGCGGCTGGAGGCCGCCCGGTTCCGGCTGCGCGGACGCACCCCGTGGACGTGGCGCAACGAGGTGCTGCACGCCTGGGCCATGACGGTGCTCCTGGTCGCCGTCCTGGCGGCGGTCCTCGGCCCGGCGGTGCTTCCCCTGCTGGCGGCGCAGGCGGTGGTCGGGTTCTCGCTCCTGGAGGCGGTCAACTACCTGGAGCACTACGGGCTGGCCCGGCAGCGCACCGCCACCGGCCGCTACGAGAAGGTCGAACCCCGGCACAGCTGGAACAGCGACCGTACGGTCACCAACGTCTTCCTCTTCCAGCTCCAGCGGCACAGCGACCACCACGCCAACCCGCTGCGCCGCTACCAGACGCTGCGCAGCTTCGACTCCGCACCGCAACTGCCCGCCGGGTACGCGACCATGGTGGTCGCCGCCCTGGTGCCGCCCCTGTGGCGACGGACGATGGACCACCGGGTCCTCGCCCACTACGGCGGTGATCCGTCGCGGGCCAACGTCCACCCGCCGGCCCGCCGCCGACTCTCCGGGCCACCGGCAGGCGGCCCGCCCCGTCCGTCGTCCCCCGGCGGTGGGGCGGTCGGGGTGGACGAGTCCCCCGGCGGGTGACCGGCCGGCGACCGCTGCGGGCGGCGCGTGGACGACCGGCGTGCCGGGGCGCGTGGGGGCGGCGTGCCGGCGAGCGCGGAGCAGCCTTCCGGGCCCAGGTTCCGGGGCGCGGGTGGGCCTCCCGGCGTACGTGTCCGAGAACGCGGGTCGGCCCTACGGCGTCCAGGCCGGATCGCGGCCGAACAGGGCGAGCAGCCGGTCCTGCTCGTCGGCCTCGGCGGGCACGTCCACCCCGGAGCGGACCAGGTTGCCCGCCTGGTAGTCGGCGACCCGTCCGGTGAACCACCGGGCGCACTCGCGGACGGCCTCCCGGTCCAGCCGGGGGTCCGCGCCGACCGCCACGGCCAGGTCCCAACCGTGGATCAGGTGTTCGGCGACGAGTTGGTGCAGGTACTCCCGGGCCGGTGTCGGGCCGGCCGAGAGGTGGACGGTGCGTTCCGTCGTGCCCGGGGCGGTGGCGGCCCGTTCGGCCTGTCCGGCCGCGTACCGGGCCGCCTCGACCGGATCGTCGCCGAGTTGGTCGCCGGTGAACCGGTCACCGACCGACTCGATGGTCGCGCCCGCCAGCAGGGGCGCCGACCACCGCTCCTCGGTGACCACGTGCGCGACCAGGGCGCGGACGTCCCACTCCGGGCAGGGCGTCGGTGCCGACCACCGTCCCGGGTCGACCCGGCCGACCCGGTCGGTGAACTCCGCCAGGCTGCGCCGGTACGTCTCCAGCAGATCCATGCCGCGATTGTGCCGTTCGGCCGTCCCGGTCGGGTGGTTTCCGGGGAGGCGGTCCGGTCGGGGGCGGTTTCCGCTCGGGCGGGCTCTCCCGGGCGGGCGGCGTGCGTTCCGGCCCGCTCGACGCCGGCGGGGCGCGGCGGCGGGCGTCGACGGATCAGTCGAGGTCGGCCGGATCGAGCCCCAGCTCCCGCGCGGTGACCAGGCGGATCCAGTCGGCGAACTGGCGTCGGGTGATCACCCGGTGGTGCACCGCGAGCTGCACCGCGAGCCCGTCCATCACCGCGTTGATCCGCCAGGCCGCGCCGGCCGGGTCGGCGCACTCGAAGGTGCCGTCCTCGACGCCGGCCGCGATGACCGCGGCGAGATCCTGCCGCCAGCGCAGGTCGAGACGGCGGCAGACCTTCTCCAGCTCGGGGGTGCGCAACGACTCGGACCACCCGTCGATCCAGAGCGACCAGGAGGTGGAACGCCCGGACGGTGTGTAGAGCCGCAGGATCTTCTTGAGCTTGGCCAACGGGGTGGCGGAGGAGCGGACCACCGCGTCCAGGCGGGCCAGGTCCTGCTCGACCGCGTACGCGAACGCCTGCTCCAGCAGGCGGTCCTTGGTGGCGAAGTGGTAGAAGACCAGCGCCTGGCTGACCCCGGCCGCCTGCGCCACGTCGGCGGTGCGGGTGTTGGCCAGGCCACGTTCCACGATCACGTCACACGCCGTGCGCAGCAGGGCATCCAGGCGGATCTCAGCGGCACGTCTCGTCACGCGGCTACCGTAGCCCATCAGCCCGCTCACGAGGAGTTACCGCTCCGGCCTGCCGTCGATGAGCTGGCGGCGGGGGCGGGCCGCGGTGCCGCGGCCCGCCGCCGGTCGGCGACAGTCGACCGGCCGGGGCGGGCCGGAGGCATGCTGGCCAGGCTCCTAGGAAGCTTGCCGGTGGTGGTGACCACCACCCCTCCCCGCACCCGCCCGACCTGCCCACGGGACCCCCTCGGGGTGGGCGGAACGCGCCGGATGTCCCCCCGATTTGGCAAGCGTTCCCGGCCTCGGCTAAAGTTCTCATCCGTCACCGGGAAACAACCGGGGGCGTGCGGACGTAGCGCAGCTGGTAGCGCATCACCTTGCCAAGGTGAGGGTCGCGGGTTCGAATCCCGTCGTCCGCTCGGAGAGATGCCACCACGCATGCGGGGGCAACCTCGGTGGAGTGGCCGAGAGGCGAGGCAACGGCCTGCAAAGCCGTGTACACGGGTTCAAATCCCGTCTCCACCTCGGCAGTAGACGAGGGCGATTGGCGCAGTGGGAGCGCGCTTCCTTGACACGGAAGAGGTCACTGGTTCAAACCCAGTATCGCCCACCAGTTCGATGAGCAGGTTCGACCCGTCACCGGATCTCCGGCGGCGGGTCGATCGCCGTTCGGGGCTCGGCGGCCCGGGTCACCGGGTCACCCGGCCGGAACCACCGCACGTCTCGCACATCGTGGGCGGGTTCTCCACGTCCGCGAAGCCGGTGCCGGTGAAGGTCAGGGTCCGTTCCCGCCGGTCGATCCACCCCCGGCCCTGGCAGGCGAGGCAGATGAGGGTGACCTCCTCCGGCACTACCGGCCGCCGGGGCTCCCCGGGCCGGCGCAGCCAACGGGCGGACCGGAGCCGCCAGCGTTCCGGCAGGGACGGGTTGTCCCGCCCCGGGCGTGCGTCCGCCCCGGCCGGTCCGGACGCCTTCGCCCCGGCCCGTCGCCGCCAGCGGGAGAAGGCGGTCGAGACCCCGACCGCCAGCAGTAGCAGGAGGACGGCCACGACGGCACTGACCATGACGGCTCCTCGGGCCGGTGACGGGGACCGGACAACTCTAGGCCCCGAACCGCCCGGTAGCGGACGGTGGTCTTCTCGATTCGTCAGGTGCCTGGTTAACTGCGAATTCGATCGTGGATCGTGCCAGTGTGGAAGGCGGCTCCCTGCCCCATGACCGAGATCGCGCACCGAGACAACCCGCTGCCCCGGCTCGCCGTGCCCGGTGAGCGGTTCGGCTGGATCTACCAGGACCCCAGCCTCTACCGGCGGCGGTTCCCCGAGCCGCCGCCGGTGCCCGGGGTCGTCCCGCCGGAGCTGGTCACCCGGGCCGCCGCGGCGAGAGAGCGGGCGATGCGCCGGATGGGGGTGGCGCTGGGGGTCGGTCTCGGACTGGCGGTGCTGTTCGGCTGCTGCCAGCGGTTCGGCGCCGCCCTCGGCGAGCCGGTCGGCGCGTTCGTGATGTTCCTGATGATCCTCTCGGCGTTCGGCGGGCTCGGCGGGGCGGCGGTCGTCTGGCTGCTCAAGCGGCAGGCCGAGCGGGACCTGGCCACCGCCCAGGAGCAGGTCCGCACCACGTACGAGCAGGCCAGGGCCGGGTGGGACGCGCGCAGCGCGGCCTTCGAGCACCACCAGCAGCAGGCGTTGGCGCAGATGTACGAGTGGGGGGCGGCGACCCCGTCCCCGGGCACCCGCCGGATCGACGTGGTCGGCGGCACCAGCTACGGCTGGGAGGCGCTGCTGACCGTCTTCGGGGGCTCGTTGCTCAGCACCCGCGGGCCGATGACGCTTGTGGACTTCACCGGTGAGGCGCTCTGCGGCGAGCTGATGACCCTGGCCGAGCAGACCGGCCGTTCGGTGCGGGTCACCGGGTTCCCGTCCGGCCTGCGCGATCTGGACCTGCTCGCCGGCCTCTCCGCGCGGGAACTGGTCGACCTGCTGGTCGAGTCGATGTACGGCGAGGGCACCGGTGGTGACCGGGCGGACCGGCACCGGGACACGATGCTGCTGGGCGAGCTCTGCGAGGTGCTCGGCGAGGACGTGAGCATCGCGCGGCTGGTCGCCGGACTGCGGGTGCTGACCGACCGGCCGGGCCAGCCGGCGCTCAGCGAGATCGAGTGCGCGCTGGTGGCGGGGCTGATGCCGGAGGAGGCCCGCCGGCAGGCCCACCAGCACGTACGCCGGCTGGAGAGCTTCCTGCGTCCGCTGACGGGGTTGGGGCAGGCCGCCGGGGGGCCGCCCACCGCCGAGCTGTCCTGCCTGGTGGCCGACCGGGACGGCCGCAGCGCCCAGCACGACCTGCTCAAGGACCTGCTGGTGCAGTGGCTGATCCGGCGGGTGAGCCGGGAGGCGATCAGCGGCGGGTCGATCGTGCTGGTCGGCGCGGACGACCTGCACCACCGGCAGATCGAGCGGTTGGGCACGCTCTGCGAGCGGCGCGGGATCCGTCTGGTGCTCTTCTTCGCGCACCTGCGGGAGCAGTCGCTGCACGCGCTCGGCGGCGGCGAGGTGGCGTTCATGCGGCTGGGCAACCACCGGGAGGCGCAGCAGGCGGCGGAGTTCATCGGCCGGCAGCACCGGTTCGTGCTCAGTGGACTGACCCGCACGCTGGGCGGGGACCAGACGCACACGTTGGCGAACTCCGAGGGCGGGTCGGAGACCGAGGGGGGCAGCGAGGGGTCCCGGGGCGAGGGGAAGTCGCTGATCAAGCAGCGGAGCCGCAACTGGAGCCGGAGTCGGACCTGGAGTCAGACGCAGTCGGTGGCGAGCGGGACGAACTGGAGCGACGCCGCCTCCGCGCAGCGGGTGTACGAGTACGCCGTCGAGCCCCGCGTGTTGCAGGACCTGCCGGACTATGCCCTGCTCCTGGTGAAGGGGGAGGGGCGCGGTTCGGTGGTGCAGGCGGTGGAGTGCAATCCGGAGATCGTCACCCTGCCCCGGATGACGATGGACCCGTTGCCGGCGGTGCCGCTGCCGCCCGCCGGGGAGGCCGCGCATCCGGTCTCCGGGGTGCCGGGTCAGGTCACGCTGTCGCAGCCGGCGCCGATCGTCTCGCAGCCGACCTCGCCGGACCAGGCCGCCGCCGGGGTGCTGCCGGGCTGGGGCGCGGGCGGTCCGGTGCCGCACCAGCAGCCGGCGCCTCGGCCCGGGGCGCCGTCCGGGCCTACGGCACCACCGCCGCCGGTCCCGCCGCAGCCGCCTCGACAGCGGCAGCAGCCGGAGCCACCGCAGGGACCGGGGTGGGGTCAGGGCTGAGCCCGGTGGGGGATACCCGGTTTCGGGCTGATCTTGTGTTCGGGTAGAGTTCATCCCGTCACCGGGACACACCGGGGACGTGCGGACGTAGCGCAGCTGGTAGCGCATCACCTTGCCAAGGTGAGGGTCGCGGGTTCGAATCCCGTCGTCCGCTCGCGGCCCGCCTCTGGGGCTCGGGCGATTGGCGCAGTGGGAGCGCGCTTCCTTGACACGGAAGAGGTCACTGGTTCAAACCCAGTATCGCCCACCAGCAGTGCATTGCAGTAGATGTCGGCTACCTCTCCGCGACGTGTGCCATCGGCAGGTCCAGCACCTCGTCGACGCTCCGGCGGGCGGTGGGTCGCCCCGGTTGGCCGTACCCGATCCGCATGACCATCTGCGGGGTGCCGAACCGGCCCACGGACCGGCGCAGCCGCTCGCGTGCCCCGGGCACCTCGATCGGTTGGGAGAGCAACGACACGGCCAGGCCGGCGTCGGTGGTGGTCAGCAGCACCCGTTGCAGGGCCTGTCCGGCGACGATCTGGTCGGTGGCGGTGTTGCCGGCCGCGACGAGCACGGCGACCAGGGGTTCCGGCTCGAAGTCGCGTCCGGGCGTCCGGTGGAGGGCGCCGAAGCCGCGCTGCGGCAGCAGGTCCTGCGGTTCGCTCTGCGGGCCGCCGGCCGTGGCCGGCACGCCGTCGGGCGCCGGCTCGGCGCGGGTCCACTCGACCCGCTCGGCCCGGTAGGCCGGATCCCGTTCCAGTACCCGGTGCGCGCTGTGGGCGAGTTCGCCGAGAGCGTTGACCGCGCTGGTGCCGATGACCAGTTCGAGCCAGCACTGCTCGGCCCGGGCCGCCTCGCCGAGCCGCCAACGGAGGTCGGCCGGCACCGGGTCGGGCCGGAACGGCCGGCGGTTGCTGAACCGGCGCGGGATGGCGGCGTGCAGGCTCTGCTCGGTCGGGGTGGGGCGGCGGGGCACGTCCGGCACCAGCCGGGCCACCACATCCGGTTCGGCCGGGTACGGCCGTAGCCGCACCGACGCCGGGGTGCCGGCCGCCGCCAGGGAGAGCCGCAGGTTGTAGAGGGCCGCCCCGCAGGCGATCCGGGTTCCCCAGCCGCTCGGGTCGGTGGCGGGCAGCCGGCGGGCCGAGTCGACGACGACCTCGATGCCCCCTTCGTGCAGCCGGAACCGCCACGGCTGGGTGTTGTGCAGCGACGGTGCCCGGACGGCGTCCGCCGCCGCGGCGCGCAGCTGCTCGACGGTGTAGCCGACGTCCATGGCGTTGGTCCCTTCGGGCGGTCGTGCGGTGGCTGTTCCAGGTTCGTCTCCACGGTGCGTCGTCGACGGGGTCACCGGGCAGGGCCGGACGTCCCCACCCGGCGGGACCAGCTACCCGCCGGCGGGTTCGGTGTTCGGGACCTTCGGCCCGTGTGCGTGCCCCGCCCGACGGGGTACAAACGAGGGATGATCCGGGTGTTTCTCCTCGACGACCACGAGGTCGTCCGTCGTGGCCTCGCCGACCTGCTCACCAACAGCGGTGACATCGAGGTGGTCGGTGAGTCCGGCTCCGCCCAGGAGGCGGCGCGCCGGATTCCCGCGCTCCGTCCGGACGTGGCGATCCTCGACGCCCGGCTGCCCGACGGCAACGGCATCGACGTCTGTCGGGACGTCCGGGCCGTCGACTCGTCGATCAAGGGCCTGATCCTCACCTCGTACGAGGACGACGAGGCGCTGTTCGCGGCGATCATGGCGGGGGCCGCCGGCTACGTGCTCAAGCAGATCCGGGGCACCGACCTGGTGGACGCGGTCCGCCGGGTGGCGGCCGGGCAGTCCCTGCTCGATCCGGCGATCACCACCCGGGTGCTGGACCGCATCCGCAGCGGGGTGGAACAGCCCCGCGAGCTCCAGTCCCTCACCGAGCAGGAGCGGCGGATCCTGGAGTACGTCGCCGAGGGGCTGACCAACCGGGAGATCGCCGGCAAGATGTTCCTCGCCGAGAAGACCGTCAAGAACTACGTCTCCAGCGTGCTGGCCAAGCTCGGTCTGGAACGGCGCACCCAGGCGGCGGTGCTGGCCACCCGACTTCTCGGCCAGCGGAACTGAGCGACCGGGCGGGCACACCGGGGCGGCACCCGGACGCTCCGGCCGACCGAGCCCGAAGCGATCACGTGCCAGGTCCGACCGGGGGAAGACACTGACCCGGGGGACGCTGTCGAGCTGCCCCGTCGGTGCGCCCAGCCAAGAGGGGAAGAGCGCTCGCGGGCGATCCGCTCGTTGCCCACCACCCGGGTCGACCGTCCCGCGCGTTGCGTCAGGGGCGAGGGCGCCAAAACGGAGTGGGCGACCGACGGCGGGTGGCGCCGGTCGGGGGTGAGTGGCGACGGGGCGACCGACGGCGGGTGGCGCCGGTCGGGGGTGAGTGGCGACGGGGCGACCGACGGCGGGTGGCGCCGGTCGGTCGGTGGGCGGCGAGTGGCCGTCATCGCCCAACGCCCTCATCGCCCAACGCCCTCATCGCCCAGCCGTGGTCGCCGAGCGGGCATGTCTGCCCCGTCTGTGCGGGCAGCTCCACAGCGTCCGCGAGGTGATGCCCCCGACCCGGTGGCGCTCGCCGGACCGGGCACGACAGACCGGGCACGACAGACCGGGCAAGGCAGACCGGGCAAGGCAGACCGGGCAAGGCAGACCGGGCACGACAGACCGGGTAGCCGAGGGTACCGGCGGCCGTGGCCCGGTGGCGGGGACCGGTGGTCGTGGCCCGAGCGCGGAGGACCAGGCCGGACGGGACCGGCCGGACGGGGCCGGCAGAGCGGGGCCGGCAGAGCGGCGGGAACCCGCAAGGAGAGCTGGCGGGGCGGGTCAGTCGCCGAGCGGGACACTCCAGCACAGCTCGGTGCCGTGCGGATCCACCCGACGGACGACGAACTCGCCGCCGAGCCGCTCGGCCCGCTCACGCAGGTTGACCAGCCCGCTGCGGGCGGCGGACGGATCCGTGCCCACGCCGTCGTCGGTGACGGTCACCGTCACGCGGCCCGCGTCGACCAGCACCCGCACGCCGACCCGGTCGGCCCGCGCGTGGCGCACCGCGTTGGAGAGCCCTTCGCGCAGGACGGCCAGCAGGTCCGGCCGGATCGACTCGGGTACCGCGCTGTCGATCGGCCCGACCAGGTCCAGCCCCGGGCGGTATCCGAGGGACTCGGCGGCCGCCTCGATCGCCTCGCGGATGTCGGTGCGCAGCGCCGCGCTCATCGGCGTCCGTAGCTCGAAGATGGTGCGCCGGATGTCCCGGATGGTGGCGTCGAGGTCGTCCACGGCGGCGTTGATCCGCTTGGCCACGTCCGGGCGGGAGGACATCGGCGCGGCGCTCTGCAACTGCAACCCGGTGGCGAACAACCGCTGGATCACCACGTCGTGCAGGTCCCGGGCGATCCGCTCCCGGTCCTCCAGGACCACCAGCAGTTCCCGCTCCTCCTGCCCCCGGGCACGTTCCATGGCCAGCGCGGCCTGACCGGCGAAGCTGCGCAGCAGCGCCACGTCGTCGTCGGTGGTGCCGTCCCGGTCCGGCAGGTGCGCCGTGACCAGCACGCCGTGCAGGGTGTCCCCGGCGGCCAGCGGGGACACCACCGCCGGTCCGGCGGTCACCGGCGCGGGCCAGGGGGCGGCCTCGGCGAGGTTCTCGACCAGCTCGTGCCGGTGCTCGGTGACCGATCCGCGGAACGTGGTCTCCCGGGCCGGGAGGACCGCCCCGAGCAGTTCCCGCACCCGGTCGCCGGCACCGTCCACGACCTCGACGGTGAACTGGTCGCCGTCCTCGTCGTAGAGGAGCACCAGCGCCAGTTCCGCCTCGGCGACCTCGCGGGCCCGGCGGGCCACCAGGGCCAGCGCGTCGGTCCGGCGTACCTCGCCGAGGAGCACCGAGGTGATCTCGGCGGTCGCGGCGAGCCAGCGTTCCCGGCGGTGGGCCAGCGCGTAGAGGCGGGCGTTCTCGATCGCCACGCCGGCCGCCGCGGCGAGCGCCACCACGATCTCCTCGTCGTCCTCGGTGAACTCCGTCCCGCCCTGCTTCTCGGCGAGGTAGAGGTTGCCGAAGACCTGGTCGCGGATGCGGACCGGGACGCCGAGGAAGGTGTGCATCGGCGGGTGGTTCGCCGGGAACCCGTACGACCTCGGGTGCTGGGTGATGTCGGGCATGCGCAGCGGACGCGGGTCGTCGATGAGCAGCCCCAGCACGCCCCGTCCGTGGGGCAGGTCGCCGATCCGCGCGTGCAGCTCGGGGGAGATGCCGTGCACGATGAAGTCGTGCAGCATCCGGTCCGGCCCGATCACGCCGAGCGCGCCGTAGCGGGCCCCGACCAGCTCACACGCCGACCGGACGATCCGTTCCAGGGTGCTGTGCAGGTCGAGGTCGGTGCTGATGCCGACGACCGCGTCGAGCAGCGCGCGGAGCCGTTCCCGGCTGGCGACCACGTCGCCGACCCGGTCGAGCATCTCCTGGAGCAGTTCGTCGAGGCGGACCCGGGAGAGCGGGCTCAACCCCAACGACGGGACGCCCTGCTGCGGCTCGGGCGACGGGTTCGGGACGGCTGCGGCCACCGGGGGATGCTACCGCCCGGTGACCGTGGCGGACGACCCCGTGAGCGCGCGGTGACCGCCCCCACGACCGCACCGGGACGCGACTCCCGTGGTCAGGGCCGCCCTTCGACGGCGGAGGTGTCCACCACCTGGGCGGTGGGCAGCCGGGGGGTGTGCGGCGGACCGGCGTGCGCCGGGTCGGCGATGCCCAGTCGCAGGACCAGGTACGGGAAACCCATCCCGGCCAGCAGTTGGCGTAGGGTCTGGCGGGTGCCGGCCACCTCCACCACACCGCTCAGCGGCACCACGGACACCCCGAGTCGGGTCGCGGCCAGCCACGCGGCGGAGAGCGCCTCGCCGGCCCGCAGCCAGCTGTCCGGCTCGTCCTCGTCACCGTAGAGCAGCGCGTACACGGCGGCCCGGTCGTGGCCGGCGCCGATCGGCAGGGTGCCGGCCCGACCGAAGTCCCGGGCCGGGACGGTGGTCTGCGGCGTCTGCTCGGGCAGCACCTCCGGCGGCAGGCCCAGGCCGCTCTCCGCGCGGCTGGTCCAGTACGCCAGTTCCTCGCGTACCTGCGGGTCCTCCGCCTCGACCGACTCGGCGTGCGACGCGGCGGCGGCCAGCTCCAGCACCTGGTCGCGGTCGAGGATCTGCATCCGCCCGCCCGCCGTGCCCGCGGCCCGGGTGATCTCGCCGATGGCGGCGGTGGACACCTGCTCCTCGCTGACCGGGCGACGGTCGGTGTGCCGGACCTGCATGCACTGCACCGACCGCATCGCCTCCGGCTCCGGTTCCGCCCGGCGGGAGCCGGTGATCCGGGCCAGCAGGTCGGGGTCGGCCGGGTCGGGCAGGCGTTCCACCGCCGGCGCCCAGCCCTCGGCGGCGAGCGCCACCCGGGCGTGGTGCAGGGCGGCGCCGCAGCTCAGGGCGAGCAGCCGCCCCTCCGGGTCGGTCGCGGCGAGCCGCCGTTCCGGTGCCGTCCGCAGTTCCAACGCGTCGGGCAGCACCCGCCAGCTCCAGGGCTGGGTGTTGTGCACCGAGGGGGCGTAGCCGGCGGTGGCGGCGGCCTCCGCGTACGCGGTGGTCAGCGGGCGTGCCGGCGTCTCGTGGCTCATGTTGCGACCTTTCGTCTCCACCCCATCGTGCCGTACCCGGGTGGTGCTCCGGGTGAGCTTGCGGCTCCATCCTGCGCCACGGTGGCCGGCTCCGCACGGTGCCACCGGTCCCGGGCCGGGGGTCCTTCGGCCCGGTCGAACAGTGGCGGATCCGGGGTCCGCCGCCGTCGCGGTTGAGACGATCCACGGGTGGCGGAGAGCGAGTGCGTCCCGGAGCGGCCGGTCGGCGCGGGCCGACGCGGGCGCGGGCGGGAGTGGCTGCCGCTGGCCGGTCTCACTCTCGTGGTGCTGGTCGGCGCGGGTCTCTGGCTGGCCGGGCGGCGGGAGGTCGCGGGCCTGCTGTGGGCCGCAGCGACCGTACTGACCCTGGTGCCGGCCGCCGGGTCGATGCTGCGGCAGCTGTGGCACCGGCGGTTCGGCGTCGACGTGGTCGCCGTGCTCGCGCTGGCCGGGGCGCTGGTCGTCGGGGAGTACCTGGCCGGCGCGGTGGTGGCGTTGATGCTGGCCACCGGCCGGTCGCTGGAGACGTACGCGCAGCACCGGGCGACCCGGGATCTGCGCGCGTTGCTCGCCCACGCCCCTCGGACGGCCCGACGCCGCCGGCCCGGCGGCGGGATCGAGCAGGTGCCGTTGGACGTGGTGGCGGCGGGTGACCGGCTGCTGGTCGGCCCCGGGGACGTGGTGCCGGTCGACGGCACGGTGGAGGAACCGGCCACCCTCGACGAGTCGGTGGTGACCGGGGAGTCCCGCCTGGTGCAGCGGACGGCGGGGGAGCGCGTGCCCAGCGGGGTGGTCAACGCCGGGGCCGGCTTCGGGCTGCGGGCGACCCGCAACGCGGCGGGCAGCACGTACGCGGGGATCGTCCGCCTGGCCGAGCAGGCGACCGCCCGGAAGGCGCCGATGGTGCGCCTGGCCGACCGGTACGCGGCGGCGTTCGTGCCGTTCACCCTGACCCTGGCCGGGCTGGCCGGGCTCCTCGCCGGTGACCTGGTCCGGGCGGTGGCGGTGCTGGTGGTGGCGACGCCGTGTCCGCTGCTGCTGGCCACGCCGATCGCGATCGTCTCCGGGCTGTCCCGGGCGGCCCGGCGCGGGGTGCTGGTCCGTGACGGCGGGTCGCTGGAACTGCTCGGCCGGGCCCGTACCCTGCTGTTGGACAAGACCGGGACGCTCACCGCCGGCCGGCCCCGGGCGGCCGAGACGGTCACCGCGCCCGGCGGTGACCCCGACGAGGTGCTGCGGCTGGCCGCCTCGGTGGAGCAGCTCTCCCCGCACGTGCTGGCGGCGGCGCTGGTCCGGCAGGCCCGGGAACGGGGCCTGACGCTGGCCGAGCCGACCGAGGTGACCGAGGAACCGGGTCGCGGGGTCCGGGGGCGGGTGGACGGCCGGGTGGTCCGGGTCGGCCAGCTCGCCGACGGGCTGCCCGACTGGGCGTGCCGGGTGCGCGAGGAGGCCGAACGGACCGGCCGCTCCGCGGTCTGGATCAGCGGCGAGCAGGGGCCGCTCGGCGTGGTCCTGCTGGAGGACCCGGTCCGACCGGACGCCCCGCACACCGTGCGGCGGCTGCGGCGGGCCGGGCTGACCCGACTGGTGATGCTCACCGGCGACCGGCCGGGTATCGCCGAACAGGTCGCCGGGACGGTCGGGGTGGACGACGTGGTGGCCCAGTGCCCGCCGGGGGAGAAGGCCGACCGGGTCCGTCAGGAGGCCCGGCGGGCGGTGACGGTGATGGTCGGCGACGGGGTGAACGACGCCCCCGCGCTGGCCGAGGCGCACGTGGGGGTGGCGATGGGAGCCACCGGGGCGCGGGCCTCCGCCGACGTCGCCGACGCGGTGCTGACCGTGGACCGGTTGGACCGGCTCGCCGACGCCGTCGAGATCGCCCGGCACGCCCGCCGGATCGCGGTGCAGAGCGCCACCGTCGGGATGGCGCTGGCGGTGGTGGCGATATTCGTGGCGGCGGCGGGTCGGCTGCCGCCGGTGGCGGGGGCGTTCCTCCAGGAGGGCATCGACGTGGTGGTGATCCTCAACGCGCTGCGGGCGCTCGGCGGTGGCGCGTACCCGGCCCGGGACGGATCGGACGGGGGCGGCCCCGCCCGATCCGACGGCGGCTCCACCGGCCCGGGGTGAATGACCGGCGGTCGCCGGTCACCGCTGGCGGATCACCGCCACCGGGCAGTGCGCGTGCTGGAGCACCTGCTGGCTGACCGACCCGAGCAGCGCCCCGCGCAGACCGCCCCGGCCCCGGGTGCCGATCACCACGAGCTGCGCGTCCCGGCTCGCCTCCACCAGCGTGGACGCGGCGTTGCCGGAGAGCACCTCGGTGGTCACCGGGACGTCCGGGAAACTCTCCCGCCACTGCCGCAGGGACTCCTCCAGGCTGGCCTGCTCGGTCGCCTGGGCCTCGTCCGGGTCGAAGCCCTGGGCCCGCCACTGGGTCGGGGCCCAGGCCCGCACCGCGTGCAGCGGGGCGTCGCGCCCGGCGGCCCGTTCCATCGCGAAGCCGAGCGCGACCAGGGACGTCTCCGAACCGTCCACCCCGACCACGACCCGCTTCCCGGTGGCGGTCGGGGTGTCCCGGCGGACCACCACGACCGGGCAGTGCGCGTGGGCGGTGACCGACACGGCGGTCGAGCCGGTCAGCAGGCCGGTGAAGCCGCCGTGGCCCCGGCTGCCCAGCACCAGCAGGGCCGCCTCGGCGGAGCGTTCCTGGAGCACCAGCGCGGGCGGCCCGTCGAACACCTCGCCGTGCACGGTCAGCCCCGGGTTGGCCGTGGCGGCGTCGGTGACCGCCTGCTGCACGAGCTGCTCCACCTGCTGCCGGGCGGCGGCGTCCGGCCACGCGCCGGGGGCGATGCCGGGGCCGATCCATCCCCCCACGGTCAACCACTCGAACACGTACGCCAGCCGCACCGGCTGCCCGGTCCGTCCGGCCTCCGCCAGCGCCCAGGTCAGGGCGGCCGCCGCGTCCGGGGAGCCGTCGTAGCCGACCACAATCTCCTCGTCGCTCATGATGCCTGCCTCTCGTTCGTGGTCACTACCGGTTCGTCGGGTCGGTCTCGCGGACCCAGCGCCACTCCGCCACCCGGGGGTCGTCCTCGCCGAAGCGCCGGGTGTGGTCGCGGCACTCCTGCCGGGCGTCGACCATCTCCTGCCGCAGGTGCGCGGCCCGGGCGGCCAGCCCCGGCACCCGGTCGATCACGTCGATGACCAGGTGGAAGCGGTCCAGGTCGTTGAGCATCACCATGTCGAACGGCGTGGTGGTGGTGCCCTCCTCCTTGTAGCCGCGCACGTGCAGGTTGCCGTGGTTGGTCCGGCGGTAGGTGAGCCGGTGGATCAACCACGGGTAGCCGTGGTAGGCGAAGATGATCGGCTTGTCCCGGGTGAAGATGGTGTCGAACTCGTTGTCCGGCAGCCCGTGCGGGTGCTCCGACGGCGGCTGGAGCCGCATCAGGTCGACCACGTTGACGACCCGGACCTTCAGGTCGGGCAGGTGCCGACGGATCAGGTCGGCGGCGGCGAGGGTCTCCAACGTCGGCACGTCCCCGGCGCAGGCGAGCACCACGTCCGGTTCGCTGCCCTCGTCGGTGCTGGCCCAGTCCCAGATGCCCAGGCCGCGCCGGCAGTGCTGGACGGCCTCGTCGATGGTCAGCCAGTTCGGCGCGGGCTGCTTGCCGGCGACCACCACGTTGATGTAGTGCCGGCTGCGCAGGCAGTGGTCCATTGTGGAGAGCAGGGTGTTCGCGTCCGGCGGGAGGTAGACCCGGACCACCTCGGCCTTCTTGTTGACCACGTGGTCGATGAAGCCCGGGTCCTGGTGCGAGAAGCCGTTGTGGTCCTGCCGCCACACGTGGCTGGAGAGCAGGTAGTTCAGGGAGGCGAGCGGCATCCGCCAGGGGATGCCGCGGGTCACCTTCAGCCACTTGGCGTGCTGGTTGACCATCGAGTCGACGATGTGGATGAACGCCTCGTAGCTGGTGAAGACGCCGTGCCGCCCGGTGAGCAGGTAGCCCTCCAGCCAGCCCTGGCACAGGTGCTCGGAGAGGACCTCCATCACCCGTCCGTCGGCGGCGAGGTGGTCGTCGTCGGGGTCGGTGTCGGCCACGAACACCCGGTCGGTGACCTCGAACGCCGCGCCGAGCCGGTTCGAGGCGACCTCGTCCGGACCGAACAGGCGGAACGTCTGCGGGTTGGCGGTGATCACGTCGCGGACCCAGGGACCGAGGACGCCGGTCGCGCCGACACCGGGCGTGCCCGGTGCGGGCACGTCGACCGCGTACTTCCGGAAGTCCGGCAGGACCAGGTCACGCAGCACCTGCCCGCCGTTGGCGACCGGGTTGGCGCTCATCCGCCGGTCCCCGGTCGGGGGCAGCGCGGTCAGCTCGGCCACCGGCGCGCCGGTGGCCTCGAAGAGCTCCTCCGGCCGGTACGACCGCAGCCAGCGCTCCAGCGCGGCCAGGTGCTCGGGGCTGTCCCGGATGTTCGACAGCGGCACCTGGTGGGCCCGGTAGGTCCCCTCGACCTGCTTGCCGTCGACCACGTCCGGGCCGGTCCAGCCCTTCGGGGTGCGCAGGACGACCATCGGCCAGCGGGGTCGGCCGACCGCCTCCCCGGAGCGGGCGCGGCGCTGGATGGCGGCGATCTCGTCGACCGCCCGGTCCAGGGTGGCGGCGAGCGCCTGGTGCACCCGCGCCGGGTCGTCCCCCTCGACCACGTACGGCTCGTGGCCGAAGCCGCGCAGCATGGCGAGCAGGTCGTCGGTGGGGATCCGGGCCAGCACCGTCGGGTTGGCGATCTTGTAGCCGTTGAGGTGCAGGATCGGCAGGACCGCCCCGTCGCGGGCCGGGTTGAGGAACACGTTGGACAACCAGCTGCCGGCCAGCGGGCCGGTCTCCGCCTCGCCGTCGCCGATCACGCAGGCGACCAGCAGGTCGGGGTTGTCGAACGCGGCGCCGTAGGCGTGGCTGAGGGCGTACCCCAGCTCGCCGCCCTCGTGGATGGAGCCGGGCACCTCCGGCGCCACGTGGCTGGGGATGCCACCGGGGAAGGAGAACTGGCGGAACAGCCGGGCCATGCCGGCCTCGTCCCGCCCGACCGAGTGGTACCGCTCGCTGTAGGTGCCCTCCAGCCAGGTGTTCGCCACCAGCGCCGGGCCGCCGTGACCGGGGCCGGTGACGAAGACGGCGCTCAGGTCACGGTCGACGATCAACCGGTTGAGGTGCGCGTAGAGCAGGTTCAGGCCGGGGCTGGTGCCCCAGTGGCCGAGCAGCCGGGGTTTGACGTGCTCGACACGCAGCGGCTCCCGCAGCAGGGGATTGTCCAGCAGGTAGATCTGGCCGACCGTCAGGTAGTTGGCCGCCCGCCAGTAGGCGTCCAGCCGGCGAAGCTCGTCGTCGGTCAGCGGCGCGGGCAGCTCCAGAGCGGTGTCCATCTGCGCAAGCCTCTCGCGGGTCGGGGGATCCTGCATCCGGAACGGCGGATTCGTCCGGCGGATCCAGCCTCGCCGGCCCGCTGTCGTGGAAGCAGGGTCGTTGGTCCCGGACCCACCGGGCGGGACGACCCGTTGGTCACGTCGTCTCCAGGGGTACGTCGGTGACCCCACGGATGAACACCACCGGGGCGGGCGCGTGGTACAGCAGCGACTGGCTGACCGCGCCGAGCAGGCCCCGCCACGGCTGGTCGCCCCGGGTGCCGACCACCACCAGCCGGGCCGAGTAGGACTGCTCGACCAGCATCCGGCCGGGATCGCCGCGCAGCACCGTCGGCTCGGCGGTGACCGTGGGATGCCCCGACCCCTTCTCGGCGAGCAGGTCGGCGACCTCCTGCTCGGTGCGCGTCCCGTCGCCGTTCGGCTCGACCACCCGGACCACGCGGAGCCGGCCGTCGTGCCGGGCTGCGCAGTCGAGGGCGAAGTCCAGCGCGAACCGGGAGGTGGCCGAGCCGTCCAGTCCGACGAGGACCGGTCCCGCCGGGGGCGGGTCGAGTCGGGCCACCAGGGTCGGGCAGCCGGCCCGGGAGGCCACCTGAACGGCCGCCGCCTCGGGCGACACACAGTCCCGGGTGGTCATGCCGCCGTCACCGACGACGACGAGGAAGGCCGACTCGGACTGCCGCAGCAGCACCGCCACCGCGGCACCCTCGACGACGTGCGCGTCCACCAGCAGGTCGGCGGCCACCTCACGGGCCGCCCCGACGGCCCGGGTGATCGCCCGTTCGGCCTCGGTCCGGGCCCCGGCGAGACTCGGCGCGGCCAGGGCCGCCTCCCAGTTGAAGGCGTGCAGCACGCAGAGCCGCCGGCCGTGCTCGGCCGCCTCCCGGGCGGCCAGCCGGACCACCGGCAGGCTCTCCTCCGACCCGCTGACCCCGACCACCACGGGCGCGTCGGCGGCTGCGCTCATGGTCGCGTCACCTCCCGGCCGTCACCCTTTCACCGCCGACAGTAGTGGCGCGGTCGCCGCCGTCAGGGCGAGTCGGCGGAACCGGAGCCACCGGCTGGGGGTGTGCCCGGGTGTGTGCAGGGGTCCCCTGCTCGGCAAAAAGCGGTAACAGGGGACCCCTCCTACCACCCGGCGGGGCGGTGACTGCTCAGCCGCGGAGGCAGGGCAGGCCGTCGAGGGAGAACGCGGACGGGTGCGTGTTGGCCGTGGACCAGCTGCCGAGGAAGCCGACCTCGACCGTCCCGCCGCCCGGCAGGGTGCCGTTCCAGGAGGCGGGTGAGACCGTCACGTCGGCGCCGGACTGCTGGTGGGTGCCGTTCCAGAGCTGGGTGACCCGCTGCCCGTCCGGGAAGCTCCACCGCAGCGTCCAGCCGGTGCGGGCCCGCGTGCCGGTGTTGCTGACCCGGACGGTCGCCTGGAAGCCGCCCGACCACTGGTTGGTGACGGCGTACGTCACCCGGCAGGAGTCCACCCCGCCGGTGGGGCCCGGCGTGGGTGTGCCGGTGGGGGAGGGGCTGACCGTGGGCGAGGGGGTGGGTGTGCCGGTAGGGGAGGGGCTCACCGTGGGCGACGGGGTCGGCGTGATCCGGGTCGGGTCGACGATCCCCCAGTAGGCCGGCTTGGCCTGGAGTTCGGTGTCGAAGAGCAGCGGCGCGTCCTTGCGGGCCACCGGGAAGGTGTCCAGCCAGGTGTCGTCGTCGGCGAGTCCCCAGAGGGTCACCGAGGTCAGCTCGTCGGCGTAGCGGCGGTAGAGGGCGAACAGGTCCCGGTACTTGTACGCCTGGGTGAGCAGCCGGTCGGCGGGCGGCGTCGGGAAGGACTCGTTGTTGTTGGTGTAGATGCTGATGTCCATCTCGGTGACCTGCTGCTCCACGCCGAGCGGCACGAACGCCTGGAGCATCGCCTCGGTCTCGGCGACCGACGGCCACTGGACGTTGACGTGCATCTGGTGCCCGACCCCGTCGACCGGCACGCCCTCGGCGCGCAGCTGGCTCACCAGGTTCCGCAGCTTGTCGCGTTTGGCGGGCACGTTGGTGTTGTAGTCGTTGATGTAGAGCTTCGCGCTCGGGGCGACCTGGCGGGCCACCCGGAAGGCGGTGCGCAGGTAGTCCAGGCCGGTGATCTCGTGCCACCGGCTGCGGCGCAGGCCGTCGGCCTGGTTCTCGTCGATCACCTCGTTGGCGACGTCCCAGACGCCGATCGTGTCGCCGTACCGGCCGACGACGGTGCGGATGTGCGTCTCCAGCCGCTCCAGCAGCAGCGCCTTGTCGGCCGGGTCGGAGGTCAGCGGGGTGCCGTCGGTGTCGGTGAACACCCAGGCCGGGGTCTGCTGGTGCCAGACCAGGGTGTGCCCCCGGACGGCCAGGCCGTTGGTGGTGGCGAAGTCGACCTGCGCGTCGGCGTCGGCCCAGCGGAAGGTGCCCTCGGTCGGCTGGGTGGCGTCCCACTTGAGCGCGTTGCCCGGGGTCACCGTGTCGAAGTGCCGGCGCAGCAGGGTGGCCTGGTCGCCGATGATCTGCCGGTTGCTGATCGCCGCCCCGATCGGGAAGTCGTCGGCGAGGACGTCGCGCAGCGCCGGGATGTCGGTCTGCACCGGCTTGGTGGGTTGGTACGACAGGGTGAAGTCGTCGACGTGCAGGTCGGCGGTGCCGCTGGCGGTCTCCACGTACGCGGACAGGCCGTCCACGTCGTGCGCGAGGACGTAGGTGCCGCGCAGCCGGACCCAGGTGTCGGCGGTGACCGCCGTGTTGCCGACCACCTGGTCGTAGGCGGAGGTGCCGTCGGCGTCGCGTTGCACGCTGAGCCGGACCTGGGCGGGGGACTGGCCGGCGGCGAGCCGGACCCAGATCGACAGTTCGTAGCGCTTGCCCTGGACCATCTTGTCCAGCAGGTCGAGGGTGGGGCCCTGCCAACTCGCGGTCCGTGCGGAGGCGAGCAGGCTGCGGGTGCCGCCGTGGGCGGCGGCGGTGCTGACCGCGACGGTCTCCCCGCCCCGGGCCCGGAAGCCCTGGGTGGTGCCGTCCTCGAAGGTCGCGTCGACCACCACGACGGGGTCGGCGGCGTGGGCGGGCGGGCCGGTCAGCGGCACGGCGGCGAGGGCGGCGGTGGCGAGGGCGGCCAGGGCCAGCAGGCCCGGCAACGCCCGACGGTGGCGCGTCACAGCGCGCATGGATTGTCCTTCCGGTGGTTCGCGGTGGGTGCGCGCGGGGGCGTCGATGGGAGGTGGACGCGGGGACCGCACGCCGGTCGACCGGCATGAGCCCGCATGCCGGTGGGGTGGTCCCGCTCCGCAGGCGGCACCCGTGCCGGGATGCCGCTGACGCGCCTCGATGGTACGGATCACCGCGCGACCGCACCAGAGCCTGTCAACCGACGTTGACAGTGGAGGGATTGTCAACGTAGATTGACGGCATGAGTCAGGCGACGGAACTCGCGGCCGCGGCCGGCAGCGCCGACCCCCGGGTCGGGCTGCGGGCCGTGCTCGCCCTGCGCCGGCTGCTGGAGCGGTTGGAGGTGGTCCAGGTGGACAACGCCCGACGGGCGGGCTGGTCCTGGCAGGAGATCGCCGACGCGCTCGAGGTCAGCCGGCAGGCGGTCCACAAGAAGCACGCCGGGCGTCCGGCGGTCGAGCACTCCAGGGAGGCGTGATGTTCGAACGGTTCACCCACCGGGCCCGCGAGGTGGTCCGGCGGGCCCGGGACGAGGCCGGTGCGCAGCCGGTCGACACCCAGCACCTGCTCCTGGCGCTGCTCGCCGATCCCGACGCGCTGGCCACCCAGGTGCTCGCCGACCTCGGTCTTCCGGCCGACGGGCTGCGCGCCCGGATCGTCGCGCAGGTCGACCGGGGCGCGGTGCTCGGTGCGGCGGACGCCGACGCGCTGCGGCAGATCGGGATCGACCTGGCCGCCATCGAGGCGCGGGTGGAGGAGGCCTTCGGGCCGGGCGTGCTGCGTCGCCCCGCCCCACCGTCGCGCCGCCGGGGCTGGTGGCGGCGCTCGGAGGGGGGCACGTTCTCGCCCCGGGCCAAGAAGGTGCTGGAACTGTCCCTGCGCGAGGCGCTGCACCTGCGGCACCGGCACATCGGCACCGAGCACATCCTGCTCGGGCTGCGGCACGAGCGTGCCGGCCTGGCCGGTCAGGTGCTCGCCGAGGCCGGGGTGGACCTACGTGACCTGCGCCACCACGTCGACGTGGCGGTGCGGGCGGCGGCCTGACGGGAACTGGCGGCGGCTCCGCGCCGCCGCCAGGTCGCTTCCCACGGTCAGGGGATGTCGATCTGGGTGTTGCTTGTCGCGTTGTACTGCACGCCGTTCTTCTCCGCGTAGTGGGAGCAGGTCACCGTGATCGTGCGGTAGCCCCCACCGGCGACGCCGTAGACGTAGTTCGAGGCGAATTTGATGTCGACGAGTGCGCCGTTGTTCTCGGCGTCGTAGCCGGTCGTGTAGCCGCCGAGCATGTCGTAGGCGTAACACCGCACGTTGATGTAGTCGGCGTCGACCCGGTTGTTGCTCGAATCGGCGAACCGCGAGTAGCCCCGGATCTTCACCCGCTTGCCGTAGCCGCTGGTCTCGTACCCCTGGTTCTCGATGGCACCCTGCAAGGTGTAGGTGGTGTAGCCGCCACCGCCGCCGCCCGGGTCGCCGCCGCCACCGCAGGAACCGTCCCCGACCTCGATCGGGCAGATCACGTCGAATGCGTATGCCGGCGAGGCGGCCAGACTCGTTCCAAAAAAGGCGAGAATCAATGTCAGAAAAATTTGGGCAGCACGTCTGAACACTTTTTCTCCTGCCGCTTTTCGCCGTTGCCCACGCTTCGGCGTCCTGATCGGACACCAGGCTATATCCGCTGCCTGGCCAGCGCAACGTCCGTCGTTGCTTCCCGCCATTTCCACCCGATGTCCGACCAGCCGGCGTTGCCGGAATTGTAAGTGTTAATCAACTGCTGATGGCCGGTCGCCCGATTTCCGATTTCCGGGACGCTCCAAACGGGTGGAACGTGACGACGGCGGGCGCCTCGCAGCGGCGCTTGGGCTCCTGACCACCAGGAGCCCGCCGGAAACCTTTTTGTGGTGTGCTCGACGACGGGCGCTGCCGGGTCGCTGCCACCGCCACATTGCTGCACACTGACGCCGTGGATGCTGGAGAGGGTGGGCGGCGCGGGGCGGACCGGGCCGGGCTGCGGTCCGCCGTGGTGGTCAACCCGGTCAAGGTCGCCGATCTCGACGAGCTGCGGCGCGTCGTCGACGAGACCCTGACCGCCGCGGGCTGGGCCGAGCCGCTCTGGTACGAGACCACCGTCGAGGACCCGGGTCGCGGCCAGACCGAGAAGGCCGTCGCGGCCGGGGTGGACGTCGTCTTCGCCTGTGGCGGTGACGGCACGGTGATGTCCTGCGTGAGCGGGCTGGTCGGCACCGAGGTGGCCCTGGCCGTGCTGCCACAGGGCACCGGCAACCTGCTCGCGGCGAACCTCGGTCTCTCCGGCGACCTCGCCGCCGGGCTGGAGGTGGCCGTCGAGCAGGGACGCCGCCGACTCGACGTGGGGGCGGTCGACGGGCACCACTTCGTGGTGATGGCCGGCATGGGCTTCGACGCCCAGATGCTCGCCGACACCTCCGAGACCACCAAGGCGCGTATCGGCTGGCCGGCGTACGTCATGGGCGCCGCCCGCCACCTGCGGGACCGGCCGATGAAGGTCAGCATCCGGGTGGACGACCGGCCTCCGTTGCGCCGCCGCGCCAAGTCGGTGCTGGTCGCCAACGTCGGGCGGCTCCAGGGCGGGGTGACCCTGCTGACCGAGGCGGAACCGGACGACGGCTACCTCGACGTGGCCGTGCTCACCCCACGCACGCTGCGGCACTGGCTGGAACTCGGCTGGGCGGTGGTACGCCGCCGCGACCGGGTGCCCCGGATGGAGGTCCTCCGGTGCCGACGCGTCGAGATCACCAGCAACCGGGCGCAGCCCCGGGAACTCGACGGCGACCTGATCGAACCCGGCCGGTCGCTGCGGGTGGAGGTCCGCCCCGGGGCGCTGTGGCTCTGCGTACCGCGCCCGGCGCAGGCACCCGACCTGACCGAGGACGCCGACGCGGTGGCGGAGCGGGGTGAACGCCGGGTCGAGGAGGCACGCGGTGAGTAGCACCCGGATCGTCCCCGAGACCCGGTGCATGGCGGACGAGGAACTCTCCGCCGACGACGCCTGGCACACCCTGCGCCGTGAGGGCAGCTGGACCCTGCTGCGGGACGCCTTCGTCCGGTTCCGCTACGGCGACGGCTTCAGCCACGCCCGCGCCTTCGCCTTCCAGCTCTGCCTCGCCGTGGTGCCGTTCATGATCGCGTTGACCGGCCTGATCAGCGAACTCGGGGTGGAGGAGGGCGGCGAGGTCGTCGCGGACACCGTCCTCGCGCTCAGCCCCGGCGCGAGCGACGACATGGTCAAGGAACTGCTCAGCGACCGGGAACGCACCGAACGGGTCGGCGAACTGGCGCTGACCCTGGGCCTGCTGACCGGCCTGGTCGCGCTGACCTCCACCATGGCCCAGATCGAGCGGGGCGCGAACCGGATCTACGGCGTCGAGCGGGACCGCCCGGCACTGTGGAAGTACCTGCGGGCCGCCGTGCTCGCCGTCACCGCCGGCCTGCCGGCGCTGGTCGGCTTCCTCATCCTCGTCGGCGGCGGCGCGATCGGCGACTCGGTACGCCGGCACTACGCCTGGGGCGACGCCGCGCACGGCGTGTGGAGCGTGCTGCGCTGGCCGCTGAGCCTCGGGCTGACCGTCCTCGCCGTCGCCGTGCTGTTCCGGCACGCGCCGCGCCGCAAGCAGCCCGGCCTGTCCTGGCTGTTCTTCGGGGCGGCCATCGCCACCGTGCTCTGGTGGCTGGCCAGCCTGCTGCTCGCCGGCTACGTCGCCTTCGGCGACAACTTCGGGCAGACGTACGGCCCGCTGACCGGAATGATGGCGTTGCTGCTCTGGGCCAACCTCACCGGCATGGCGCTCTTCGGCGGGCTGGCCTTCGCCGCCCAGTTGGAGGCGCTGCGTATCGGCGTGCAGGAGCCCGCCCAACCGGACCTCTGGGAGCCGGACTCGCACCGGGAACAGATCCACGACACCGGGGAGATGACCGCGCTCTGACCCCGCGCCCGGGGAGCGTGTACCGAACCGGCCGTTCGGGTACATCGCCTCGCCAGAGGCGAAAAGGGAGGCTGGGCGTGACCACGGTCAGAGAGGTTCTGCGTCGACCCCTGGGACACTTCACCGAACGGAGCCTCGCCGGACTGGCGCTGGTCCTCGGTGCCGGGGTCGCCTTCGGGGTGTTGCTCGTCGCCGTCCGCAGCCGGTGGACCCCCCTCTACGACGTCGACCACGGCATCGCCGCCTGGCTCAACGAGCAGATCGCCCCGCACGGCCCGCTGGTCACCGTGCTGAACGCGGTCACCGACCTCGGCGGGTTGGCGGTGATCCTCTGGCTGGTGTCGGTCGGGGTGGTCGGCCTGCTGATCCGCAAGCAGGGGCGGCTCGCGGTCTACCTGCTGGTCACCGGGGCCGGCGCGCTCATCCTCGACCCGACGGTCAAGGCCCTGGTCGACCGGCTGCGGCCCGAGGTCGAGGTGCCCATCGGCACCTACTCCGGGGAGAGCTTCCCCAGCGGGCACGCGCTCGGCTCGATGGTGGCGTACGGCGCGCTGCTGCTGGTCTTCCTGCCCGCCATGTCCCGCCGGTGGCGCAGGCCGGCCATCGCGCTCACCGCGCTGATCGTGGCCCTGATCGGCTTCACCCGGATCGCGCTCGGCGTCCACTTCGTCTCCGACGTGCTCGGCGCCTGGCTGCTCGGCGCGGTCTGGCTCGCGGTCACCGCGTACGCGTTCCGGCTGTGGCGGCTGGAACGCGGTCGGCCCGCCGTACCGATCGAGGAGGGGTTGGAACCGGAGGCCGCGCACGACGTCGCGCCCGCGCCCGACGAGGAGCGGCTGCTGCCCCACCCCCGGGCCGGCGTGGCCGAGCTGATCATCGGCTGGGTGCTGGTGCTCGGCGTGCTGTACGGCTTCGGCACCTTCGTCAGCTACCACGCCGACGGCACCTTCTTCGCCACCATGGACCGCGCCGTGCCGGAGTGGTTCGACGCGCAGCGCACCCCGGGCCGCGACGACCTCAGCTACTGGTGGAGCAAGGTCGGCGACACCCACGCCATCCTGCTGATCTCCCTGGTCTTCTGCCCGCTGGTGCTGGCCGTGTGGCGGCGCTGGCGACCGGTGCTCTTCGTGGCGCTGACCATGTTCGGCGAGCTGAGCCTCTTCCTGGCCAGCTCGGCGGCGGTGGACCGGCCCCGCCCGCCGATCGAGAACCTGGACGGGCCGATGCCCACCTCGTCCTTCCCGTCCGGCCACATCGCCGCGACGCTCTGCCTCTGGGTGGCCATCGCGATCGTCGTGTTCCCGCGCACGGACCGCTGGTGGCGCTGGGTGTTCGTCGGGCTCGCCGTGGTCATGCCGCTTGGGGTGGCGATCTCCCGAATGTACCGGGGCATGCACCACCCGACCGACTTCATGGGCGCGATGATGCTCACCGCGTGCTGGATCGGCCTGCTCTACTGGGTGGTCCGCCCCAACGCCGACGTGGCCGAGGGCAACCGACCCGCGATCGAGTCGGAGGACGTGCACACCCTCGACGACGAGCTGGTCAAGGCCGGTCGGGTCGACTGAACCGCCGTCATGCTGCGGGTGATGACCTGGAACGTCCGCACCGGCGGCCGGGACCGCGCCGCCGACCGCCGGGACCGGCTGGTCCGGGTCGTCGGCGAGCAGTGGCCGGACGTCCTCGCCCTCCAGGAACTGCGCGGCTTCGACGCGCCCGGTGTGGCGGAGCGCTTCGGCGACGCGGTGGGGATGCGGGCGCACCTGGCCCGGAGCTGGTTCGGCCAGCCGGTGGCGGTGCTGGTCCGACCGCCGTGGCGGGTGCTCACCGCCGCCGGAGTGCGCCGGCCGTTCCACCACGCCGCGGCGCGGGTCACCCTCGCCACCGCCGGGGCCGGACCGCTGACCGTCATCAGCGCCCACCTCGACCCCTACTGCGGGCGTCGGCGACTGTGGGAGGCGGGCTGGCTGGTCGCCGCGCTGCGCCGGGCGCCGGGGGAGTCCGCGCTGCTCGCCGGGGACCTGAACACCCTCGAACCGGGCGTCGACCACCGGGCGCGGACCACCCGGCTGCCGGCGGCGTACCGGCGGCGGCACCTGCGCTCCGACGGCCGGACGGCGGAGACCCGCGCGGTGGCCCGGCTGCACCGGGCCGGCCTGGTCGACCTGTTCACCCACGCCGGCTCCGGGGAGCCGGAGACCGCGCCGACCCGGTACGGCGGGGGCGCGGAGTTCTCGGACATGCGCCTGGACTACCTCTTCGGTACGCCCGCGCTGGCCGCCCGCGCCCGCGACTGCCGGGTGGTGCGGGGCGGCGCGACCGAGTACGCCTCCGACCACTACCCGGTCGTCGTGGACCTCGACCTCACCCCGGCCTGACCGGCATCCCCCGCGCCGACGGTCTCACTGCTGAGCGCCGTGCTGTCCTCTGGTGCCCCACTTGCGGTCCTCCAAGCCGAGGAACGTACCCGATCGGCACGCTTTGGAGCTGCCCCGTCCATGCGCCCAGACCGGGCCGCAGAGAATACGCGACCCGCACCGGCCCATCAGGGCGACCCGGCCAGGCCGATGGTGGCGGCGAGGCGGGTGAGGTCGGCGGGAGTGGGGCCGGCGCGGAGTACGGCGGTCAGGACGGCGAAGGCGGCGGGTCGGAGGCGTACCTCGGCGGGGGCGATCCGGTCCGCGGTGAGCAGGGCGCGGCCGGCGGCGTGGTGGTCGCCGAGGTCGAGGTGGGCCCGGGTGATGTCGACGAGGTGGGCGGCGCGGTGTTCGGCGGGTAGCCGGTGCCAGGCGTCGGTGGTGGTGGCCCGGTGGTGCAGGGTGACGGCGAGGTGGTTGTCTCCCAGGTGCGCGGCGGCCAGCGCGCGAGCCAGGTCGACCACGATCGGCCCGAAGCCGTCGTCGTGCTGGTGCGCGGTGTGAGCGGCGAGGTGGGCGGCGCGGTCGGTGAGGTCGTCCACGGCAGTGGGGTCGCCGCAGGTGGCAGCGGCGAGGGCGGCTTCGGTGAGGAGCGTCCCGGCCAGGGCGAGGTGGTCCGGGGTCACATTGAGGGGGCGTACGGCGGTGGTGGCGACGGTCAGCGCCAGCCGGCCCCGGTGGAGCGTGCGCAGCGCCTGGGCCAGGGGGACGGCGGCCAGGGCCGTGCGGCAGGGGTCTCCGGCTGCGGCGGTCATGGCCCGGTCGGCGGCGAGCCAGGCGAGGTGCGGCTCACCGAGCTTGACCAGCGTCTGGGCGGTGAGCCGGTAGATGCGCACCAGGAGGAGAGCGCTGGCTGTCGAGGCCGGGTGGTGGGCGGGACTGGCGGCGGCGAGCAGGTCGGGCAGCATCCTGAGGACCTGGGTGTGGTGCGCGTGGCGGTAGGCCGTGCAGGCGTATCCGACCTGGTGGTCGAGGGCGGCGACGGACGGCGGCCGGCCGCGGCTGACGGTGTCGGGGGTGTGGTGGCTGGCGAGGGCTTCGCGGACACGTTCGATGGCGGTGGTGGCGTCGGTGGCGGGTGCGCGCTGGACGCGCCGGCCGAGCAGGATGCCGGGCGCGACGCCGAGGACGGCGGCGACTGTTTCGATCATGGGGAGGCGGTCGAGGGTACGGACGCCGCGTTCGACCTTGTCGACCCAGCTCTTCGAGCGGCCGATCCGGTCGGCGAGGACCTGTTGGCTCATGCCGCGCCGAGCGCGTAGCTGTGCGACGCGTCGCCCGATGGGCAGGTCCCGGCGGTCGGGCTGGCGGGGCGCGTTCATCGCCCCTCCGTCGGGTGGACGGGTTCGGTGTACTCGCCGCAGCGCGGACACCAGCGGGACTTGACCCGGAAGGCGAGCAGACCGAGCAGGAACCCGGGCATCAGCCCGCCGAACACGACCGACAGGATCTGGTACGTCACGAGCACTCTCACCTTCCGCCGAGGTTCGTCGGCCCGGCCCTGCGGTCGCCGGGCTGCGCCGGCACCGGGACGACGTGCCATCTCGGTCCTCTCCTCACTGGCTGTTCACACTCTGCGGTCGATCGACTACTTTCCGAAGAGGATGTGGTGTCCCAGCGGCGGGCGTGCTCTCCGGTCGACCTCGCGTGTCGGGGCGGTGACACCAGGTGGGGGAGCGGTGGTGGAGGTGTGATGGCGGACGGTCGACTGTCGACCCTGGAATTCCTCGGTGCGGAGCTGCGGCGGGCGCGCAAGGAGGCCGGGCTGAGCCGGGAAGACCTGGCCCAGCGGATCAACTACTCGTCCTCGTTGGTGGGGATGGTGGAGATCGGGCACCGTACGCCGTCACAGGACTTCATCGCCCGGGTGGACGCCGAACTGCGGGCCGGTGGCCTGTTCGAGCGGCTGCTCGGTCTGGTCCGCGCCGACGCCGCGCCACCCTGGCTGCGTGAGTGGATCAGCGTGGAGAAGGAAGCCACCCTGATCCGCTGGTTCGAGCCGTCCCTCGTCCCCGGCCTGCTCCAGACCGAGGCGTACGCCCGCGCGGTCCTGGCGTGGGGCGGGCTACTTCGTCAGCCCGAGATCGAGCAACGGGTCACGTCCCGCCTGTCACGGCAAGCGGTTCTCTCCGCTGACACGCCTCCGCAGTTCGTGGCCTTGTTGGACGAGGCGGTGCTGCATCGCGCCGTCGGCGAGCCGGCGCTCATGGTCGAACAGTTCGACCACCTGGCGCAGGTTTCCGAGTGGCCACACGTTCATCTGCACGTGATGCCGTTCGGGGCAGGCGCTCACGCTGGCCTCGCCGGAGCGTTGATCCTCGCCAAGACGCCGGACGGCAGTGAGGTCGTGCATCTCGACAACCAACTCCGCGCGCACGTCACCGACAGGCCGGAAGACGTTGATACTCTTCAACGCAAGTGGGAGGCCATGCGTGGGGAGGCGCTGCCTCGCAGGGCTTCCTGGGAGCTGATTCAGAAAGCGGCGAAGTCATGGACCTGACCGGGGCGGTGTGGCGGAAGTCCAGCCGGAGCGGTAACGGTGGCTCGACCTGTGTCGAGGTGGCGACGAACCTGCCCGACGTGGTGGGCGTTCGCGACAGCAAGGACCGGCAGGGGCCGGTGCTGTCCTTCCCGCCTGCCGCATGGGCCGCTTTCGCTCGGGCCACCGTGGCTGGCGCACTGACGCCGCGTGACTGATCGGACGACAGGTGGGCCCTGACTCTGGCTGGAGTCCGGCCCCACCCGCGTCTGTCGGGGTGTTCGAGGCTTCGTGGCTGCCTGAGGTGTGATCCGCTCGGCGTGTCGTGCATCTGAGTTGTCACAACCGCGTGCGGTCAGCGAGGGGACAGCCGCGATCAACGAGTGGCTGTGCGCGACTTCGGCCAGGCGCTAGCGCAGATGCCGGGCGAAGAACGCGGCGGCGTCCTGCCCGGCGAACTGCGGGACACCGGTGTGTCCGCCCATGTTGGCGTGCAGCGTCTTCTCCTTGGAGCCGAGGGCGTCGAACAGGTCCAGGGCGGCCTGCCGGTCGTTCCCTTCGTCATCCCACTGCAGCAGGACGTGCAGCGGAATGGTGACCTGCCGGGCCTCCTCGAACATGGTGCGAGGCACGAGACTCCCGGCGAAGAAAGCGGCGGCCACGATGCGCGGCTCCACCACCGCAAGCCGGATGCCGACGGAGATCACTCCCCCCGAGTACCCGACCGGGCCGCCGATCCCGGGCAGCGACAGGAGAGCATCCAGGGCGGTCCGCCACTCCGGGACCGCCCTGTCGACCAGTGGGAGGACGAGGGCGTCGACGATGTCGTCGCTGACCGGCTCGCCGGCCTCCATGGCCCGACGCAGGTCAGCGCGGGCCCGCTCGGCGGCGGCCCAACGGGGCCGGTCACCGCTGCCGGGAAGCTCGATGGTGGCCGCGGCGAAGCCGTCGGCCGCGGCGTGCCGGGCCCGCGCCACCAGACGGGGGTACATCGTGCGCAGTCCGAGCGGGGGGTGGCCGAGCAGGATCAGCGGGACCGGTGCGGATGCGGATCCGGGCGTCCACAGGATGCCGGGGATCTCGCCGAGGGTGAATTCGCGTTCGAGGACGCCGTCATCGAGGCGCTGTTCAGAAGTGAATCGCATGGTCGTGCCCTTCGGGAGTGCTCGTGAACGGCGCTCCCGGACGACCTATCGCCCGACCGTGACCCCAGAGGGGAGCACCCACGTCGAAACGTTCACGGGTACCACCTCCTCGGTCTCTCGCACGGCCTCCGAACATTAGCAGCGGCCGCCGTGACCCGCCGGACGTGTTTTCTGCGCAGGCTCCGTGGCCGGCGCCACGGACAGGCCGCAACGGGGGCGGTGACACCGGTCCAGGCGTCACCGCCGACTTCCGGATAGGGCCCAGTGGTCTCTGCCGTCAGTAGACCGACCGGCTCAAGCGCACCCGGTGCCCGCACAAACGGGGCAGCTCCAAAGGACCGGCAAGGCGACCACCTGTCCCACCCGGTGCTGCCGATCGACGCACAGCACCGGCAGCACCGTCGCGGCGATGAACGTCCGCCGACAAGCGAGCCGCAGGCGGATCAGAGGTAGACCACCCGGCTGCGACGCTCGGCATCGTCGCCGCACCCTGGGTGCGCGTCATTTTGCTAGCGGTAAATATCGAAAGTCATATCTGTCTCGGTGGGGTGTTCAGAGCACCGTGTTGACCAGCACGGTCAGCGCGACCGAGGCGAGGACCGAGAAGAGGATCATCAGCAGGCATCCGAGGCCGCCGCCGAGCGGCCGGATCTCCGTGTTACCGATGCGCATGAAGGTCCACCTGTCCGTCGAGAAGGTCGGGTCGGGCGAGGAAGGTGCGGACCGCGTCGGCCACCCGCGCCGGTGCCGTGGTGGCGACGTTGTGCGCGGCCCCGGGCACGGTCACCGGTGCCACCGTGGGGACCAGTCGGGCGACCGCCTCCCGCCAGGCGGGCGGCACGATCGGGTCCCGCCCGCCGGTGAGCACCAGGGTGGGCGCGGTGATCCGGGCCAGATCGGTCTCCACCGGGTTGCGCACCGAATGCGCCAGCGTGGCGTACACCCGGTGCGGGCCGGCGTCGCGGACGTCGCGGAGCAGGACCGGAAGTTGGAGCGCGGCTTCCCGGGTGGTGTCCAGCAGCCAGCGGCGGGTCTGCCCCCACCGGGACCGGGCGGCCGGGTCGCTGGTCGGCCCGGCCAGCACCACCGCCCGGACCGTGCGAGGGTGCCGGGCGGCGAGCGCCGCGGCCACCTCCGCGCCGAAGGAGTGCCCGAACACGCAGACCGGCCCCAGGTCGTACGCCGCCAGCCAGGCGGCCAGGTGCGCGGCGTGCCGGGCCGCGTCGTACGGCCGTGGGGGCGGGCCGCTCAACCCGAAGCCGGGCAGGTCCGGCACGTAGACCGGGTGCGTGGACGCGAGGGCCGTGGCGAGTGGGGTGAGGTACCGGTGCGAGACGGCCAGGCCGTGCACCAGCAGGACGGACGGTCGTCCCTCGGCCGGGCCGGGGGACCGGCGGCAGTGCGTGCGGATGCCGTCCACCAGCCGCCACTCGCTGGTCAGCCCGGCGGCCGGGCGTGGCGCGGCCAGCGCGACCCGTAGCTGTGCCCACCCGAACCGGTCCGGTGTCGGACCGGTCGTCCGGGCGCGTCCGGTGCCCCTCGGGACGGGAACCGACGGGTCGCTCACAGCTCGCGCAGTCGGGGCAGCAGCTCCTCGCGCGCCCAGTCCAGGAACATCGGCTGGCTGTCCCCGCCCACCTGGACGACGGCGACGTGGCTGAAGCCGGCGTCGACGAACTTCTTGAACGCCTCGACGTGCTTGTCGACGTCCGGGCCGCAGGAGATGCCCTCGGCGACGTCCTCCTCCCGGACGTACTGGCTGGCCGCCTCGAACGAGTCCGGGCCGGGCAGCTCGGCGTTGACCTTCCAGCCCAGGCCGAACCAGCGGAACTGGTCGTGCACGATCTTGCGGCACTCGGCCTCGTCCGGGCCGTAGCAGATCGCCACCTGCCCGTAGCGGGGCTGGCCCGCGCCGCCGGCGTCGTCGTACATCTGGATGATGTGCCGGTCCGGTTCGGTGGCGACGATGCCGTTGCCGTACTCGGCGGCGAGGGTGGCGGACTGCCGGCCGGAGGCGGCGATGGCCATCGGCACCGGCTGCTCCGGCCGGTCCCAGACGTACGCGTCGGGCACGTCGTAGTGGTTGCCGGAGAAGGTCAGCGTCTCGCCGTTGAGCAGCGGCCGGATGATCTGCAACGCCTCCTCGAACATCTCGTGCCGCTGTTGCACGTGTGGCCAGCCGCCGACCACGTGTTCGTTGAGGTTCTCCCCGGCGCCGAGACCGAGGGTGAACCGGCCGTCGGAGAGGACGCCGACGGTGCTGGCCTTCTGTGCCACCACGGTCGGGTGGTAGCGCCGGATCGGGCAGGTCACGAAGGACATCAGCTCGGCCCGGCTGGTGGCGTGCGCCACCGCGCCGAGCACCGACCAGGCGTACGGCGAGTGGCCCTGCGAGTCCAGCCACGGGTAGTAGTGGTCGGAGATGACGAGCTGGTCGAAGCCGGCCGCCTCCGCCCGTACCGCGTAGTCGACCAGCTGCTTCGGGCCGGCCTGCTCGCACATCAGGGTGTAGCCGACGTTGACCATCGCACGCTCCTCTCGCCGCACCGGTCCCTCCGGCTTACCCCCGGCCCCGCCGCTCAACCCTCCGGCGGCACGGCGTACGGGGCCGCAGGTGGACGATTTCTTAACCGGTTCAGGTTGCCGCCGGGGGACGCATCGGCCTACGCTGATCCCGCGCCGTGGAGTCGGGCGCGGCTGTCGGGCTGCAGCCGCCCCTCGTCACACCCTTCACCCCCGTCGGGCCGGGGGTCATCCCTGAGGAAGGTCATGAAGACACGACTCTCCGTCGTCGCCGCCACCCTGCTCGCGTTCGTGGTGAGCCTGGTGGCGTTCGGTGGACAGCCGGCGCACGCCGCGACCGGGTTCACCGTCGCCAACGGCAAGCTCTACGACGCCAACGGCGCGGAATTCGTCATGCGCGGCGTCAACCACGCCCACACCTGGTACACCCACCAGACCAGTTCCTTCGCCAACATCAAGGCGCTCGGCGCGAACACCGTCCGGGTGGTGCTCTCCAGCGGTCAGCGCTGGACCAAGAACGAGACCGCCGACGTCGCCAACGTCATCTCGCTCTGCAAGCAGAACCGCCTGATCTGCGTGCTGGAGGTGCACGACACCACCGGCTACGGCGAGCAGGCCGGCGCGGCCACCCTGGCCCAGGCGGTCGACTACTGGATCAGCGTCCAGTCGGCCCTGACCGGCCAGGAGAAGTACGTCATCGTCAACATCGGCAACGAGCCGTACGGCAACCAGAACTACAGCGGCTGGGCGACCGACACCGCCAACGCGATCAAGCGGCTGCGCACCGCCGGGTTCGCGCACACCATCATGGTGGACGGGCCGAACTGGGGTCAGGACTGGACGTACACCATGCGGGACAACGCCGCGTCGGTCTTCGCGGCCGACCCGGCGAAGAACACCATGTTCTCGATCCACATGTACGGCGTGTTCAACACTGCCGCGAAGATCAGCGACTACCTCGGCCGGTTCCGGACCGCCGGCCTGCCCATCCTGGTCGGCGAGTTCGGCCACAACCACTCCGACGGCGACCCGGACGAGGACGCCATCCTCTCCTACAGCCAGGCCAACGGCATCGGCTACCTGGGCTGGTCGTGGAGCGGCAACGGCGGTGGCGTCGAGTACCTCGACATGGCGATCAACTTCAACCCGGCCAACCTCAGCAGCTGGGGGCAGCGGATCTTCAACGGGACCAACGGCATCAAGCAGACCGCGAAGGAGGCGACCGTCTTCGGCAGCACCCCGCCGACGACTCCGCCGCCGACCACCCCGCCGCCCACGACCCCTCCGCCCACCACGCCGCCGCCGACCACGCCGCCGCCGGGCGGCTGCACGGCGACGTACACGGTGGTCGGCTCGTGGCAGGGTGGCTTCCAGGGTGAGGTCAAGGTGACCGCCGGCTCCGCCGCCATCCGCGGCTGGACGGTGAACTGGACCTTCGCCAACGGCCAGACGGTCACCCAGTCCTGGAACGCAACGGTGACCAGCAGCGGCTCGGCCGTGACCGCCAAGAACGTCAGCTACAACGGCAACCTCGGGGCCGGGGCCAGCACCACCTTCGGCTTCATCGGCTCGACGTCGGGCGGCAACACCGTCCCGACGCCCACCTGCACCGCGGCCTGATCCCGACCTCCCGGAGCGGGGCGACCCGAGCGGGAGAGTGATCCACGGCGCCGGTCGGCCGTATGGCCGGCCGGCGCTGCGTTATCGGCTGGCGCCGGTCCGTCATCATCCTTGTGGGGGAACGTCTATCCACATGGGAGAGTCATGTCGGATCTGTTCAGCGGCGCCCGTCGGGCGCAGATCGACAACCGGGACCTTGCCCGGGTCGCGGTCGTCGCCCAGTGCCTCGACAACCAGTGGGTCACCGAGGACCTGCTCACCGAGATCATCAAGCGGCGGCGGTCGTACCGGGACGTGGAGCGGCAACGCCAGCGCGACGCGCGGGCCGAGTACCTCCGCTCCATCCTCAACGCCGAGCAGGTGGTCGTCAACCGGGCGTACTTCTTCAACAACCCGGTCGTCCACCGGGACTTCGTCGCCACCGGCCCACAACGGGAGGCGTTCCGGGTGCTGCTGGACGAGGGCGTGATCGTTCCCTTCCTGCTGCGGGAGCGCACCCCCGCCGAGGAACCGGAGTTCGGCGTCGACTCCGCCGGCTGGCGGGGCTGGCTGCGGGTTCTCGACGAGGTGGACGCCGTCCGCTGCCTGCGACTGTCGTGGGACGACGACGAGAACGAGCGACTCACCCAGCGCTGCATGTACGCCGAGTTCCGCCGGTTCCTGGTCGACATGGCCGTCTTCGACCTGCCCCAACTGGAGCGGGACCTGGGCCTGCGGAACGAGGACCGACCGTTGCTCAAGCGCCGGTTGCGGGAGATCAACAACTGGGCGGTCGACAGCGAGCAGGTCACCCGGAACGGCTTCTACCAGGAGTTTCTGGTGGAGCCGGGCACCAACCCGGCGGACGGCTTCTTCCGCTCCGACCCACTGGTCGCCGAGTTCAAGCAACTCGTCGACCTGCGCTACAACACCACCCTTCCGGACGCCGTCGACGGATACGCCCTGACCCCGGCGGACTCGCTCCGCCGTACCGCCATGCAGGAGTACCGCCGGCCGGAGGGGGCGCACCGCGGCCTCGGCGACCTGCTGGAGGTGATCCGGACGCTCCGGCCGCAGGTCTTCGACCTGGCGCAGTCCCCGCTGCGGCTCGACCTGACCGGGTTGGACCTGCACCACGTGCGGCAGGCCCGGCAGACCGACGAGTGGCGCGACTACGTCGGCGCCCTCCAGGCGCTGCTCGACGAGCCGCTCGACTTCGTCGCCCGGTCCCAGTCGCTCTACGACCGGTACGTCGCGCTCGCCGGGCGGCTGGCCGAGATCGTGGGCGAGCGCCGGCAGGACCGGATGAGCGTCTGGGACCCGGCGATCCGGGTCACCGTCGAGGTGTCCGGCGCGGTCCTCTCGGTCGTCTTCGACGGTCACCCGCGACTCGAGATGGTCGGCGAGGTGCCCACCGAGGTCGTCGCCCGGGCCGCGACCGCCGTGCTCCGCTTCGCCGTGGTCGGCCGGGACGAGCGCCGCGCCGCCCGGGAACTGAGCACCGGTATCGACGTGATGCGGGTGCGTCTGCAACGGGCCGGGGAGGATTGGCGGGAACTCGTCCGCCGGCTCCAGGAGATGGGCTTCCCGGTCGCCGACGGGGACGCGGCCCGCGACGACGAGCCGAACATCGACCGAGCGCAGGGAGAAGACGATGACCAGTAGCTGGGAGCAGTACGCCGAACTGCGCGAGCGGCAGCCCGCCTACTTCGTCAACCCGCCGGACGCCGCCGTGTACATCCTGCACGAACCGGAGGAGGTGGCGGCGGCGGAGCGGGCCAAGGCCGAGTCGCTCCGCAAGCGCGGCCTGCCGCCGGAGTGGAGCCGGGTCGGGGTGGCGTACCAGGACGAGTACGTGACGCTGATCCGTGACCCGGTCCGCTTCTCCGACGGGTCGCTGGGGACGTACATCCGGTCGATGCCGGGCGGCGACGCGGACGGGGTGGTGCTGCTGCCGGTGCTCGACGGGGCGGTGGTCCTGGTGGAGCACTTCCGGCACGCCGTCCGGGGCTGGCAGCTCGAAGCCCCGCGCGGGTTCGGTGAGGCCGGCGTGCCGGCGGTGGAGCAGGCCGCCCGGGAACTGCGGGAGGAACTCGGGGCGGTGCCCACCCGGGTGGTCGACCTCGGGCTGCTGCACCCGGACGCCGGCACCGCCACCGACCGGGTCCACCTCTATCTGGTGGAGATCGCGGAGCTCGGCCCCCTGGACGCGGTGGAGGGCATCCGGGCCGCCCGGACGTACCCGCCGGAGAAGGTGGGCGAGCTGATCCGGGACGGCGTCGTCAGCGACGGGTTCACCATCGCGGCCTGGACCAGAGCGTGGCTGCGCGGGCTGCTCGGCACCGGTCCGACCGGACCCGCCGGTCCGCTGTGACCGGTGGTGTCCTCCCAGGTAGTTCCCAGTGGGAGCGGTTAGGGTGCGGAGAGTGGCGTCCGGTCCCACCTGTGAGGGCCGGTGCGATTTCCGGGAGTTTGCGACATGGTCTTCAAGAAGATGTTGAGCGCGTTCGGTGTCGGCGGGCCGACTGTGGACACCGTCCTCGCCAACCCGAACACCCGACCCGGCCTCATGCTCGACGGCCAGGTCAACCTGGTCGGCGGGGACGCCCCGGCGAACATCGAGCAGATCAGCGTCGGGCTGGTCACCCGGGTCGAGGTCGAGACCGGTGACGGTGAGTACGCGGGCGTCATGGAGTTCCACCGGATGGGGGTCAGCGGCGCGTTCCAGCTCGCCCCGAAGCAGCAGCTCTCCATCCCGTTCCAGCTGCCCGTGCCGTGGGAGACCCCGATCACCGACGTGTACGGCCAGCGCCTGCACGGCATGACCATGGGGCTGCGCACCGAGCTGGCGATCGCCCGCGCGGTCGACAAGAGCGACCTGGACCAGGTGTCGGTGCACCCGCTGCCGGTGCACGAGCGGATCCTGGAGGCGTTCCAGCGTCTCGGCTTCCGGTTCAAGAACGCCGACCTGGAGCGGGGGCACATCTACGGCGTGCAGCAGACGCTCCCGTTCTACCAGGAGATCGAGTACTTCGCCGCGCCGCAGTACGCGCACACGGTCCGGGAGGTCGAGCTGACCTTCGTGACCAGCCAGCAGGGCGTCGACGTGATCCTGGAGTGCGACAAGCGCGGCGGGATCTTCACCCCCGGGCAGGACACGTTCGGCCGCTACACGGTCTCCCACGCCGACGTCGACCGGGTCGACTGGGCCCAGGTGGTCGACGGGTGGCTCCAGGCCACCATCAACCGCTACGGCAGCATGCGTCCGCAGGGCTACGGCCACGGCTACGGCCATGGGCACGGACACGGACACGGCGGACACAGCCGGGGGATGGGCATGGGCGGCGTGGTGGCCGGCGCGGCCCTCGGCGTGGCCGGCGGCATGATCGCCGGCGAGATGCTCGACGACGCCTTCGAGGGTGACGACGGGGGCGACTTCGAGGAGTGACCCGTCCGGGTCGGTGGATCCGGCCGAACGGTACGACGACGGTGGCCCCCGGGGAATCCCCGGGGGCCACCGTCGCGGTGACGGCGGTCAGTGACCGCGCGTACCGTCCGTCCGGTCAGTGCCGGGCGGTGCGCTCCGCGCCGCTGCGGAAGGCGCTCCCGGCCTTGGCCAGGCCACGGCTACCCAGGTAACCGAGGGTCAGCAGGGTGATCATGAACCAGGCGTTGTCGGCCCGGAAGATGTCCACACCGGCCGAGTTCCGGCCCACCAGCTGCGAGGCGGCCAGGACGCCGATCACCGCGGCGACGTAGACCCAGAACTCGGTGGTCTTGAACGCGTTCTTCGTCTCCGTACCCGGTGCCTGCATGGCCTCGCGCCGGCCGTCGTGCATCATCGGCATGGGACGGGTCGGCGCCTCCGCCATCGCGCGGTTCGGCATGTCCTGTCCCGCCCGGGTCTGCATGTCCTGCGCCTGGCGGTTGACCGGCCTGGTGCTTGCAGCCTGCGTGCTCATCTTTCCTCCTCAGGATGCGATGAGTACTGCACCCACGCCCCCACTCCGCGTTCCGGTCACGGGGCGGTACTCGGCGGGGCATCGCCTGGCTACCCGGCGCCGGCGGGGCACTAACGCCGGCTCCCGGGCCGGATGACATCGTCGCCGGGTCCGCCGGCCGGCTCAGCGCAGGCCGTTGCGGATCGCCACCTCGACCAGCAGCCGCGGGTCGTCGGTGATGACGCCGTCCACCCCGAGGTCGATGACTCGCTGCATCACCGCCGGGTCGTTGACCGTGTACGGGACCACCTTCAGCCCGTACCGCCGCTGGAGGGTCGGCACGTCCGGTCCGTGGTGGTAGGCCGGGTTCTCCCGCAGGTACCAGTCGGCGGAGGTCAGGGTGCCCTGCGCCGGGTCGTGCACCTGCCAGTTCGCCGACACCGTGGTCGCGCCGGACGCGCGGACCAGCTTGCCCAGGTCGCGGTGCCGCCACCAGTCCAGCCCGGCCGTCCAGGGGCTCTTGACCGACGGGTCGTCGTAGACCGCCCGCAGCGAGCACTCGTCGGCGAGGCCGGCGCACTCGGCCGGGCCGTACTGCCAGACCAGGGCGACCGTCTCGATCCGCCGGTTCAGCTCCCGGGCGTGGGTGATGGTCCGCCAGTCGAAGGACTGAATGGTCACCCGGGACACGAACCCGGCCCGCTCGACCGCCCGCACCAGCTTCCGGGTGAACTCCCGGTACGGCGCGGTGTCCGCCACCAGCGGGCTGATCTTCGTCTCGATGTTCAGCCGTACGTCGTCCCGGCCGCTGGCCCGGACCAGGTCGAGGACCTCGTCCAGAGTGGGGATCCGGGCACCGGGCACGGGCACCTGGTCCGGCGCGTCCGGCGGGGTCAGCGTCCCGCAGTCCACGGTCTTCAGTTGGGCCAGGGTCAGGTCGTGCACCAGCTTCCCGACGTACGGGAACTCCGGGTCACCGGGGGTGGCCGGGGCGGTGTCCCGGCAGTGGCTGCCGTTGACCCGCCGGTCGTGCAGCACCACGAGGTGCCCGTCGGCGGTGACTCCGGTGTCCAGCTCCAGGGTGGAGACGGCCGGGTTCTCCAGCGCGTACGCGAACGCGGGCAGGGTGTTCTCCGGCCGGTCCGCCCGGCCGCCCCGGTGCGCCTGGACGTCGAACGGGGAGGCGTACCGGCGTGGCAGCTCGTGGCCACGCTCGGCGAGCAGGCCACGCAACCGGTCCGGGTAGTCGGTGATGATGCCGTCCACGCCGTCGTCGACGAGCTTCGCCATGGTCGGTACGTCGTTCACCGTCCACGGGATCACCTTCAGCCCGTTGCGGTGCGCGTGCGCCACCATCTCCCTGGTCACGTACGGCCGGTAGCCGGGGTCGGTGACCGTGCCGTTCTGCGGGAAGCCGTGCACCGGCGAGAACGCGTCCGCGCCGAAGCTGCGCACCGCGCGGACCGGGTCCCCACCGAAATCGTCGATGTCGATGCCGCCCAGCCAGGGCGACGCGCCGGGCTGACCGACCTGGAGGAAGTCGTAGTTGGTCAACGCGATCAGCGGGAGCTTCGGGTCGACCTGGCGCATCCGCATCAGCGCGCCCCAGTCGAAGCTCTGGATCGTCACCTGGTCGCGCAGCCCGGCCGCGCGGATCTCGGCGGCGGTGACCTGGACGAACTGTTCCCGGGGCGCGGTCTCGTGCGGCGCGCCGGCCTCCACCTTGGTCTCGACGTTCAGCGTCACGTCGTCGGCCCGGTACCGCTTCACCAGGTCGAACACCTCGCGCAGCAGCGGCATCCGGGCACCGGGCACGGCGACCTGACCCGGCCGGTCCGGCAGGGTCCTCGTGCCGCAGTCCAGCGTGCGCACCTGCGCCAGGCTGAGCGTGTTGACGTACTTCCCGACGTACGGGAACTCCGGGTCACCCGGGGCGACCGGGGCGGTGTCCACGCACTTCGTCCCGCTCACCCGGCGGTCGTGGGTGACCACGGCCTGCCCGTCCTCGGTGATCTGCACGTCCAGCTCCAGGGTGGTCACCCCCAGTTGGAGCGCGTTGCCGAACGACGCGAGGCTGCTCTCCACCCGCAGGCCCAGCCCGCCCCGGTGGGCCTGCACGTCGAACGTCCGGTCCGGGCGCGGTCGCGCCTGGGCGGGCACACCGAGCCCGCTCGTCACGATCGCCACCGCCAGGACCGCGGTGGCGGTACGGCGTACTGTCCGCACGCTTGCTCCCCTCGGGGGCGGGCGGGTCCCGCCTACCCGCCCGACAGCATCGCCGAGCGCGGCCGTCGCGCGGGCGAGCGGCAGACGACGTGACGGTGAACGACCCCTGACGCCGGTCGACCGGGGCGGCCGGGTTTAGCCGGGGCGGGGCCGGGCAGGCCACGGGTCGCCGACGAATCTGCGAGGTGATCCACGTGTCCGAGAGCATGCGCGAGTCCGCCCGCCGGACCGAGGAAAGGCTCCTCGCCGGGGTCTACGGCGAGGACACCCTGAACGAGGTGAACTCGCCCCCGAGCGACGTGCAGCAGCAGCTCCAACGCGAGGACCCGGGCGACCCGGCGGACGTGCCGATCGACCCGGAGGTGCTGCGCGACGGCGGCCCGACCCGGGGTCAGGGCGCGGTCACCACCACCGGCGGCACCGCCGGCCCGGCGAGCGTGCGGCGCATCGCCCGGCAACCGGAACGGCACCCCGGCACGGTCGCCCCGACCACCACCGGGGACGCCACCACCGGGGGCCTGAGCACCCCGGCCGGCAGCTCCACCAGTGACCAGTCCTCGGCCGCCAGCCAGGTCGGCGGCTTCACCGACGACTGACCCACCCGCCGGCGGTCAGGGGCAGACCAGGGTGGTCAGGCGCTGGGTGGCGCGGGTGAGGGCGACATACAGGTCGCTCTCACCGCGCGGGGACTCGGCGACGATCGCGTCCGGGTCGACCAGCAGGACGGAGTCGAACTCCAGCCCCTTGGCCTGGGCGACGGTCAACACGACGACCTGGCTCTCCAACTCGGGGTGCTCGCCCACCGCCGCCTCCGGCAGCGCGCCGGTCACCGCCGCGCCCAACTCGTCGACGCGTCCGGCCGGCACGATCACGCCGAGCCGGCCGTCGTCGAGGCCGGTCACCTCCCGGAGCGCCACGTCGACCACCTCGGCGGCGAGCCGCTCCGGGGCGACCGTACGCTCCACCGGCTCGACGCCGGTGCTGCGGACCGAGCGGGGTGGACGGAGTCCGGGGTCGATCCGGGCCAGCACGTCGGCGGCGACCGCCATGATCTCGGCCGGGGTGCGGTAGCTGACGGTCAGCTCCGCCAACCGCCACCGGTCGGCCACGTACGGCTCCAGCGCCTCCCCCCAGGACGGGGTGCCGGCGAGCGCGCCGGTCTGCGCGACGTCGCCGACGATGGTCATCGACCGGCTCGGGCAGCGGCGCATCAGCAGTCGCCAGGCCATCGGCGACAGTTCCTGCGCCTCGTCCACGATGACGTGCCCGAACGCCCAGTTCCGGTCGGCGGCGGCCCGCTCGGCGGTGGTCAGCGCGTCCCCGGTCTCCTGCCGTTCGAGCAGCCGGTCGGCGTCGAGCAGGTCGGTGACGCCGAGGATCTCACCGCCGTCCGCCTCGTCCTCCACGTCGATGGACCGGGAACCCCGCCAGATCTCCAGCACACCCTCGGCGTACTCCCGCGCCTGCGCGCGGATCCGGTCCCGGCGGGCCGCCGCCGCCCGGTCGTCCTCGCCGAGCAGTTCGGCGGCCTCGTCGAGCAGGGGCGCGTCGGAGGGGGCCCACCCGCCCGGTTCGCGGTGCAGCAGCGCCCGCTCGTCGGCGTCGAGCATGGGCGCGGCGGCGGCGATGCGGTCCGGGTCGGCGAACAGGTCGGCCAGCAGGCGCTGCGGGGTGAGCACCGGCCAGAGCTGGTCCAGCGCCGCGCGGATCCCCGGCTCCTCCCGCAGCTCCCGGCGGATCTCCGCGATGTCGGCCTCGTCGAGCAGGTTCTCCCCGCCGAGCGGGTCCGCGCCGATGCGTTCCGCCTCCTGGTCGGCGAGCGCGTGGATGACCTCGATGTCGAACAGCGCTCGGGCCAGGTTGTGCGGCCGACCCGAGCGGCGGGCCCGCTCCCGCGCCTCCCGGCACACCTGCGGGGTCAGCGTCAGCACGTCCCGCTGCTCCAGCTCGATCTCCAGCGGCTCGTCCGGCACCTGCTGCCGGTCCCGGACGGCGCCGGCGAGCACCTCGACCATCGTCGTCCGCCCCTTCAGGGCGGCGGTCCGGGCCGACTCGGCGCGACGGGCGGTCACGCCGGGGAAGAGGTCACCCGGCGTGCGCAGCAGCACGCCGGTCTCGGCCAGTGTCGGCAGCACCTGGGAGATGTAGCGCAGGAAGGTCGCGTTCGGCCCGACCAGCAGGACGCCCCGGCTGGACAGCTCCCGACGGTGGGTGTAGAGCAGGTACGCGGCGCGGTGCAACGCGACCGCCGTCTTGCCGGTGCCCGGCCCGCCCTGCACGACCAGCACCCCGCCCAGGTCGGCCCGGATCACCCGGTCCTGTTCGGCCTGGATGGTCTCGACGATGTCCCGCATCCGGCCGGTCCGGCTGGCGTTCAGCGCCGCCAGCAGCGACGCCTCACCGGTCAGCTCCTCGTGCGCGGTGGGGGAGGCGCTGGTCAGGTCGAGCGTCTCGTCGTGCAGCCCGACCACCTTGCGGTCCCGGGTCCGCAGGTGCCGGCGGCGGCGTACGCCCTGCGGATTGGCCGCCGTGGCCAGGTAGAAGGGCCGGGCGGCCGGGGCCCGCCAGTCCATCAGCAGCGGGTCGTAGTCGTCGCCGGTGTCGAAGATCCCGATTCGGCCGATGTAGTGGCGTGAGCCGTCGTCGGAGTCCAGCCGGCCGAAGCAGAGCCCCTGCTCCACGGCGGAGAACTGCTCCACCTGTTCGGCGTACATCCGCACGACGGTGTCCCGCTGGGAGCGGGCCTGCATCGTGCCACCGTCGCTGCGCAGCTCCTGGGCCAGCCGGTGGGCGGCCTGGTCACGCAGCCCGTCCAGCCGGCGGTAGAGCATCGAGACGTACTCCTGCTCGTGGCCGATCTCGTCGGTGTGCTGCTGCTCGTCGGACTGCGTTGACAAGCCCTCTCCCAATTCGCTAAAATAGCTTCGAGCGGCCATTTGCTAATGGTCGTTCTTTTTGTGTCTGAACTGAGAAAGATAGCCTGCCCCGGCGGTAGGAACCAAGTCCCGGGAAAGAATTCGCGTCACCGGAACGGGTTCCGGTGACGCGAATCGTGGGTGGTGCGCGGTCAGCCGCGGGCGACCTCGTAGAGCCGCTCCGGGGTGACCAGACCGGCGAGCACCCGGCCGTCGTCGGTCAGCAGCACGCTGAAGATCGTCCCGGAGAAGAGCCGGCCGCTGCCCCAGGGGCCGCTGACCTTGGGCAGCTGGTTGAGCAGGTCCAGTCCGGCGGCGGCCTCCGACCCCTCCGGCTGCCGGGCGGGGGCGTCACCCGCCGGCCGTCCGGTGGGAGCGCCGGTCCGGGCGACCAGCACGGCGGCCCAGCCCTCACCGACCACGGTCGCGTCCCGGTCCTTCGCGCCGCCCGGCTTCTCCGCCCCGGCCGGGCGCTCGGGCCGCGTCCCGGTCGACTTCTCCTCGTTCACCTTCACCCCGGGCGGCGGGTTGAAGGTGAACTGGTCCGCGTCCGGACGGCTGAAGTCGACCTGGGTGAAGGCGACCTCGATCGCCGGCGCGTCCCCCTCGTCGGCGAAGAGCTCGAAGCGCAGCGGCACGTGCTCCTTCGCGTCCAGCGCGATCCGCACCTGGTCGACCAGGGAGGCGGTGTTCCTCGGCTTGAGCACCAGCTCGTACGCGTCCCGCCCGGCCACCGTCGCGGACCGGCCGACGCTGACCTCGGTGGTCGGGTCGATCGCGGCCAGCGCCCGGTCGGCCGCCTCGGCCGGGGTGACCGGCAGCTCCGTGCCGGCGTCGGGCCGCTGCCCGGCGTCGGCCGGCAGCGTCCGGTGGAACGCCTCGTTCTTCTTGCTGTTCCACACCCACAGGTCGGCGCCGTTGCGGATCACGTCCCGCTCGCCGAGGGTGTCCTTGAAGGCGATCCGCGCCTTGTCCGGACCGGAGTACCAGACCCGCATGGTGTGGGTGCCGGCCACCAGGGCGGTCAGGTCCTCGCGGCGCTCCGCGACCGTGGCGACCAGCGGGGGCAGACCGAGGTCGGCGCGCTGCACCACGGTGCCGGAGAGCCCCTCCAACCGGGACGTCTGAAGGTCGACCAGGAGCTGGGCGGCGCTCCTCGGCGGCAGGCTCGGCTCGGCCTCGGCGGCGAACCGGCCGACCGCCGCGCCACCGCCGATCAGGACGACCGTCGCGGCCGTCGGCACGATCCAGCGCAACGCCGGACGGCTTGTCAGAACAGACATGTGCACCTCCTGACCGCCATCCTGCCCGACGGATGCTGTGAGGGTGCTGAGGAGAAGGAATCGGCGGGCGGCGCGACGGTGGCACCCTTGACCCGTGCGACTGCTGGTGGTGGAGGACGAGACCCGGCTGGCCGGGACCCTGCAACGGGGGCTCCAGGCGGAGGGCTTCGCGGTGGACGTGGCGGCCACCGGTCCGGCCGGGCTGGACGCCGCGCGGCACGGCGGCTACGACGCGATGATCCTCGACGTGATGCTCCCCGGGCTCTCCGGCTACGAGCTGGTGCGCCGGCTCCGGGCCGAGGAGCACTGGCTGCCGGTGCTGATGCTCTCCGCCAAGGACGGCGAGTACGACCAGGCCGACGGGCTGGACTGCGGGGCGGACGACTACCTCACCAAACCCTTCTCGTACGTGGTGCTGCTGGCCCGGCTGCGGGCCCTGCTGCGCCGGGGCGCGCCGCAACGCCCCACCGTGCTGACCGTCGGTGACCTCAGCCTCGACCCGGCCGGTCGGCGGGTGACCCGGGGCGACACCGAGATCGCCCTGACCGCCCGCGAGTTCGCCCTGCTGGACTACCTGATGCGCCGCCCCGGAGAGGTGGTCTCCAAGACCGAATTGCTCGACCACGTCTGGGACGCCAGCGTGGAGACCGCGCCGAACGCGGTGGAGGTGTACGTCGGCTACCTCCGCCGCAAGATCGGTCGGCACCACCTGGAGACCGTCCGGGGCGCCGGCTACCGCCTGACCCCGTGACCCGACCGGTGGAGCCCACGGCGGCGGGGGAGCGCGCGGCCCGCCGCACACCCCCGCTCGGGCTGCGGGGCCGGCTCACCCTGGTCAGCGTCCTGGGGCTGGCGGTCGGGCTGGCGCTGGGCGGGCTGGCGCTGCTCAGCGTGCTCGGCCACGTCCTGCAACGCAGCGTCGACGCCGAGGCGTTCCAGACCGCCGACGCGGTGGCGCTGCTCGCCGCCGAGGATGCCCTGCCCGACCCGCTGCCGGTCGCCGCCGGACAGGTCCGGGTCCAGGTGGTCGACGGACAGGGACGGGTCCGGGCCGCCTCGATCGACGCCGACCGGCTGGTGCCGATGCTGCCGGTGGACCGGATCGACCACGCCACCCGGCAGCGCGCCTTCGTCCGGGGGGAACGGCTGGGACTGCCCGGTCCGGTCCGGGTGGTCAGCGTCCCCGCCGGTACGCCGACCGATCCGCTGACCGTGCTGGTCGGCAAGTCGATGGCGGACGTGAACCAGGGCGCCAAGGTGGTGCGCTTCGTCCTGCTGGTGGGCATTCCGCTGCTGGTGGTGATCCTCGGCGGGGTGACCTGGCGGGTGGTCGGGGCGACCCTGCGCCCGGTCGAGGCGCTGCGCAGCGGGGCCGAGGAGATCACCGGCCGGGCCAACGGCGGGCGGCTGCCGGTCCCGGCCTCCCAGGACGAGATCCACCGGCTGGCGGTCACCCTGAACGACATGCTGGCCCGGCTGGAGGCGGCCCGGGCCCGGCAACGGGCGTTCCTCGCCGACGCCGCCCACGAGCTGCGCAGCCCGCTGACGAACATGCGGACCGAACTGGAGGTGGCCGGGCGGCTGGGGGAGCGGACCGACTGGCCGGTGGTGGCCCGGGACCTGCTCGCGGACACCGAACGGCTCAGTCGTCTCGTCGACGACCTGCTGCTGCTGGCCCGGCTGGACGAGGCCGGGCACGCCGGCGCCGGCAGCGTGGGCGCGGTCGCCGGGGCCGACACTCCGGGGCGGGCGGTACGCGGGCGGCGGGCCACCGGCCCGGTCGAGCTGACCGAGCTGGTCCGGGCCGTCGCCGCGCGCTTCCCGTCCCCTCCGGTACGCGTCCTGCCGGCGTCCGGCCCGCAGTGGACGGTCGGCGACCCGGACGAACTGCACCGCGTCGTCACGAACCTGATCGACAACGCGGTCCGCCACTGCCGGAGCACGGTCGTGATCGAGGTGACCGCCCTCGCCGACGCCCATCTGGTCACCGTGACCGACGACGGGCCGGGCATCCCGGCCGCCGACCGGGAACGGGTCTTCGACCGGTTCACCCGACTCGACGACGCCCGGGACCGGGACGCCGGGGGCGCCGGCCTCGGCCTGGCCATCGTCCGGGAACTCGTCCGGCTGCACGACGGCACGGTGCGGCTCTCCGACGCCGGGCCGGGACTGCGGGTCGCGGTGTGCCTGCCCGCCCTGCCCGACCCGGACGCCTGACCGCCCCGGCCCTGGTCCGCCCGCCCCGGGTGGTCGACCGGACCGCCCCGGCTGCCCCGGCTCCGGTCAGCTCCGCTTCGTGCAGACCGGCTTCGCCCGGCCGACCGTGTCGGCCGAGTGGACGACCGCCACGGTGAAGCAGTAGTCGGTGCCACGGTCCAGCCCGTAGACGATGTAGTTGGTCGCGCCGGCCGGCAACTCCTGGAAGGCACGTGCGTCCGTTCCCACCCGGCCGCCGGAGACCAGCACCGGACCCTCTGCCCCCGCCGGGTACGTCCAGGTCAACGTGACGCTGTCCCGGTTGTCGCGCAGGGTCACCCCGCTGGGCGGGGCGCCGGGCGCCGCGCTGGCCGGTTTCGCGGTGCCGCCGGGTGTCGCGCCCGGGGAGGTCGGAGTGCCGGGGACGGGCGGCGGCTGCCCACCCGGCTCGTCGACCCGGGCCACCCCGGCGATCACCGCGCCCGTGCCGAGCAGCACCACGACCACCCCGGCGACGACCAGGGGCGCGAGCCGGCGGGGCGGATCGGCCGGCGGACGGGGAACGTGCACCGGCAGCCGTGAGCCGACCCGCACCGGCAGGTGGGCGACCCGGTGCACGCCCGGGGACTCCTCCGGGCGCTGTCCGGCGGTGAGGCCGACCACCGACGGCGGCACGGCCGGGGCGGTCGGGGCCCGGGTGCCGGCCGGGTCGTCGGGGCGGTCCACCTCGCCCTCCGGAGGCCACCAGTCGTCGCCGTCCGGGCCGTCGCCGTACCGCCCCGGGCCGGTGGACCGCTGGTCGTGCCGGTACGGGCGACCGTCGGGACCGTACCGGTGGCCGGTCGACCAGCCGCCGTCCGGTCCGGCACCTCCGCCCTCCCGGCTGCGCTCGGCGGTGTACCCGGCGTCGTCCGCGTACCCGATCCCGTCGCTCGCGTACCCGACGCCCCCGTCGGCGTACCCGGCCTCGGCGTAACCGGCCTCGGCGTACCCGGGGTCGGCGTAACCGGGGTCGTGCCGCTGTCCGGCGTGGTGCTGCTGACCGCCGCCCGTCGACCGCTCGTCCGGATGGTGACCCGGGTACGTCCGGTACCGGTCGGGACCGCCCGGGTACGCGTCACCGGTGCCGGTGCGGTCGGCTGGCTCCTCCTCCGGAACCCGTGGGCGGGGCACCGGACCGTGCCCGGCCCCGTAGCGCTCGTATCCCGCCCCGGAGCCGTACGGCGGTTGTGTGTCGTAGCCGGCGTCCGTCCGGTAGGCGTCGTCGTGGCCGGTGTCCCAGGGCTCCGGTCCGGGGCCGTCGGCGTGGTCGGCCGCCTCGGGGGGCCAGGCTCCACCGGTGTCGCCCTCGTCGGTCGACGGGGTCCGCGCGGCGGGCGCCACGGCGGACTCGGCGTCGTCGACCTCGTCGCAGGCGTGGTCGGGATTGGCGGCGGCCCGGGCCAGAGCGGCCACCTGGGCGGCGAGCGGGTCGTCCGGGTCCAGGTGCTGCCGGCACAGTTCCCGGGCCAGGGCCAGGTTGTCGTGCGCGTCGGCGAAGTGACCGCAGTCGCGCTGCATCGCCCCGAGCCGGGCGAGCATCTTGATTCCGCTGACGTGCCCGTCGCCGTACACCTCGCGGTGCAACTCCCAGGCATCCTGGAGGCGTTCCCGGGCCACCGTGCACTCGCCCCGGGCGTACTCGACGGTGGCCAGGTCGGCGTGCGCGGCCAGCACCCGCAGCGACTCCGGCCCGTCGAGCGCGGTCAGCTCGATGATCACCTCTTGGTACAGCCGGGCGGCGCGGGCGTAGCTGCCGACCCGGTGCAGCACGGCGGCGAGGGTCGCGGCGGCGGCCACGGTCCGTTGGTCGGACGTGCCGTACAGCCGGGTCATCGCGGCGTACGCGAACGCCGCCCAGCCCCGGGCGGAGTGCGGTTCGCCGAGGGTGACCAGCACCCGGGCCTGGAGGCCGGCGGCCTCGGCCAACTCGGGGGAGGCGTTCGCCGGTCGCGGGTCCGCGTCGGCCAGGGCGTCGGCGAGCAGCTCCTGGGCACCGGAGAGGTCGCCGGCGGCCACGAGATGGTGCGCCTGGCCGGTCAGTTCACCGAAGGGGGAGGACACGCCTCATCGTGCGCATTCCGCGACGGTATGTACAAGACCCGTCAGGTGGCAGTTTGGTCAGGATAGTGGTCGATCGACGCCCAGATGGTCCACGAGGGACTCGCTGATCCGGCGCAGCTGGTCGACCTGCGCCGGACTGAGCGCGTCGAACAGGTGCCGGCGCACCCCCTCGACGTGGCCCGGCGCGGCGGCGGCGAGCGCGGCGAAGCCGGCGTCGGTGAGGACGGCGAACTGTCCCCGTCGGTCGGTCGGGCAGTCCCGGCGGCGCACCCAGCCGGCGGCCTCCAGCCGGGTAACCGCATGGGACAGGCGGCTGCGCGAGGACCCGCTGGCCAGGGCCAGGTCGGTCATCCGCAGCTCCCGGCCGGGCGCCTCGGAGAGCCGGACCAGGATCTCGTAGTACGCGTGCGGCATGCCGGCGTCGTGTTGCAGCTCGCGGTCGAGGGCTTCCATCAGCGCCCGGGAGGCGGCCAGGAACGCCCGCCAGGTGCGCTGCTCGTCGGGGTCCAACCAGCGGGTCATGGAACCATCATACGACAACTAGTTGAACGCTCAACAAAACCGCGCTACCGTGGCGGGCATGGGAATCCACCGCCTCAACCACGCCGTCCTCTTCGTCCGCGACGTCGAACGCAGCGTCGCCTTCTACCGTGACGTGCTCGGCTTCCAGCCCGTGCCGATGACCCCCGACGGGTTCACCGGCGCCGCCTTCCTCCAGGCGCCCGGCTCGACCAACGACCACGACCTCGGCCTCTTCGAGATCGGTGCGGCGGCCGGCCCGTCCGAGGCGGGCCGCCGCACCGTCGGCCTCTACCACCTGGCCTGGGAGGTCGACACCCTCGACGAACTGGCCGTCACCGCCGAGCGGCTCACCTCGGCCGGCGCGCTGGTCGGCAGCTCCGACCACGGCACCACCAAGAGCCTCTACGGCCGCGACCCGGACGGCCTGGAGTTCGAGATCGTCTGGCTGGTCCCCGCCGACCGGCTCGACGCCGCCGCGCTCGCCGCGCGCACCCGGATCGGCCGCCTCGACCTGGCCCGCGAACGGCAGCGCTACGGCGGGCAGACCCGGGGCGGCGTCGGCGTCTCCGTCCCGGCCTGACCCGGAGCGGCGTCCCCGTCCCGGCCCGTCCGGAGCGACCCGTCCGCGCGCCCCGTCCGTCCGCCCCCGGTCCGTCCGCCCCCGCCGGGACTGCCCGGCCGACCGGCGGGGACAGTTCGCGGTCCGTCCGCCCCCGGCCCGCCGGGCCCACGCCGGACGCCTGGTAGAACCACAGGATGTCGCGTGATCCGTACGACACCGTTCTCTGCGGGCTCCTCGCCCGTCAGCTCGACACCTGGCTCACCGGGGCGCTGCGCCGCTCGCGGCGGGTCACGCTCGCCCTCGCGTACGCCGGCCCGTCGGGCAGGACCGTCGAGGCCGCCCTGGGCGCCCTGACCGACGCCGCCGACCGGGTACGCGGTCGGCGCGTCACCGTCGTGGTGGTCGGCGGCGACCCGGACCTGCCGGGCCGGCTCGGGGCGGTGACCTCCCTCCCCGCCGACGTGGCCGTGTACCCCGTACCCGGTGCGCCGGACCGGCTGCCGGTGGCGTTGAAGGCGGCCGGCGCGGCCGGCGCACCCACCCTCACCGTCCTCGTCGACCTGGCCGGCGTCGTGCTGGGTGGACCGGCGGCGGCACCTTTCCTCACCGCCGCCGCCGCGGGCCGCCCGGCCGACCTGCTGCTCGCCGTGCCCGCCGACGTGGACGGCCCGGCCGCTCTCCAGCGGGCCGGCTTCCCCCTGGTCACCGGGGTCGAGGCCAGCCCGGCCGACGACGGACCGGCCCGGCTGCTCGCCCTCGGCACCGGCTCGGACCGCAACCTGGAGGCGGGCAAGGAGGCCATCTGGCACGTCGGTGCGACGGCCGGGTTCCGCTACCGGGACCTCGACGGCGTGCCGCGCGACCTCACCGCCGCTGTGGACGCCGACCGGCTCGGCGCGCTGCTGGTCGCCGAGCTGACCCGCTCCGGCCCCCGCACCGTGACCGAGCTGCGCCGACACGTGCTGACCACCACCCCGTACCGGGCCACCGACGCGGTGCGGGCGCTGACCGCGCTCCTCGACGCCGGCACGGTGACCCGGGAACCGGCGGACGGCCGGCTCGGCGGGGACGTGCTCATCCACCCGACGGAGTAGTCCCACCCGACGGGGGAGTCCCGGCCGGCGGCGGGTTCCCGGCCGGCGGAGAAGGCCCGGCCTCCGGGGCAGTCTTCGGTGGCGGGCTCGACGGGGGGCGCTCGGTCAGACGCCTGAACAGGATCGACACCCCGGTGGCGACGACGCCGATGCTGAAGACCATCTGCCCGCCGACCACCGCCCGGGCGACCTGTCCCTGGGCGTGCACGTCGCCGTAGCCGATCGTGGTGAGGGTGGCGAGCGAGAAGTAGAGCGCGTCGATCCGGGTCCGCAGGCTGACGAACTGCGTCGGGTCGCTGATCGCGATGACGTAGTCGGCGAGCGCGAAGGCGAGCACCCCGGCGACCAGCCCCACCGCGAGGTGCCAGAGGGCGGTGGACTCCCCGTCGTCGGCGAGTTGCCGGCGCACCTGTCCGGTGACCAGCCCGGCGACCACCAGCACCAGCACGGCGGTGCCGAGCGCCCGCAACGCCAGCCGGACACTGTTGACGTCCGGTTCGACCGGGGCCACGAAGTACGCGAGCAGGAGCAGCGCCGACGCCCACAGCGCGTGCCGGCGTTCGCGCCGGTGGGGCCGCTCCCGGGTCATGGGGTGATTGTCGACCCCGGCCCGCCGGCCACCGGCCGGAACGGGGAACCTGGTGCCCGGCGGACGACCCGGACGCGTCGAGCGGGGTGCCGGTGGTGGTCCACCACGCACCCCGCTCGACGTCGGGAGCCTTCGGTCGTGTCCGTTACGCCCGCGACCGGGACTTGTCCTGCTTCCAGGAGAGCGGGCCGGGCAGGTCGACCCGGTGCGCCCGCGCCTTGGAGTTCCAGGACCACCGGCCGAGCCGGACGGTCCAGGAGGAGAAGCCGTTCTCGGTGAAGTTGAGGACCAGGGGACCGTACTTCTTCCGCTTGCGGAACATCAGGCCCATGTCGGGGCCTCCCTTCGTGACCAGCCGTCCGTGTTCGGTGTCGAACATGCCCGGATGGCTGTTTCCCGAAACCCGCGGTCGTTCCACCCTGGAACACAACACCGACCGGGTCGGGCGGAGCGGGTCACCGGTCGCCGGATCGCCTCAGCGTGGCTCCCAGGCCCCCGGCCGGGCGGTCAGCCGCCGCACGTGCGCCGGCAGCTTGCCGGTGGACAGGTCGGCCAGACTCACCTCGTCGACGACCTGCCGCACCGCGGCCCGGACCGCCACCCAGAGGCGGGGCAGGTTCTCCGCCGCGCCGAGGTACTCGGTCTCCTCGGGGCGCATCCCCCGTACGCCGGCCAGCGGCCCGTCCACCGCCCGCAGGATCGCCCCGACGGCGATCTCCCGGGGCGGTTGGGCCAGGGTGTAGCCGCCCTCGGCCCCACGCTGGGCCCGGACGATGCCGGCCCGGCGCAGATCCGCCAGCACGGCTTCGAGAAACTTGCGCGGCATGTCCTGCTCCGCGGCGATGGACTGGGTGGAGAGCAGCGACGGGTACGCGGCGGCCAGACTCAGCGCCGCCCGGATCGCGTAGTCGCCGCGGGCCGAGATTTGCACGATGCCATCATGCCCGGTCGGTCCAATGCGGTGGCCGGGGGCGGACGATCCGCGCCGGCACGGCCACCCGGCCACCGGTCGCCCGGAAGGCTCCCGGGCTCAGGCCGACCTCCCGGCTGAAGAAGCGTCCGAAGTTCGTCGGCTCGGGGAAACCGAGGTACCGACCGATCCGGGCGATCGGCTCGTCGGTCGCCGCGAGCAGCCGCCGGGCCTGCAACGCCACCCGTTCGTCGATGACCTGCTTGGCGCTGCGGCCGGTCATCGCCAGGCAGGCCCGGGTGAGGGTACGCACCGAGCAGCCCAGCCGGTCGGCGTAGTCCTCGACCCGGCGGGTGTACCGGTAGTGGTGCTCGACCTCCCGGCAGAGCCGCCGGAACGTGCGCGGCTCGGTCCCGCCGGTCGGGACGGTGGTCAGCGTCAGGCGCAGCAGCAGGACGGCGAGCTGGTGTCGCAGCAGGCTCTCGCCGGCCGCGCCCCGGTGCCGCCGGCAGTCCACCACGAGCTGGCTGACCTCGTTGATCACCGCCTCCTCGTCCTCGCCGACGAGCTGCGTGTGGGTCGGTACGGCGTCCGGGTCGACGTCCAGCCCGTGCAGGGCGTACGGGCTCCACCGCACCATCACCGTGTCCAGCGCGTCGGTGCGCCGTATCGCCTGACCGGGACGGATCCGGAACATGGTGCCCGGTCGGCAGGGGAACGGGCGGAAGTCGACCTCGAGGGTGCCGTGGCCGCCGGTGACCAGAACCAGGTGGTCCGAACCGATCAGCACCGGTCGCCGCCACGCCGGGTCCGCACCGAGATCACCCAGGGTGAGGGTCTGGATCCCGGTCGGGGTCGGCGCGGGAGCGGCGTCCGTGGCCGGGGCGAGCTGACCGGAAGAGACCATCACCAGCGACGGTAGCCCGCCAGGTCGCCTTCCGCATGTCGGCGGTGGCGACGTAGGGGATCGTCGCCCCTCCGGCAGGGGTCGGGGCGGCTAGGCTACCGCTCGGTAGCGCCCGGTCGGGGTCGGCGCGGGCGCGCCGACTCGCGATGGGATGGGCATGACGGATCTGTTCTCGGTCGACGGCAAGACGGTTCTGGTCACCGGAGGCTCCCGGGGCATCGGGTTGATGATCGCCCGGGGCTTCGTCCGGGCCGGAGCAGATGTGATCATCTCGTCCCGCAAGGCGGAGGTGTGCGGGCGTGTCGCCGCCGAACTGTCCGCCGAGGGCCGGTGCGTGGCGATCCCGGCCGACCTGGGAGCCGACGCCGGGGCGGAGGCCCTCGCCGCCGCCGTGCGGGAACACACCTCCCGGCTCGACGTGCTGGTGAACAACGCCGGGGCCACCTGGGGCGCGCCGCTGGAGGCGTACCCGGAGAGCGCCTTCGACAAGCTCTGGGCGGTCAACGTCAAGGCGGTGTTCCGCCTCACCACCGCGCTGCTGCCCGCGCTGCGCGCGGCGGCCGGCGCCGACGACCCGGCCCGGGTGATCAACATCGGCTCGGTGGACGGCATCCGGGTGCCGACGATGGAGGTGTACGCGTACTCGGCCACGAAGGCGGCCGTGCACATGCTGACCCGCACCCTCGCCCACCAGCTGGCCGGGGAGCACGTCACGGTCAACGCGATCGCGCCCGGCCCGTTCGAGAGCAGAATGATGGCGTTCGCCCTGGACGACCCGGCCACCCGGGCCGGCATCGAGCAGCAGATCCCGCTGGGCCGCATCGGCCGGCCCGAGGACATGGCCGGCACCGCGATCTACCTGGCCTCCCGCGCCGGGGCGTACCTGACGGGTGCGGTCATCCCGGTCGACGGCGGCCTCACGACGCACGGCTGACCACCTGGTCGGGGCGCTGCGGCGTACCCCGGGTGGTTCGGTGGCGGCGCCGCGCGGACTCGGCAGATCCGCGCGGCCCCGTCGTGGTGTGGCGGGTCAGCGACCGGCGAGCAGCCGGTTCACCGCCGTGTCGACGTCCAGGTGCTCGGCCTCCCGGCCGCGCGGGACGACGACGTAGGTGCGGCGCAGGAAGCGCACCAGCACACTGCGTGGTACCTCGAACAGGGCGTTGCCGTCGGGTGACGACAGCGCCAGCGCGACGAAGTCGCCGCGTGGGGTGGCCCAGGGCCACACCCGGACGTCGCCGATGCCGGCCGGTTCGTCGAGCCCGGTGACCAGCAGTTCGCGGGCGAACGACCAGCTCACGGCCTCGCCGCCGGCGGATTCGGCATGGAACAGGACATGGACCGCATACGGGTCAGCAGGGTCGTAGCGCAGACTGGCGCGCACCGGCAAGGCGGTGGCGTCAGGTGCGACGAGCCTTAGCGACGTCTCGACCTCTACGGTCGTCGGTCGGATGACACTCATGGACGTTCTCCCCCCGGCACCGCTGCGGAACGCGCGTGTTCCGCTTTTCCATACTCAGGCGCTCCTCATGGCTACGCTCCGCCATACGCTGACTTCACCCAGTGGTGGGAAGGGGTTCGGAAACGCCGCTAGAATGTGAAAATTCATGTACGATATCCGGTTCTGCCCAGAAACTGGTCCCGCCCGGCATCGGGTGGTTCAGTCGTCGACTTACTCCGGTAACGTCCAGTCGTCGGTAGGAGTGACGGGCCGGGGCGACACTGGGGGTGAGATGGTCGCGGAGCATTCCTCAGTGGAGGCTGCGGCCGGGCGTCGGTTGCCGGGTCGAGGGGCCGGGAAGACCGGAAAACGGGGGTACGGGGTGCCGGAAGAGGGGCGTGGCCGTGACGGGCTGCGCGGGCACGGTGCCGGCGGCACGGGAGGTGTGCGGGTCGCCGAACGCCGGGTCCGCTGGCGGCGGCTGCGGACGACGCTGGAGCTGGTCCGGGCCAACCCCACCGGCCGTATCGCACTCAAGGTCTTCATCGCCGTGGCCGGGGCCCTGGTGGTCGCCATCGGCGCGGTCCTCATTCCCCTGCCCGGCCCCGGCTGGCTGCTGGTGATCGCCGGCCTCGGCATCTGGGCGGTCGAGTTCCACTGGGCCAAGCGGCTGCTCGGGTTCACCCGCCGACACGTGCAACGCTGGACCAGATGGGTCACCAGCCGCTCGTGGCCGGTGCGCCTGGCCCTCGGCACGGTCGGCCTGCTCTTCGTCTGCGCGGTCGTCTGGCTCTCCCTCAAGGTCGGCCTCGGCATCGACGTCGTCGCCCGGCTGTTGCACTACCTTGCGACGAACTGACCCCGGATTCGCGGAGTCCGGACCCGATCAGGTACAGTCATGCGCGCTGAGGGCGATTAGCTCAGCGGGAGAGCGCTTCGTTCACACCGAAGAGGTCACTGGTTCGATCCCAGTATCGCCCACGCAGGTCAAAGGCCACTTCCCATCGAGGGAGGTGGCCTTTCTGCTACCCGTACAGCAGTGGAGTACAACAACGGCGGCCACTACCTCCGGGAATGCGGTGCACATGGCGGAGACGCTCAGGGTCGAGGAACTTCGCCAGGTGTGCGCACTGTTGCTGGACGCCGCGCAGGAGCGGTTCGGTGCGGAGATCGATCTGTCGTTGCTCGACGTGGACCTCTACTGGAACGTCGACCTGCGCTCCGCCTTCGAGTTGAGGGAGGACCCGGCGTCGGGTATCGACGTCGGGCAGAGCAGTGACGACGTGGCGGAACTGCGCGCGTTGCTGCGCCGTCCGGCGGGCGACGGGCCGTGGCTCTGGCACGACCTGCAACACCTGGCCGGGGCGCTGCGGCTGCTGGCCTATCTCGACCTGCCGGCCGTGAAGGCAGACGAGCGCTGAGCGCGGCGCAGGCTCGCGGTTAGTGGTACGTCAACCGTCGAGGGAATCGCCGAGGCGCTTCAGGGCGTCCCGGGTCGCCGTGTACGTGACCTGGGTGTAGATCTCCATCGTCACGGAGAACCGGGCGTGCCGCAGGATCCGCATAGCGACCCGGGGATGGACGTCCAGGTCGGCGAGGAGCGTGGCGCAGGTGCGCCATGCGTAGTGGACGGTGATCGGCCGTACGCCGGCTCGGTCGCACCGGGTCTGCCAGGAACGCTGGAAGTTGCATGGCTCGATCGGGGTGCCGTATCGGGTGGCGAACATTCGGTCAGAGCCTTGCCACGCCTTCCCGGTCGCCGACCGGGCCTCGTCGCGTTGTGCCCGGCGCAGGCGGAGCGCAGTAAGGCAGACGTCGGGCAGGGGGAGGGTGGAGTCGGACGCCTGGGTCTTGGTGTCGCGGTGCAGGAGTCGGCCGCGTAACCGTTGCAGTTGGCGACCGATGGTCAGCTCTGCGGCGTCTAGGTCGACGTCCGTCCAGTCAGGTCGAGGGCCTCGCCCTTGCGGAGGCCGGTGACGAGCACCAGGGCGTACGCGGCGTAGAGCGGGTCGGCGTCGGCGCGGGCGGACTCCAGGATCCGGCGGCCCTCGTCGCTCGACCAGAACGTGCCGCCTCGACGGCGGACGGTGGCGAGGGTGACCGACGCGACCGCTGCGGAGTCTGCCGGGTCACATCAGCACGACCATCCCGAGGCCACAGCAGGCCCTGAGCGCCCACTCGTGCTCGGCACGGGACGCTCAGGGAATTGCTCGTGGGCGGCCGTTCCTGTGCCTGGATTTGCTACGGGAGTGAGCTCCAGTACTGCATGCTGCTGATGACGTCGTATGTAAATCGGACGCCGTAGTTGAGGTTGTTACCGGCATATCCGCGGAAGATCCCCATCACCGTTCGGGGCGGCAGCGGAACGCGCGGTTTAGGGTATGTCCCACACCTGTCCGGCTCGTCGGTGGCGAAGATGGGACTGCCAGCCTGTCCGCCGTTGGAGTCGTGCTGGTAGTAGAGGAGGCGATCGGTGGCGTTACGGATGTAGTCCTTGCTTGCCCACTGTCCGGGCCGGTCCACTGGATATGCCTGATTGATCGTGCAGGCGCCGACCGGGAGTTGCAACGTGTCGAGCTTGTACCAGCCGGTCACGTTGCCAAGTGGGCAGTTGAGCTTCACCGCCGCATAGTCGTTCTCCGGGGCGTCGTTGGTGGTCCAACTGCTAGAGGTGTGCAAACTCTTTGCCATGCACGAGCCGTAGGGAGCCGTCACGCCGTCGAAACCCGGAGTGGCGACCACGTTCGTGTGCCAACTGCCGCCCGGACCCGAATGTACGCAGTGGGCGGCGGTCGCGAGAGTGTCTGGGCTGATCATGAAGCCGGTGCACCGGCCGCCGGTGAAGGTCAACAAGACAGTGGCGCTCGCGGGGAATGAGGTGGTCGGGCTCACCTGGAAACGATCGTCGGGGCTGATGATCGCGTTGGTTCCGAGTGTCGGGGCCGATGAGCCAAGACCCGTAGCGCCCACCGGTCCCGCCGGAGGCACCGTCGAACCGACCACGACGGCGGCAAGGATCATCGCCGCCCAGCTTTTCATCCGCATGGTTCTCCTCTGGGCAGTAGGAACAATTTCTGCATGCGTCCATAGTGGGTCAGGCTGCGCAGGGCTGGCACCGGGATGCAACACGAGGCATTCAGAACGAATCGTCCAGCGCTACTGCAGGCCGATCTGCTGAACCTGCCCAACACGCCGCCTGACAATGCTGCGATCGGCGGCGCCGCTGCAAAGTCCACGAACGCTGACCCCCCGGGCTGCCGCTGAAGCGCTGCTGGCTGCCGTGCAGCAGGCGGCAGGCAGCGTCGCGGCGGCCGAGGCCGGTCTCGCCATCGCGAAGGCGCAACAGGCATTGGGTGAAGCCTGCATAAGCCAGTTCGGTAACGGTCCCTGGTAAGGCCGGAGCCGCGGTAGCAGATGCCCTGTACTTGCCGGGGACGCCATCGGGTTCTCGGCCGGGCGGGGCGAGCACATCAGGATCGCCACAACGGCGACGCTTGCTCGGCGCGACGGAGTCGGTTGGGCACGAGCCTAATGACGATCACGGCGGACACCACGGGCGAGTCGGTACGCTGCCGGACCGGTCAACGGCGCGCCCGTCCCTTCATAAGGTGACGTCGGCTGGCACTCTGCCGAGCTGGCGCATCAGCCCGTACAGGTCGGTCTCTCCCCAGAACTCGGTGATTAGGCCGCCCGACAATCGGTACATCTTGAGACCCGAGATGGTCACGTCGCGGCCGGTCGCGTCGTGTCGCAGATGCTGGGTGAAGTAGACAACGACCCGGTCACCCGCGGTGAACAACTCGTGTACCTCCATGTGCGTACAGGTCAGGCCGACCTGACGCACGGCCCCTTCGACGTGGTGCCGGCCCTGGACCTGCGTCCCGGCGCCATGGATCACCACGTCGTCAGCCACTACGGCAGCCAGTTCGTCAAGGTCGCCGGACACGAACACCTGTAGATACCGCCGGACGATCTCATCCATGCACCTCATCCTGAGCGATACCGAGCCGAGCAGCCAGCCTTCCGGCCGGCCGAGACGCCGACCAACGCGGTCGACTGTGCAGGAACGATCCCGAGGGGATGCCCCGAAGCTCGGGGACCACCTTGTGGGCTCCGGATACGGGGAAGCGGGTTCGCATCCGACGGTGATCCGGAGGTCGGCCGCGACGGTTGGCCCGGCTACTACGGCACCGCCTGGTGCAACGACCCCGTGCCGGCCATCTTCTTGGTGCGGCGAGCACACGCGCGACCAGACCCGGCCCATGTGGCTCGGCGCCTGGACCGCTGCCTACCCAGCGATCGACGACTGACAGCACCGACCGGAGCGAGGGACCGCTCCATCTGATTGCGTTTCACAATCAGTCCTCCTAGGCTGGTACCGGTTGCAAGGTGCAACCGGATGGGAGGAGGAGAGATGGGCAAGCTGATCGCCACCGACATCGTGTCGCTCGACGGGTTCGTGAACGACGAGAACGGCAAGTTCGGCTGGAGTGAGCCGGTCGAGGAGGTGCACCGCTTCCTGAACGACCTGGACCGGGGCATCGGCACCCACCTGTACGGTCGCCGGCTGTACGACGTGATGTCCTACTGGGAGACCGCCCACGAGCAGCCCGGCGACCACCCCGACTACATCCTCGACTACAGCGAGATCTGGCGTTCCGCCGACAAGATCGTGTACTCGTCCACGCTGGAGGAGCCGCGCAGCGCCCGTACCCGCATCGAACGCACCTTCGACCCGAAGGCGGTCCGCGCGCTGAAGGAGTCGGCCACGCGGGACCTGGCGATCGGCGGTGCCAACCTGGCCGCCCAGGCCCACCGCGCGGGCCTGGTCGACGAGGTCTGCCTGGTCATCTGCCCGGTGATCGTCGGTGGCGGCACGCGGGCCCTTCCCGCTGGCGTCCGCCGTAACCTGACCCTGCTCGACCAGCGTACGTTCTCGAAGGGCACGATCTTCGCGCGCTACCGCGTGGACCGCTGACCCCTGCTAGACCGGGCAGCGTGCAGGTCGTGGATCAGCAGACCGGGGTGCCACTCCTGGCCGCAGCAGTGACACCAGCACCGGTTCGCCCCATGGGGTCCGCGTCGCTCCTGGGCATTGCCGTGGGGTGTGCCCGTCGGCGCGGCGGGGCTGACCGGGGGCCGGCGGATGACCGGCCGCGCGGGGAAACTCGGCTAGCATTGCCACTTTCCGAGGCGGCTGCGGAGACGAGGCGACATGCGGTGGCTCCAACGGGTGTTGGGCAAGGAGCAGGTCCAGCACGACCCGGGCCGGCAGGAGGCGTTGCTCCAGGAGGTCCGGCACCGGTTCGGCGCGCGGGTGCAGATGCGTCCCTCCGAGCAGGTCGACGCGGTCACCCGGCTGCTGGACGGTGACGATGGGCTGGTCGTGGCGGCCCGGGTCCTGCACGAGTTCGCCGAGGACGCCCACACGGACCTCCTCACCCAGGCGTACGAACTGCACCGGCACACCGGTCGCCGGCTGATCGTGGACCGTCGGAACTACCGGCCGTTGTGGAGGGAGGCCGCTCCGGCGCTGCGGTGGTCCCTCTTCGAACTGCCCTCCGGCTTCCATCCGTACGTGCAGGTGGTCGCCGCAGTCACGGTCGTCGGTGGCGGGGCGTCCCGGTACGTGCAGGCGACCGACCCGAAACCGCTGCTGTCCCACCTGTTCGAGATCCTCGACCTGACCATCGCCGGGTGGGAGTACCACCGGGTCCGGGTGGACACCGAGGCCGCCACCCTGGCGTACCGGCTGATCATGGCTGCCCGTGACATCCGGGCGGCCATGGACGAACCGCCGCCGCTTCCGCCACCGGTCCGGGAGTTGATGCGCCGGAACAACACGGTCGACGTCCTCGACCCAGCCGGCAACCGGGTGGTGGGCGGATTCAATCCGGGTGCGGAGATGCGCGCCGCCCTTCTGGCCTGAGCGGTCGACCAGCCTATGGCCTACTGACCTCCGTACGGAGATCAGTCGGAGTTGACTGTCGAGGGCGTGGGGCGGGCCCCGCAGAACGTGGCCTGGCGGCAGCAGGCGGACAAGTAACGCTGAAGGCATAGAGCCAGTCAGAGCAAGAGTCACGTCTACGGCTGCCAGTTATCGACCCAGCACCTGAGGACGGATCTGCCAGCTTCGCCTTCAATTGAGCGCGGTGAGGTCGTAGCCGTCGATCAAAAGCCGAACCACTCGATCTAGATGCTCGGCCGAATCGGCGATTCGCAGGCTCTCAAAACTCTCTCGCCCAATATCAAGAAGCGAAACGGGTCCCCTGTTGTGAACTCTGCTTAAGAAGAACGCGTGGCACCTGTAGGATGTCGGCTCGTCCTGCCGTCTGCCATTTTCAATCAGTGGGGACAGAATCGCAGTCGACCCTGAAGCAATTTGACGATAGAGGGACTGGGTGGAACTCCAGCGGGCAGATAGCCGATGGTGCTTGTTTCTTCGTTGATTCGCGCAAGCTCTTCGATGCTCGCTAGGCGAACATTGAACACGGGGTCGCTTGCCCTGATCGGCGTCTCGCCGATGTAACTGTCATCCATTGCAGGTCCCAGAACTCACTTAAATCTCTTCGATGCGTTTTGACTCGCACTCAGGTGCTGTTGGTAATCCTCTTGTTATTCGGATCGTCGGCTCGGCGCACAAGCTCGTTGATGCGGTGGTGGCCATTGATGATGGTGCCATTTTCGTTTACTCGAACCACTCCGCCATCGTGTGGATCGTTGAATAACTTCGGTCCGGCAATGGTGGCTCGCCCGCCTTCGCCGTGGAGAGTGTCTTGCCGTCTTCTGGCATCCTCGAACGGTGACCACCGGCCAACCGCCCCGACCGCGCAGCCACCGCCCCCGCCGTAGCCGCCTCCTCGTCGCCGTCCTGGCGCTCGGCGCGGTCGCGGCCCTGGTCGCGGTCGCCGTGGTGGTCGTACCGTTCCTCCGTCCGCCGGGGCCGCGACCGCTGTTCCAGCTTCCCGTGGCCTGCGGCGAGACCTGGCAGCTCGGCACCTACCCCGGACACGACGACTACGACGTGGACCTGTTCCCCATCGAGGGGGAGGCGTGGGGGAGACCGGTGCTCGCGTCCTACGGCGGCACGGTCACCGTGGCCGGCGTCAACGGGTCGCTGGGCGGCCGTACCCCGGATGATCCGGACGGGCCGCGCGGTCGGGGCGGCGGCTACTGGGTGAAGATCGACCACGGCGGCCGGTGGGAGACGCAGTACCTCCACCTGCTCGAACCGCCCCTGGTCGAGGTCGGCCAGCGGGTCGAGCAGGGCGAGCAGATCGGCAAGGTGGGCAGCACGGGCAACTCCGGTGCGCCGCACCTGCACTACGAGCAGCGCCGGGGCTGGGAGAAGGTCGAGGCCCATTTCGACGGGCAGCCGTCCGGCATCACGCACGACGACACCGAGTACACGGTCCGGCGCACCAGCAACAACTGCGTCTAGGTTCTGTCTTGCGGATCATGATCATCCATACCCACGGCACCGTCCCGTAGGCGATGCCGACCTCGGCCAGCGACATCTGCCACGCCGCCGTGGTGCCGGTCGCACCCCGACGACGTGCCAGAGCCCACACCGTCAGCGCGGCCAACGGCAGCACGGCCACCGTGATGAGTGCCACGCCTGTGAACGTGCCGACCCAGCCGTGCCACCCCTGGAGCATTCCACCTCCGCTTCCGCCCGACCGCGAAATCCACCCGGACCGCCCCTTTTTCAGGCGGCTGGTCCAGCCAGGTCTACGGCTACCACTCCGCCAAATGCCCTCATCGGTCTGGCCATCCCCCGCCTCGACGGAGCATGGCCACCACTACCAGCCCGGGCGTGAGCCCACCCACGAGTACGTCAGGAGATCCCTTTGTTTCGTGTCGGCCAGCCGTGACCACGTATCAGCCGCCGCCCGGTGGGTCGACCGGCTGGCCGGTGATGGCCTGCGTCTCCCGCCGCAGGATCTCCTGTATCGGCACGTCGTCGTAGTTGCTGAGGACGACGCCGACCCAACCGGTGTCCGGGTAGATGTTCCAGTTGGCGGTGCTGCCGCCATTGGCCCCGCCGCGGCCGAACACCCACTGGCGTCCGTCGACGAGGCGGAGCGGACCCGAGTACGCCTTGAACGACGTGGGCTCGTGACCGGGGATCTTGGCCCCGGTCAACAGTTCGACGAAGGGCCGCTCCAACACCGTGCCGTCGCGCAGCGCGTGCGCGAACCGGACCAGGTCCGGCGCAGTGGCGAACCCGTCGCCCGCGGCGTGACCGATGAAGGCGCGGCCCGGATTCCTGCCTGGCATCTGCGGGCTCGGACTGCCCTTGTCCAGGTTGCGGACGGCGTCCACCCGGCTGCCGTCGGCCAGCCGCATGTACGAGTGCGCGATGTGCTCGTCCGTGAGCCACTGCGGCCTGGTGTAGAACGCCGAACCGCTCATGCCGCAGCCGCCGAAGACGTGCTCGTGCACGTAATCCCAGAACGTCGTACCGGTCACGGCCTCCACGATCTGCGCCGCGATGGCCAGGCCGGCGCCGCCGCCGGCAAGGTGGGCCTGGTCGCCCGAACCCGGGGGAACCACCAGCGTCGCCTGCCGGGTCCACTGCTCGTAGTACGTGTGCACCTCCTCCCTGCTGTTGAAGACGCGCTGCCAGTCCGGCATCGGGGCGTCCAGCCCCGCCGTGACGGTGAGCAGGTGGTGGATGGTCACCCGCTCGGCGATCTCCGTGGCGAAGCCCGTCAGGTGGGTGCCCACCCTGTCTGACAGGCTCACCTTGCCCTGCTGCGCCAACTGCAGGACGGCCACCGCCAGGAACGGCTGGCTCGCCGAGGCGAGGTTGACCGCGACGCCCTCGTGGTTGCGAATCCCCTTCTCCTTGTCGGCCATGCCGTAGCTGCGCGACAACACCGTTCGGCCCCGGTGCGACAGCAGCACCACGCCGGAGAACCTGTCCTCGGCGGCCAGCTGCGCCACGTACCGGTCGTAGGCACCGCCGGGCCGGGTATCCGGCGGGATCCGGTGGTGCCCGGACGGCCCGGGTGCGAGGAGTGCGTCGGAGCCGGTCGGGGCCGGGGCAGCGTGGCCGGGCTCGGCACCGAGCAGCGGCACGCCGGCCGCCACGCTGGCGGCCGCCAGCCCGCCCCATCTGACCAGCCGCCGCCGGTCGACACCACGTACCGAATCCGAATTCATGATCGTGGTCCTTTCCGATAGACAAACGGACCGGTGCAGGTATATCGGCGACCGACTGTCGGCAACCGATCGCCGACCCATACGTCACCCATATGCGGTGCTGGGGATACTGGCCGGATGCGGGTGCTGCTGGTCGAGGACGAACAGCCGCTGGCCTCCTATATCGCGGCCGGGCTGCGCAAGCACGGCTGCGCCGTGGACGTGGTGCACGACGGTCAGCAGGCACTGGACAAATGCGACATCATCCCGTACGACGTGGTGGTCCTGGACCGGGACCTTCCGGTGGTGCACGGCGACACCGTGTGCCGGCTGTTGGCGCAGCGCGGCACCGCCCGCGTGCTGATGCTCACCGCGTCCGGTGCCGTGTCCGACCGGGTGGACGGGCTGGCCCTGGGCGCCGACGACTACCTGGGTAAGCCGTTCGCGTTCTCCGAGTTGGTCGCCCGGGTGCGTGCGCTGGCCCGGCGCAGCACCCCTGCCCGCCCTCCGGTACTGCGCGCGCGGGACGTCGAACTCGATCCGTCCCGGCGCACCGCCGAACGGGATGGTCGGCTGCTGTCGTTGACCCCGAAGGAGTTCGGGGTGCTGGAACGGCTGCTCGCCGCCGACGGCGCCGTGGTGAGCGCGGAGACGCTGCTGGACAAAGTGTGGGACGAGCACGCCGACCCGTTCACCAACGCCGTGCGGATCACCGTCAGCAGCCTGCGCCGCAAGCTCGGCGATCCACCACTGATCGAAACCGTGACCGGCGCCGGATACCAGATCGTCCCATGATCCGGCGACTGACCGCCCGCAGTCAGCTCACCCTGGTGTACACCGGTCTGGTACTGGCCGCCGGGTCGCTGCTCACGGCGGTGACCTACCTGCTGCTGTTTCGCAGCCTGCGACTACACATCGACGAGGCGATTTCCAAGCTGCTGACCCAGGCCGCACCGGCGCTGTTGGTCGTGACCGCGCTGGCCGGGCTGACCGGCTGGCTGGTGGCCGGGCGAATACTGCGCCCCATCCGCACGATCTCCGGCACCGCGAACCAGCTCTCCGCAGAAAACCTTTCCGAACGGATACCCGTCCGCCAGCCCACCGACGAACTCGCCACGCTGGCCGCCACCATCAACAGCATGCTCGACCGCATCCAGCACGGCATCGCCGAACGCGACCGGGTCCTCAACAGCCAGCGCCTGTTCGTCGCCAATGCCGCGCACGAACTACGCACCCCGCTCACCACCATGCGCACCGCCATCGACGTCACCCTCGACGGCGAACCCGACCGGGCCGAACTCGTCGCGATGGCCGGCGACATCGCTACCGCCGTCGAAACCAGTCAGCGCACTCTGGACGGACTCCTGGTCCTGGCCCGCAGCCAGGCCGGTCCGCCCCGCCGAACGCCCGTGGACCTGGCCGCGGTTGCCGCTGCGGCCGTTGCCGACGCCGCCGACCGGGCGGCGAACGGGGCCGTCACCCTGCAGGCCGACCTGCAGCCGGCACCGGCCAGCGGCGAGCCGGTTCTACTGGAACGGATGGCCGGCAACCTGCTGGAGAACGCACTGCGCTACAACCATGCCGGCGGACACGTCACGGTGACCTCCGGCACCGCGAAAGGGCACGCGTTCCTGCGGGTCGTCAACACCGGCCCCCCGGTCACGCCGGACGAGGAGCGACGGCTGTTCGAACCGTTCGTCCGGGGCACCGGCAACGGCAACCGCGGGGCCGGGCTCGGCCTGTCCATCGTCCGGGCGGTCGTCATCGCACACGACGGAGAGATCTTCAGTACCGCCCGGCCAACCGGTGGCATGGACATCGCCGTACAACTGCCGCCGGCCCTGGCGGCCCCTCCTTCCGTGTGACGCCACGGCGCAGCGCGTCGGTGACGGGCGGCCCTTTTGCTGTCCAGACAGGACGGCAGCCTGCATCCGGCCGCGCCGGGCTGCGGCAATGCCGTCAACGTGATCAGCCGGCGCCGACGGGCGGAGCTTCCGTCTTGTCGCGCACGCCGAGGACCTCGTTGACGAAGTCGTCCTTGTTACGCGCGTAGGCCGTGAGATCGGTGCCGTGAGCTTGCGCGAGATCGCGCTTGAGTTGCTCGTACCGGGACCGATAGTCCGCCCGGCACCGGAGCGCGTTGCGGAAGGCGATTCGTCGTCGCCAGAGCAGGGAGGCTGGCTCGGTGAGCTGAAGCTGGTAGGTGCGCTCCCACCAGTTGTCAGTCTCGGGCTTGAAGAAGTAGTGCGCTTCCTTCGGGCGGTGAACGCCGTTGCGGTAGCCGAGAGCGGTCACGACCTCGATGGCGGCTGCTGCCGCTGAGAGACCTCCTACCGGTGCCATCATGTCGATGATCGGTTTTGCTGCCAGGCCGGGAACCGATGTGGAGCCGATGTGCTCGACTGGCCCGGCCAACCATTGCGCCAGAGCGGCTTCGAGGCTGACCCGCTCCTGCTCGAACAGCATGGCCCACTGCGGATCGTATGGGCTGAGGGTGACCGGCGTGTCCTTCACGAAAGCTGCCTCTCAGTAGGAGGTAGGGGCCGGGCGATGCCCCTCATGATCCGCAAGACAGAACCTGGTCGGGCAGTCTCCGTACGGCCAGCAGGGCGATGTCGTCGGCCGGGTGTTCGGCGTCGAGGGTCGCCATCACGGTCGCGCACACGGTCTCGACGGGAGCCAGCGGGACGGCGGCCATCAGCCGGGCGACCCCGGCGTCGTACAGCTCGCCGCGCCGCTCGACCAGCCCGTCGGTGTAGGAGACCAGGACCGCGCCGGGTGTGAAGTCGAGCGTGGTGGTGTGCCGGCGCGGTTGCGGGCGTCCGATGCCGAGCGGGGGATCGATGTGCACGGGGAGCACGGCGTTCGGCTGGCCCGGCACGGCCAGGACCGGGCGGGGGTGTCCGGCCAGCGAGACGTGCAGGGTGGCGCCGTCGGGGGAGACCATCGCGTACAGCGCCGTGGTCAGGTTGCCGGCCTCGAAGTGGACCACCTTCCGGTCCAGCAGGGTCAGCGCCTCCGCCGGGTCGTCGCAGACCAGGGCGTACGCCCGCAAGGCGCTGCGGACCCGGCCCATCACCACCGCGGACTGAAGTCCGTGGCCGGACACGTCACCCACGACCATGCCCAGCCAGCCGGTGGGGAGGGTGAAGACGTCGTACCAGTCGCCGCCGACGCCGGAGGCGTGGCCCGGCACGTACCGCCCGGCCAGTTCGAGGCCCGGCACCCTGGGTAGCTCGGTGGGGATCAGGCTCCGTTGCAGCGCCAGCGCGGCGGTCTGCTCCAGGCTGCTGGCCCGGGCGGGAAGAGCCAGTCGGATCCGGTCGGCGACCAGTTCCAGCAGGCGGATGTCGTCGGCGACGAATCGGTGCGGGGTGAGAGTGCCGACGTGCAGGACGCCGAGCAGCTCGTCCCGGTTGGTGATCGGCACGCCGAGCAGGGACCGGACACCGGTGTGCAGCAGCACCGGGTTGACCACCCGGTCGGGGGTGACGTCCTCGATCACTACCGGTTGCCGGGTGAGGGCGATCCGGCCGGCGAACCCCCGGCCGACGGAGACGCGGAAGCCCTGCCGCACCTCCTCCTCCAGGCCCCTGGCCGCGGTGGCCACGAGCTGCTGGGCAGGTACGTCGAGCAGGAGGATCGCGGCGGTGTCGACCTCAAGCAGGTCGCGGACGCGGTCGAGCAGTTCGTCGAAGAGGTCGGCGGCGTCGAGGCGGGAGAGCGTGGCATCGGTTACCGCCTCGATGCGGCGCAACCGTTGCTCGTCTCCCAGGTCGTCCTCGCGAGCCATCCCCGGATCGTAGTTGCACCACCGCAACGTTCGCCCGAACGGTCACCGCGACGCGGTGCGTGACGTCACGACGTCAGGGTGGCGGCTGCGGCGGCCAGGCCGAGGAGGCAGGTGAGGGCGGCGACGGCGGCCAGCCAGCCGGGCCGGGGTCGGACCGTCGTCAGGTTCGCGGTCGCCGGGTCGTGCCGCAGCGGCACCATGCGTCCGGCGACACCGACCGCGAGGGCGCCCAGCGTCGGCACCAGCACGGCGGGATAGGCCCAACCGCCGAGCAGCGGTACGAGCAGGCGCGCGCTGACCGCGGCGGCCACCAGGAACGCCGCCGCGGTACGCCGCCAGGCGAGCATGGTGCGTTCGAGCTGGAGGCCCGGGTCGCCGCCTCCGCCCGGGTCGCGGTTCCCGCCCAGGTCGCCGCCTCCGCCCGGGGCGGGCTGCCGTGGCGTGCCGCGTTCCGGGTGGGTCACACCAGGAGGCCGATCAGGATCAGCCCGCCCGCGACGACCAGGCCCAGCCCGAGCGGCACCGCCAGCGCGGGCGGCGGCAGGCTGCGGCCGAGCCGCAGGGCCGCCTCGGTGCGGAGCCAGCCGAGGAACGCCTGGACCGGGGCGGCGGCGCCGAGCAGGATCAGGACGACGGCCGCCGCCCGGCGTAGTCCGGGCGCGATGGGCAGGGTCAGCGCCTCCAGGGCGACACCGGCGGCGAAGAGCGCCAGCGAGGTGCGGATCCAGGCCAGGAAGGTGCGTTCGTTGGCGAGGCTGAACCGGGGGTCGGGGTCGACGCCCCGGTCGAAGACCCGACCGGGCCAGCGGCGGGGTGCACCGGCCGGGGGGCGGCCGTCGTCGGTGTCGACTACCACAGTGCGGTCACTCCCTTTCCGGCGGCGACGACGCTGCCGATCAGCGCCAGGGCGACTACCCACCGCCGGGCCCGGTCCTCGGGCAGCCAGCGGGACAGGACCTGACCGGCGGCGAGGCCGGCGGCCATCGCCGCGACGCAGGACAGCAGCAGTGGCCAGGAGAGCTGCGGCGGACCCTTGGCGGCCAGCGAGAGCACGTTGGTGACCAGGCCGACGAGTTGCACGGTCGGGACGAAGCTGCGCTGTTCCCAGTTGGTGCTCAGCGCGTAGACGGCCAGGGGTGGGCCGCCGGTGCCGGCGGTGGTGTTGAAGAAGCCGGAGGTGAAGCCGGACAGCAGTGGCCCGCCCCGTCGGCGCAGGATCGGCACCGGGTTGCCGTGCGCGACCCAGGCGACGGACGCCGCGGTGACCGTGCCGACGCCGATGAGCAGCAACGGACCGGGCAACGCCGTCACCACCCACGCGCCCAGCGGGACGGCGACCAGGACGCCGACGATCATCTCGGCGGCCAGCCGGCCCCGCAGGCCGCGCAGGGTGGTGCACAGGACGGCGACGTTGATCACGGCGGAGAGCAGGTTCGCCAGCACGACGCCGGAGAACGGGCCGAGGATGATGACCAGGAAGGGCGCGGCGACCAGGGCGAAGCCGAGCCCGGTGGCGCGCTGCATGGCCGCCCCGAGGGCGACGGCCGTCACCGCGAGGACAGCGCCGAGGCCGGTCACCGGGTCAGCGGGACACCGCGTCGTCGACCACGTCGCAGAGGCGGCGCAACCGGTCCACCGAGATGGTCCGCAGGTCGTCGGCCATGGTCGGGCTGCCGACGACGGAGGCCCAGATCGCCCGGCCGGCGAGGAAACCCGAGGCGCCGGCCCCGCAGGCGAGGCGCACCGCGTCGGGGAAACGCTCGGCGGGTACGCCGGAGGAGAGCACCACCCAGGGGCCGGTGATCGCCTCGGTCAGCGTCGCGCAGCCGGTGCGGATCTCCTCGTCCGTGCCCTTCCCGGCGGTGGGGACCTCGGCCTTGTAGAGGTCGGCGCCGAGCGAACCGAGTTCCCGGGCGGCGGCGAGGATGCCCGCGTCGTGGTCGAAGGAGCCGCCGTCGCGGGGGCCCCGGGACACCGGCTCGATGATGCTGACCAGCCCGTTGTCGCGGCAGCGCCGGACGAAGTCGGTCACCAGTGAGATCCGGCCGGCGGGGTCCTCGTCGGGCCGCCAGAGGACGAGCAGCTTGAGCGCCCTGGCACCCTGGGCGCGGACGGTGGCGGGGTCGACGTCGTCGTCGATGGCGACGTCGGCGACGAACTCGGTGGCGCTGCCGGTGAAGCGGTCGGCGGCGGCGATCAGGGCGCACCCGGGGTCGACGGCGTTCGCGGCGAGGACGGCGTCCCAGGCGAACTGCCGGTCGACGAGGATCGCCGAGGCGTACGGGCTCAGCGCGCGGGCCGCCGCGACCTTGAAGTCGGTGAGCTGCCCGTCGGTCACCGGCTGGTCCTGCGTCGCGGCGAACATCGCCCGCAGGGCCTCCCGCTGGTCGACGGCGAGCATGGCGTAGCCGCCGGAGGGACGCGCCAACACGGTGGGCGACACGCTGGCCATGGTCATGGATCCTCCCCAGGATTACCAGAAGATGTTGGGAACCTACCATCGCTTGGTAACTAACGAACAGATGCTGGGGTGCTCTAAACTTCCGACGAACCCGTGGGGGCGATCGGCAGGAGGCCCGGCGTGAGCGTCGAGACGGCTCGGTACGAGGGCGCCCCCCGGCGTCGTACGCAGATCATGGCCGCGCTGCGCCGGGCGGGCTTCCTCTCCGTGGCCGAACTGAGCGCCCAGCTCGGCGTCTCGCAGATGACCGTCCGCCGGGACCTGCGCCAGCTCGCCGAGGCCAACGAGGTCACGCTCGTGCACGGTGGGGTGAGTCTGCCCCCGGGCGGTGTCGCCGGCCCCGGGTTCGCCTCCCGGGCGCAGACCCACACCCGGGCCAAGCAGGCCATCGGCGCCGCCGCCGCCCGGATGGTGCGACCCGGCGACACCATCGGCATCGACAGCGGCACCACGGCCGCCGAGGTCGCGCACGCCCTGCCGGCGGAGTTCGACGGGTGCGTGGTCACCCACTCGGTGCCCGTGCTCGGGCACATGCTGTCGCGGCCCCGGGCCCGGGTGATCGGCATCGGCGGCGAACTGCTGCACGACAACCAGGCCCTGGTCGGCTTCGGTGTCCGGGATCTGACCCGGCGGTTGCGGATCCGGACGCTGTTCCTCGGCGCCGGCGCGGTCGACGAGCGCGGGGTCTACGTGCGCTCGGAGATCGAACTCAGCGCGAAGCACGCGCTGATGGAGATCGCCGACGAGATCGTCCTGCTGGTGGACGGCAGCAAGCTCACCGCGGCCGCCCCGGTGCAGGTCTGTGGGCTCGACCGGATCGACACCCTGGTCGTCGACGCGCCGCTGCCCGAGCCGGTCGCCGGGGCGGTGCGCCGCAACGGCATCCGGGTCGTCCCCGCCTGACCCACCCACCACCCGGCCGCTGACCCGCGCGGCTCCTCCGCCCGTCGGGGGGCGGCCGCCTCACCCACCCCGGCCCACGCGGCCCCGCTGCCGTCGAGGGCGGCCCGGCGCCCGCTGGCCGCGCGGTTCGGCGATGTCGCGGCGTACGGGCGGCCGGGTCACGCCGGTTTCGCCGACCCGGAGTCGATCAACCCGGTGCCGACACGCCGCCGGAGACGGCTGTCCGGTCTGGTGCGCGGTGTCCGACCTGGTCGCCTTCGTTGCCTGATCGTGGTGACCCGGTTTGTTTCCAGCTCTTGACCGCTCGATGAACGACGGCTAGAACTGCATGCAGTTGTTCACAGGTGTGAGAGAGGACTCATGGGCTCCAGTCGAGATCTGCACCACCTCGTGGACCGGGTGGCGGTCGAGGACGTGACCGAGTCGGCCGACGGTCGCCCGGTCGAGGCCGTCGCCCCCGCCGGGGCGGCCCCGCGACTGCCCGACGCCCCCGTCGCCGAGGTGCGCTGCCGGGTGTTCCGCGCCCGCCCCGACGAGCTGATCGCGATGTCCTTCGCCCCGCTCAGCCACCGGGTGATGGTCCTGGTGGAGGTGGTCCTCGCCGACGGCTCGGTCGGCGTGGGCGAGAGCTGGGCCAACTACCCGTCCTGGGCCTGGCGGGAGCGGGTCTCCACGATCGACGAGGGGGTCGCGCCGCTGCTGGTCGGCACCCGGCCGGGCAGCCCCGAGGCGGCGCACCGCGCGCTGATGGCGAAGCTCGGCCCGCTGGGCCGCCAGTGGGGTGCCCCCGGCCCGATCCACCAGGCGGTGAGCGCCGTCGACATCGCGCTCTGGGACCTGGCCGCGCGGCACGCCGGGCGGAGCCTGGCGTCGCTGCTCACCGACCACCCCCGTGCCGAGCTGCCGGTCTACGGTTCGAGCCTCGGCCCGGAGGGCGTCGCGGAGACCGCGGCGCACTGCGCGGCGCTCGGCCTGACCGCCGTGAAGGTCAAGGTCGGCTTCGGCCGCGACCGGGACCTCGCCAACGTCCGCACCGCCCGGCGGGTCCTCGGCGACGCCACGCAGATCTTCGCCGACGCCAACCAGGCGTGGACGTTGCCGGAGGCGCTGGACACGGTCCCGGCCCTGGCCGACCTCGGCGTCGCCTGGGTCGAGGAGCCCCTCGCCGGGGACCGTCCGGCGGAACTGGACGAACTCGCCGCCCGTACCGGTATGCCCCTGGCCACCGGCGAGAACCTCTACGGCGCGGCGGCCTTCACCCCGTACCTGGCCGGCGACGGGGTGGCGATCCTCCAACCGGACCTCACCAAGGTCGGCGGCATCAGCGAGTACCTGACCGTGCTGCGGGCCGCCGAGGCGGCGGGGAAGACCGTCAACCCGCACCTCTACAACGGCGCGATCGCGACCGCCGCGACCGTGCAGGTGGCCGCGAGCAGCCCGGCGACGTCCCTCGTCGAGTGGGACGTGCGCTCCAACCCGCTGCGCCGGGCCGCCGACGCCTTCCTGACCGACCACGGCACGGTCGTCGTGCCGAACCGCCCCGGTCTCGGGATCGACCTCGATCCGGACCAGCTCGACCCGTACGAGGAGCAGCTGTGACCGACTTTTCCATCGTCGACGAGGTACTGGCGGCCCGGAGCGCGGTGCGCGTCGGGGCGGAGTCCCGCGCGTCCGGCCCGGTGCTGCCGGTGGTCGACCCGGCCACCGGGGTGGCCTTCACCGAGGTCGTCACCGGTGGTGCCGCCGAGGCCACCGCCGCGCTCGCCGCCGCCACCGCCGCGCTGCCGGCCTGGACGGCGACCCCGGTGCCGCAGCGGGCCGCCACCCTGCGGGCGATCGCCGACGACGTCGAGGCGCTCGCCGCCCGACCGGAGTGGGCGGCGCTGATCACCCGGGAGACCGGCAAGCGGCTGGCCGAGTCCACCGCCGAGCTGGGGCTGACCGTCACCTACTTCCGGGTCATGGCCGACCTGGTCGAGCGGCAGGAGGAGCAGCGGCTGACCGTGGTGCCGCAGCACGAGCACCGGGTCGCCGCCCGACCGGTCGGCGTCGCCGCCGTGCTCACCCCGTGGAACTTCCCGGTCTCCATCCCGGCCCGGAAGATCGCCCCGGCGCTCGCCGCCGGCTGCCCGGTGCTGTTCAAGCCCTCCGAGCTGACCCCGGTCTCCTCCCTGGTGCTCGCCGCCGTCTGCGAGCGGCACCTGCCCGTCGGGGTGCTCGGCACCGTGCTCGGCACCCCCGCCGACGTGGTCGACCCGTGGCTGTCCGACCCGGCCGTGCAGGCGGTCTCGTTCACCGGGTCGACCCGGGTCGGCCGGCTGGTGGCCGCCCAGGCGGCGCCGCGGTTCCTACGGACCGTCCTGGAGCTGGGCGGCTGCGCGCCGTTCGTCGTCCTGCCGGACGCCGTCCCGCAGGCCGCCGCGGCGACCCTGGTGGTGGCGAAGTACCGCAACAACGGCCAGTCCTGCATCGCCGCCAACCAGATCCTGGTGGCCCGGGAGGTCGCCGCCGACTTCACCGAGGCGTTCGTCGCGGCCACCCGCGCGCTGACCGTCGGCGACCCCCGGGACCCCGGCACCGACCTCGGGCCGCTCGCCCCGGCCGGCGACCCGGCCCGGATGGCCGAACTGGTCGCCGAGGCCGTCGGCAGGGGCGCCCGCGCGGTCACCCCGGACGCCCCGACCCCGGCCGTCGGGCACTACGCCACCCCGACCGTCCTGCTCGACGCGCCCGTGGACAGCCTCGCCATGACCAGCGAGATCTTCGGGCCGGTCGCCCCGGTGCACGTCTACGACGACCTCGACGCGGCGCTGGCGCTGCACCACGCCACCGGGTACGGGCTCGCCGGCTACGTCTGCGGCACCGACCTGGACGCGGCGCACGCCGTCGCGGCCCGGCTGCGCGCCGGCATCGTCGGCGTCAACACCGGCACCCCGAACACCCCGTGGATCCCGTTCGGCGGGCTCGGCGACTCCGGCCTCGGCTACGAGGGCGGCCGACCCGGGCTGGAGGCGTTCCAGACCTTCCTCAGCGTCGCGTCCCGCCCGGCGGGGGCCTGACCGCCATGCGCCTGCTCATCGGCCAGACCGGGGCCCCGACCAGCGTGGTCAACGCGAGCCTGCGCGGTTTCCTCGACGGCGCGCAGGGGCACGACGTGCTCGCCCTGCGTGGTGGACCGGACGGACTCGTCGACGGCCGGTTCACTCCGGTCACCCTCGCCGACGTGCCGCCCGAGTGGAGCCGCCGGGGCGGCTCCTGGCTCGGCGCCGGCCGCCGGGCGGTCACCGACGACGACCTCGACGCGGCGGTGGCCACGCTCGCCGCACACCGCGTCGACGGGGTCGCGCTGATCGGCGGCAACGGCACCATGGCGCTGCTGCGGGCGCTCACCGAACGGGCCGAGCGGGCCGGGTCGCCGTTGTGCACGGTCGGCATCCCGAAGACCGTCGACAACGACCTGGTCGGCGTCGACCACTGCCCGGGGTTCGGCTCCGCCGCGCGGTACCTGGCCACGGTCGTACCGGACCTGGCCCGGGACCACGCGGCCATGCGGTCGATCGAGCCGGTGCGGATCGTGGAGACCCTGGGCCGGTCGGTGGGCTGGCTGGCGCTCGCCGCGACCCGGCACCGGGACGACCCGGCGCACGCGCCGCACCTGGTCCTCCTCCCCGAGGTGCCGTTCGACTCCACGGAGTTCCTCCACCGGGTCTCCGACACCCTCGACCGGCACGGCCGGGCGTTCGTGGTGACCAGCGAGGGGGCCGCCCGCGAGCTGACCGACGAGCCCTTCGACGCGGTCAACCACACCCGCATCCTGACCGGCGGCGTGTCCCGCCGGCTGGCCGCGCTGGTCACCGCCGAACTGGGGGTGGTCGCCCGGGGCGAGGTCCTCGGCATGGTGCAGCGCTCGGCCGCCGCCCTGGCCAGCGGGGTGGACCGCCGGGAGGCGGCGGAGGCCGGCCGGTGCGCGGCGCGGCTGCTCGCCGAGCGGGCGACCGGGCTGATGGTCGGGCTGCACCGCACCGGCACCGACCCGTACGCGGCCCGGTACGACCCGGTGCCGCTGGCCGACGTCGCCGGCCGGACCCGACCCGTACCGCCGGAGTGGCGCACCACCGACCCGGCCGAACTCGACGACTTCCACCGATGGCTCGCCCCCCTCGTCACCGAGTGACATCCCTCGAATCGGAAAGGCACACCATGCGGCACAGGTACCTGAGCACGGCGCTCGCCCTGGCCCTGATCGGCGGGCTCACCGCCGGCTGCGGTTCGGATTCCGCCGGCTCCGCCAACGAGATCAACCTGATCATGTCCAACCACCCCTGGCAGCGGGCCATCGAGCCGTTGATCGACGAGTTCGAGCAGGAGTCCGGCGTGACGGTGAAGGTGCAGACCTTCGCCGAGCAGCAGATGCGGGACAAGGTGCAGCTCAACCTCCAGTCGCGCAGCTCGTCGATGGACGTGTTCATGACGCTGCCCTCCCGGGAGGGCCCGCAGTTCGCCAAGGCCAACTACTACGAGCCGCTCGACGACCGGGCCGGCGGGGCTGCCGACTACAAGGTCGACGACTTCCCGGAGGCGGTCCGCGCCGGGATGACCGTGAACGACAAGATGATCGCCGCGCCGATCAACGTCGAGGGCGTGGTGCTCTACTACCGCACCGACCTGTTCCAGCAGTACGGCGTCAAGCCGCCGACCACGCTCGACGAGCTGACCATCGCCGCCGAGCAGATCAAGCAGAAGTCCGGCGGCGACGTGACTCCGCTCGCGCTGCGCGGACAGTCCGCGGCGCTGCCGTTCACCTTCGGCCCGTTCCTGCACTCCGAGGGCGTGAAGTGGACCAAGGACGACGGGACGCCGAACTTCGACGACCCGAAGGCGGTCGCCGCGATCGACCGCTACGCCACCCTGGCCCGCGAGTACGGCCCGCCCGGCGTGGTCAACAACACCTTCACCCAGTCCTCGGCCCTGTTCGCCGCCGGTGACGCGGCCATGGAGCTGGAGTCCAGCAACGAGCTGAGCAGCATCGTCGACCCGAAGACCTCCAAGGTCGCCGAGAACATCGGGGTGCTCGACTTCCCCGCCGGCTCCGCCGGGTCGAAGACCACCGTGCTCTCCTGGGGCCTGGCGATCTCCTCGTTCTCGAAGAACAAGGACGCCGCCTGGAAGTTCGTCCAGTGGGCCACCAGCGCCGAGACCCAGCTGGAGCTGACCAAGGCGGGCATCGCCCCGCCGCGCACCTCGGTCAGCCAGGACCCGGCCTACACCGCCACCCTGAACACCGAGACCCTCAAGCAGTGGAACGCCGCGCTGACCAAGGCGCAGACCGGCGGTGAGACCGAGGTCGGCCCGGTCGGCGTCGCCGCCGCCGAGATGCGCAAGGTCATCGGCGACGCCGTCGGCAAGGTGATCCTCGGCCGGGCCAGCGCCGAGGAAGCGGCCAAGGAGATCCAGACCGGCCTCACCCCGCTGCTGGCGAAGAACACCCAGTAGGTATCCCATGAGCACCGACACGATGACGACACGCTCATCCGTCCCCCGCCCCGCTCCGGCCGGGCGGGGGCCGGGGGGCCGCCGCAGGCGGGCCTCCGTGCACCCGACGGCCCGGGGGATCTGGCCCTTCGTGGTGCCGGCGGCGGTGGTCACCGCCCTGCTGGTCCTGCTGCCGATCGGGTACACGGTCTGGCTGTCGGTGACCGACCGACAGTCCGACGGCACGAACGCCGGCTTCCTCGGGTTCGACAACTACGCCGCGATGTTCGCCGACCCGGCCTTCTACAACTCGCTCAAGGTCACGCTCTTCCTCTTCGTGGTCTGCCTGTTCGTGGAGACCCTGCTGGGACTCGCGCTCGGCTACGTGATGAGCCTCGACGTCCCCGGCCGGCGGATCTTCCAGGGGATGATGCTCATCCCGGCGATCACCGCGTCGGTGGCGGTCGGCCTGCTCTGGCTGCTGATCATGGATCCGAGCCTGGGCGCGGCGAACGAACTGCTCGCCGTGATCGGGATCGACCCGGTGGTCTGGCTCGGTGACCCGGAGATCGCTCCCTGGTCGATCGCCCTGGTGGACATCTGGCAGTGGACGCCGTTCATGGCGCTGATCATCTCCGCCGGGATCCGGTCGCTGCCCGAGGAACCGTTCGAGGCGGCCTCCATCGACGGGGCCAGCGGCTGGCGTACCGCGTGGAACATCGGACTGCCGCTGCTGCGTCCGGTGCTCATCGTCGCGATGCTGCTGCGCACCGTCGACCTCGTCCGGTTCTTCGACACCATCTACATCATGACCCAGGGCGGTCCGGTCGACGCCACGAACACCCTCAACGTGTACGGCTACAACGAGGCGTTCGTCGACCAGGAGCCGAGCTACGCCGCCACCCTCCAGATCGCGCTGCTGCTGTTGGTCGTGCTCATCGCCGGTGTCTTCACCCTGGTACGAAGGAGGGCCGCGAAGTGAACACGGGTAAGCGGCTGGTCGGCGTATACACCGCGTACGCCCTCTTCGCCGTGATCTTCTTCGGTCCGGTGCTGTTCATGCTCTGGTCGTCCCTGCGGCGCAACGTCGACATCACCGGCTCCCTCTTCGACGTGACCTCGCCGCTGACGCTGGAGAACTTCACCAACCTGTTCGAGCGGTTCGAGTTCGGCCGCTACATCGTCAACAGCCTCGTCGTCGCCGGTGGCTCCACGCTGCTCGGCCTGGTGCTGGGCGCTCCCGCCGCGTACGTGGTGGTCCGGCGGCAGCTCAACACGCTGGGCTTCGTCACCCTGCTCGCCCGGATGGCGCCCGGCGTGCTGTTCGTCGTACCGCTGTTCGTCCTCTCCATCCGCATCGACGCGCCGTCGAACACCGGGCTCAACTACGCCCTGCTCATCGTGGCGCACCTGATCATCACGCTGCCGCTCTGCATCTGGCTGCTGATCCCGTTCTTCGAGGACATCCCGATCAGCATCGAGGAGTCCACGCTCATCGACGGGGCCAGCACCTGGCAGCGGTTCCGCAGCGTCGTCCTGCCACTGGCCATGCCGGGCGTCTCCGTCGCGCTGACGCTCAGCTTCGTCTTCTCCTGGAACTACTTCCTGTTCGCGCTGGCCCTGGCGAACGACCGGACCCTGCCACTGACCGTCATCGCGTTCAACTTCATCGGACAGGGCTCCAACGACTTCGGCGGGTTGATGGCCGCCAGCACGCTCATCTCAGTGCCCGCCCTGCTGCTGACGATCTTCGCGCAGCGGTGGCTGGTACGTGGAATCACCGGAGGTGCCGTCAAGTGACGACGTCCACCAGCGTCCGTGCCCGGTTCCCGGGCGACGGACGGATCGACTTCGACACGGTCGCCCTCGGCCCGGTCGCCGACGGCGAGGTACGCCTGCGTGTCGACGTCTGCGCCCTGTGCGGCTCGGACAAGCGGCTGCTGCGCTCCGGCTCGCCGGTGGTGCCCGGCCACGAGATCGGCGGCACCGTCGTCGAGACCGGCGCCGGGGTCGATGTGCCGGCCGGCACCCGCGCCATCGTCTACATCCCGGTCTTCTGCGGCACCTGCCGACGCTGCGCGGCCGGGCGCACCAACCAGTGCCTGCGGTTGACCCAACTGATCGGCTGGCAGCGCGACGGCGGGTTCGCCGAGCACGTCGACGTACCCGCCCGGTGCCTGCTGCCGGTCCCCGACGACGTGCCGCTGACCACGGCGGTGCTGGGTCTGGACACGGTCGGCACCGCCGCGCACGCGCTGCGGCTGTGGCAGCGCGTCCAGCCCGACGGGGTGGACCGGGCGCTGGTGGTCGGCGCCGGCCCGCTGGGGCTCGGGGTGATCTCGGTGGCCGGCGCGTTCGGCGTCGGCGCGGTCGACGTCGCCGACCCGCACGCGGGCCGGTCGGCCACCGCCGTCGCGCTCGGCGCGCGGGCCGCCGAGGACCTCGACACCGAGAACCAGTACGACCTGGTCGTCGAGGTCAGCGGGGCCACCGCGGCCCGGGAGACCGCGCAGCGCGTGGTCGCCCCGGGTGGCGCGGTCGTCGTGCTCGGCGAGTCCGACCAGCCGTACGCCATGCCCGCGACGCCCCGCTGGCGGCGTACCGACTGCTACACCATCCGCTCGTTCTACTTCCCCACCAGCGAGGTCGAGGCGAACTGGGACCTGCTGCGGGACTCCGGCGCGGCCCTGCGGGACCGGCTGACCGTCCCGCTGGCCCTCGCCGACCTGCCCGACGCGTTCGCCCGCTTCGTCGCCGGTGACTACCTGAAGCCCTGCATCGTCTCGGAGGACGCCCGATGAACCAGCGGCACCTGCTCATCCTCGCCGTGGACCAGCGGCCCTGGCTCACCAAGGCGCTCTACGGCCACACCGGCACCGCCACACCCGCCCAGCGCGCGGCCATCTGCGACGGCAAGCACATGGTGGCCGAGGGGCTGTTCGCCGCGCTGGCCGACGAGCCGCGCCTCGCCGCCCACGCCGGCATCCTCGTCGACGACACCCTCGGCGCGGGGGTGCCCGAGCGGGCCCGCGCGCACGGGGTGACCGTCAGCATGCCGGTGGAGCGGGGCGGCTGCGAGATCTACGAGACCGAACCGGCCGACCTGAAGTCCTACCTGGACCACCACCGCCCCGACCTGCCGAAGGTGCTGGTCCGTTACAACGTGGAGGGGGACGCCGACGGCAACCGGGTGCAGCGGGAACGCCTGGCCGAGGTCGCCGCCGCCGCCCGCGACGCCGGTGGCCGGTTCCTGTTCGAGCTGCTCGTCCCGCCCACCCCCGCCCAGCTCGACGCGGTCGGCGGCGACAGCGGACGGTTCGACCGGGAACTGCGGCCCGCTCTGGTGCACCGGGCGATGACCGAGATCCTCGACGACATGCCGGTGGACGTCTGGAAACTGGAGCACCTCGCCGCGCCGGAGCACTACCGCACCGCCGCCCGGATCGCCGCCGAGACCGGCGGTGAGTGCATCCTGCTCGGCGCGAACGCCCCCGCGCCGGAGGTGGAGGGGTGGCTGACCGACGCGGCCGGCGCTGGATTCACCGGCTTCGCTATCGGACGTAGCATCTGGTGGGACGCACTGCGCGGGCTGCTCGCCGGGGACCTGGCCCGGCCCCGGGCGGTGGCGACGGTCGCCGCGAACTACCGGCGGTTCGCCGCCGCCTTCCTCGCCGCGGTGCCCGACGGGCCCCAGCCACACCAGTGAGGTCACCAGTGACGCCACAAGTCCCGTCAGACGCGTCCGCCCTGACGCTGCCGGTGCTCCCGCCGGACGCCGACCTCCAGACCGGTGAGCGGGTCGGTGAGCTGATCTACCGCACCCTGCGGGACCGGATCATCTCCGGGGAGCTGCGCCCCGGGGCCCGGCTCAGCGTCCCCGCCCTGGCCGAGGAGTTCCGGGTCAGCCGAAGCCCGGTCCGGGACGCGGTGATCCGGCTGGTCCAGGACGACCTGGCCCGGGAGGAGATGAACCGGGGCGCGGTCGTCGCCCGGATCGAGGGCGAGGAACTGGTCAGCCTCTACGAGGCCCGCGAGGCGCTGGAGTGGGCGGTGGCCCGGCTGGCCGCCGAACGCTACACCCCGGCGCTGCGCCGTCGCCTGCTCGCCCTGCTCACCGAGCACCGGGAGGTCGCCGAGGCCGGTGACTTCGCCCGGCACATCGAACTCGACGCCGCGTTCCACCGGGAGATCCGGCAGGCCGCGCAGAGCCCGGTGCTGATCCGGATGCTCGACGGCGTCCAGGGGCGGGTCATGATCGCGATGCGGTCGACCAGCCTCACCGGCGGCATGGTCCAGGCCGTCGCCGAACACCAGGCCATCTTCGAGGCGCTCGGCTCCGGTGACCCGGACGCCGCCGGCGAGGCGGCACGGGCGCACATCCGACGACTCAAGGAGCTGCTCCGTGCCGCCTACTGACACCGTCCTCGCCGTACGGTGCCACGGCCCCGGGGACGTCCGCGCCGAGCGGGTGGCGACCCGTCCTCCCGGGCCGGGGGAGGTGGCCGTCGCCCCGCTGGCCGTCGGGGTCTGCGGCACCGACAGCCACATCGTCGGCGGCAGCTTTCCGGCGGCGTACCCGGTGGTGCTCGGCCACGAGGTCTGCGGCCGGGTCACGGAGGTCGGGCCGGGCGTCGACCGGCTCACCGCCGGTGACCTGGTCACCGTCGAGCCGCACGACTACTGCACCACCTGCGTCTACTGCCGCCTCGGCCAGGAGCACCTCTGCGACACCAAACGGGGCTACGGGGTGCGCCTCGACGGCGGTATGACCGGGCGGATGGTGCTGCCCGCCCGGATCGCGTACCGGCTGCCACCGGGGACACCACCGTGGATCGGGGCGCTCACCGAGCCGCTGGCGTGCTGCGTGCACGGCATGGACCAGCTCGACCCCCGCTCCGGGCTGCCCGTGCTGATCTACGGGGCCGGTCCGGCCGGGGCGATGATGGTGGCGCTGGCCCGGTCGCGCGGACTCGCCCCGATCGTGGTGCTGGACCCCCGCGCGGACCGGCGGGACCTGGCGCTGCGGATGGGCGCCGACGCGGCCCTCGACCCGGGCGGGCCGGGCAGCGCCGAGGCGGCCCGCGCCCACACCGGCGGCCTCGGCTTCCCGTACGTGGTCGACGCGGTCGGCTCGGCCCGGATCCTCGAATCGGCGCTGGAGATGGCGAGCCGGGGCGGGCGCATCCTGGTCTTCGGGGTCGCCCGACCGCAGGACGAGGCACGGATCCGCCCGAACGAGATCTTCGCCCGGGAACTGACCATCGTCGGCGCGGTGATCAACCCGTACACCCACCACCGCGCGGTGGGGCTGCTGCCGACCCTCGGGCTGGACCGGTTGCGACCGGCGTTCTACGGCGTGGACGAGGTGACCCGCGCGTTGCGGGCGCAGGGCGACGGCGAGACCGACAAGGTGTTCATCGCCCCGTACGGCGAGGAGGCCGCCCGAGGCGAGGCGGGGGTGGGGTGGGGTGGGGTGGGGTGGTAGCAGGGGACCCCTGCACGACAAAAAGCGGTAACAGGGGGCCCCTGCTACCACCCGTCAGGTGTTGACCGGGCGGCGGGCGACCAGGAAGACGTGGGTGACCGGCCAGTCCAGCGCTCGGCCGTCCGGGGTGGACAGCCCGGCGACCGGGGCGAGCCGGTTGCTGACGATCCAGTCGTTGCGGGTCGTGCCGCTCGCCGGGTCGACCTCGAAGCCGACGTCGGCGAGGAGCGCCTTCCAGTCGGCGTACTCCAAGCCGCAGAACTGCTCCCGGGTCTCCGACAGCCAGTTGTCGGTGTAGTCCTTGCGGGTGAGGAAGTCCATCGCGTCGCCGAGCGTCATCTCGACGACCGCCCCGGACGGCTCGGGCGCGGGACGGTAGGTGAACGGGAACGGGTAGTCGACGGCGAACTGGTCCAGCCGGGCCCGGGTCGACAGTCCACCGACGTACGCGGCCACCTCTTCGGGCGGCAGGGACGCCAGGTCCGTCCGGGGCCGTGCCGGGTTCGCGCCGTCCCCGGTGGACAGGCGCAACCGCACCGTCCGGTCCCGGCCGTCCGGACCGCACACGTCGCTGTTGATCCACACGCCGCCGGGCACCGTGTGGTCGTAGATGGCCTGCACGAACCGGCGCAGCGACGCCATCCGGTCACCGTACGACCAGATCTCGTGGGTCAGCGCGAAGGTCAACGTGGTGTCCACCGAGCGCGGCGCGAACACCGCCCCGCCGAGCACGTTGCGCCGGTAGAAGAAGACGTTCGGGTTGGTGAAGAAGCCCTGCGCCTTCTTGTGCACGCACTCCTCGAACAGGTGCCGGGCCACCTCGACGCCGATCAGGTCGCTCTCCCGCAACGCCGGCTCCCGGTCGGCCAGTTCCAGCACCGCTCCCGCGCCGCAGCCGACGTCGACGATCCGCCCCGGTCGGACGTGCTCCCGGACCGCCGACCACTTGCGCTGCGCGGCGTCGGCGAACGCCTCGGCGTACGTCCGGTAGTCCCGGGTGGCGGTGAGGCCGCCCTCGTCGCCGACCACCGGGTCGTTGACCACCGCCCGCACCAGGTCGTCCAGCCGGTAGCGGCGGTACACGTCGACGGTCGCGGGATGGGCCAGGTCCCGCCAGGTGGGGTCCCCGGCGGCCAGCCGCAGCAGCACGTCCCACGGTCGGGCCGGGGGCGGCTCGACCTCGGCCTCCACTCCGGCGATGGTGAAGCCGAGCCGCTCGTACATCGCGGCGACCTCCGGGGTCGAGCAGGCGACCACCGTGTCGGCCGGGGTCAGCTTCCGCCCGGTGGCCGCCGCCACGTTCTTCAGCGTGACCTCGGCGAACCGGTCGGTCTCGGCGGTGTCGAAGACCGGCACCACCACCGACCGGAGCCCGGTGAGCACGCTGAACCGCTCGATCGCCGCCTCGCGCCGGTGGTAGGGGACCGGGTTGCGTCGGGTGTTCTCGTGGTTGGCCGAGGTGACCGCCCAGACCACGGTGGTCCCGCCACCGTCGGCCGGGGCGGGGTCGTCGCCGGTCGCGAGTCGACGGAGGTAGTCGGCCTGGAACCGGGTCAGCAGGTGGTGCCGACCGGGAAAGAGCAGGTAGCGGGGCATGCGATGTTCCTAGCCGATCCTCGGCGGGTCAGCCCCGGCGGGGTGTCGACCCACCCGGCGACTGGGACCACCGGTCACGTCGGCGGCCGGTCAGCTCGCTGTCGGAGGTCTGTGGTGTGATCAACCGCATGAGCCCCTCGCTGCCCCACTTCGGTGACGACTCGGTGCGGATGTGGGTCACCGCCGTGCCCCTGTCCGAGTCGGACGAGGTGAACATCGTGTTGGGCGTCGACACCCGGGGCGGCGCCGACGAACAGCTCGCCTGCGCCCTGTTCAACTACGGTCACGAGGGCGAGGAGGGTGTGTTCTACCTGCTCCCCATGGACCTGTGGGCCCGGGTCGAGGTCACCGACGACCGGCTCGTGGTTCGGCTGCTGACCTTCCCTGGGCGCGTCACCGATGCGGTACGGCACCGCGACGAGGAGTTCCGTCGGACCGTCGCGGGCCTGGGGCTGGAGGAACTCCCGGACGGCCGGGTCGTCGTGCTGCGCCGGGAGATCCGGATCGACCCGGCGGCCCTGGCCGACCAGGCGGGGCTGCTGCCGGGCCCCGGCCACCGGGCCGCGCTGAGCCCGGAGGGCGAGCCCTGCGGTGACGACCTGCGTCCGGTCCTGATCCTCGACCACGAGGGTCCGGCAACGCTGGAACAGCTCGTCGCGGCCCTCGACGACGAGGACGCCAGCGTCCTGGTGATCGGCGCGGACTGAACCGAGCCGGTCCCGCGGGAACACGCCGCCCGTGGACCGGTGGGCCGTCCGCTGCCCCGGTCTGCGCTCGGCGGGCCGGGGTGCCGTCCCCCGTTGGCCGGTGGTCCCCGCCGCCCGTTGCCCGCCGTCTGTCGGCAGGCGGCCGACGACCGGTGGCCCACGGCGGCCGAGTGGTGTCTCCGCCGACGCTGTCGAGCTGCCCGCACAGACGGGGCGGATGCTCCGGCCCCCAACCTGACTGGACGGAGGGCCGGCGTCAGAACGTGGGACCGCCTGCTCCGCGTTCTCGCCCGTCCGGCTCGTCCTGGTCCGGCCCTCGTCCTGGTCCGGCCCTCGTCCTGGTCCGGCCCTCGTTGTGGTCCGGCCCTCGTCCTGGTCCGGCTCGTTCCTGTCCGGGCCGGCCGCCATCCGGTGGTGGCTGCGCCCCGCCGCCGGTAGCACCAGCGGGGCAGCTCTAAAGGACCACGCGCCGATGACCCCGGCCCTGGGATGTCAGCCCCGGTGACCCGGTCTTGCGCCACGGTCCGGCCCGGTGCCGCCCGCTTCCGCAACGACGGGCCCGGATCGGCGGTCCGGCCCGGTGACACCGGCCGGCCCGGTTGCCCCGGCGGCCGTTGGCGTAACGGGGGCGGGCGGGTCGGCGGCGGGTGTAGCGGCCATGTGGGCCCTGCGACCCCGAAACCTCCCGCCCGCAGGTCACGGTTCCGGCAAGTTGATCTTGATGAAGGCTATGACGTTATACGTTGAGTGATAACGCGAGAGTCCTGTCACATTTGCGGTCGCGTTGCTCACTCGCTGTGGTGGTGCGTTCGCGCAGGTGGTTCGAGGGGTTGATTCGGCTTTCGGGGCGGCGGAGTCGGCCGGGCTTGGCGGCTGGTTCGTCACTGTCCGTTCGGACTTCTGGTGAGGCTGTCTGGCTGCCGCCCCTTGACGCTGTGAGCTGGGCCGCAGTAGCGTCCCATATTAAGCAACTAGAACCAGAATATGAGCCGAACAGACTGGGGTGACCATGAAGATGCGAAGCGCGCGGGCCGCGGTCGCCGCCCTGCTGCTGACCGCCACCCTCGCGGCGTGCGCGGAGAACGCCCAATCCGACGGAGACGGGGACGGGGGCGGTAACGCGCCCGCCGCGACCGGTCCGATCACCTTCGGCGTCGGCGTCGACCCGGCGTACTCGCCGATCTACCTCGCCGACCAGGAGAACCTCTTCGACGGCACCGACCTCGACGTGACGGTGAAGCAGTACCAGGAGGGCACCGGTGGGCTGGACGCGATCCTGGCCAAGCAGGGTCAGCTGACCGCCAGCACCGAGTCGAGCCTGCTCAACCGGGCCACCCGGGGTGACATCCGGGGTCTCGCGGTCTTCTCCCAGTCGCCCAGCTTCATCAAGCTCGTCGCCCGCTCCGGGATCTCCGACGTGACCGGCATCAAGAAGTACGGCGTCGTGCCCGGCACGGTGAACGAGTACGCCACGAACAAGGTGCTCGACGCGAAGGGCATCAGCAAGGACGCCGTCGAGTTCGTCAAGGCGTCCCCGGCGGAGATGCCCGCGCTGCTGCAACGCGGCGACATCGACGGCTACATCATGTGGGAGCCGTGGCCGTCGCGGGGTGTGGCCAACGGCGGCAAGGTCCTGCTCAACAGCGGCGACATCGGCTACGTCTACAACCTGGTGATCGGCGTCGACGGGGCCTGGTACGACGCGAACAAGGACGCCGCCAAGAAGGTCGTCGACACCATCGCCACCGCCTGCGAGCAGCTCACCGCCAGCCCGGAGAAGGCCGGCACGGTCACCGAGAAGGCCATCAAGATCCCGGCCGCCGAGGCCCGCACGCTGCTCGAAGGCGTGCAGTGTCAGGTCCGCGACTTCACCGACGACGACCTGAAGCGGTACGGCGAGATCGCGAAGTTCCAGGCGGACAGCGGAATCGTCGACAAGCCGGCCGACCCGGCGGCCGTCATGGTCAGGGGCGTGGCGTGAGGGCCAACGGGGTGACCCGTCCGGAGGCCCCGACCCGGCCGGTGCCGGACACCGGCCGGGCGGCGGGGACACCGGTGTCGATCCGGGACGTGGACATCCGGTTCGGCAGCTTCACCGCCGTGCGGGGCGCCTCGCTCGACATCGCCGCCGGGGAGTTCGTCTGCCTGCTCGGGCCGAGCGGCTGCGGCAAGTCCACGCTGCTCAACGCGGTCGCCGGGTTCGTCACCCCGGCCGGCGGCGAGGTCACCTGCGCCGGCACCCGGGTCACCGGCCCGGACGTCTCCCGGGGCGTGGTCTTCCAGAGCGCCGAGGCGCTCTTCCCCTGGCTCACCGTCCGGCAGAACGTGGCCTTCGGCCCCCGGATGCGCGGGGTGCCGCCGGCCCGGCGGGACGCCACCGTCGACCGGTACCTGGCGATGGTCGGTCTCAGCCAGGCCGCCGACCGGTTCCCCGAGCAGCTCTCCGGCGGCATGCGCCAGCGGGCGCAACTCGCCCGGGTGCTCGCCAACGACCCGTCGGTGGTGCTGATGGACGAGCCGTTCGGCGCGCTGGACGCGCAGACCCGGCTGGTCATGCAGGTCGAACTGGACCGGATCTGGCGGGAGACCGGCGCGACCATCGTCTTCGTCACCCACGACATCGGCGAGGCGATCCTGCTCGGCGACCGGATCGTCACCATGACCGCCGGCCCGGCCGCCCGGATCAAGAACGTCTACCCGTGCGACCTGCCCCGGCCCCGTGACCTGACCGACCCGGCCAGCGCCGCGCTCTTCCGTGACCTGCGCGCCGACATCGGCGAGGAGGTCGCCCGCACCCTGCGCGCCCAGGGACTCGACGACGGCCACGACGGACGGGAACCGGGGGGCGCGCGATGACCGCCGACGTGCGGACCGTACCGCCGCAGACCCGGCCCGACCCGCGCCGCGAGAAGCGGCTGCGGGCCAACCGGCCGAAGCTGACCCGGATCGGGCTCTCCGTGCTCTCCGTGCTGCTCGGCGTCGCGATCTGGGACCTGATCAGCCGCAACTACACCGCGTTCTTCCTGCCCTCGCCGATGCTCACCTGGCAGGGCGCGCTCGACCTGATCGCCGACGGCACGCTCTGGACGTCGATCAGCGCCTCGGCCACCCGGATCCTCACCGGCTGGGCGCTCGGTGTGGTGGTCGGGGTACCGGTCGGGCTGCTCATGGGCTGCATCCCGTGGCTGCGGCTGATGCTCGACCCGTACATCCAGTTCTTCCGCTTCGTGCCACCGATCGCCTTCGTCACCCTGGCCATCATCTGGCTCGGCCCCGGCGAGGCGTCCAAGGTCGCGCTGATCTTCTACACCACCGTCTTCCTGGTCGCGCTCAACACCCTGGCCGGCGTGCTCGGCGTCGACGAGCTGCGGCTGCGCGCCGCCCGCGCGCTCGGCGCGAGCCCCACCCGGACGCTGGTCTCGGTGGTGCTGCCCTCGACCGTGCCGTACGTGGTGACCGGTGCCCGGCTGGCGATGGGCAACTCGTTCCTCACCATCGTCTCCGCCGAGATCGTCGCCGCGGAGAGCGGCCTCGGGTCGCTCATCTGGACCGCCCGCAACTACGCCAAGACCGAGTGGGTCTTCGTCGGCATCATCGCCCTCGGCGTGCTGGGTTATCTCTTCGACTGGATCCTGCGGGTCGTCACGCGGAGCACCCTGCGCCGCTACGGCGTGACCTTCTGACCCCCTCCCGCATCTCGCGAAAGGCACGCTCATGCTCTGCATCGGCGTCGACATCGGCGGCACCTTCACCGACGTCATCGTGTACGAGCCGGCGACCGCCCGGCTCGCCGAGGCCAAGGCCCTCTCCACGCCGGCCGATCCGGCCGCCGCGATCTTCGAGGGGCTGGCCAAGCTCGGGGTACGGCTCGACGCCGTGGACCGGTTCGTCCACGGCACCACCCGGGTCACCAACGCCCTGCTGGAGGGCTCCGGCGAACCGGTCAGCGTGGTCACCACGGAGGGCTTCCGGGACGTGCTGGAGATGGGGCTCGGGCACCGGCCCCAGCTCTACAGCGTCAAGGAGGCCGGCCGGCCTCCGCTCTCCCCGCGCCGGCTGCGGCACGTGCTGCGGGAGCGGGTCGGGGCGGACGGCACGGTGGTGCAGCCGCTGCACGACGACGACCTCGACGCCGTGCTGGAGCGGGTGGCCGGGGCGGGACCGCGCGCGGTGGCGGTATGCCTGCTGCACGCGTACCGCAACCCGGCGCACGAGCGGGCGGTGGCCCGGCGGATCGCCGAGCGCCACCCCGGCCTGGTCTGCACCATCTCCTCCGACGTGGTGCCCGAGCCGGGGGAGTACCAGCGCTTCGCCACCACCGTGCTCAACGCCAGCGTCCGGGGCACCGTCGCCGACTACCTGAACGGTCTCGGCGCGGCGCTCGCCGACGGCGGGTACGCCCACCCGCTCTCCATCATGACCAGCAGCGGCGGCGTGGTCTCCACCGACGAGGCCAGCCGGGTGCCGATCAACCTGGCGCTCTCCGGTCCGGCCGGCGGCGTGGCGGCCAGCGTGCACGTCGCCGGTCGGGCCGGCTACTCCAACGTGATCACCTGCGACATCGGCGGCACCAGCACCGACGTCTGCCTGATCAAGAACGGTGTGCCGTTGATGACCAACGACGGCACCATCGCCGGTCACCCGAACCGCACCTTCCAGGTCGAGATCAACACCATCGGGGCGGGCGGCGGGTCGATCGCCTGGCGGGACCGGGGCGGTGAGCTGCGGGTCGGACCGCGCAGCGCCGGGTCCACCCCGGGCCCGGCCTGCTACGGCCGGGGCGGCACCGAGCCGACCACGACCGACGCGCATCTGCTCGTCGGTCACCTCGACCCGGAGGAGAGCCTCGGCGGCGAGGTGCGGCTGGACGTCGACGCCGCCCGTACGGCCATGCACCGCCTCGCCGGCGAGGTCGGCCTGGACGACCTGGAGCTGGCGTACGGGATCCTGCTGCTCGCCACGGTCAAGATGACCAGCGCGATCAAGGAGATCTCGGTGGCCCGGGGACACGACCCCCGGGACTTCGTGCTGATGCCGTTCGGCGGGGCCGGTCCGATGCACGCCACCGTCCTCGCCGACGAACTGGGCATCCGGCAGGTGCTGGTTCCGCCGGTGCCGGGGAACTTCTCCGCGCTGGGCTTCGTCACCGCGCAGGCCCGCCACGACTACGTCCGTACCGTGCTGGTGCCGGCCGACGAGGCCGGGCTGGGCACCGTCCGGGCCGTGGTCGCCGAGTTGCAGGACACCGCCCGCGCCCAGCTCAAGGCCGAGGACGGCGTCGAGGCGGAGCAGGTCACCTTCGGCCTGTCGGTCGGCATGCGGTTCCGGGGGCAGAGCTTCGACCTGGCCGTACCGCTGGACGGGCTGCCGGCGACGGCGGCCGAGCTGACCGAGGCGTTCCACACCGCGTACGCCGAGCGGTACGCCTACGTCCGCGACGGCCAGCCGGCGGAGATCGTCAACTGCCGGCTCACCGCGTTCGGCCCCCGGCCCGAGGTGCGGTTCGCGCCGCCGGTGGCGGACCGGCCGGAACCCGGTCGGACCCGGCTCTACGGTCCGGGCGGCTGGACCGACGCGACCGTCTGGCGGCGGGGCGACCTGGCCCCCGGGCACGCGGTCCCCGGCCCGGCGGTGGTCCGGGAGAACGGCAGCACCACCGTGGTCGGCGCGGGCTGGACCGCCACCGCCGACGACCACGGGAACCTGCTGCTGACCAGGGAGTGACCCGGTGAACCCACCTGCCCTCGACGCCCTGCTGCTGCACCGGGCCGCCCGGGAACCGGACCGTCCGCTCTACGCCCCGGTCGAGCTGCCCGCCCCGGTGACCACCGGCGAGTTCGCCGGGCTCGCCGGACGGGCGGCGGCGGTACTGGCCGCGCACGGCGTCGGCCGGGGCGACCGGGTCGCGGTGTGGGCGGAGAACGGCCTGGCCTGGCTGGTGCTGTTGGCCGCCGCCGCGTGGCGGGGCGCCGCCCTGGTCACCCTGCACCCCGGACTCGCCGAGGCGGAGCTGACCGGGGCGCTGGCCCGCAGCCGGCCCCGGCTGCTCTTCGTGGCGGAGCGGCTGCGCGACCGGGACGGCCCGGCCACCGCCGCGCGGGCCGTCGCGGCGCTGCCCGCCGACGCCCGGCCGACCGCCTGTCACCGGCTCGCCGCCGACCTCGGCCCGACCGCGATGGCCGCGCTGCCCGGCTGGGACGACCCGGTCCCGGCCCCGGCCGGCGACCCCGACGCGGTGCTGAACATCCAGTTCACCTCCGGCACCACCGGACCGGCGAAGATGGTGCCGTTGAGCGCCCGCAACCTGGTCGCCAACGCCGGCTGGACCGCCGAGGCGGCCGGCCTGCGCGACACCGACCGGATCGCCTCGCCGCTGCCGCTGGCGCACGCCGCCGGGCTGAGCAGCGGCGCGATCCTCGCCCTGGTCACCGGTGCCCTCTGGGTCTCCGGGCGGCGGTTCCGCACCGAGGCGGTGCTCGACGGCATCGTCCGCTACCGGTGCACCGTGCTCCAGGCCGTACCGACCATGGCCGGCATGCTGGTCGAGCAGGTGCTCCGGGAACCGGACCGGTGGGACCTGTCGTCGCTGCGGGTCGGCTTCCTCGGTGGCGCGCACTGCCCGCCGCCGCTGGTCGAGCGGACCGCCCGGGTGCTCGGGCTGCACCGGGTGGCCGTGGTGTACGGGCAGACCGAGGCCGGCCCGACCATCAGCGTCGACCCGGGCGACGGCGACTGCGGCCTGCCCGGCACCACCGTTGGCCGGATCGTGCCCGGCCTGGACGCCGTCGTGGTCACCCCGGGGACGACCCGCACCGTGCCCGTCGGCGAGCCCGGTGAGCTGCTGGTACGCGGCGAGTCGGTGACCGCCGGCTACCTCGACGACCCGGCGGCCACCCGGGCGGCGCTCACCGGCGACGGCTGGCTGCGCACCGGTGACCTGGGCACCCTCGACGCGGACCGGGTCCTCACCCTGACCGGCCGGGCCAAGGAGCTGATCATCCGGGGCGGGGAGAACATCAGCCCGGCCGAGGTCGAGGCGGCCCTGCTCGACTCACCCGGCGTCGGGCAGGTGTGCGTGCTCGGGGTGCCGTCGGCGCGCTGGGGCGAGGAGGTCGGCGCGCTGGTCGTACCGGCCGCCGGGGCGGTCGTCGACCCCGAACGGCTGCTCGCCGCCGCGGCCCGGCGACTGGCCCGGCACAAGGTGCCGACGCTGGTACGCGTGGTCCCCGAACTGCCGATGCTGCCCTCCGGCAAGGTCGACCGCCGGGCCGCCGCACCGCTGCTGCGCGACCCGGGGACGGGGGAACGCTGATGCAGCTCGGTTCCTGTTTTCTCGACTCGCTGACCGTCACCAGCTTCTTCGGCAACGCGGAGATGCGTTCGGTCTTCAACGACCGGCAGCTCATGCAGTCCTGGCTGGACGTGGAGGCGGCGCTCGCCCGCGCCCAGGCGTCGCTTGGTGTCGTCCCGCACGCCGCCGCCGAGCAGATCACCGCCGCCGCCCGGCTGGACCGGCTGGACGCCGACGCGCTGGCCGGCGACGCGGTGGACACCGTGCACCCGCTGGTGCCGCTGGTCCGCGCGCTCACCGCCGCCTGCCCCGGCGACGCCGGCCGGTACGTGCACCTCGGCGCGACCACCCAGGACGTGATGGACACCGGGTTCGTGCTGCGCTGCCGGGCCGGCCTGGACGTCGTCCAGCGACAGGTCGACGAGCTGGTCCGGATCCTGCGCAAGCTGGCGCTGCGGCACCGCGAGACGCCCATGCCGGCGCGGACCCACGGCCAGCAGGCCCTGCCCACCACGTTCGGGCTGCGGTGCGCGGTGTGGCAGAGCGAACTCCAGCGGCACCGGGAGCGGCTCACCGAGCTGCGGCGGCGGCTGCTGGTGACCAGCATGGGCGGGGCGGCCGGCACCATGGCCGGGTACGGCCCGCAGGCGTTCGCCCTGGAACGGGCGGTCGCCGCCGAACTCGACCTCGGGGTGGCCGACACCCCCTGGCACGCCACCCCGGACCGGTTCGCCGAGTGCCTGATGGTGCTCGGCCTGGTCGCCGCCAGCGCGGAGAAGCTCGCCCGGGAGGTCTACTTCCTGGGCCGCACCGAGATCGGCGAGGCGCACGAGCCGCAGCGGGCCAGCCAGGTCGGCAGCAGCACCATGCCGCACAAGCGCAACCCGATCCGCTGCGAGGCGGTCGTCGCCGCGGCGAGCACGCTGCGCGCCCAGGTCCCGCTGGCGATGCAGGCGATGGTCGCGCAGGACGACCGGGACATGGGCGTCGGCATGACGCTGTGGAAGCTGCTGCCCGAGTCGTTCATCCTCATCGGCGGCGCGCTGGAACGTCTCGTCGAGGTCTTCGGCGACCTGCGGGTGTCGCCGGAGCGGATGCGGGCCAACCTCGACGTCACCGGCGGGTTGGTGCTCTCCGAGGCGGTCATGCTGCGCCTGGCCGGCCCGCTCGGCCGGGAGCAGGCCCACCACCTGGTGATGCGGATCGTCCGGGACAGCATCGACCAGGACCGCCCGTTCGCCGAGGTGCTCCGGGCCGACCCGCAGGTCACCGCCGCGCTGGCCGGCACCGATGTGGCCACCCTGCTGGATCCCCTGTCCTACGTCGGCCACGCGGCGGCCCTCGTCGACCGCGCCCTGTTGACCTCGGAGACCCCGTGACCACAGACGAATCCGTACGCCTGGACCGCGCCGGCCGGGTGGCCCGGGTGACGCTGCACCGGCCGCACCGACGCAACAGCTTCGACCTGGCCATGCTCGCCCGGTTCGAGGACGTGCTGCACGAGCTCGGCCGGGACGACGAGACCGACGTGGTCGTGCTGACCGGCGCGGGCACCGCCTTCTGCGCCGGCACCGACCTGCGGGAACTGGCCACCCTGGACGCGGCGGCCACCACCGCCGTGCAGCGGCGTACCGCCGAGCTGGTGGAACGCTGGTACCGGCTGGACCAGACCACGGTGACGCTGTTCAACGGCCCGGCCATCGGCTCGGGCGCCGTCCTCGGGCTCGCCGCCGACCTGCGGGTGGCCAGCGACACCTGTCACCTCACCTTCCCCGAGGTGACCTTCGGCATCCCGCTGACCTGGAGCGGCATGGCGATCCTCGCCGACCTGGTCGGGGCGGACCGGGCCAAGCGGTGGCTGCTGCTGGAGGAACGGATCGAGCCGGCCGAGCTGCTCCGGCACGACCTGGTCACCGCCTGCGTCCCGCCGGACGGGCTGGCGGCGGCGGGGGAGCGGCTGGTCGAACGGCTGCTCGCCACGTCCCCGGTGGCCCGGTCGATGACCAAGCGGACCGCCCGGCTGGCCGGGCCCCGCTTCGACGCGGTCGCCACCGACTCGTACCTGGCCGGGCTGGGCGTCGCGTTGCGCGGCGCCGGCGACTACCGGATCGGGGGCGGCGCGCGGTGAGGGTCTACCAGGCACTCGCCGACGCGATCGTGGCGCACGGCGTGGACACCGTCTTCGGGCTGCTCGGCGACGCCAACATGTTCCTGGTCACCGACCTGATCCAACGGCACGGTGTGCGGTTCGTGGCGGCCCGCAACGAGAACGCCGCGGTGATGATGGCCGACGGGTACGCCAGGGTGACCGGCCGGTGCGCGGTGGCCACGGTGACCCAGGGGCCGGGGCTGGCGGTGGCCGGTGCGGCGCTGACCATCGCCCGGGCGGCCCGCACCCCGCTGGTGCTGGTCGCCGGGGACACCCCGCCGGCCGACCCGGGGCACGTGCAGCACTTCGACCAGCAGCCGTTCGCGCTGGCCACGGCGGGCAGCTTCGTGCCGGTGGCGACGCCCGCCACGGCCGTGCGGGACCTGGCGCGGGCCTTCCGGCTCGCCCGGGAACTGCCCGGTCCGGTGGTGCTGGACGTGCCGATGGACCTCCAGGACGAGCCGGTGCCACCCGGTGCGTCACCGTGCGTGCCGTACGTGCCGCCGCGTCCCGCGCAGCCGCCCGCCCCGCACCCGGAGGCGGTCGCCGCGCTCGCCGACCGGCTGCGGGCGGCCCGTCGTCCGGTGCTGATCGCCGGGCGGGGCGCCGAGTCGGCCGCCCCGGCGATCCGGGAACTGGCCGACCACAGTGGCGCGCTGCTGGCCACCACGCTGATGGCGGCCGGGCTCTTCGCCGGGCACCCGTACCACCTCGGGGTGGCCGGCGGGCTGGCCCGCCCGCTCACCCGGCGGGTGTTCGCCGAGGCGGACCTGGTGGTCACCTTCGGCGCGGGCTGGAACCGGTGGACCGCCGACCACGGTGCTCTGGCCGGCGCGGCCACCGTGGTCGCGGTCGACACTGATCCGGCCGCTCCCGGTGCCGGCTGGCCGGTCGACGACGTGGTGCTCGGCGACGCCGACGCGACGGCCCGCGCGGTCACCGCGCTGCTGGCGCCGCAGGTGGTAGCAGGGGTCCCCTGCTCGTCAGAAAGCGGTAACAGGGGACCCCTGCTACCACGTCCGGACTGGCGTACGGCGGAACTGGCCGCCACAATCGCCGCCGCCGACCCCTTCGCCGGTATGGAGATGCGCTGCACGCCGGACCGGATCGACCCCCGGGAGTTCGTCCGGGTCTGCGCCGGCCGGCTGCCGGTGGAGCGGACCACGGTGGTCGGGGTGGGGCACTTCGGCGGCTGGCCGAACCTGCTGCTGGACTCGGCCGCGACCGACCGGTCCCTGGTCGCGCCGTGGGAGTTCGGCAGCATCGGGGTCGGCCTGCCGTTCGCCGTCGGCGCGGCGGTGGGCCGCCCGGACCGGCCGGTGGTGGCGTTCGAGGGCGACGGCAGCCTGCTCACCGGGCTGGGGGAGCTGGACACGCTCGCCCGGACCGGGGCGGCCGTGCTGCTCGTGGTCCTCGACGACGCCGCGTACGGCGCGGAGGTGCGCAAGCTGCGGCCACGTGGGGTGGACCCGGCCCCGGCCCGTTTCCCGGACCGGGACCTGGCCGCGGTGGCCCGCGCGCTGGGGCTCACCGCGTACACCGTCACCGGCACCGCCGGGGCGGAGGCGGCGCTCGACGCCGCGCTGCCGCTGACCGGCCCGGTGCTGCTGCACGTGCGCGTGACCCCCGACGTCGTCCAGGACCGGTTCTGACCCGCCACCGGGGGACCACGCCGGTCGAGGCGGTCGCCGACCGCGAGGGGGCGCGGGCGGTGTCGTCGGCTGTCGTCGGCCCGGTGGTGGGCCGGGGCGGGCCGACGCCCGGCCGGGCAGGGTCGCCGCTGGTCCGGCGGCGCGGGGGGTCAGTCGCCCCAGACCGCGCCGAAGCCGTGGCCGAGCTGGCGGGACAGCTCGTCGGCGGTGCGCCGGGCTGCCGCGGCCAGTTCCTCGACCCGGTTCCGGTCCAGCCGGAAGATCGGACCGGAGACGCTGATCGCGGCGGTCACCGCGCCGAACCGGTCCCGGACGGGGGCGGCCACCACCCGCAGGCCGAGTTCGCTCTCCTCGTCGTTGAGCGCCCAGCCGCGTTCGCGGACCCCGGCCATGTGCGTGAGGAACGCGTCCCGGGAGGTGATGGTGTTGGGGGTCAGCGCGGTCAGCGGGGCATCCGACAGCATCCGGCGCAGCGCGTCGTCGTCGTGGTCGACCAGCAGCGCCTTGCCGGCGGCGCTGACCCAGAGCGGGATGCGTCGCCCGAGCCGGGAGACCAGCTGCACGTTGCGGGTGCCCTGGGCGATGTAGAGGGAGATGGCGTCGAGCCCCTCCCGGACGGCCAGGTTGACGCTCTCGCCCTCCCGCTCGGCCAGCTCGTGCACCAGCGGCCGGGCCAGTGCGTGCAGGTCGATCCCGCCGAGGTAGCGCGCGCCCAGCTCGAAGACGGTGACGCCGAGCCGGTAGGCGCCGGTCTCCTCGTTGCGTTGCAGGAACCCCGCGTCGGCCAGGGCGCGGAACAGCCGGCTGGCCGTCGACTTGTGCAGCCCGAGTTCGCGGCTGACGTCGCTCACCTTGCGCTCGACCACGTCACCCCGGAAGGCCAGCAGCACGGCGAGCGCGCGGTCCAGCGCCTGCGTGCCGGACTCCCGGGCGGCCGGTTCGGCGACGGCGGCCGTCGGTTCGGTCGCGTACGACATCTTGCTTCCCATCTTCGCGGTTGCTAGGTTTCACAATATAACTCTAGGACCATATGGTGGTCCACCTGCCCCGCCGGAGGGGCCCTTCCCCACCGACAGTCAGTGAGGTCAGCATGACCGTGAACCCGATCGAACTCGAGATCGTCACCGAGGGTCTGATCTCGATCGTCCGGGAGATGCGTCAGACGATCTTCCGCACCGCCCACTCGCCGGTGATCGCCGACGCGCAGGACTTCTCCTGCGCCCTGTTCGACCCGCAGGGCCAGATGGTCGCCCAGGGGCGGGACATGCCCGGCCACGTCATCGCCATGCCCGCCTCGGTGGCCGAGATCTTCGCCGACTTCGCCGCCGAGATGCGCCCCGGCGACCTCTACATCGTCAACGACCCGTACCGGGGCGGCAGCCACCTCAACGACGTGACCCTGATCAGCCCGGTCTTCGTCGACGACCAACTGTTCCTCTTCCCCTGCGTGCGGATGCACTGGGCGGACATCGGCGGCATGACCCCGGGCAGCGTCTCCGGTCAGGCCACCGAGATCCTCCAGGAGGGCCTGCGCATCCCGCCGATCCGCCTCATCGAGCAGGGCCGCCCCAACCGGGCCGCCTTCGACATCGTCTTCGCCAACGTGCGGATGGCCGAGGAGCGCCGGGGCGACCTGGAGTCCAGCATCGCCGCCTGCCGCACCGCCGAACGCCGGCTGCGCGCGATGGTCGACCGGTACGGCGTCGACCTGCTGCTGGAGTGCGTCGCGGCGAACATGGACCGCACCGAGCAGCGGCTGCGCGACATGATCCGCGACCTGCCCGACGGCACCTACCACTACGAGGACTACCTCGACCTCTACACCGACGGCCGGTACGACGCCGCGCTGGTGCGCTGCGCGCTGACCGTCCGGGGCGACGAGATCGAGGCCGACTTCCGGGGCTCGTCGACGCAGGTGGCGGCGGTGGTCAACTCGTCCCGGGCGATGACCGTCGCCGGGGTGTTCATCGCGGTGAAATCCGCCCTCGACCCGGGCGGCCTGGTCAACCACGGCGCGTTCCGCCCCCTGCGGGTGCACACCGAGCCGGGCACCGTCGTGCACGTCGAGTACCCCGCCCCGGCCAACGCGCACAGCGAGGTCCGCAAGCGGGTCATCTCCTCGGTGATGGCGGCGCTCAGCCAGGTCGCGCCGGACCTGGTCGCCGCCGACCAGTTCGGCACCACCTTCCAGAACCTGATCGGCGGGGTGGACGAGCACACCGGCCGGCCGTACCTCTACTACGACTACCCGGCCGGCGGCAACGGCGGGTTCGCCGAGGCCGACGGGCCCAGCGCGATGAACCCCGTCGACCTGGGCGACATCTCCACCATCCAGTCCGTCGAACGGCTGGAGGCGGAGATCCCGATCCTGGTCGAGGCGTGCGAACTGCGTCCGGCCTCCTGCGGCGACGGGGAGCGCCGGGGCGGCCTCGGCACCCTTCGGGCCACCCGGCTGCTGGCCAGCGGCGGGACGTACTCGGTGCAGACCGACCGGACCACCGTGCCGCCGTACGGGCTGCGCCACGGCGGCCCCGGCGCGCCCACCGTCACCCACGTCCGCCGGGCCGACGGCGCCCGGGTCGACTTCGCCACCCCGGGCAAGGTCGCCGGCCATCCGATGCGCTCCGGCGACGTGCTGGTGATGGAGTCCGCCGGGGGCGGTGGCTGGGGCGACCCGCTCGACCGGCTGCCCGCCGACGTCGCCGACGACGTGGCCCAGGAGTACCTGACCGGCGCGCAGGCGTACCGGCGCTACGGCGTGGTGCTGGAACCGTCGGGCGGCGTCGACGTCGCCGCCACGGTCGAGGCGCGCCTCCGGCTCCGCGCCGAACGGTGCTGGCTGCGCACCGTGTCCAGCGCCCGGCCGCCGTACACCGGCCGCCGGGGCAGCCGTCGCCTGGCCTACGTCGCGCCCGGAGCCGGGCTCGCCGAGGACACCCTCGTGGAGGTGCACGGCGTCCACCCGGCGCCGCTGCGGGCCTGGATCCGGCACGACCCGGCACTCGCCGACGACCAGGTCGCCGTGGACGACGCGGGGCTGCGCATCCTCGGCTGCGAGGTCGGCGAGCGCTCCTGGGTGCGCGTGTTGACCGAACGGGAGGAGCAGGAATGAGCAGGGTCTTCCGGGTGCCGGTGGTCCCCACCGGCCGGTCGGCCGGGCAGCCGGCCCCGGTCGGCGGACCACCTCCCGCGCCGGCCGGCAACTCCGGGCCGGGCATCGTCGCCGGCTGCCTGAGCCCGCACCCGCCGCACCTGATCTACGCGGAGAACCCGCCGCAGAACGAGCCGCGCTCCACCGGCGGCTGGGAGGTGCTGCGCTGGGCGTACGAGCGGCTGCGGCAGCGCATCCGCGAGGTGCACCGCCCGGACGTGCTGATCGTGCACGCGCCGCACTGGATCACCATGGTCGGGCACCACGTGAACTGCGCGCCGAACCCGCGCGGCGTGTCGGTCGAGCCGATCTTCCCGCACCTGTTCCGCTACCACTACGACTTCCGCACCGACGTGGAACTCGGCGAGGCGATCGTCGAGGAGGCGAGCGGTCTCGGCCTGGTCACCCGGGCGATGCGGGACCCCCGGGTGCGGGTCGACTACGCCACCATCGGCGCGCTGCACCTGGTCAACCCGGCGTGGGACATCCCGGTGGTGTCGCTGTCGGCGAACAACAACCCGTACTTCTACTCCGACGCCTCACTGGAGGAGATGGAGGTGCTGGGCGAGGCGACTCGGCGGGCCGTCGAGGCCACCGGCCGCCGGGCCGTGCTGCTCGCCTCCAACTCCCTGTCCCACCTGCACTGGCACGAGGAGCCGGAGCTGCCGGAGGACATGGAACGGGAGCACCCGTACAACAACCACCAGTACCGGTGGGACATGAAACTGCTGGAGGCCATCCGGCGCGGCCCGACCGCCCCGCTGCGCGGCCTGATCGGCGAACACATCGAGGCGACCGCGTCGGAGACCAAGGCCGGCAGCCTGACCTGGCTGCTCTCCGCCATGGGCTGGCCGGCCGTGCCGGGGGACGTGCTCGGCTACGGCACCATCATCGGCACCGGGAACGCGGTCGTGGAGTGGCAGCCGGAGAGGAGCCACCGTGGCTGACCGGACCGGAGTCGTCGCCGGGGCGCTGCTGCCCGGCATGCCCCACCTGCTGGCGAAGGAACCCGCGCCGAGCTGGGCGGCGCTGGCCGCCGCGACCCGCGACGTCGGGGAGCGGCTGCGCCGGCTCGACCCGGACGTGGTGCTGCTGCTCTCCACCCAGTGGTTCACCGTGCTCGGCCACCAGTTCCAGTGCGACCCGAACCCGCGCGGCGAACACGTCGACGAGAACTGGTACGCCTACGACTACGGCCTGCTCCGCTACGACCTGAACTTCGACGTGCCGTTCACCCAGCGCTGGGCGGGCCGGGTCGCCGCCGACGGCATGCAGGCCCGGCAGACCCGCTACGACGGCTTCCCCATCGACGCCGGCACCATCGTCACCTCGAACCTGCTCGACCCGGACCACCGGCTGCGCTGGGCCCAGGTCTCCTGCAACCTGTACGCCGACGCGCAGACCCTCGCCGACGTGGGCCGGGCCGGCGCGGCGGCGGCCCGGGAGGCCGGACTGCGGGCGGCGGTGGTGGTGGTCAGCGGGCTCTCGTCCGGGCTGATCCAGCAGTGGATCGAACCGGACCGGGACCGGATCTCCGACGCCCGGCACGACCAGTGGAACACCCGCGTCCTCGACCTGCTCGTCGCCGGCAACGCCGACGGGGCGCTCGCGGTACGCGAGGACTTCGCCCGCCAGGCCCAGGCCGACAGCCAGTTCCGGGCGCTGGCCTTCGCCGCCGGGGCCGGTGCCACCGACGGCCCCGCCCACCTGCACTCCTACGGACCGATCTGGGGCACCGGCGGCGCCGTCCTGTCCTGGAACCTGCCCTGAAACCCCTGTGAGGAGCAACCATGCGCAACATGGCCGCCGGCTTCGTCGAGGCCGAAGGATTCACCCCGATCTTCGACGCCGTCGACGCGATGGTGAAGGCCACCGAGGTGGAGGTGACCAAGGTGGTCCGCCTCGGCGGCGGGATCGTCGCCGTGGCGCTCCGCGGTGACCTCGCCACCGTCGAGGAGGCGGTGGACATCGGCGAGCGGACCGCCCGCGCCAAGAGCCGCTCGGTGCGGTCGATCGTCTTCGCCAGCCCCTGCGACGCGGTCAGCGCGCTGGCCGTCGACCCCCAACTCGTCGGCAACTGACCGGAGGAGAACCAGACATGTCGTCCGACATCGCGATCGGAATCGTCGAGACCCGGGGCGTGGTGGCCCTCTCCGCCGGGATCGAAGCCATGATCAAGACCGCCGACGTGCGCTGCGTCGCGGTGGAGCGGGTCACCAGCGGCTTCCTCGCCGTCGCCGTGCAGGGCACCCTGGCCGCCGTACGGCAGGCCGTCGCCGCCGGGGAGGCGGCCATCCGCCAGCACGGCGACCTGCGCAGCTCCCAGGTCTACCCGAAGCCGCACCCGACCACCGCGGCCCTGCTGGAGAACCCGGAGTCGGCCCGGATCCGCGAGGTCATGGCCGAACTGCGCGCAGGGACTCCCGATGCTGCTCGGTGAGGTCGTGGCCAAGGTGTGGGCCGACCGGATCGTGTCCCCGTTGCAGGGCCGCCGGCTGGTCCTGGTCCGGCCGAGATCCCACGACGCCGCCCAGCCCGACCTGGTCGCCGTCGACCCGCTGAACGTGGGGGTCGGCACCACCGTGCTCGTCGCCACCGACGAGGCGGCGGCGGCGCTGACCGGCCAGGACGGGGTGGACGCCGCCGTGGTGGCCCTGGTCGCCGACCCGGCGAACAGCGACGACTGAGGGGAGGACGCCATGACGGTGTGGGATCCCCGGCTGACCGGGGGCCGCGCCCCGGACGGGCCGGTGCGGCTGCGCAACTTCGTCGGCGGCGGGTTCGTCGACGGCGGACGGACGTTCACCCGGCGCAGCCCGGTGACCGGCGAACCGATCTTCGAGGTGGTGGAGGCGGACGAGGGCACGGTGGACGACGCGGTGAGCGCCGCGCGGGCCGCGCTGCGCGGGCCGTGGGGCCGGACCGGGGAACGGGAACGGGCCGAGGTGCTGCGCCGGATCGCCGACGAACTGGAACGCCGCTTCGACGACCTGGTCACCGCCGAGGTGGCCGACACCGGCAAGTCGCTCGCCCAGGCCCGCACCCTGGACGTGGCCCGCGGCGCGGCGAACTTCCGGGCGTTCGCCGACGTGGTGGCGACCGCCCCCACCGAGTCGTTCACCACGGTCACCCCGACCGGGGGCCGGGCCCTGAACTACGCGCTGCGTAAGCCGGTCGGCGTGGTCGCGGTGATCGTGCCGTGGAACCTGCCGCTGCTGCTGCTCACCTGGAAGGTCGCCCCCGCGCTGGCCTGCGGCAACGCCGTGGTGGTCAAGCCCAGCGAGGAGACCCCCGCCTCGGCGACCCTGCTCGCCGAGGTGATGGCGGCGGCCGGCGTGCCCGACGGCGTGTTCAACCTGGTGCACGGCTTCGGGCCGGGCTCGGCCGGGGAGCACCTGACCCGCCACCCCGGGGTGGACGCGATCACCTTCACCGGCGAGTCGGCGACCGGCAGCGCCATCATGCGGGCCGCCGCCGACGGGGTGAAGGCGGTCTCCTTCGAACTCGGCGGCAAGAACGCCGGCCTGGTCTTCGCCGACGCCGACCTGGACGCGGCGGTGGCCGGCTCGGTGCGGTCGAGCTTCACCAACGGTGGTCAGGTGTGCCTCTGCACCGAACGCATCTACGTGCAGCGGCCGGTCTTCGAGGAGTTCACCGCGCGGCTGGCGGAGCGGGCCGGCGCGCTGGCGTACGGCTGGCCGACCGACCCGGAGACGGCGACCATGCCGCTGATCTCGCACACCCACCGGGACAAGGTGCTCGGCTGCTACGACCTGGCCCGCGCCGAGGGCGCCGAGGTGCTCACCGGAGGCGGTGCGCCGACCTTCGGCGACGCCCGCGACGGGGGCGCGTACGTGCAGCCGACCGTGCTGACCGGGCTCGGCCCGGACGCCCGCACCAACCAGGAGGAGGTGTTCGGGCCGGTGGTGCACGTGGCCCCGTTCGACGACGAGCAGGAGGCGTTCGCCCTGGCCAACGGCACCCCGTACGGCCTGGCGGCGACGGTCTGGACCCGGGACGTGGGCCGCGCCCACCGGGCCGGGGCGGCCCTGGACGCCGGGATCGTCTGGGTCAACACCTGGTTCCTGCGGGACCTGCGCACACCGTTCGGCGGGATGCGCGCCTCCGGCGTGGGCCGCGAGGGCGGCGTGCACTCGCTGGACTTCTACTCCGAACTGACGAACGTCTGCGTGGATTTGACATGAGCGACGCACACCGGGCCGCGGCCCAGGACCTGACCGAGGCCCGCCGCACCGGCCGGCCCTGCCCACCGCTGCGCGGCCGGCTGCTGCCCGAGGGGGACGTCGACGCCGCGTACGCGGTGCAGCGGGAGCAGGTGGACGCCTGGCTGGCCGCCGGGCAACGCCGGGTCGGCGTGAAGATCGGCCTGACCTCGCCAGCGGTGCAGGACGCCCTCGGCGTGCACCAGCCCGACTTCGGGCTGCTCACCGACGCGATGGCGGTGCCCGACGGGGCGGAGATCCCGCTCGACGGGCTGCTGCAACCCCGGGTGGAGGCGGAGGTCGCCTTCGTCCTCGCCGACGACCTGGTCGACGAGCGGGTCACCACCGTGGACCTGATCCGGGCCGTGGACCACGTGCTGCCGGCCATCGAGGTGGTCGACTCGCGGATCGCCGGCTGGGACATCTCCATCGTGGACACCGTCGCCGACAACGCCTCCAGCGGACTGTTCGTCCTCGGCACCGTGCCGCGCCGCCTCGACGGCCTCGACCTGCGGCTGTGCGGCATGGTGCTGGAGCACGCGGGGGAGCCGGTGTCGGTCGGCGCGGGCGCGGCCTGCCTGGGCAACCCGCTGCACGCGCTGGGCTGGCTGGCCGCCACCATGGCCCGCGCCGGTGACCCGCTGCGCGCCGGGGACGTGGTGCTCTCCGGGGCGCTCGGCCCGATGGTGCCGGTCACCCCGGGTGCCGGATACGAGGCCCGGATCTCCGGCCTCGGCAGCGTCCGGGCCTGTTTCACGAAGGGGGACACGGCATGAGCGTCGGGGTGGCGGTGGTCGGTTCCGGCAACATCGGCACCGACCTGATGATCAAGGTGATGCGGCTGTCGGAGTCGCTGCGGATGGTGGCGATGGTCGGCATCGACCCGGCCTCCGACGGGCTCGCCCGGGCCCGCCGGCTCGGCGTGGCGACCACCGCCGACGGGGTGGACGGGCTGGTGGCGATGCCCGAGTTCGCCGACGTCGGGCTGGTCTTCGACGCCACCTCGGCCGGCGCGCACGCCCGCAACGACGCGGTGCTGCGCGCCCACGGCCGGACCGTGGTGGACCTGACCCCGGCGGCGATCGGCCCGTACGTGGTGCCGCCGGTCAACCTCGACGAGCACCTCGGCGAGCGCAACGTCAACATGGTGACCTGCGGCGGGCAGGCCACCGTGCCGATCGTCGCCGCCGTCGGCCGGGTCACCCCGGTGGCGTACGGCGAGATCGTCGCCTCGATCGCGTCCCGCTCGGCCGGACCGGGCACCCGGGCCAACATCGACGAGTTCACCGAGACCACCGCCCGCGCCATCGAGGTGGTCGGCGGAGCGGCCCGGGGCAAGGCGATCATCGTGCTCAACCCGGCCGAACCGCCGCTGCTGATGCGGGACACCGTCTACTGCCTCTGCCCCGATCCGGATCTCGACCGGGACGCCGTGGCCGCCTCGGTCGACGCGATGGTCGGCACCGTGCAGGGGTACGTGCCCGGCTACCGGCTCAAGCAGGACGTGCAGTTCGACCGGGTCGACACGTACGTTCCCGCGCTGGGCCGGCACCTGAGCGGGTGGCAGGTCTCGGTCTACCTGGAGGTCTCCGGAGCCGGGCACTACCTGCCCGCGTACGCCGGGAACCTGGACATCATGACCTCTGCCGCCCTGCGGACCGGCGAGCGCCTCGCCGCCCGGCTCCCGGCCGGTGCGGGCGGCGACGGAAGGGGAGCGCGATGACCGACCTCTACCTCCAGGACGTGACGCTGCGCGACGGCATGCACGCCGTCGCCCACCGGTACACCGTCGACCAGGTCCGCACCATCGCCGCCGCGCTCGACGCCGCCGGGGTGGCCGCCGTCGAGGTCGCCCACGGCGACGGCCTGGCCGGCTCCAGCGTCACCTACGGCCACGGGGCCGCGACCGACGCCGAGTGGATCGCCGCCGCCGCGGAGGTGCTCACCACCGCCCGGCTGACCACCCTGCTGCTGCCCGGCATCGGCACCATCGCCGACCTGCGGGCCGCCCGCTCCCTCGGGGTGACAAGCGTCCGGATCGCCACCCACTGCACCGAGGCGGACATCGCCGCGCAGCACATCTCCTGGGCCCGCGAGCACGACATGGACGTCTCGGGCTTCCTGATGATGTCGCACATGGCCGACCCTGCGACGCTCGCCGGCCAGGCCCGGCTGATGGAGTCCTACGGCGCGCACTGCGTCTACGTCACCGACTCCGGCGGCCGGCTGCTCATGTCCGACGTCGCCGAGCGGGTCGACGCGTACCGGCAGGTGCTGGCCCCGGAGACCCAGATCGGCATCCACGCCCACCACAACCTCGCGCTCGGCGTCGCCAACAGCGTCGTCGCGGTCGAACACGGCCGGATCACCGGGGACGCCCCGGTGGGTCCGGACGCCCCGCGCGGACGCACCGTCCGGGTGGACGCGTCGCTGGCCGGCATGGGCGCCGGGGCCGGCAACACCCCGCTGGAGGTCTTCGCCGCCGTCGCCGACCTGCACGGCTGGGTGCACGGCTGCGACACCTTCGCCCTGATGGACGCCGCCGACGACGTCGTCCGTCCCCTTCAGGACCGGCCCGTGCAGGTCGACCGGGAGACCCTCTCCCTCGGCTACGCGGGCGTCTACTCCAGCTTCCTGCGGCACGCCGAGCGCGCGTCCGAGCGCTACGGCGTGGACGTCCGCTCCATCCTGGTCGAACTCGGCCGACGCCGGATGGTCGGCGGCCAGGAGGACATGATCGTCGACGTGGCGCTGGACCTGGCCGGACCGATGCGACAAGGAGCAGAGCAGTGAACCACCCGACCCCGGCCGCCGTCCTGGACGAGGCCCAACGGTCCGCCCAGGCCGTCCCGCAGTTCGGCGACACCCTCGGCCCGGACGTCGCCGACGCCTACGCCGTCCAGGCCGACCTGGTCCGCCGCCGGCTCGACCGGGGCGAACGGCTGGTCGGGCTCAAGCTCGGCCTGACCAGCCGGGCGAAGATGCTCCAGATGGGCGTCACCGACGTCATCTGGGGACGGCTCACCGACACGATGCGGATCCCCGACGGCGGCGCGGTCGACCTCGGCACGCACATCCACCCGAAGGTCGAACCGGAGGTCGCCTTCCTGGTCGAGCGGGGACGGGCCACCGCCGTCGCGCCGGCCGTCGAGGTGATCGACTCCCGGTACGTCGACTTCCGGTTCACCCTGCCCGAGGTGGTCGCCGACAACACCAGCGCCGCCGGCTTCGTCGTCGGGGCCTGGCAGCCGGTCACGCCGGAGGTGGCGAACCTCGGGGTCCTGCTGGAGATCGACGGCCGGGTGGCCCAGGTCGGCTCGACCGCCGCCATCCTCGGTGACCCCCGGCGGGCCGTCGACGAGGCCGTCCGGCTCACCGCCGGGCACGACGTCGACCTGCCGGAGAGCTGGGTCCTGCTCGCCGGGGCGGCCACCGCCGCCGTGCCGCTGCGCGCCGGGGCGCACGTCCGGGCCGTGGTCGAGCAGCTCGGCACCGCCTCGCTGCGGGCCGTGGCATGAGCGCCGCCACGGGCCGTCCGGCCCCGCAGGCCCGGGTGGTGCCCGGCAAGGCCACCCCCCGGGGCCGGTTCCCGCACGTCAAGGTCGCCGGCGACTTCCTCTTCGTCTCCGGTACGAGCAGCCGCCGCCCGGACAACACCATCGTCGGCGCGACGGTGGACGAGATGGGCACCACCAGCCTCGACATCGCCGCGCAGACCCGGGCGGTGATCGGGAACCTGCGGGACATCCTGCGTGACCGGGGCGCGGACCTGGCGGACCTGGTGCAGGTCACCACGTACCTGACCAACATGAACGACTTCGGTGGCTACAACGCGGTCTACGCCGAGTACTTCGACGAGACCGGGCCGACCCGGACCACCGTGGCGGTGCACCAGTTGCCCCACCCGCACCTGCTCATCGAGATCCAGGCGGTCGCGTACCTGCCGCCGGGGTGAGCCTCGGGGTGCTCGGCCGGGGCGGCGGCCGCCGGGGCTAGGGGCAGGAGGAGATGCCCAACTGCTGGGCCCGGCTGAGGATCTCGTCGGAACGCCCGCTGTAACGTGCCGTCTCGTAGCTGGCCTGCAGGCGGTCGAAAGCCGACGAGGAATCGACCTTCTGGCTCGCGTTGTACAGTCCCCTACCGCGTACGTCGAAGAGCTCCAGCCACTTCCGTGCCTCTTCGGCCGAGTAGGACGGTGGCGGGATCTCCCGCAGGCGTGCGGCGAGATCGGCATAGTCGTCGTGGTACCGTTTCAGCGTCTCGGCCAGCTTGCCGATTTCCGCCGGGTCGTTGCTCTCTACCTTGTCCGTGTCGATGGCCGCCATCGCCCTGACATGACCGGCCAGCTTGTCGCTCATCCGGGCGCAGGTCGCGTCCACGTCCTTCGCCCACTGACCCGGCGAACGGGCCCCGGCCGAGGCGATCGATGGCTTCGTCGCAGGGGTGCTCGTCACGGACGGGGACGGCGTGGCCGTCCTTCCCGTGTCGTCCGGCGTCAGTACGACGAAGAGCCCGACAACGGCACTGAGGGCCAGGGCCAAGGCCAGCGCCATCAGCACCCAGGACATCGGAGAGACGTAGATGTTGGTCTGGGCATTCCCGCTGTTGAAGTTGATCTGGGCCCCCCGGGCCCCCGGCAGGCTCACCCCGGACGGTGACGTCTCGGGTCGTCTGTCGGCGGACTCGCCGTCGGGCCTACCGTTCACCGGGATCCGAAGGTGTTGTGCTGTCTGTTGGTGCCGCCCGTGTTGACCTGTACGCCTTGGCTGCCGCGCAGGTCCACCGCCACTGGCGACCCCGGACCGCGGTCCTCGGCCGCCGGGGGAGTGGCCTCGACCGACGTCCGTGGGAAGGCGGGCAGCAGGTGGGGCGCGAGGAGCGCCACCGCGGCGAGCACGCCTCCGACGGCACTTCCGAGCTTGTCTGCCCGGTCCAACCCGACCGACCAGAGGTGGACGACCAGACCCGACACAGCCAGGCCCGCGACACCTCGTCCCACCCACAACCAACCGGTCCTGTGACCCGGCATCTGTCATCCTCCGACAGCCAGCGCCTATCCGGTTGTCGATTGTACGGAGTGAAGACACACCGTGTCGGCGGGGAAGCATCGGGTGAGAGTCCGTCGAACGGGTTGGGAAGTGGTCCGAAGCTCCCCCGGGGTGTAGACGACAGCCCGGTCCCCTGCCATACGGCGGCCGTACCGGGTTCGTACCGGTTCCGAACACGTCTCGGCTATCGTCGATCGAATGACTGAGCGGGAAGCGGTCGCCCACCTCCTGCGCCGGGCCACGTTCGGGCCGACCGCCGACGAGGTGGACCGGGCGGAACGGGTCGGTGTGGCGGCCACGCTCGACCGGCTGTTCACCGTCCCTGCGACGGCGTCCCCCCGGCCGGACCTCGGGCCGGATCCGGTCGCGCGGCTCCCCCGGGAGGCCGACCGTGAGCAGCGTCAGCAGGCCAACCAGGAACGCCGGGCGCAGGTGCTCCGGTTGACCGAGTGGTGGCTGGACCGGATGGTCGCCACCGACGACCAGCTCGGCGAGAAGCTGATCTTCTTCTGGCACGGTCACTGGGCGACCAGTGTCCAGAAGGTCCGGTCCGCCCCGCTGATGCTCCGCCAGTTGGAGACGCTGCGCCGGCACGGGCGGGGGCCGCTGCCGCCGCTGGTGGACGCGATGGTCCGGGATCCGGCGCTGATCCTCTGGCTGGACGGCCAGCGCAACACCCGGAAGGCCCCGAACGAGAACCTCGCCCGCGAGCTGATGGAGCTGTTCACCCTCGGCCACGGCGGCGGCTACACCGAGGCGGACGTGAAGGAGGGAGCGCGGGCGCTGACCGGCTGGGTGGTGGACCGCCGCACCGGCACGGCCCGGTTCGAGGCCCGCCGGCACGACCGTGGCCCGAAGACCATCCTCGGCCAGCGGGCCGCCTTCGACGCCGGCTCGTACGCGAAACTGCTGGCCGACCGGCCGGAGACCGCGCGGTTCGTGGCCGCCCGACTCTGGTTCCGCTTCGCCGGCCCGGACGTGCCACCGCCGGCCGACCTCGCCGGTCCGGAGACGGTCGCCACGCTGCGCCGGATCCTCACCGCGTCGGCCTTCGCGCAGACCCGGGGCAACCTGGTCAAGCAGCCGGTCGAGTGGCTGGTCGGCGCGCTGCGTCAGCTCGGCGTCCGGCCGTCGTCCCGGCCCGAGCCGGAGCGGCGGCGGTTGCTCGCCGGCCTGACCGCGCTGGACCAGGTGCCGCTGCGGCCACCGAGCGTGGGCGGCTGGCCGGCCGGCGTCGCCTGGCTGACCACCTCCTCGCTCCAGGCCCGGCTCCGCACCGCCGACACGCTGGCCGGCTCGGCGGCCCCGGCGGTGCTGGCCCGACTGTCGGCCGCGCCGCCCGACGGGCGGGTCGACGCGCTGGCCCGGCTGCTGGTGGTCGACCGGTGGAGCGCCCGCACCCGGGCCGCGCTGACCCCGCTGGCCGACCAGCCCCGCAAGCTGATCGCCGCCGGTCTGGTCAGCCCCGAGTACGTGGTCTGCTGACGGGGAAGGGAGGAGCACCGTGGACACCGTGACCCGACGGCGGTTCCTGGTGGCCGGTGGGGTGGTCGGCGCGTCCGCCCTGGCCGCCGGGGCCACCGCGTACCGCCTGGACGACCTGTTCGCCACCTCGGGCGACCGCGACCCGCAGGCCCGCACGCTGGTGCTGGTCACCCTGTACGGCGGCAACGACGGCCTGAACACCGTCGTCCCGTACGCCGACCCGGCCTATCGGGACGCCCGCCCGGAGTTGGCGTACGCGGCGGAGGAGGTGCGACGGCTGGACGACGAGGTGGGGCTCAACCCGGCGCTGGAGGGCCTGCACCGGCTGCACGGCGAGGGGCGGCTGGCGGTGGTCCGGGGAGTCGGCTACCCGAAGCCGGACCGCAGTCACTTCCGCTCGATGGACATCTGGCAGACCGCCGACCCGGAGCGGCCCGGCACCACCGGCTGGCTCGGCCGGTGGCTCGACCGGGCCGGGGGCGACCCCCGGCTGGCGGTCTCCTTCGAGCCGGTGCTGCCGCCGCTGCTGGCCGGGGAACGGAGCGCGGGCGCGGCGGTGCCGGTGACCGAGCGGAAGGCGGGCCGGGGGCTGCCGGAGTCGACGATGGCCGCGTTCGCCGCCGGCTCGCCGGACGACACCCCGGCCCGCGCCCGCGCGGCGGCGTGCTTCGCCGACCTGCGCAGCGTCGACCACATGATCCGCGAGGTACGCGACGCCGGAGATGCCGACGAGCCGGCGCCGGAGGGCGAGGCGGCCCCGGCCACCGCGACCGGCGGCGCGCGCACCCCGCTCGACGCTCAGTTGGACCTGGTCGCCCAGTGCGTCGAGGCGGAGGTCGCCACCCGGGCCTTCTCGGTCTCGTTGGGTGGCTTCGACACCCACGCCGACGAGAAGCAGTTGCAGGAGATCCTGCTCGGGCAGGTGGACCGCGCGGTCGCCGGCTTCGTCGACCGGATGGCGCGGACCGAGGCGGGCCGGAAGGTGGTGGTGGCGGTCTACTCGGAGTTCGGCCGCCGGGTGCGGGCGAACGCCTCGGACGGCACCGACCACGGCACCGCCTCGAACGTGCTGCTGCTCGGAAACGGCGTGCGCGGTGGCCTGTACGGCGAACCGCCCAGCCTCACCGACCTCGACGACGGCGACCTGAAGTTCACCACCGACTTCCGGGACGTCTACGCCACCCTGCTGGAGAAGACCCTCGACACCGATCCGGGGGCCGTGCTCGCCGGTTGGCGGGGCCGGCTCACCGGCGTCCTCTGACCGGCCCCGACCCCGACCCCGGCCCCGGCCCGGCCCCGACCCCGGAGCGGGCGGACATCCGTCACCGCACGCAGTTGTGTCAGCTCAGACGTACGACACGCCGAGCCGATCACACCTCAGGCAGCCACGAAGCTCGGAGACCCAGTTCCTCGACCTGCCGCCGTCGGGACTGCCCGTTCAAGGGTGCGTTAGTTCTGGCCGGGAGTGATCAGGGTCCGGGCGGGTTGCGCGGTGACCGTGCCGGTTCCGGCGGCGGTCAGGTTCGACACCAGCCACGGGGTGACCGAGGCGGCGTCGCCGACCGTCCAGAGGTCGGGCGTGCCGTCGCCGTCGATGTCGGCGGCGTGCAGGTCGAGGGCGGCGTTGGTGTTCCAGTTCGTGGCCAGGTGGTACGCGGTGTAGGTGAGCTGACCGGTGTCCTGGCTGAAGGTCAGGTCCGTCCACAGGTGGAGCGCGCCGGTGGTGCGGTTCCACAGGAACATCGCGGTGCCGCCGCCGAGTTGGGTGGTGGCGATGGTCCAGTTGTCCCAGTCGGTGCCGCCGGTCGGCGTCAGCGCGGTGGTCCGGGTGGGAAGGAAGTAGCCGCCGGGCGTGAAGAAGTTCGGGTAGTAGGTGAGGTGGTGTCCGTTGGTCGCGTCGCCGCTGATCCCGATCAGGTCGGGGATGTCGTTGCCGAGTCGGCGGCTGTCCCCGGCGTTGGCGAGCTGGAGGGGCGAGTTGCCGTGCTCGTCCACCAACTGGGCCGAGATGATGGGCTGCTGGTTGCCGCTGAGTTGAGGGTGCAGCGGTGACCCGTCGCCGGTGCCGCGCAGGATGGTCGCGTTCCCGGCCCGGGTGCCGGTCGGATGGTAGACGAGGACGTCCTGGACGGACCCGCCGAAGAACCGTCCCGTGACGATCTGACTCCCGGTGAAGTCGGCGGGGTCGTGGTCGTCGACGCCGTGTCCCCGGAAGCCGATGTTGGTGCTGACCGGGTCGATGCCGGTCGCGGTGTCCCCGGTGGCGAGCCAGAGCCCGGCCGGCAGGGTGTGGGTGCCGCCGACCGTGAGCAGGTCGGCGACCCCGTCGCCGGTGAGGTCGGCGTCGGGGGCGACGGGGGCCGGGCCGGAGTTGAACGTGATGGTGGCGCTCTCCCCGGCGGGGCCACCCGTGAACAGGCCGTGGACGGTGAGCGTGTTGGTGTACCAGGTCGGCTTGACGGAGATGGTGGCCGCGCCGTCGGCGTCGGCCGGCACCTGCACCGGCGGTCCGGCGTTGAACTGGTAGACGTACGCGTTCGGGGTGCTGCCGTCCCCCTTGGTGACGCTGAACTCGGCCGGAACGCCGATGGTGGTCGGCTCGCTGGGCGGGGTGACGACGGGGCGGGTGGTGACCGTCCCGGTGGTGCCTCCGGCCCTGGTCGCCTCGACCGGCTGGGCTGGACCGGCGGCGGCGGGCGGGACGGTCGTCAGCACGACACCGGCTACGACGCCGACGAGCGCCGAGGACGCGATGCGCCGGGTGCGCCGGGAGGGGTGCGGTTCGGGCATGGGTCAGGGCTCCCCGTGGCTCGGCTGACGTGAGTGGCCCGACCAGTCAACCAGTCGACCAGGGGATAGGGGAAGATCGAAATTGCGGAGCGTCGTCCGGTCGCGTGCGGTACGTGCCCGGTGCTCCGTCAGGCGGCGGTCGCCGGGCGTGCCCGCCGGCGTAGCGCGCGGCGGAGGTTGCCGCCGTACACGTCGGCTGCCTCGGTGGGGGAGAGGGCGTCCAGGCCGACCGGGTGCAGGGTCTGGGTGAAGGAGACGTGGTCGAGGCTGGGGGAGAAGTCCGAACCCCAGTAGAGGCGGGACGGCCCGAACGCGTCGAGCAGCACCTCGACGAAGGGGCGGGCGCTGTCGTGCGGCCAGGCGTGCGCCGGTTCGCTGACCGCGTACAGCCCGGAGACCTTGACCCCGACGTGCGGTAGGTCGGCCAGTCCGAGCAGCGGCGCGAGCACCGAGGCGGCGGCGTCCCGGCCGGGCGGGGCCGGGTGCGGGCCGGGCAGGCCGAGGTGGCTGACCAGCACGGTGCACTCCGTGAGCCGCGCCAGCGCCGGGCCGAGGTGGACGGTGGCGGCCGGGGTCGCGTTGAGGCTGAGCATCGCACCCGCCCGGTTCAGGTCGGCGGCGGCGTCGCCGAGCCAGCCGGCGAAGGTCCGGGCGGCGTCCGCGTCGGCCAGGTAGGCCGAGATCCCGACGAAACCCGCCGACCACCAGCGGTCCAGGCCGTCCGCCGGTCCGGTGGGCGGGACGTACGCGACCGGGGCGATCCAGTCGTGGTCGGCGGCGAGGGCGGCCAGGTGGTCGTTGTTGCCGGCGAACTCCGGCGACCCCTCGTATCCGACGACGAGTGCCCGGTCGATGCCGTGCGTCCGGCGCAGCGACTCGTAGACGACCAGCTCGTCACCCCCGGCCGGGGACCGTCCGTAGCGGCCCGGATACCCGGCGGCGAACAGGTGCAGGTGTGCGTCGGCGCGTTCCATGGCGGGACCCTAACCCACTCCGACCAGGCCATTGACGTGGGAGGACCGCTCGCTTAAGTTCTTGTCTCAATTAGGTCCGGATTATCGGCCGCAGGCGAGGAGTGGAGCCGCGTGGTGCAGGTGCACGAGGACGTTGACGATCTGGTACGGCTGCGCCGGCAGCTCCACCAGCACCCCGAGCTGCGGTTCACGGAGCACCGTACGGCGGCTGCCCTGGCCGAGCGGTTGGCTCCCATCGGCCGGGTCCGGACCGGAATTGCCGGCACCGGCCTGCTGGTCGAGATCGACGGGCGTGCCCCCGGACCCTCGGTGCTGCTTCGGGCCGATATGGACGCCTATCCCGTTCAGGACGCCAAGGAGGCCGACTACGCCTCCACCAATCCCGGGGTCTGCCACGCCTGCGGACACGACGTCCACATGACCGTCGTCTACGGTGTCGCGGCCCGGCTCGCCGCCGAGCCGCCCGCCCGGGGGTCGGTCACCCTGCTCTTCCAGCCCGCCGAGGAGATCCCGTTCGGCGAGGCGTCCGGGGCCGCCGCGGCGCTCGCCGACGAGGCCCTGCGCGGGCGGCGCTACGACGCCGTCCTCGGCCTGCACTGCTGGCCCGACCTGCCGGTGGGCACGGTCGGCGTCGACCGGGAGACGGCGATGGCCGCCAAGGACGCCTTCCGGATCGAGGTGCTCGGTCGGGCCGCGCACGCCGCCACTCCCGCTCTCGGCCGGGACGCCATCCTCGGGCTGAGCGGCATGGTGAACCTGCTGCACGCCGGGGTGGCCCGGTCCCGCAACCCGCACGAACTGGTCGCCTTCAACATCGGCACGATCTCCGGTGGCGCGAGCCAGAGCCAGGTCGCGGCCCACGCGGAGGCCACCGGCACGCTGCGCACCCACGACGAGGCCATCCGCGAGCGGCTCAAGGAGGTCATCGAGCGGATCGCCCGGCAGCAGGCCGCCGCGCTCGACCTGGGCCTGCGGTTCACCTGGGCCAACGAGATGCCCCCGGTCCGCAACGCCGGGTCGCTGGTGCGGCTCGCGCACGCCGAGCTGCCCGGCTCCGTCGAGGTGGCCGACCTGGCCGAGCCGCCGCTGACCACCGACGACTTCGCCCTGCTCGGCGCGCTCGGCCCCAGCCTCTACGTCAAGCTCGGGGTGACCGGCGAGCGCGGCGGCGCGCCGCTGCACTCCGGCAGCTTCGACGTGGACGAGCGCTGCCTCACGGCGGGCGTGACCGCCCTGGAGCGACTCACCCGGGCCGTCCTCGACGGTCGGCTGGCCGCCGGGGACGCGACCGCCGCCGGCTCCGGGAACACCGGGCGGGCCGACCAGCGCAGCGCGGCCGACGACGGCCGGTCCGTCGAGGCGGTCCGGGCATGACCCGCGCGGTGGCGGTGGTCGGGGCCGGGGCGTTCGGCGTCCGGCACCTGGCCGCGTACCGGTCGCTCGGCGTGCCGGTGACCGCGCTGGTCGAGCCGGACGCCACGACCCGCGCCCGGGTGGCCGCAGAGTTCGACGTACCGCACGCCCACCCCTCGGTCGCCGACCTGCTCGCCACCGGTCGCCCCGACGCGGCCTCGGTCTGTGTGCCCGGCCCGGCGCACCGGGCGGTGGCGGTCGACCTGCTCGACGCCGGGGTGCCCGTGCTGGTGGAGAAGCCGCTGGCCGCGTCGGTCGACGACGCCGCCGCGATCGTGGCCGTCGCCGAGCGGACCGGCGTGCTCTGCCAGCCCGGCCACATCCTGCGGCACAGCGCCCCGCACCGGGCCCTGTACGAGGCGGTCCGCGCCGGCCGGCTCGGCGACGTGCTCGCCGTGTCGTCCCGCCGGGACCGACCCCGGACACTGAGCCGCCTCTTCCCGCGCGAACACCCCGCGCTGCTCACCGCCGTACACGACATCGACCTGGCGCTCTGGTACGCCGGAGCGCCGGTGGTCGAGGTCCGCGCGGTGACCCGAACCCGACCCGGACCGGCCAGCCCGGTCCTGGTGTGGGCGGAGCTTCGGCACGCCAACGACGTCGTGTCGTCGATCCGCAACAGCTACCTGCTCCCCGAGCACGCCACCAACCACACCTCGGACCTGGTCGAGGTGTACGGCACCGACGGGGTCGCGCACGTCGACCTCGGCCACCCCACGCTGCTCGTCCAGGGCGAGCCGACCGAGGCGCCCGACTGGCTCCTCTCTCCGGCCGACGGCGGCGGCGCGCTCGCCGCCGAGTTGCGGCACTTCCTCGGCCAGGTCGACGGCACCGAACCGGCGGCGGTGGTCCCGCTCGCCGACGGGTTGCACGTCGTCCGGGTCGCCGAGGCCGTGGTCGACAGCGCCACCGCCGGTGGCGCGGTCCGCCGGATCCCCCCGAGCCCCCTCACGTGACAGGAGCTTCTGCCGATGTTTCGACGTAGATTGGCCGGCGTCGTCGCCGCCGGCACGGCGGTCGCCGCGCTGCTGACCGGCTGCGGCGGCGGTGACGACGCCTCCGACGGCCCGGTCACCCTCAAGGTGCTGACCTGGGAGCCGGGCGGCACCGAGTACTGGCAGCAGGTCAAGACCAGCTTCGAGGCCGCCCACCCGGACATCAAGTTGGAGATGCAGTCCGTTCCGTTCGACAAGTACCCCGAGGTGCAGGGCCCGTACATCACCTCGCAGTCCGGGCCGGACGTGATGGCGAACAACGCCGGGCTGGAACTGTTCGACCGGCGCGGCGCGTACGTGCCGCTCGGCGACAAGGCCGCCGAGATCAACAAGGACCTGGTCACCTACAGCGGCGCGTGCGAGGGCTTCGACACCGCCAAGCCGTGTTACGGCGTGCCCTTCTCGTACCAGGGCAACGTCCTCTACTACAACAAGGACGTCCTGCGCGCGGCCGGGCTCGACCCGGAGAAGCCCCCGGTCACCTGGGCCGACTTCGGGGCGGCCTGCGACGCGGTGACGAAGTCGGGCAAGACCTGCCTGGCGCTCGGCCTCTCCGGCACCTTCCCCGCCTACTGGGACTTCCCGGAGATCGCCCGGAACTACCTGTCCGAGGAGGACATCCGGGGCCTGCTGGCCGGCACGCTGTCCTGGACGGACCCGAAGCTGGTGTCCGTCCTGGAGAAGCTGGCCGAGATCACCACCAAGGGCTGGACCAACAAGAACGCCCCGTCGATCACGATGCTGCCCGACGGCGCGGACATCTTCCAGCGCGGGGACGCCGCCTTCGCCGGCACGATCATCTCGGACGCGGTCAACTGGGACGCCTTCGGCAAGGCCCTCGGTGACGACAAGCTGGGCGTCACCCGCTGGCCGACGATCAACCCGGACGCCCCGCTGGCGCAGAAGTTCTCCGGCATCGAGGGCGCCGTCTACGGCGTCACCAAGTGGAGCGAGAAGAAGGACGCCGGCCTGGAGTTCATCACCTGGCTGGCCGGCAAGGAGAACGGCGAGCTGTGGGTGAAGCACGCCAAGGGCCAGCCGCTGAACAAGAACGTCGACCCGGCGCTGCTGCCCTCGTCCCCGGCGTTCCGCAAGATCCAGGAGCTGGTGGCCGAGCCGACCCTGCACGCCGGCGTGATGCTCTCCGGTCCGGAGGCGGACGCCCTCGCCCGGGGCTGGCAGCAGGTGACCCTGGGCCAGCTCACCGTCGACAAGTGGGCCGAGCAGATGCAGCAGGCGCTGGAGCGCAGTCCCACGAAGAAGCAGGGCAAGTGACCGTACCGGTCGCAGGCGGCCGGCGTGCCGCCTGCGACCGGTGAGTCCCGGGGAAGGAACCTGATGACCGTTTCGACCGTGCCGGTCGCGAAGTCGGCGGGCGCCGACGAACCCGCCCGGCCCACCCCCGCGCCACGCGGGTCGGGCCGGGCCCGGGAGTGGTGGCTCGGGGCCGCCCTGGTGCTGCCCGCCCTGGCCCTCGTGGTCACGTTCAAGCTGGTGCCCCTGGTCCGGGGGGTGATCACCAGTTTCGAGTCGTCCAGCGGGTTCGACGGCGGGTCGTTCGCCGGGGCGGACAACTACACCCGGATGCTCGACGACCCGATGGTGCTCACCAGCTTCCGCAACGCCCTGCTGGTGGTCGCCACCCTGCCGTTCTGGGTGGTGATCCCGCTGGTCCTGGCGGTCTTCATCCACCAGCGTGCGCCGGGCTGGAAGTTCTTCCGGGCCGTCTACTTCGTCCCGTACACCATCGCGCCGATCGTGGTCGGCATCATGTTCCGGCAGATCCTCGCCCCGGACGGGCCGATCAACGCGCTGCTGCGCGCGGTCGGCCTGGACCCGTTGGCCATCGAGTGGCTCAACGGCCGGTGGAGCGCGATCTTCTCGCTCGTCGCGGTGGCGCTGTGGAGCTTCTTCGGTCTGGGCGTGATGACCTACCTGGCCGGGCTCTCCACCATCCCCGACGAGGTGCTGGAGGCCGCCTACCTCGACGGGGCCGGCTTCTGGCGGCGGCTGTTCTCGGTGGTGGTGCCGATGCTGCGTCCGACGGTGGCCTACTGGAGCGTGCTCTGCGCGTCCGGCGTGCTGATCTGGCTGTTCCCGCTGATCTACGCGTTGACCCAGGGCGGCCCCGGTGACGCCACCATGATGCCGGAGTACCTGGTCTTCCTGACCACCTTCCAGTTCCTCGACCGGGGCTACGGCTCGGCCATCGGCATCGCGCTCTTCGTCTTCGTCGCCCTGCTGTCCGTGTTCAGCGTGCGGCACATGTTCAAAGAGGGGACCCGCAAGCCGCGATGAACACGCACGCCGCCCGGATCGGGCGTTACCTGTTGACCTTCGCGCTGGTGGTCGTCGCGGTCGCGGCAATCTACCCGCTGCTGTTCACCGTGATCAGTTCCCTGAAGACGCAGACCGGCTTCGCCCGCGACCCGCTCGGGCTGCCGACCAGCGGGATCACCCTGGAGAACTACCTCGAGGCGTTCCGCCGGATGGACATGCCCCGGCTGCTGCTGAACTCGATCGTCACCACGGTGGGCGGGCTGGTGCTGTCGGTGCTGGCCGCGCTGCTGGTCGCGTACGTGGTGACCAAGCTGCGGTTCCGGGGCAAGAAGCTGGTGTTCCTGCTGATCATCGTCTCGCTGACCATCCCCAGCCAGGCGATCATCTACCCGCTCTACCAGACCGTGCTGGACCTGGGCATGTCCGGCGAGTATCAGGGGCTGATTCTGGCCTACGCCGCCTTCGGGCTGCCGCTGGGCACGTACCAGCTCGCCGGCTACTTCCAGCAGATCCCGGACGAGCTGATCGAGGCGGCCCGGGTGGACGGGGCCGGGCACTTCACCGTCCTGTTCCGACTGCTCACCCCGATCGCCACCCCGGCGCTCGCGGCGCTGGCCATCTTCAACTTCGTCTGGATGTGGAACGACCTGCTGCTGCCCCTGGTGATCATGGGTGGCTCGGACAGCAAGACCCTGATGGTCGGGGTGTCCCTGCTCAGCGGGCAGTACGACGTCTCCGTACCGCTGGTCAGCGCGGGCCTGATCGTCGCGCTGCTGCCGGTGCTCATCATCTACCTGGTGTTCCAGCGGCAACTGGTCTCCGGCGCGCTGGCCGGCTCGGGCAAGTGAGCCCGGTCGGGGCCACCCCGGACCCGGCTGCGGTCACCCCCGGCCCGGCCGACGCCGGGCCGGGGGCGCAGGTGTGCCACCTGTACCGGCTGCGGCCCGGCGCGGAGGCCGAGTACGAGCGGCGGCACGCCGAGATCTGGCCGGAGATGTCGGCGCTGCTCGACGCCGCGGGGATCTACGACTACCACATCCACCGGCACGGCCTGCTCCTGATCTGCGTGCTGCGCACCCGGTACGGGTTCCGGCACGCGGACCGGGTCACCGGGGCGTCGGCGGTGCAGCGACGGTGGACGGAGTCGTTGGCGCACCTGTTCGCCGAGATCGCCGACGCCGACGGCGAGCCGCTCTGGGCGTACCCGGTCTTCCACCACGCCGGCCGGCCCCCGGCGGACTGACCTGCGCGACGACGTGGCCCGGCGGGATCTGCCGCCGGGCCACGTCGCTGTCGTCCGGGAACGCGTTCCGGCGGTCAGACCGCGTACGCGACGGAACCGTCGGCGCGCAGCGGGATGCGGGTCAGCGGCCGGCCGGTGAGGTCCAGCGGGGTGTCGTCGGTCAGGTCCAGGGTGACGCCGAGCCCCGGCTCCTCGGGCACCGGCAGCCAACCGCCCTGCCGGCGGACACACGCCCGGGCCGGGCCGTCGGCGAGCTGGTCGTCGAGGGGGGAGTACTCCTGTGTCACGAAGTTCGGGATGGCCGCGTCCAGGTGGACCGAGGCCATGGTCAGCAGCGGGCCGAGGCAGTTGTGGCTGACCACGGCGGCGTGGTACGCCTCGGCCAACGCGGCGATCTTGCGGGCGTGGCTGATCCCGCCGGCCAGCCCCAGGTCGGGGCGGACGTACTGGGCGCCACCCTGGGCGAGCAGCTCCTTGAATTCCCAGATGGTGTGCAGCCGTTCCCCGTTGGCCATCGGCACCCCGAGCGCCCGCCGGGCCACGGCGGCCTGGCTGCTGATGCTGTCGATCTGCACCGGGTCCTCGACCAGCAGCGGAAGATGCCGGGCCAGCGCCGGCACCACGGCCTCCGCCTGCAACGGGGTGAGCTTGCGGTGCAGCTCGACGAGCAGGTCCACGTCGGGGCCGACGGTCTCCCGGACCGCCGCGGTGGTGGCCTCGGTGGCGGTGACCAGCCGGTGCAGCGACAGGTCGCCGTAGTCGGCGGGGAGCGGGTCGAACTTGACCGCGGTGAAGCCGTCGGCCACGGCCGCCGCCGCCTGCGCGGCCAGCGCCTCCGCCCCGGTGCCGGGCAGCAGCAGGTGCAGCCGGATCCGGTCGCGCACCCGGCCGCCCAGCAACTGCCACACCGGCACGCCGAGCCGCTTGCCGAGCAGGTCCCACAGGGCGATGTCCACGGCCGAGACGGCGGCGGTGAGCACCGAGCCCCGGAAGGGCCCCATCCGGTAGAGGTGGTGCCAGTGGTGCTCGATCCGGTTCGGGTCCGCGCCGAGCAGGTGCGGCCGGAACGCCTCCACCACGGCGTGCACGGCGGTGGGGTAGCCCCAGCAGGCGGACTGGCCCACGCCGACCAGACCGTCCGACGTCCGCACCTGGACGAAGTGCGCGTCGCCCCGCACCACCGACTCGACGGCGGTGATCTCCATACCTGCCCCCAAATTAGAGACCAATAACGGCCAGAAACTTGCTCTTGCACTCTTCCATAGCCTTACGCCGCTGGTCTAGGCTCCGATGCGAACGAGCCGGAATAAGGCTCTAACTACCACTGGGGGTGTGATGGGTCTGCCGGACGACTATCGGCTGATGGCCCGGATCCGCCGGTTCGAGGAGCGGCTGGCCGCCCTCAAGGACGCCGGTGAGGTCCCGGGTTCGATCCACCTGTGCAACGGGCAGGAGGCGATCCCGGTCGGTGCCGCCCGCGCGCTGCGCGACGGCGACCACGTGACCGCGACGTACCGGGGACACGGTTGGGCCATCGCCCGGGGCGTGGACCTGGTCGGGCTCTTCGCCGAGATGATGGGACGTGACTCCGCGCTGTGCGGCGGCCGGGCCGCCTCGCCGTACCTGACCGATCCGGGGCGCTGGTTCATCGGCGAGAACTCCATCGTGGGCGCCGGTGTGCCGGTCGCCGCCGGGGCGGCGCTGACCGCGCAGCGCACCGGCAGCGGCGCGGTCTCCGTGGTCAGCATCGGCGACGGCGCGATGAACCAGGGCAACGTGCACGAGGCGATCAACCTCGCCGCCGTGCTCGACCTGCCGTTGGTGCTGGTCGTCGAGAACAACGTCTACTCCGAGATGTCCCGGATCGAGGACATGGTGCGGATCAGGCAGCTCGCCGACCGGGCCCCCGCCTACGGCGTGCCCGGCCGGGTGGTCGACGGCAACGACTGCGACGCCGTCGCCGAGGCGGTGACCGAGGCGGTCACCCGGGCCCGCGAGGGCGGCGGGCCGTCCATCGTGGAGGCGATGACCGAGCGGCTGGTCGGCCACTACAGCGGCGACGTGCAGCACTACCGGCCGGCCGGCGAGATCGCCGCCGCCCGGGAACGCGAGCCCCTCGCCCGGATCCGGCAGGCCGCCGACGCCGACCTGACCGCCCGGCTCGACGTCATCGACGCCGAGGTGGCCGCCGAGGTCGAGGCCGCCGTCACCGCCGCCCGCGCCGTGCCGTTCCCGGACCCGGCGACCGTCAAGGAGCACGTCCATGTCTGAGTCCCTGCGCTACATCCAGGCCGTCAACGCCGCGCTCACCTGGGCGCTGGACAGCCGGGAGGACACCGTCTACTTCGGCGAGGACGTCGCCCTCCCCGGCGGGCCGTTCGGCGCGACCAAGGGGCTGCACAAGCGGTTCGGCTCCGCGCGGATCTTCGATACCCCGATCTCCGAGACCGGGTTCCTCGGCATGGCGCTGGGGGCGGCGATGACCGGCCTGCGGCCGATCGCCGAGATCATGTACGCGGACTTCTCGTTCGTGGCGATGGACCAGTTCGTCAACCAGATCTCCACCATCCGGTACGCCAGCAACGGCCGCTGGAAGGCCCCGCTGGTGATCAGGATGCAGCAGGGCTACTCGCCGGGCGCCTGCGCCCAGCACTCGCACTCCCCGGAGGCGTACTTCGCGCACACCCCCGGGCTGCGGATCGCGTTGCCGGCCACGCCGGACGACGCGTACCAGATGCTGCGCACGGCCGTGGTCAGCGACGACCCGGTGGTGGTCGCCGAGGCCCGGATGCTCTACCCGACGCGCGGGCCGGTGCGCACCGACGCCCCGGTCGAGCCGGTCGGCGGGGCCCGGGTGGTCCGCCCCGGCGGCGACGTCACGGTGGTCACCTGGTCCCGGATGGTCTCCGCCTCGGTGGCGGCGGCCGGCACCCTCGCCGAGGAGGGCATCGAGGCCGAGGTGATCGACCTGCGCTGGCTCAACCCGCTGGACTTCGACACCGTGGCCGCCTCGGTGGCCCGCACCGGCCGGCTGGTGGTGGCCCACGAGGCGAACCTGACCGGCGGGTTCGGCGCGGAGATCGCCGCCCGCGCGGCGGCGGAGTGCTTCGCCGACCTGCGCGCCCCGGTGGCCCGGGTCGGCCTGCCCGACCTGCCGATGCCGGCCGCGCCCACCCTCCAGCAGGCCGTGGTTCCCGAGGCCGCCGACGTGGTGGCCGCGGTGCGGCGGACGGTCGGTCGATGACCAGCCCCACCCCCTCGGCCGGTCCGGACCCGTCGGCCGACCACACCCCGTCGGCCGGTCCGGGTTCGTCGGCCAGCCCCACCCCGTCGGCCGGTCTGCTGGCCGGCCGGCGGGTGGTGGTGGTCGGCGGGGCCTCCGGCATCGGCCTGGCGACCGTACGGGCCGCCGTCGCCGCGGGCGCGGCGGTCGCCGTCCTGGACGCCGACGGCGACGGCGCGACCGCCGCCGCCGACGACGCCCGCTCCGCCGGGGCGACCGCCTGTGCCCGCCGGGTCGACGTGACCGTCGAGGACGAGGTCGCCACCGCCCTCGACGACGTGGCCGGCGAACTGGGCGGCATCGACGCGGTGCTGCACGTGGCCGGGGTGATGCGCGGCCAGGGCCTCGACGTGCGGGACGTCCCGGTCGAGCTGTGGGCGCGGGTGATCGCGGTCAATCTGACCGGGCCGTTCCTGGTCGCCCGGCACGCCACCCGGCACCTCACCCCCGGCAGCGGCGTGCTGGTGCTGGTCGGATCGAAGGCCGGCGTGCTCACCGGCTCGGGCTCGGTACCCTACGGCGCGAGTAAGGGAGGGTTGCACGGGCTGGCGCTCACCCTCGACCGGCAGTTGCGTCCACAGGGGATCCGCGTGCACACGCTCTGCCCCGGCGACATCGACACGCCGCTGATGCGGCGGTCGCTGGACGAGGCGCGGGCCAACGGCACCGACGGGGGCCGGGTCGCGGCGATCGAGGCCGCGCTGGGTCGCCCGGAGGACGTGGCGTCGGCACTGGTGCTGCTGGCGTCGCCGGCCAGCGACGGTGTCGTCGGCACCGTCCACAGCGGCTGAGCACCCCACCCGAGGGCGGCGACGACGTGGAGGCAACACGATGATCGGCATCATCGGTCCGGAGGACTCGATCCGGCTCGTACAGGAGGTCGCCGAGGGCGAACAGCGTTCCGCCGACCTCACCGTCCGCGCCTACACCCGGCCGGAACAGGCTCCCGAGCTGGCCCGGGAACTCGACGAGCTGTGCCAGGTGATGCTCTTCACCGGGCGCATCCCGTACGCGTTCGCCGCGGCGACCGGCGGGCTGCGCGCCGAGATCGACTTCGTGCCGCACGCCGGCATCGACCTCTACCGGACGCTGTCGCGGATGCTGCTTGCCAACGGCGGGCGGCTGCCGAGGGTGAGTGTGGACACCATCGAGGCCGATGTCGTCCGGGAGACCTACCACGACATCGAGCAGGTCCCGCCGACCGAGATCCTGCCCATCGCCGACTCCTCCGGCCTACTCTTCTCCGGCCTCGACGAGATCACCGCGTACCACCGGGAGCGGTACGAGTCGGGAGCGGTCGAGGCCTGCCTGACCTGCCTCGGGGCGGTGCACCGGGACCTGCGGGACGCCGGGGTGCCGGTCTGGCGCGTCGAGCACACCCGCGCCTCGGTGCGGGACGCGCTGCGCCGGGCCTGGCTCGCCGCCGAGGTACGCCAGTCCCGGGGCACCCAGATCGCGGTGATGATGATCGAGCTGGCCGAGCCGGCCGGCCGCCAGGGCGACCAGTACCAGGCGGAACGGGCCCGGCTGCGGCTGCGCGAGGCCCTGCTGGAGCACGCCGAGCGGATGCGCGGCCGGCTGGGCACGATCGACGACCGGACGATGCTCATCACCACCACCCGGGGCACCGTGGAGAGCGCCATCGCCCGGTACCGGGCCGGGCACGCCTCCCTGCTCACCCTGCGCGGCGTCGACGTCGAGCACACCGTCGGCTTCGGGGCCGGCACCACCATCGCCGCTGCCGAGGACAACGCCCGCAAGGCCCTCGCGCTCGGCCGGGGCAGCGGCGACACCCACGTGGTCTTCCCGGACGGGGAGATCTACTCCAGCCGGGAGAGCCCGGTCAAGCAGCGGCTCCGGGAGACCGCGCCCGGGGTCCTGCGGGTCTCCGAGCAGCTCCGGCTCGGGCCGCTCTCCACCCGTCGGCTGCTGGAGGCGCTGCACCAGATGGACCCGAACCAGGTGACCGCGCGCGGGCTGGCCGACGCGTACGGGGTGGAGGCCCGCTCCGCGCGCCGGCTGCTCAAGGCGCTGCGGGCGGCGGGCTACGCCGAGGAGGTCGGGCTGCACGTCAGCACCGGCGCGGGCCGGCCGCAGACCGTCTACCGGGTGGCCATGCAGCGCCTCGGCGAGGCGATCGGCGGTGGCACGTGAGGTTCGAGCCCACCTACCTGGTCACCGCGACCTTCGCCGCCGACGCCGCCACCCGGCGGGAGCCGTACCGCGCCGCCCACCTCGCCCACGTGGCGTCCCTGCTGGCCGACGGCACCGCGCTGGTCGCCGGGGCGCGGGCCGACCTGGCCGCCTCCGTCCTCGTTCTGCGGGCCGCCGACGCCGACGCGGCACGGGCCCGCTGTGCACACGATCCGTACTGGCAGCACGGGGTCTGGACGGCCATCGAGGTGGTCGAGTACCTCGCCGCCACCCCGCAGTCCCTCGGGAGGTCATGATGTCGCAGTACCGCCGGATCGCCGGGGTCCGGGTGCACGGCGCGGAGCGCGCGCCGTACGCCGCCCGGCTGGTGGAGGAGGCCCTCGGCCGGGCGTCCGAGGGGGTGCCGGTCCGGTTCACCGCCGACCCGGCCCTGCCCGAGGGCGGCTACCGGATCGAGGTGCCCGAGGACGGGGAGATCCGGGTCAGCGGCGACCCCTTCGCCGGGCTGGTGTACGCCGCCCGCGAACTGGCCGACTCCGCCACCCCGGCCGGCGTGCCGGTGGGCGTGCGGACCGGGTCGCCCGGCCTGCCGCTGCGCACCCTGTGGACCTGGGACCACTCCACCAACTGGGACCTGCGCCAGCTCGGCCAGCAGGAGATCGGCGCGCTCAACCCGTACGCCAAGTCGGCCGAGGCGTTCGGCGCGGACTACCGGCGGCTGGTCGACTTCTGCAGCCGGGAGCGGATCGGCGGCATCGTCGTGTACGGGCTGCTGCGCGACGCCCACGGCGGCGTCGAGGCGGCCCGCGACCTGTGCGAGTACGCCAACGAGCGCGGCGTGCGGATCGTCGCCGGCATCGGGATCAACGCCTACGGCGGCATCTACTTCGACGGCCGGCACCGCTACAACCTGGCCACCTGGCTGCGTCAGCGCCCCGACCTCGCCGCCGAACTGCCGAAGAAGGTCGGCTTCGACATCGACGAGTTCGGCGACCTGCACTTCCCGGCCAGCGAGTACATGATGGCCGCCTGCCCGTCCCAGCCGGACAACCTGGCCTGGCACCGGGACGCCGTCGACTGGCTGCTGGACACCCTGCCGGTCGGCGGGATCAACTTCGAGACCGGCGACTACGGCAGCTGCGCCTGCGCCCGGTGCGCCGCCCGCACCGGCGGGGAACGCACCTCGTGGTCGTACGAGGCGATGCGGTCGGTGTACCCGACCCTGCTGGACACGGCCCGCCGGCCCGGCCCGGCCGGGGTGCCGCTGCGGCACCTGGTCGAGGTCTACTGGGACAACATCTTCGACCTGGACGCGCAGAAGCCCCTCGCCGACCTGCCCGACGACGTGGCGTACCAGTACTGCGTGAACCGGGGCTTCTGGTACGACAACCGGGACCGGCTCACCGCCGACCACGTCGGGCGGCTCCCGCACACCACAAACGTGCTGCGCACCCACGCCGGCTCACAGTGGAACCGGCAGCGGCACTCCTGGGTGCCGGAGATGTACGCCGACATGGCCAGCCGCTCCGGTGCGGCCGGACTGCGCGGGCTGACCATCTTCGCCGAGCCGTCCGCGTACCACCCGACGAACGAGGTCAGCTACCTGGCGTACGCCCGGTTCACCTGGAACCCGGAGCTGGCCTGGGCCGACTTCTGGCGCGACGACGTCGCGCCCCGGTTCGGCGGCCCGGCCGAGGCGCAGGCGTTCGCCGACGGCGCGGCCGTGCTGGACGACCCGGCCGCGACGGCGGACGCGCTCGACGCCGTCCGGTCGGACGCCCTGGCCATGGTCACGGCCACGGCCGGGGACGTGCAGCGCCGCTGGCTGTGGCTGGCCGAACGCGCCGCCCGGCACGCCCACTCCGCCGCCTCCTGACCGCCTCCGGCCGCCCCCGACCGCCCCGCCCCGCCCGCCCGCCCCGGCCCGGCCCGCTCACGACATGCGGCATCTCGGGGTGACCGGCGGTCGGGGCGGCCCGGGTTGCGGCATGCCGGGGTGACGGGTCGGATCGTCGGCTACCGGGCCACCGGCTGCGGGTGGTCCGCCTCGAACCGGGTGCGGGTGAGGAAGGCCAGCTGGGCCCGCTTGTCGGGCATGTCGATCTCGTCGTCGAAGGTGAAGCCCTCCCGCTCCAGCCGGCGCAGCGCCAACTCGTTGCGCACGTCGGGCTCCACCACGATGCGGTGGTGCGCCGGGTCGCGGAACAGGAACCGGGCCAGCGCCGGCCCGACCGCCGTGGTCAGGCCGCGCCCGGTGCCCGTGGGTGGGGCCAGCAGCAGGTGCATGCCGATGTCGCCGGGGCGCACCTCGTACCGCTCGCCGACCGGGTCGGCCGCCGGCTCGTAGGTCTGGAAGAGGCCCACCGGCACGTCGTCCAGCCGGATCAGGTAGGCGTGGTGGGTGGTCAGCCCGTCGATGAACTCGTAGATCTCGCGGACGTCGTCCGGTGTGTAGGAGCCCATACCCCAGTACACTGCCCGGGGCTGGGTGACCCAGCCGTGCAACAGTCCGGCGTGGACCGCGGGGTCCACCGGTGTCAGCGACAGGGTGCCGAAGCCGGGGATCGTCTCCTCGTACATCACGTGCCTCATCTCATGCTCTTGCGGGTCGTCCGGTGCGCGAAACGACACCTCTCCCCAGAACCGATCGTTTAGGTTAGCCTTGCCTAACTGGGCAGGACTGTACGGGAGGACCGCGTGAAACGGAACTGGGAAGCCCTGGTGCTCAAGGCCATGGGAGGCAGGGACTTCCGGCTGACCGTGCTCGAGTCCGAGTCGGTGAACGCCCACTACCAACGCCTGCTGGTGGACGGTGGCGGCCTGCTGGAAGCCTGCGGCGTGCACCCGACGATGTGGGTGCGCCTGTGGTTCGACAACGCCGGCAAGGCGCACCAGCGCGCGTACACCCTGGTCGATCCGGACCCGGCCACCGGGCGGTTCCACCTGGAGTTCGCCCTGCACGACGGCGTCGCCGCCCGGTGGGCCACCAGCGCCCGCCCCGGCGACACCATCGACGCCACCGTCCAGGGCACCGGGTTCACCCTGCCCGACGACCCCGCCCCGCGCCACCTCTACCTGGTCGGCGACGCCGCCTCCCTGCCGGCGGTCAACAGCCTGCTCGACCACGCCGAGGACGTGCCCGCCACGGTCTGGCTGGAGTACGCCCACGACGACGAGCAGGCGTTGACCCCGCGGGCCCGGGGACACCACAAGGTGATGTGGGTGCCCCGCCAGGACGGCGGCCAGTACCTGGTCGACACGGTGTGCGCGGCGATCCCGCCGGACACCGACGGGGCGTACTACTGGGTCGCCTGCGAGGCGGGCAGCAACCGGAGCATCGCCCGGCACCTCCGGCGTGGCCTCGGCGCCGGCAAGCACCAGGTCTCCTCGCTCGCCTACTGGACCGCCCGGTGACCCCAGCCGTCCACTCCGCCCCGCCGGCGGACGGTGCCCGGTGACCGCCGCGCCCACCACGGCCGGCCCCGCGACCCGCGACGACACCGTCGCCAGCCGGCTGCCGACCCGCTGGCTCATCCTCGCCGTGCTCAGCCTCGCCCAACTGGTCGTGGTGCTCGACAACACCGTGCTCACCGTGGCGGTGCCGGCGCTCACCCGGGACCTGAACGCCAGCACCGCCGACATCCAGTGGGTGATCAACGCGTACGCCCTGGTGCAGTCCGGCCTGCTGCTCACCGCCGGCAGCGTGGTCGACCGCTACGGCCGGCGGCGGATGCTGCTGGCCGGGCTCGTCCTGTTCGGGCTCGCCTCGCTCGCCGCCGCGGCCGCGCAGTCCAGCGGGCAGTTGATCGCCGCCCGGGCGGCCCTCGGCGTCGGTGGCGCGCTCCTGGTGACCGGCACCCTGGCGGTCGCCATGCAGGTCTTCGACGCCGAGGAGCGGCCCCGCGCGATCGGCATCTGGGCGGCGGTGAGCGCGCTCGGGTTCGCCGCCGGTCCACCGGTGGGCGGACTCGTCCTCGCGCACTTCGCCTGGCCGGCGATCTTCCTGCTGAACGTGCCGATCGTGCTGCTCTGCGTGGCCGCCGTCGCGCTGCTGGTCCCCGAGTCGCGTGGGGCCACCGGCGGACGCCTCGACCTGGTCGGGGCGGTGCTCTCCACCGCCGGGCTGACCGCGCTGGTCTACGCGGTCATCCGTGGTCCCGAGGACGGCTGGGTCGCTCCGTCGGTGCTCGGCGCGGCCCTGGCCGGCGTGGCGCTGGTCGGTCTCTTCGTCGGCTGGGAACGGCGTACCCCGCACCCCATGCTCGACATGGACCTGTTCCGGGACCGGCGGTTCGTCGGCGCGGTGGCCGGCGTCGTCCTGATCACCTTCGGCAGCGCGGGCGCCCTGTTCCTGCTGGCCCAGCAGTTGCAGTTCGTCCGGGGGCACTCCGCCTGGGAGGCGGGGCTGCGGATGGTGCCGTTCGCGTCGACCGTGGTCCTGCTCAACCTGGTCGGTGTCACCGCCCGCCTGATCCGGGCGCTCGGCATCCCGGCGGCCATCGCCGCCGGCATGACGTCGCTCGCCGCCGGGCTCGTGGTCGCCGCGTACGCCCCGACCGACGGCTACGGTGTGCTGCTCGGCGGTCTGGTGCTGATGGGCGCCGGCTGTGCCGTGGCCAACCCGGCCATCGTGGAGGCGGTGATGAGCGCGATCCCCGTCGACCGGGCCGGTTCGGGGGCCGGTGTGGACGGCACCATGACGGAGGTCGGCACGAGCCTCGGCGTGGCCGTGCTCGGCGCGGTGATGAACACCCGGTTCACGGCGGCGCTGCCGGTCGCCCTGGCGGGCGCCGCGTCGTTCCCCGCCGCCCTGGCCGCTGCCCGGAGCGAACCCGAACGTCAGGCGGTCGCCGAGGCGTTCTCCTCGGCCGTGGTCGTCGGTCAGACCGTCGGCGCGGTTGCCGTCCTGGTCGGCGGCCTGCTGGCCGCCCTGCTCCTGCACCGCGCGGCCCGTCGGGTCGGCTGAGCCCGGGGCCGGTCCCGCTCGGACGTCGCCGCTGGCGGCGCGCCGACCGGGACCGGCCCGCCACCCCCCGGACCGGACCCGGTGGTGACGGGCCGGCTGCCGGCGCTGGTCCGGGCCGCCGTCAGTGCCGGACGGTGAACCGGACGTCCTGGCCCAGGTAGTCGATCTCGTACAGCACCCGGTACGGTGCGCCGTCCGGCACGTCGGTGGCGAGGACCACCGGGCGGGAACGCGGGCCGTGGGAACAGGCCGTGACCGGCTCGGTGGCGATCGGCTCGCTGCCGTCGGTGGGGTAGAAGATGACGAGGAAGTCCTGGCAGCGGTCCGACGGCGCGGCCACGTCCACGACGTGCGAGACGCTGATGGTGGTGCAGGTCGGGTTCTCCGGCACGGTCAGCAGCACGGTGGCCACCCGGCCGGCGGCGTAGAAGTCGGACTCGGGCCGCAGCGGGGCGCAACCGTGCGCCGCCGACCCGGGCGTCGCGCCCGATGCTGCCTGGGCGCTGCCCGGTGCCGCCGACCCGGCGGCGAGGAGGGCGGTCAGACCGGTCACCGCGGCCAGCGGACGGATCCTGCGATTCATGGCCGTTTCCTTTCGGGAGAGGGTGTCTACCCGAACCGTCTCCCCGACCCGGCCAACCGTTCGTGACAGATCTACGACACCGACGTCGGCGGTCCGTCCGGGCCGCCCCGGCCATGCGTCTCACCCCGGACGATCGCCCGGCACGAGGTGGCCAGCAGCAGCCCCAGCCCGGCGGCCAGGATGGGCAGGCCGACGCCGAAGGGCAGCTGCGCCATCGGGTTCAGCGCATTCTGCTCGCCGACGACGGCGAAGCTGGCCGCCACCACCGCGAGGCTGGTGACCAGGGTGCCCACGGCGGCGACCACCCCGGTCATCGCCGCTGCCGTGCTGCCCCGGGCCAGCAGGGCCGCCCCGCCCGCGAGCAGCAGCCATCCGAAGGTCAGCAGCGTCCAGCCACCGCCGTCGCTGAGCGACGCGTACGCCCAGCCGGAGAAGGACCAGGCGTAGCCGTCGCCCTTGCGGAACCAGGGCAGCAGGTACCCGGCGAGGGTGAGCAGGGTGGCCACGAGCATGCCGCCGTCGACCGCGACCAGCGTCGACCGGGGTTTCTGCGGCGACACGGACATGACGTCCTCCTCGTCCGTTGCAGCCGGTGGGGGATCCGCGAGGGCGGCCCGGTGCGACAGCCACGCTGCCACGACCGGTCAAGCGTCCGGCCCGTCCCGCAGCTCGTCGGGAAGGAGGAACGTCCCGTCGTCGGCCCGGGGCAGCGGCGTCACGGCGACGACGGCGTCGAGGTTGAGCGGACCGTAGACGTGCGGGAACACCACCCCCGGCGCGACCTCGTCGTCGCGGACCGGGGCGGTCAGCCGGGCCGGGTCGATGTGCAGCAGCAGGAGCGGACCGGCGTCGGCGTAGAAGGCCTCGGCGACGCCGAGGACCTGGTCGCGCCGCGAGGCGTGGATGAAGCCCTCGTCGGCGAGGGTGCGGCCCCGGGTGGACACCCGGTAGTCCCCGGCCTCGCGGGCCCGCTGCCAGTCCGCCGCCTCGGCGATGTGGAAGAGCACAGCCGGACGGTACCGGAGTCCCCGCCGTCCCGCCGGGTCACGGTACGTGTCAGTGGTTGAGCCGGCAGTGGGCTCTCAGTGAGGCGCCCCGTCGCTGTCGGCGAGGAGGTCGGCGGGACGGGGGCCGGCGACGGAAAACCTGTTGAGGGACGAGCGTGGAACGGGGAGAAAGGGAACGTGACTCCTGAGACGGTGGTGCGGTTGGTGGCGGAGCCGGATCGGCTGCGGGTGCTCGGCGCGGTCGCGCTCGGGGCGGCGACGCCCGATGCCGCCGTGACGGCCTCCGGCCTCGGCCCGAAGGCGGCGCTGGTGGCGCTGCGCCGGCTGCGCGAGCAGGAACTCGTGGTCGCGGAGGGCGACGTCCTCCGGGTGGACTACGACCGGCTGCGGGAACTGGCGCGTGCCACGTCGCCTGCCGGCGACGGCGACGGTGGCGAGGTCGGGTTCCGGCCGTTCCTGCGCGGCGGCCGGCTGGTCAGCCTTCCGGCGCAGCAGGGCCGACGCCGGGACCTGTTGCGCCACGTCGCCGAACGGTCCTTCACGCCCGGCGTCGACTACCCCGAAGTGGCCGTCAACGAGCGGCTCCGCGCCTGGTGCGACGAGGGAGAGGTGGACCATGTGACGATCCGCCGGTACCTGGTCGACCTGCGGATCCTCTCCCGGGCGGACGGCGTCTACCGGCTCGGCCCGGAGCCGGCCGGCGAACCCGGCCGGGCGGAACGGCACGTCCGGGCGATGGGCCTGGGCTGACGCCGTCGCGGCCCGTGGTGCCGTCGGTGCCCGCGCTGGCGATCAGCGCGACCGCGGTCAGCCCGGTCGGTCAGAAGGCGTACGGCCCGAAGCGGCCCCAGACCACCAGCACGAGCAGGGCGACCAGCACGAGGTTCCGCAGGACCGGGCCGACCTCCCGGCGCAGGGCGTGCGTGACGACCGCGCCGACCATGATGACGAGCAGCCCGACGGCGGCCAACGGCACGAGCACCGGGGCGATGTCGAGCAGGCCGGGGAGGATCAACCCGAAGGCGGCGAGCACCTCGGCCGCGCCGATGAACCTGATCAGGCCGGGCGGCAACGGCTCCAGGGCCTCCATGCCGTTGGCGAGGAGCTTCTCCTTGGGGCGGGTCAGCTTGATGCCGCCGATCACCAGGAACACGGCGGCGAGCAGACCGGCGATGGCCCACAGGGCGACGTTCATGTCGGAGCCCTCCGAGGAAGCCGTTCGAGATCGTTTGTCGGCAGGCGGAACCGTAGCAGACCAGGTGCCCGTCGGATGTCCGTCCACGCCGGACGGTCGGCGTGTCCGGCGAGCGGTCCCGGAAAAGGCCGTGCCGGACCGACCGGCCGCCGGATAGCCTCCGGCCATGCCGCCTTCCCGCACCCGCCCCCCGTTCGTGGCCGACGAGCGCACCCAACTCGTCGGCTGGCTCGACCTGCAACGCGCGATCGTGCACTACAAGTGCGAGGGACTCACCGACGACGACGCCCATCGGGCCGTGCTGCCCACCTCGCCGCTGATGACGGTGGCGGGGATCGTCTCCCACCTGCGCTGGGTCGAGAACACCTGGTTCGAGGTGCTCTTCCTCGGCCGACCCGCCGGACCGCAGATCGAGGAAGAGGACGCCGACATGCGGGTCGAGGGCGTCCCCCTGGCCCGGCTGCTGGCCGAGTACGACCAGCAGTGCGCCGTCTCGAACGAGATCGTCGCCGCCCACCCCCTGGACGAGGTGGGCCGGCACCCGGACTACCGGTCCGCCGGCGCGAGTCTGCGCTGGATGCTGATCCACATGGTCGAGGAGACCGCCCGACACGCCGGGCACCTGGACACCATCCGCGAACTGCTCGACGGGGAGAAGGGCTACTACTAGACCTCCGGTCACCGCTGCTCCGCCACGGGTCCGTCCCGACGGTGCCCACGGCCTACCATCACCGGATGGACGCGATGTGGGAACCGACCGCGCCGGGAGTGGTGCGGTTGCCCTCGGGCCGGCTGGTCCGTGGGCGTGGGCTGCGGGCCGGACCGCCGCCCGGTCCCGCCCCGACCTTCGGCGTCTACCTGCTCGGCGCGCCGCCACCCCCGGTGGACTGGGAGAGCCGGTGGCTGCCCTGGCCCGACTTCCGGCTGCCCCGGGACCGGGCCGCCGTCGGACCACTGCTGCGCGAGGCGTGGGAGCGGGCGGCGACCGGGCGGGTGGAGGTGGCCTGCGGCGGCGGCCGGGGCCGCACCGGCACCGCCCTGGCCTGCCTGGCGGTCATCGACGGGGTGCCACCGGCCGAGGCGGTGGCGTTCGTCCGGCGGCAATACCACCGCCGCGCGGTGGAGACGTTCTGGCAGAAACGCTACGTCGCGCGCTTCCGTCCCGCCGGCAGTGACGGCTGATCGTCCGGGCGCGGACCGCGCCCGGACGATCAGCCGGGTTGCCTTCGACTCCCCGACGCCGGGTCAGGAGGCCCTCTCGGCCCGTTCCGGGGCGGCCTTCGGAGCGGGCGGGGCCGCCTCCGGGCGACCGGCCAGCAGCGACTCGCCCAGGACGACCGCCAGTGCCGCGACGGTGACCAGCGCGCCGATGCCGAACACGCCGCGCGCGCCCAACGGTGCCAGCACCAGTCCGCCGACCGCCGCACCGACCGCGATGCCCACGTTGAACGCCGCCGAGTTGGCCGCGAAGCCGATCTCGGTCCGCCCCGGGGCGACCACCAGGATCCGGGCCTGGGTGGCCATGAACACCGGTGCCGCCGACGCGCCGAGCAGGGCGAGCATGGCGACCACCACGACCTTCTCGGTGGCGAACAACCAGAGGCCGAGCAGGGCGACCGCCTGGAGTCCGATGGTCAGCACCAGCGCGCCGTTGGGGAACCGGTCGAGGATCTGGCCGACCCCGCTCACCCCGGCGATGCCGGCGAGCCCGAAGACGAAGAGCAGTACGCTCACCGTCTCGTCGGTGAATCCGGTGACGTCGGTGAGCAGCCGGACGACGTAGGTGAACCCGGCGAACATGCCGGTCACCGAGACCGCGGTGGCCAGCAGCGTGACCACGAACCGGCCGGTGTGCGGGGCGGAGCCGTACGCGCCGTGGCTGTCCTGCGGACGGCTGGTCGGCAACAGCACCGCGATCAGCACCAGCGCGGCGAGGGACAGCGCGGTCAGCACCAGGAACGGTGCCCGCCAGCCGCCCTGCTGCCCGATCCAGGTGCCGGCGGGCACGCCGAGCACGGTGGCCAGCGAGCCCCCGACCGACATCACCGCGATCACCCGTCCGCGTACCTCGGGTGCGAAGAGCCCCACCGCGACGGGCGCCATCACCGCCCAGAAGAGGGCCTGGGCGACGGCGGTCGCGATCCGGGCGGTCAGCAGTACCCAGTAGCTGGCCGCGACGATCGAGACCAGGGTGGACACCACGAGCACCGCCAGCACGCCGGTGAGCACCCACCGGCGGGGCAGGTCCCGGGTCACCTGGGCGAGCGGCAGCGAGACGACGGCCACCGTCAGGCCGTAGCCGGTGACGAGGTAGCCGACCGAGGAGAACGTGACGTCCAGGTCCTCGGAGATCAGCGGGAGCAGGCCGATCGGCAGGTTCTCGGTGGTGTTGAAGGTGAAGGCGGACAGGGCGAGAGCCAGCAGTACGGTCACGCGCCGCCAGGTGGCGGAGGCCATTCGTCGGCCGTTCCTTTCTGGGCGTACGGGCGCCCGTGGTCGTCGGTGTCGGTGCCGGGAAGGCAGCGGCGCAGGGCCCGGCCGAGCGCGACCAGCCCCTCGCCCCGCCAGATCGAGTAGTGGTCGCCGGGGACGACGAGTTCCGTCACGTCGGCGGCCAGGCCGTCCCAGCGCATCAGTTCGGCGGGGGACTCGGCGGCGCGGACCACGGTGACCGGCCCGTCGTACCCGCCGGTGGGCCGGTAGTGGCTCAACGCCGTGAGGTGGGCGTCGAACAACGCGTACCGGTGCAGCAGGAAGGAGTGGTCGAGGTCCTCCGGAAGGACACCGGCCCGGACCAGGGCGGTGAACGCCGTCTCCGGCGTGCTCCCGGCGGGCAGCCCGTCGAGCACCACCCGGGCCGGCTCGACCGGCTGGCCCGAGGTGGCGAGCAGGTCCACCACGAACCTCGTCGTCCGCGCCGACCCCTCGGGATGCCGCATCAGGGTCGGCACGATGCTGTCGACGAGGACCAGCGCCGGCACGTCGAGACCGTCGGCGCGCAGCCGCTGGGCCAGGTGGTACGCGACCGCACCCCCCATCGACCACCCGAGCAGGGCGTACGCCCGGTCGGGCCGGACCCGGCGCAACGTGTCCCGGTAGCCGGCCGTGAGGTCGGGCAGCGAGCCGGCCGGCGGACGGTCGTCCTCGAAGCCGGGCGCCTCCAGGGCGAGGACGGGCTGGTCGGCGTCGAGCAGGGCGGCCAGCGGCAGGTACGGGTAGGGGGATCCGGAGATGGCCGGTACGCAGCACAGCGCCGGCCGGCGTCCGGTGGCGCGGATGGTCAGCACGGCCCCGTCGTCGGTCATCGGTCCGCCCCCCGCCCCGTGTCGATCCGGGCGGCGAGGTCGCGGACCGTGGCGGTGCCGTAGAGCAGGCGCAGGTTCAGCCGCACCCCGAAGGCGCGGTTGATCCGGCTGATCACCCGCATGCCCTGCAACGAGCTGCCGCCCAGCGCGAAGAGGTTGGCGTCCGCGCCGACCTCCGGCACACCGAGCACCTCCCCGAAGATCGTCACCAGGGCGGCCTCGGTCGGGGTGGCCGGGGGAACCGCCTCGTCCCGTCCGGCGGCCGGCTCCGGGGCCGGCAGGGCGGCCCGGTCGATCTTCTGCGAGCTGGTCAGCGGGAACTCGTCGAGCACGCACCATGCGCCCGGCACCAGGTACGCGGGGAGCAGCGCGTCGAGGTGGGCGCGGAGTTCCGCCGGGGTCGGCGGCGGCCCGTCCGCGCTGACGTACCCGACCAGGCGGGGCTCCCCGCGCGGGTCGGGGCGGACCACCACCGCCGCCCGGCGTACGCGCGGGTGGGTCAGCAGCGCCGACTCGATCTCGCCGGGCTCGATCCGCAACCCGCGCAGCTTGACCTGGTCGTCGAGGCGGCCGAGGAACTCGAGTTCGCCCGTGCTGTTCCAGCGCACCAGGTCGCCGCTGCGGTAGACCCGGCCCCCCGGCCGGAACGGGTCGGGGACGAAGCGTTCGGCGGTCAGCGCGGGCTGGCCGAGGTAGCCCCGGGCCACCCCGACACCCCCGACGAGCAGCTCACCGGGGGCGCCCCGGGGCGCGAGCCGTCCGTACCGGTCCACCACGTACAGCCACCGCCCCGGGTGGGGGCGGCCGATCGGCGGCGGGCAGTGCCCCCGGCCGGGTGGGCACTCGTGGTCGGTGCAGGCCACCGAGACCTCGGTCGGGCCGTACAGGTTGACCACGCGGCGGCCCGGCGCGTGCCAGGCGTCGACCAGGTCCGTGGTCAGCACCTCGCCGGCGCTCAGCACGACCCGGAGGTCGGGATGACCGGTCGGGTCGAGGCTGCCGAGCATGGTCGGGGTCAGCCCGAGGTAGGTGACGCGCTGCGTCCGCATCAGCGCCGCCACCTCGTCCGGCGCGGACCCCTCCTCGGGGGAGACGAGCACCAGCGTGGCCCCGGCCGTGAGCGCGGTGAGCACCTCGCCGAGAGCCAGGTCGAAGGTGAGCGAGCAGAACTGGAGCATCCGGTCGGCCGGACCGAGGTCGAGCACCCGGCGGTTGCGGTCGACGAAACTGGTCAGTCCGGCGTGGTCGAGCGCCACCGGCTTGGGTCGACCGGTCGACCCGGACGTGGTCACCACGGCGGCCAGGGTCGCGGCGGTGTGGGCCGGCAGCGGCCCCGGCGCGGGCTCGGCCGCCGGAGCGTCCCACGCCAGCACGTGTCGGCCCGGCAGCGGCGGCAGCCGGTCGACCAGGGTGGACCGGGTCAGCACCACCGGCGGGTCGACCGCGTCGACCAGGCGGGCCAGCCGACGGGGCGGATGCGTCGGGTCGAGGATGGTCACCGCGGCTCCGGCCCGCAGCACCCCGAGCACGGCCACGACCAGGTCGAGGTCCCGGTCGGCGACGACGGCGACCACCCGTTCCGGAGCGCCGTGCCGGACCAGCCGGTGGGCCAACGTGTCCGCCCGGCGGAGCAGCTCGCCGTAGGTCAGCTCCCGTCCCCGGCAGACCGCCGCCACCGAGTCGGGGCGCGCGGCGGCGACCGCCGCGATCCGGGCGTCCAGCGGGCGTTCGTCGGTCCGGGCCGGTCCGCCGTCGCCGAGTTCGAGCAGCGCGGCCCGCTCCCGGTCGGAGAGCAGCGCGAGACGCGACAGCGGACGGGTCGGGTCGGCGCATCCGGCCGTCAGCAGGGTGGTGAGGTGGTCGAGCAGCGCCTCGATCCGCCACCGGTCGAACAGGTCGGTCGCGTAGGTGAGGTGGACGTCGACGCGGTCGGGCGTGACCGCGAAGTCGACGGAGAGGTCGAACGGGGACCGCTCCGACGGGGGCGGGACCAGGTCGACGGCGAGGCCCGGCAGGGACAGCCCGGCCCCGGTGGTGTCGGCACCGAGCAGCTGCACGCAGACCTGGAACAGCGGGTTGCGACCCTCGGCGCGGACCGGGCGGACCCGTTCGACCACCGCGGAGAAGGGCACCTCGTCGTGGTCGTACAGACCGAGGCTCGCCTCGGCGACCCGGTCCACCAGTTCGTCGAAGGTGGGGTCGCCGGAGAGGTCGAGGCGGAGCACCACCATGTTGACGAAGAGCCCGACGACCTCCTCCAACTCCGTCTCGGACCGGCCCAGCAGCGGCACGCCGAGCGGCAGGTCCTCCTGGCCGGCCTCGGTGGCGAGCACCGCCCCGAGGGCGGCGGTCAGCAGCATGAACGGGGACACCTGACGGTCGCGGCAGAACGCCGCCACCCGGTCACGCAGCGCGTCGGGCAGGGAGCGGACGACCGCCGCGCCGGGCCGTCCGGAGGCGGCCGTCCGGGGCCGGTCGGTGGGCAGCTCCACCGGTGGCACGTCGCGCAGCGCCCGCTCCCAGTGCCGCAGTCCGGACTCCAGCGTCTCCGGGGTCAGTCGGGCGCGCTGGGCCAGCACGTGCGCGGCGTACGTGCGGCCGGGCGGGGGCAGTCGCGGGGCGTGACCGGCGACCGCGGCAGCGTACCCGTCGGCCAGGTCCCGCCGGAGCACCCCGGCCGACCAGCCGTCGGTGACGATGTGGTGCAGGAGCAGCAGGAGCACGTGGTCGTCGTCGGCGAGCCGCAGCAGCCGGAAGCGGTACAGCGGGCCGACCCGCAGGTCGAACGGGGTGGTGACCTCCGCCCGGAGCGCCTGGTGCAGGGCGGCCTCCCGGTCGTCCGGGGTGTCGCCGGGCAGCGGGCGTACGTCGAGCCGGACCGGGGCGGGCGGGGCGATCTCCTGGTACGGCGTGCCGTCCTCGGTGCCGAACGTGGCCCGCAGCGCGTCGTGCCGGGTCACCAGGTGGGTCAGCGCGGTCCGGAGCGCGGTGACGTCCAGCGTCCCGCGCAGGCGGTAGACGAGGGGGCTGTGGTACGTGGACTCGCCGGGGCTGAGCTGGTCCACCAACCACAACTGCTCCTGCGCGAAGGAGAGTGGCAGCCGGGTGCTCACGGCCGGCGCGGCGGCTTCCGGGAGCACGCCGCCCACCGTGGGGGCAGGGGACGTCATCGTCGGCATCCTTTCACGGGTCGACCGGTCGTAGGGGGACGTCGGAGGTGTCACCGGCGTTTCTCCGGGTTTCTCGTGTCCTGTCCGGACTGCTGCCAGAAGACGCGTCGAACGTGTTCGTCCGGGTGGTGTATGCATTGACAAACCTTGCTAGATTTCCTTCGTTGTCCGAACGCGGGGAGGTTGATTTCTGGTGTTCCGGGAGCCGATCGCGGAAATCGCTGAGCTGTTCCACGTCTATCAGTCCGGACTGGTTTTCCACGCGATCTGCGCGGTGGCCAGGCTGGAGATTCCGGACCGGCTCGCGGACGGGCCCCGACCGGTGTCCGAGCTCGCGGCCGAGGTGACCGCCGACCCGGACGCGTTGCGCCGCGTGCTGCGCCTGCTCGACGGGTACGAGATCGTGACGCACCACCGCGAGACGGACCGGGTGTGGCTCACCGACCGGGGCGAGCTGCTCCGCCGGGACCATCCGATGTCCGTCTGGGCCACCTTCGCCACGCTCGGCGTCTCCGACGTGGCGCACCGGCTGGTCGACACGATCCGCACCGGCCGTCCCGCCGTCCCCGGCGCGTTGGGCACCGGGTTCTGGGAGTACCTGGCGGACCGTCCCGACCAGCAGGCGGTGTTCAGCCAGGCGATGGCGGAACAGGCACGGCTGCTCTCGCTGCCCTGCGTGCCGCTGCTGGACTGGCCCGACGGCGGCACGGTGGTGGACGTCGGCGGCGGCAGCGGGGTGCTGCTGGCGGCGGTGCTCGACGCCGCGCCCGGCCTGAAGGGGATCCTGCTGGACCAGCCGCAGGTGCTGCCCCGGGCGGTGGACCGGTTCCGGGAACGCGGGCTGGCCGACCGGGCCGACGTCCGGCCGCACGACCTCTTCACGCCGGTGCCGGCCGGCGACGTGTACCTGCTCTCCCGGGTGCTGCACGACTGGGACGACGACGCGGTGGTCGGCATCCTCGGCGCCCTCGCCCGGGGCGCGTCCCCGGGCGCGCGACTGCGGATCTTCGAGGACCTGCTGCCCTCCTCGGGGCCGCTGGCGGCGACCCAGGCCTGGTCGGACGTGGTGATGATGGTGCTGTACCCGGGGGCCCGGGAACGGACCCTCGGGCAGTACCGCGAACTGCTGGAGCGGGCGGGCTGGGCGTTCGGGCGGACGGTGGCCGGTCCACCCGGGATGCACGTCATCGAGGCGTCCCGGAGCGCCGACGAGCCTCGGTGAGCGTCGTCGTCGTCGGGGTGAGCGCCAGGTCCAGGCGGCGCAGTCCGTTGAGGAAGTTCGACGCCTGACGGACCGCCGCACCGGCGACCTCGAACGCCTCGACTTGCCGGGCCAGGGTCTCCAGCAGGCAACGCAGCTCCAGCCGGGCGAGGGCCGCGCCGATGCAGTAGTGCGGCCCGCCGCCGAACCCGAGGTGGGGGTTGGGCCACCGGTCGACGAGGAACCGCTCCGGATCGGTGAAGACGGTGTCGTCGGCGTTGCAGGACGGGAACCACACCACCACCCGGTCCCCGGCCCGGATCGAGGCGTCGCCCAGGGTGGCGTCGACGGTGGCGGTCCGCATCGCGTGCATGGGCGGTGACGTGTAGCGGAGGATCTCCTCCACCGCCCGGTCGGTCAGCTCCGGGTCCTGCCGCAGCCGCCGCCAGACCTCCGGGTGCCGGGCGAAGGCGAGCATCGCGCCGGAGGCGGCGTGCGGCGTCGTCTCCAGCCCTCCGTTCATCAGCCCGTCACAGTTGAGGACGATCTCCTCGTCGGTCAGCGGCTGGCCGTCCACCACCGCCTGCGCCAGCGCGCTCACCATGTCGTCGCCCGGCTCGGCCCGGCGTCGGTCGAGCAGGTCGGCGAAGTACAGGAAGACCTCGGTGTGCGCCTCGGTCCGGGCCGCCGCCGCCTCCGGGCCGCGTTCGTCGTCGTCGAAGGCCCGCAGGGTCAGCCCGACCAGGTGGTCCCAGTCGGCGGCCGGGACGCCCATCATGCCGAGCAGCGCCCACGCGGGCAGCGGCGCGGTGAGTTCGCCGACCACGTCGAACGGGGTGCCCCGGTCGAGCAGTTCGGCCAGCCGCGCGTCGAGCCGGCGGAGCAGTTCGGTGCGGAGCCCGGCCAGCGCCCGGGGCGTGAACCAGGCCGAGTGGGCGGTCCGCAGGCGACGGTGCGCGGGACCGTCGGCGACCACGAGCATCCGGCCGGCGGCGGCGCGGACGGCCTGCGGACTGCTGCCCAGGCGCATGCCGAGGGTCGAGGTGAACTCGGCGGGCCGCCGGAGCAGTTCGCTGCCCGGCCGGTGGCCGGTGACCGACCAGAAGCCGCCGTCGGCCGACTCCTGCCAGGCGACGGGGTGCCGGCTCCGGGCCTGTCGCCAGGCCTGGTGGGGCCGGTCGGTGGTGAACAGGTGGGGATCGGCCGGGTCGAAGTCCGCGCCGCCGGCGGTGAACAGGGGGGTACGGGTCAGCACGGGTCCCTCCGATCGAGACGTGGAATGGCCGTGGCGGTGGTGCCGTAATTGGGCAGCGCGCGTCGCACGCCGCCGGCTCCCAGCTCATTCCGGAGCGTTTTCCATCACTTATTTCCTGGCGCTCGAAAATATGGATTTGTGGGTTAGGCTCGGCTCATGTGACCACCCGTGAATTGTGCGGACGAGGTCGTTCCGGGCTGGTGCGGAAATGCCGCCGCCCGATCCGATGGCAACGCGGGACCGGCCGGGTGCGTGTGGAACCGTGTCGGTCCCTCGACGCGCGTCCGCCGGGCGTGGGGGAGGAAGCGACGATGTTCAAGGAAGCGACGTTGTACTCGCCGGTGATCCGTACCGAGAACGGCAGGGTCTCGGTGGTGTTCGCCGACGGACACCCGGGCCGGGACGACGCGGGTTACCAGCGGCACCGCGCGCGGATCGCGAAGGCCGCCCTGGACCACGTGCCCGGCGGCCCGGTCGCCGACGTGGAGTACACCGACGAGGAGCACGAGCTGTGGCGGATCGTCGGTCCCGAGCTGCGGGAGCGACACCAGCGGTACGCCTGCCGGGAGTTCCTCGACGGGGTGCGCCGACTCGACCTGCCCACCGACCGGCTGCCGCAGCTCGGGGCGGCCTCGGCACGCCTGACCGAGCTGACCGGGTTCCGGTTCCGGCCGGCCGCGGGCATCGTCGAGATGCGCGACTTCTACGGCTCGCTCGCCGACGGGCTGTTCCAGGCGACCCAGTACATCCGGCACTGCTCGATGCCCCGGTTCTCCCCGGAGCCGGACATGATCCACGAGGTGGTCGGGCACGGCAGCGCGCTCGCCAACGACCGGCTCGCGGCGATCTACCGGCGGGTGGGGGAGGCCGCCCGGCGGCTGGAGAGCCACGAGGCGCTCTCCGTGCTCTCCCGGGTCTTCTGGTTCACCCTCGAGTACGGGCTGGTCCGCGAGGACGGCGAGGTGCGTGCCTGCGGGGCGAGCCTGCTCTCCTCGATCGGTGAGCTGGACCAGTTCCGGACGGCGGCGGAGATCCGGCCGCTGGACGCGGCGACGATGGGCGCGCAGCGGTACCGGGTGGAGGACTACCAGCCCGTGCTCTTCTGCGCCGACTCCTTCGACCACCTGGAGGAGTTCCTCGACCGGTTCCTCGACGGGATCGTCCGGGGACAGCTCGCCGGGGCGGTCGGGTCCTGACCGGAGCACGCTGACCGGGACCGGCCCGGCCGCCATCCGCCCGCGCGGGACGGCCGGGCCGGTCACGGTCCCGCCCCGGCCCGCGCCGGCCGGGCGGCCGACGCGAGCACCCGCAGCAGGTTGCCGCCGAGTAGCAGCTCCCGGTCGCCCCGGGACACCCCGGCGAAGACCTCGGACCCGTCGCACACCTCGGCGAGCAGCCGGGGCAGTCCGCCGGTGAGCTGGTTCAACGGCCAGTCCGTACCAAAAATGATCTTGTGGTTGACGCCGAGCCGGAACAGCTGGTTCAACCGCTGCGGCCAGCCGGTGCCGGGCGAGCCGGCGAAACCCCCGGTGTCGAGGTAGACGTTGCGCCGGTGCAGGGCCAGGTACGAGGTGACGTCGACGTGGCTGACCCCGCCGTGGCCGAGCACGAACACCAGGTCCGGGAAGTCCCGGGCCGCCTGGTCGACCAGGAGCGGGTGGGCCGGGCCGAAGCTCAGGCTGCGCCCGGTCGGGCCGGTGTGCACGAAGACCGGCATCGACCGGGCCCGGCACTCCTCGTAGTACGGGTAGAGCGCCCGGTCCGACGGCGAGTAGCCGCAGGGCGGGTAGAGCTTCATCCCCTCGAAGCCGTACCGGTCCACCAGGTCGGCGAACTCCCGCGCCCCCGCCTCGCCCCGGCGCGGGTCCGCGCCGAGGTAGACCCGGAACCGGCCGGGGTGCCGGGTCCGGATCCCGTGGTGCCGGCGGGCCATCTCCGCCAGGGACAGCGGGGTCGGCATCACCAGCCCGAAGTCGGGGACGAGCAGCACCGCCGTGGCCACCCCCGCGGCGTCCATCTCGGCCACCAGCCGGTCGGCGTGGTGGTCCTGGTGCTGGGCCACGTACCCCTCGACCAGGGTGGAGAGCGGCGGTGCGGTGGTGACCGCGCTCAGCCCCCGGTGCATCCCCGCCGCGACGTCGGTGAGGAAGGCCCGGGGGATGAAGTCGGTGGAGGCGACGTGGCAGTGGCCGTCGTGGATCATCGTCCGAGGCAGTGGTCGAGCAGGGTGCGGATCGACGCGTTCGGTCCCGGCACGAAGCTGGTGAAGTCGAACCGGAGGTCGAACCGCTCCTCCAGGAAGGACACGAAGGCGACCATGCCCATCGAGTCGAGCAGGCCCTTCGCCAGCAGGGGGGTGTCGGCGTCCAGGTCGACCGGGAGGTCGTCCTCGTTCCACTCCCGGACCCACTCGATGGCTTCCTTCTGCAACGCGGCGACGTCGACGCTCACTGGTGGCCTCCCGGGGTGGTGGCGGCGACCGGGTCGCCGGCCAGGCGAAGGATGGTCTCTCCCATGATCATTCTTTGGTGGGAGGGACGGACGCCGGCGAAGACGCCGTCCTTGGTGAAGGCGGCGAGCACCGCCGGCAGGGTGGTCGACATCCGGTACGACGGCCAGCAGGTGCCGAACACGATCTTGTGGTTGATGCCGCTGCGGAACAGTCGGTTCAGGTGCGCCACCCAGCCGTCCGCGGCGAGCATCGACGGGAACTGACTGACGTCCAGGTGGACGTTGGGGCGGTGGGCGCACAGGTACGAGGCCTCCTCCACGTGGGTCACCCCGCCGTGGCCGAGGACGAAGTTCACCGCCGGGAAGTCCCGGGCCGCCTGGTCGACCAGCAGCGGCGGACCGTAGGTGAAGTCCAGCGGCGCCCAGCCCGGCCCGGTGTGGGTCAGCACCGGCAGCCCGCGCGCCGCGCAGATCTCGTAGTACGGGTAGAGCCGCCGGTCGCTGGGGGAGTAGCCGGCCGGCGGGTAGAGCTTCAGCCCGGCGAAGCCGTACTCGGTCACCGTCCGCTCGAACTCCTCCGGCCCGCCCGCCCCGGCGCGCGGGTCCACGCCCCAGAACACCCGGAACCGGCCCGGGTGGCGGCGGCAGACCCGGTCGTGCAGGCGGGCCAACTCGTCCGGCGGGGTGGCCCGGGGCGAGACGTGGGAGAAGTCGGCGGCCACCAGGAATGCCCCGGCCACCCCGGCGGCGTCCAGCTCGGCGACCAGGCGGTCACCGTCGTGGTCGGAGTGGATGGCCAGCAGCCGTTCGGTGATCGCCGCCCGGTCGACGTCCTGGCCGTGCGCGGCCAGCCGGTGGTGGACGTTCGCGGCCTGCTCCTCCAGGTACTCGCGGGGGATGACCCGGTCGCTCGCCAGCACCACGTGCCCGTCGACGATCATGCCGAGCCCGCCTGGGCGGGCGCGTCGACCGCGACGCGGGCCGGGCCGGCGGCGCCGGGACCCGCAGCCGGGTCGTCGGCCCCGACGTGGTCGGCGAACCAGTCCGCCGCCGCGGTGCGGCTGAGCTTGAGGTTGGCGGTCAGGAACCGGGGGTCGCCGCGCAGCGGCGTGGCGCTGAACACCACGGCGGTGAGGCGTTCGTGGCTCGCCAGACCGGCGTTGACCCGTTCGACGCCGTCCCGCACGGCCCTCCGCTGCTCGGGGGTGTCGGCGGTCGGGGTGACGATCGCGCCGAGCCGGTGCGAGCGGGTCGGCACCACGATCAGGTCGGCCACCCCGGGCACGCCGGTGAAGTGGGCCTCGATCTCGGCCGGGTGCACCTTCCGGCCGTTGCCGAGGGTGATCACGTCCTTCTTCCGGCCGGCCAGGGTGAGGAAGCCGTCGGCGTCCAACCGGCCGTAGTCGCCGGTGACGATCGTGCCGTCCGGACGGAAGGTCTCCCCGGCCACGTCCGCCGGCACGTCGAAGTAGCCGAGGCTCAGCGGGGCCGGTCGCCGGATCAGCAGCTCACCGTCGGGCCGGAACTCCACCGCGTCCGGGTCGATGAGGCGGCCGACCGTGCCGACCCGGTGCGCGTCGGCGGTGTTCCAGGCGATCATGCCGCTCTCGGTCATCCCGTACGCCTCCAGCAGCGGGACCCCGCCGGCCCAGAACGCGTCCAGGGTGGCCCGGGAGATCGGGGCCATGCCGGTGATCATGAAGCGCATCCGGCCGCCCAGGAACTCGGGCAGCGGCGTGCCGGCCGCGCCCCGCGCGTGCAGTTGCCGGGCCGCGTCGTAGAAGACCGGTGGGGCGATGACGAAGGTCGGCCGCTCCTGCCGGATCGCCGCGAAGACCCGCTGGTACGGGGCGAGCACCAGGTCGGCCCCCACCCACAGGCAGCAGTAGACGGAGAGCCGCTGCTGGTAGTTGGCCAGCGGCAGGAAGATCAGGTGCCGGTCGGCGGCGGTGATCCCGAAGGCGTCGACGAACCGGTTGATCACGTACTCGGTGCCGGCCCGGCTGATCCGCAACCCCTTCAGCGTGCCGGAGGTGCCCGAGGAGTAGACCAGGCTGTGCAGGTCCGGCGGGATCTCGCCGACCGGGTGCGGCCGACGGCCGGTCGGGTACGCCCGGTCGCCGTCGACCAGCAGGGCCAGCCCGTGCCGGTCGGCGAACCCGGCGTCGACCGTGGTCTCGTCCCCGAACGCCTGGAGCACCGCCCCGCGCGCCAGCACCGCCAGGTCCCACACCACCCAGTCGATGCTGTTGCCGGCCCGGATGCCGACCACGTCGCCGGGGCCGACACCGGCGGCGCGCAGCCGGTCGGCCCGCTCGTCGACCGCCTCGGCCAGCTCGGCGTGGGTCACCTCCCGCCGCTGCCCGGCGGCGTCGATCTCCACGATCCGCGCGGTGCGCCGGTCGCGGTACCGGGTGGTGAGTTCTGCCAGGTTCGTGGTCACGTCCTTGCCATCTCGTCGGCCAGTCGGGCGAGCAGGGCGTCGAGCCGGTCGCTGACGAACGGCCCGAGCTGCCCGGCCAGCAGCGGTTCGTACGGCCCGGACCCGGTGTCCCAGTCGACGTGCACCTCCACCGCGCTGCGGCGGTCGTCGCCGTCGACCGCCATGACCCGGACGGTGCGCTCCAGCCGTCGCCAGAGCCAGTCCGGGACGGCCGAGGCGCTCACCCCGTCCGGCGTGCGGGTGACCCGGTCGGCCCAGACCACCCGGTCGTGTCCGAGCGTCCCGCCGAACTCCGGCTCCAGCCCGTCGTCGGCCGCCCCGGACGGGTCGAGCGCGAACGGGTCCAGCAGGCGGGGCCGCCGGTGCAGCAGCTCGCGCAGTTCCGCGCGGGGCACCGGCAGCACCGCCGTCCGGACCACGGGCGAGCAGGGCACCGCCGGCCGCCCGGCCGGGTCGTCCTGCCGGGCGTCCACCTCGGCCAGCACCCGTTCCAGCACGTCCAGCCCGTACGCCAGGTCGGCCGGCGTGATGACCATCGGCGGCTGCACCCGCAGCACCCGGCTGTGGTAGAGCGAGTACGTCGAGGTCACGCCGTGCCGGAGCAGCCGGGCCAGCACCATCCCGCCGAGCATCTCGTCGTGGAATTCCAGACCGTGCATCATGCCGATGCCCCGGTGCGCGGCGAGCAGCCGGGGAAAGCGGGCCACCAGGGCGGGCAGCCGGTCGCCGAGCGTCTCCGCGTGGGCGGCCACCGTCCGGCCGAACGACTCCTCGGTGGCGATCTCGATGGCGGCCAGCCCCACCCGGCAGCAGAGCGGGTTGCCGCCCAGGCTGGACCCGAAGGTGGACGGCAGCGCCCGTAGGCTGCTCCACACCGCCTCGGTGCCGAGCACCGCCGACAGCGGCACCACCCCGCCGCCGAACGCCTTGCCCACGCAGACCAGGTCGGGCGTGACGCCGAACCGGTCGAAGGCGAAGAAGGGACCGCAGCGGCCGAAGGCGGTCTGCATCTCGTCCAGGATCAGCAGCGCGCCCCGCTCGGTGCAGATCCGGCGCACCCCGGCCAGGTAGTCCGGGTCGGGGACGATGACGCCCCCCTCGGCCTGCACCGGCTCCAGCAGCACCGCCGCGGTGTCGTCGTCCACCGCCCGGTCGACGGCGGCCAGGTCGTCGAAGGGCACCTGCCGGAACCGCTCCAGGAACGGGCGGTACAGGGCGGCGTGCTCCGGTCGGTTGGCGGCGCTCAGCGCGGCGAAGGTCTTGCCGTGGAAGCAGTCGAGGGCGCTGACGAACGTACTCCGGCCGGTGGCGGCACGGGCCAGCTTCAACGCGTTGTCGATGCTCTCCCCGCCCCCGTTGGCCAGGTAGGCGTACGGGAGCCGGCCGCCGGTCAGCTCGGCCAGCCGGGCGGTCAGCCGGATCTGCTCCTCCTCGAAGAGGATCTTCGTGCTGTTCAGCCGGCCGGACGCCAACTGTTCGGCGACGGCGGCCAGGATCCGCTCGTGCGAGTACCCGAACGACTGGTTGCCGTACTGGTCGAAGAGGGCCAGCAGGTCCCGGCCGTCGCCGTCGGTCACGTGTGCGCCCGAGCCGGGACCCTGCACGCCGCAGCCCATGACGAAGGACATCGTCGAGTAGGTCGGATGGTTGTGGGCCGCCTTCGCCTCGGCCAGCTCCTGACGACGTGTTCGCACCCTCGTCTCCTCCCGCCCGTGGTCACCGGACAATCCGTGGTCACCGGGCACTGGCGTACGCGTGGTAGTCGGCGAAGAAGAACTGCAACAGGCGACTGCGCCGCCCTTCCGGCGTGCGGGACCGGGCCACCGCGTCCGGCACGTCCAGGTAGGCCACCAGGCTCAGCGGCCCACCGGCGAACCGTTCGTCGAGGTACGGCTCCCCGAGCGCCACGAAGCCGATCTCCAGGTAGAAGTCCCGCAGCTGGCCGGAGTTCTCGTCGACGAAGAAGTCCCCGACGATGTGGGTCGCGCCGAAGCGCCGGACGCTGTGCACCAGCGCCTCGCGCATCAACGCCAGCCCGACCGACCGGCTACGGATCGCCGGCAGGGTCATCAGGTGTCCGAACTCGACCAGCCGGTTGCCCGGCCGCAGCGCGGTCAGGTCGACCACGTCCTCGCAGGGCAGCCCGGCGGCCTGGTCGGGGATGACCTTGACCGTGCCGACCGGCTCCCCGTTGTCGAGCGCGAGGATGTAGTGGGCGTACGGGTCGAAGCGGTCGAAGGTCTCCTCGGTGTCGGCGGCGTCGTGCAGTCGTCCCTGGTCCTGGACGTAGACCGCGTCCCGCAGCCGCAGCACCGCCGCCCGGTCCGCCGCCGACTCGGCGAGCCGGAACGTGACCCCGGTGATCGACGGGGCGCTCACCGGCGCACCAACGTCCGGAAGAAGTCCACGTATCCGGGGTGGAAGTGGTGCAGCTGGTGCCGCACCTGCTGGTGCAGCTCGGGCAGGCGTTCGATCGGCAGGTTCGGCATCAGGTGGTGCTCGACGTGGAAGTTGTTGCCGTTGGTGAACCACGTCATCAGCCGGTTCGACCGGATCGTGCGGGTGTTGGCGAACGGGTCGCGGTCCAGCGTGGCGCAGCGGAAGTGTTCCGGCAGCTCGACCAGCGCGTGCACCGGCCCGGCGACCAGCAGCAGCGGGGCCAGCCAGCACCACACCACGAGGGCCTGGCCGAGCAGCACCGAGCCGAGGGTCGCGGCGACCAGCGCGCCGAGGATGACCCGGTGCTCGGCCCGGATCCGACGGGAGACGGTGGCCGTCTCCCCGGGATGGTCCGCGCCGCGCAGCGCGCGCCCGGCGTCGACCAGGAACATCGCGTAGTGGTGCAGCATGGTGAAGCGCACCGTCCAGGCCCAGGCGGTGCGCACCCGGGACCGGGGTCGGTCGGTGCCGTACTGGTCGCCGTAGTCGAAGAACTCCCGGTTGTCCGGGGTGCCCAGGTCGCGGTGGTGCCGCAGGTGGGTCGCCCGGTACGCGGAGAACGAGATCAGCATCGGCAGCCCCAGCAGGACGCCGACCAACCGGTTCGTCCGCGCGTTGCGGAACCCCAGCCCGTGCAGCGTCTGGTGCTGCAACTCGGCGGCGTGGGCGAACATGCAGCCCAGCACCACCACGCCCAGCACCCGCAGGACGGTCTCGGGGCGGGTCGCCAGCACCCCGCCGGCAACGGTCAGCAGGGCCCAGAGCGCCAGCTTCGACGCGAAGGACCGGCCGTCGACCTCGGTGCGCAGATGCCGGGCGGCGCTGCGGACGTCGGCCCGGGTGGCGCGCGCGGTGGCCTCATCGGTGGGTTTCACGGGTACCCGTCTCCTCCTGCGGTCGCTCGGTGGCCACGGTGTCGGGTGGTGCCGCCGACCCGACGCCCGCCGGTCCGGTCGCGTCGTCGCCGGTGTCCAGGGCCGCGACGAGCGCGGCGGCGAGGGCGGTCACCGCCCCGGGGGCCAGCGGATCGTGGCCGTCGACGTCGAGCCGGTGCTCGCGGACCCGACCCGTCACGTACTTGCCCCAGTCCGGCCCGACCGGCGGATGCCCCGATGCGTCCGCGCGGGTGGCGAGGACCAGTGGATCCCCGACGAACCGGCCGGGCGTGAACTCGTGCGCCAGGTGGCCGAGCCGGGCGAGGGCGTCGGCCTGGTCGCGTACGGTCGGCTCGTCGACGCCGGTCAGCCCGCCACCCCGTTCGCGCAGCAGACCGGCCACGGTGGCGGCGTCGACCGACCCGGGTCGGGGCACGCCGTACAGGTCGAGGACGCCGAGCAGCGCCTCCCGGTCGGTCGGCGGCGGCGCGGGATGCGTCTCGTCCGGCGGGTAGCTCTCCAGCAGGGCCAGCAGCCCGACCCGGGCGCCGGCCGCCTGCAACGCCACCGCCACCTGGTACGCCAGGTAACCGCCGGTCCCGTAGCCGAGCAGGTGGTACGGACCCTCGGGCCGGACCTCGCGGATCCGGGCCACGTACGCGTCGACCAGATCCTCGAAGCCGGTCGACCCGGTGACGCCGCCCTGGAGCCCGTACCCGGGGATCTCGGCGGGCAGGTGGGCGACCAGGCGCAGCCAGGGCCAGCTCCGGCCGTCGGGCAGCGGCAGGCAGAACAGCGGCGGCCGGCTGCCGGTGCGCCGCAGCGGCACGGCGACGGCCGGACCGGAGGCGGCCACCGACGGGGGACCGATCCTCGCGGCCAGCGCGGAGACGGTCGGGTGCCGGAACAGGTCCCGCACCGACAGGCGGACGTCGAGCAGGGACCGGGCCCGGCCCAGCAGACGGGTGGCGGAGAGCGAGTGTCCACCGAGGTCGAAGAAGTTCTCGTCGGCGCCGACCGCCGGCACGCCCAGCAACTCGGCGAAGAGCGCGGCCAGCACCTCCTCCGCGTCGGTCCGGCCGGCCGTCCCGCCACCGGTCGCGCCCGGCCTCTCGGGCGTCGCGGCGTACGGGTCGGGCAGGGCGGCCCGGTCGAGCTTGCCGCTGGCGTTGCGGGGCAGGTCCTCGACCGGCACGACGATCCCGGGCACCAGGTGCGCGGGGAGCGCCTCGGCCAGCCCGGCCCGGATCCGGGCCGCCTCGACCGTGCTTCCCGGGGCCGGCACCACGTACCCGACGAGGTGCCGGCCGCCGGTGCCGTCGTCGCGGACCGTGGCTGCGGCCCGGACCACCCCGGGCTGCCGGACCAGCGCGGCCTCGACCTCACCCAGCTCGATCCGGAAGCCACGGATCTTCACCTGGTCGTCGTCACGCCCGACGAAGACCAATTCGCCGTCGGCGGTCCACCGGGCCAGGTCGCCGCTGCGGTACATCCGCGCCTCGCCGTCGTCCCCGGCGAACGGGTCCGGCAGGAAGCGTTCCTCGGTGAGCGCCCGGTTGCCCCGGTAACCCAGCGACACCCCGGCGCCGCCGATGTGCAGTTCGCCGACCGTCCCGGTGGGCACCAGCCGCCGTCGCGCGTCGAGCAGGTAGACCCGGACGTTGCGCAGCGGGGTGCCGATCGGCGGGGCGGCGGCCCGCTCCGGGGTGAGTCGACCGCTCATCGCGGTCGAGATGGTCGCCTCGGTCGGCCCGTACCCGTTGATCAGCCGGCAGACCGGCGCGAACCGTTCGACCACCGTCGGCGCGGACGCCTCCCCGACGATCGACACGGTGGTGTCCGGGGGGAGGTCCTGCGGGGAGAGCACGTCGAGCACGGACGGGGCGAGGACGAGGTCGTTGACGCCGCGTTCCCGGATCAGCCGGACCAGTTCCGGACCGGGCGTCAACCGGTCGGCCGGGGCGAGGACGAGGGTGCCGCCGTTCAGCACCGACTGCGTCATCTCGCCGACGAAGGCGTCGAAGCTGGCGGAGGCGAACTGGAGGGTCCGGGTGCCCGGCCCGGAACCGAGCCGGTCCACCATCGCCGCGGTCAGGTTGACCACGCCCCGGTGGCGCACCACCACGCCCTTCGGCGTGCCGGTCGAGCCGGAGGTGTAGATCAGGTACGCCGGCTGCCAGGGTGAGGTCGGCAGGGTCCGCTCCCGGTCGGACAGGGAACGGGGGTCGAGGGTGGCCAGTCGCCCGGTCAGCTCCGGGTCGTCGAGGAGCAGCCGCGGCACCGGCAGGTGGTCGCCGAGCGCCGCGGTCCCGCCGGAGAGCAGGAGCAGGCTCGGCTCCGCGTCGGCGACCATGAACGACAACCGGGCGATCGGGTAGGCGGGGTCGAGGGAGAGGAAGGCCGCTCCGGACTTCAGCACCGCCAGCGCGGCGGTGACCAGCGTGGCGGACCGGGGCAGCGCGAACGCCACCACCTGGCCCGGACCGACGCCCCGGTCGACCAGGTGCCGGGCCAGCCGGTTGGCCCGCCGGTCCAGCTCACCGAAGCTCACCGGAACGCCGTCGTCGTCCAGGGCGGGCGCGTCCGGGGTCCGCTCCGCCCACTGCTCGACGAGCTGGTGCACGCCGACCGGCGGGATGTCCCGGGTCGGGCCCCGGCCCCAGCCGAGGAGGCGCTCCCGTTCCTCGGCGTCGACCAGGGGCAGGTCGTCCACGGCGGTGCCGGGCTCCGCCGACGTCGCCGCGTCCAAGAAGAGGAGGAACCGCCGCAGGTGCGCGTCGAGCGCGGCGGGCGGGTGGGCGACGGAGTCGGCGTCGAGGAGCAGTTCGGTGTCCCCGTCGGGCAGTTGGAAGAAGACGAGGGAGACGTCGTCGACGTCCGGCAGCGAGAGGGTGCGCACCGTGGCCGGGTGGCCGGCGAAGGCCAGCGGGGCGGTCGAGCCCATGACGTTGACCACCGCGCCCCAGAACGGACGGCCCTGCCCGGTCCGGCCCAGGTCGCGGCCGAGCATCGCGGCGGGGTAGCGGCTGTGCAGCAGGCCGGCCCGCAGTTCCGCGCCCACGCCGGCGAGGAGGTCGGCCAGGCTGGTGCCGGCCGGCATCCGGATCCGCAGCGGCATCGCGTTCGTGGTCATGCCGGTCACGTCGCGCTCCGCGCGGCTCATCCGGCCGGTGACCGGGAGCCCGAGCAGGACGTCGGCGCTGCCGGACATCCGCCCGACGTAGGCCGCCGCGACCCCGACGGCGAACTCCGACCAGCCGACCCCGAGCCGCTCGGCGGCGGCCCGCATCCGCTCGGTCAGGGCGACGCCGAGGTGGGCCCGACGGCGGATCACCGTTCCGCCGCGCCGGTCGTGCCGTCCGGCGAGCCGGGTCGGTTCCGGCCGGTCCGCGAGCCGCTCCAGCCAGTGCCGCCGGTCCCGTTCCAACCGGTTCGAGGCGAGGTACGCGGCCTCGCCGTCGCCGAGGATCCGCAGCGGCGGGGGCGGTGCCGGCGGTTCCTCGCCGGCGGCCAGGGCGGTGTACGTCGCCGCGGTCCGCCGGTGCAGTTGGGCGATACTCCAGCCGTCCACCATCAGGTGGTGCACCCGGCGGTAGAGCACGAAGTGCTCCGGTGCCAGCCGGATCAGCGCGGTGGTGCAGAGCCCGGTGCCGAGGCGGTCGACCGGGGCGGCCATGTCGGAGGTCATCCAGGCGTCCGCCGCCGCCTCCGGGTCGGCCTCCGTGCTCACGTCGACCAGGTGCAGTGGCGAGGAGGCGTCCGGGTCGACGTACTGCACCGGCCCGGCGGCGGTGACCGCGAACCGGAGGCGCAGCGCCTCGCAGTCGCGTTCGACCCGGTGGTGGGCGGCGGTCATGACGGCGGCGTCCACCGGACCGTGGATGTCGACCCGGTCGGTGATGCTCCAGGACGCCCCGGTGGAGTCCAGCGACTCGGCGTACCAGATCCCGGACTGGGCGCCCAGCAGCGGCCAGTCCGGTCTGTCGTGGTCGAACAACACTGACGCCTCCAACCGGCTCTTGTGTTCCCCCGAGTTCGCGCCGCGCAGATCCAATGAGGTAGCACGACTTTCCCGTGGCCGGCAAATACCTATTTCCTCGCGCCGTCAACTTTGATTCCACATGCTGACCCGGGCTCACCGCAACAGCAGGTAGCGCGTTTCGAGACGCGCGGCTCGTGGGTCCGGAGTGACGCTTTGCGAGGAAATAACTACGTGGCGGGAGGCTGCTGCGGGTGGTGGGTCCGGTCGGGTTCCGGCTGGCCCGCAGGTGGGCGGCGGGCTGGGTGAGTGCGCCTTCTTGCCTGGTGGGGCTGGTGGGCCAGCGTTGCCGGCGCGATTCGTCCACTGTGGTTGATGTTGAGGCCCGTCGATGGGGTCCGGTTGTGCGTCGATGTGCGCGCGCGTCGGTGAGAATGGGCGGGTTTCTGTGTAGAAATTCACCACAAGCGATCTCGTCAGGCGGTTTCAGATGCGTATACTCGTCAAGTCATGGGGATCAACGGGGATGGCGTAAAGGGTTTTGCCGAAGAGTTCCGAATGCTCGAACCGCATCTCGACGAGCGGCAGCGCCGGTTGGTGCTGGCCGCTCGGGCCCGGTCGCTCGGGCGGGGCGGGATCAGCCGGATCGCGCTCGCCGCCGGGGTGCATCCGAGCACCGTCTCGAAGGGGATCGAGGAACTCGAGTCGCCGGGAGCCCGCCCCCCACGCGTACGGCGTCCGGGCGGTGGCCGCAAGCGGCTCACCGAGACCGATCCCGGGCTGATGACCGACCTGCTCGGGCTGATGGAACCCCGCCACCAGCCGGGCCCGGTGCTCCAGTGGACCACCCGCTCCACCCGGCGGCTCGCCGAGGAACTGGCCGGCCTGGGGCACCGGGTCTCGGCCTGGTCGGTCAGCCGGCTGCTGCGGGAGGCCGGGTTCCGGCTGTCGACCAGTTCCCGTCCGCTGCTCGCCGGCCAGCGACTCGACCGGGACGCGCAGTTCCACCGGGTCAACGAACACGTGCAACGGTGCATGCTCGCCGGACAACCGGTGATCGTGCTCAGCCTGCGCCGTCGGACACAGACCGGGACGGCCGGCGGGGCCGGAACGGTGGCCACCGCTACCGGGGCGGGGGACGCGGGCCCGGCCGCCGACGAGGGCGACTGGACCGACCAGCCCGTCGACCGGGACACCTGGGCGGTGGCGCTGGCCACCGTCTGCGGCTGGTGGGCGGAGTCCAGCCAGCAGGCCGACCACCTGCTGATCGTCGCGGACTCCGCAGGAGCGGGCGGGAAGTCCTGGCGGTCCGGGCTGACCCGCTTCGCCGCGCGGATCGGCGTCACGATCACCGTCTGCCACCTGCCCTCGAACACCCTGCGCTGGAACCAGGGAGAGGACCGGGTCCGCTCGAACGTCCTGCTCCGGCTGCCCGGGGCCGCCCCCAGCCGGCACGAGGTGGAGATGCGGGTGATCGCCGAGTCGCGGGACGGTGCCGGCCCCGCCCTGATCCCCACGCCGCCCGGCCCGAGTTCCTGGAACTACCTGGTGACCCCCTGAGACCGGCCCGGACGCTCCCGGCCGCGCGGTGGTCGCCGGCGGGCGGGGCTGGCCACCGGCGGCTAGGCTTCCGGCCGTGGCGGGACTGTTCAGAGATGTGGCGGCACGGGTCGGTCGGGTCGTCCGGGGCGGCGGTGCCGGCTCCCCGGCGCACGTCCCCGCCCAGGTGGCCCGCAGGCGTCAGGCGACGGCCCTCCGTCGCCGCCAGCTCGTCTACGCGCCCGAACTCGACGGCCAGGCCGACCCGGGTGAGATCGTCTGGACCTGGGTGGCGTACGAGGACGACCCCCGCCAGGGCAAGGACCGGCCGGTGCTGGTGGTCGGTCGGGAGAGCCGGACCCTCTTCGGACTCATGCTCTCCAGCCAGGGCGACCGCGACGGCCAGCGACACTGGTTCCCTCTCGGCCCGGGTGCGTGGGACCGGGACAACCGGCCGAGCTGGGTCCGGCTCGACCGGGTGCTCACGATGCGGGAGGACGGCATCCGGCGGGAGGGCGCGGTGCTGGACCGGGCCCGGTTCGACCGGGTCGCCGAGGTGTTGCGGGCGGAGTACGGCTGGCGGTGAGCCCGCCGTGGACCGGCCCGCCGGGGCGTGCGTCCCGCCGGGGCGTGCGTCCCGCCGGGGTGGACACCCGGTCCGCCGGCTGGCTTCCCGGTGCCGCCACGACGGTCAGGGCAGCCGGTGGGCGATGCCCCGGGCGTGGTCGGTGACCGCCGCGCCGACCACCTGGGCGTCGATCGGTAGCACCTCCAGGCAACGGCGGACGGCGGCGGCCATCAGCGCGTTGGGCACCCGCATGGAGAGCGTGCAGTGCGGCACCCAGCGTCCCGGCTGGTAGTGCTCGGATAGACCGACGCCGGCCCGGGTGAGCCGGGCGTGCACCTCGGCGTGGTGGGCGAGCAGTTCCGGTGTCGGCGTCGGGCCGAGCCAGAGCACCCGCCCGACGAACTGCCCGGCGTGCTGGAACGACAACCGCAGCGGCGCGGCCACCGTCAGCCCGGCGAGTGCCCCGGCGACCTGCTCCGGGTCCAGTCGGGGTGCCACCGCCAGCGACACGTGCGGGCGGTGGCGTTGGTCGAGCAGGTACCGGAGGCTCTGCACCCCCTCGGCCTCCAACGCCTCCCAGAGCACCCGGATCCGTCGGGTGGCGTCGGTGTCGAGATACAGCTCCAGCGCGGCGACCACCGGCCCACCCTAGGGCCCGCGCTCAGGGCACGATCACCGCCCGTCCCGCCACCTCGCCCGCCTGGAGCCGGCGGTAGACGTCGACCGCCTCGTCCAGCCCGAACGTGGTGGTCTTCGGTCGGACCAGCCCCCGGGCGCCGAGGTCGAGCACCTCGACCAGCTCCGGTCGGCTGCCCCAGTAGGTGGTCTGGATGCTCACCTCGTACGGCACCGAGAAGTAGGACACCGGCAGGGTGCCGCCGCCGATGCCGACGATGGTCAGGTCACCGACGGTACGGGCGCTGGCCGCGCCCGTCCGGAGGGTCGCGTCGACGCCGACGAAGTCGAGCACCACGTCCGCTCCCCGGCCGCCGGGCGTGGCCGCGCGGATCTCGGCCACCGCCTGCTCGCCCGAGCGCAGGGCCAGGTCGGCCCCGCACTCACGGGCCAGGGCGAGCGCCTCGTCCTTGGTGTCCACCGCGATCACCCGTGCCGCCGTGGTGGCCTTGAGGATCTGCACCCCCACGTGGCCGAGACCACCCACCCCGATCACCAGGGCCGTGCTGCCGGGCGGCAGCTTGCCCCAGGACCGGCGGACCGCGTGGTACGGGGTGAGACCGGCGTCCGTCAGCGGCGCGGCCTGCACCGGGTCCAGCCCCTCGGGCAGCGGGACGACGTGCCGGGCGGCCGGCACGAGCAGGTACTCGGCCATGCCCCCGTCCAGCCCCAGGCCGCCACCCCCGCCGGGCACCGGCGCGCCGGCCGGGTTCTCGCAGTACGTGTCGATACCCAACTGGCAGCGCGCGCAGGTGCCGCAGCCCCACGGGCCGTAGACGGCCACCGGCTGCCCCACCTCCAGCCCGGTGACACCGGAACCGAGGGCGTGCACCCATCCCGCGTTCTCGTGCCCGAGGGTGAACGGCGGGTTCCACGGCACCGCCCCCGCCTCGAAGTCGTGCATCAGGTGCAGGTCCGAGTGGCAGGCGCCGGCCGCCCCGACCCTGACCACCACCTGCCCCGGCCCGGGGGTCGGTTCGTCCACCTCGACGAGTTCCGGCTCGCTCTTCCATGCCAACAGTCGCAGCGCGCGCATCGTCGTCGCCCTTCGTCGTGATCCGTGCGGTCTCCTCCGCCGCGCGGCGGAGCCGGCCCGGAGGCCGGCACCCGTCCGACCGTCGGCCCGACGCCGCGCCGTCCGGGCGAGCCGCCCCGCCGGCCCCGTCTACCCGGCTGGGCCGGGATCTCACCCGCCCCGGGTGACGCCTTGTCACCTGCGCGGATGCGACCGTGCGGGCATGGAGGCGTGGCGGAAGGCCGGCGAGACGACCGGGCCGGCGACGGAGAACCTGGCGCACCGGGTCTCCGGCCGGCACACCGACCTGCCGGAGACGACGGCCGGGACGGTGCGCCTGGACGTCGGCGAGAGCGGTTGGACCGACCACTGGTACCTGACCGTCGAGAAGCAGACCGTCCGGGTCACCCGCTCGGCAGAGGAGGCGGAGCTGGTGGTACGGGCCGACCGGCAGGTCTTCGACCAGATAGTCTCCGGCCGCGCCAACATCGTCGGCGCGTTACTGCGCAACGACGTGCGGGCCCGGGGACGACTGCCGTTGCTGATGGTGCTGCGCCGAATCTTCCCCGGTCAGCCCGGTGCCCGGCACCCCCGGGACGTCGCCCGAACGGAGGGCCGGTGATGAGGGAGGAACGTGTCCACGTCATGGCCGGCAACTCCTTCGCGGTCAGCGACACCGAGGGAGACATGGAGTGCGACCCGCGCACCCCGACGGGTCTCTTCTCCTTCGACACCCGGTTCCTGGCCCGATGGGTGCTCACCATCGACGGCGCGCGGTTCAACGCGCTGTCCCGCGACGACATGACGCACTTCGAGACCCGGTTCCTCCTCGTGCCCGGCGCCGCCAGTCACTATGTCGACGCGGATGTCTCGGTGCTGCGGCACCGGTCGATCGACGACAGCTTCAACGAGCGGATCACCGTGTTGAACCACTCCGCCGACCCGGCCACCTTCGTCGTCCGGCTGGAGATCGGGACGGACTTCGCCGACACCGCCGAGATCACCGCGCCGAAGCGGCGGCCGATCCGGATCACCGCCCGGCCCGAGCACGGGGAACTGCGCCTGCGCTACGAGCGGCAGCGCTTCGCCCGGGAGACCATCGTGACCACCACCCGCCCAGCCGAGATCGACGAGACCGGGATGACCTTCCGGATCGAGGTGGAGCCGCACGGGGCATGGGCCACCGACCTGCACGTGGACATGCTCCTGAGCACCGGGGTCGGCCGCGACCTGCGTACCGACCTGGAGGCGCACCGTCGGCACGTCCGTGAGGACATGCGGGTGGACCTGCGTGCCTTCCTGGACCGGGCGCCCGAGTTGGTCGCCGAGAGCGGTCCGCTGGACACGGCCTACCGGCGCAGCCTGCTCGACCTGGCCGGACTGCGCTACACCCCGCTGGCGTTCCCCGAGCATCTGCCCGTGGCGGGGATGCCCTGGTCGATGAGCCTGTACGGCCGGGACGCCCTGGTCACCGCACTCCAGACCCTGCCGTACGTGCCCGAGTTCGCCCCGGCCGTGCTGCGCATCCTGGCCTTCTACCAGGGCAGCCGGCTCGACGACCAGCACGAGGAGGAACCGGGCAAGATCCTTGCCGAGTTCCGGTACGGCGAGCGCGGCGCCTTCGGTGAGGACCCGACCCTGGTGTACTACGGCGCGGCCGACACCACCCTGCTGTTCGTGATCCTCCTCGACGAGTACGAGCGCTGGTCCGGCGACGCCGACCTGGTGCGCGAGCTGCGGCACCCCGCCCGGGCGGCGCTCGACTGGATCGACGAGTACGGCGACTCGCTCGGCGACGGCTACGTCCGCTACCAGCGCCGAAACGTCTCCTACGGCTCGGTCAACCAGTGCTGGAAGGATTCCGACGACGCGATCGTGGGCCGGGACGGCCGGGAACCCGGCTTCCCCCGGGCCACCTGCGAACTCCAGGGGTACGCCTACGACGCGAAGCTGCGGGGCGCCCGGTTGGCCCGGGACTTCTGGGACGACCCGGACCACGCCGACCGGCTCGAACGCGAGGCGGCGCAGCTGCGGCAACGGTTCGACCGGGACTTCTGGATGCCACATCGTGGGGCGTACGCCCTCGCCCTCGGCCCGGACGGGGAACCGGTCGACGCGGTCGCCTCCAACCTGGGACACCTGCTCTGGAGCGGCATCGTCGATGCCGGTCGGGCGGGCGAGGCGGCCGGGCACCTGCTCGGCCCGGAACTCTTCAGCGGCTGGGGTGTCCGTACCCTGGGCTCCGGGCAACGGCGCTACAACCCGGTCGGGTCCCACCTCGGCGCGGTCTGGCCGTTCGACACCGCGTTCGCCGTGGCGGGTCTGCGCCGCTACGGCTTCCACCGCGAGGCGGCCCGGGTCGCCCGGGGCGTCCTCGACATGTCGGGGCACTTCGCCGGCCGGCTCCCCGAGCTGATCGCCGGGTACGACCGGCAGATGACCCGTTACCCCGTGCCCCTGCCGGCCGGCGGCTCCCCCCAGTCGTGGTCGGCGGGAGCCCTGCTGATGCTGCTGAGCACCATGCTCGGGCTGGCCCCGTGCGGCGGCAACCTCCTGGTGGATCCGGTGCTGCCCGAGGGGCTCGGGCAGGTCGCGCTTTTCGACATCCCGGGTCGCTGGGGACACGCCGACGCGTACGGGCGGGACCGGGCGGCGGGGCGGAACCGCCGGCGTCCCCTGCGCTGATCGCTCAGCTACCGGGTGTTCCCGTCCTTCCGCCTGTTCCCGTTCTTCCGGCCGCTCCCGCCGTGCCGGTCGGGGCCGCTGGCGCCGGCCGTGGCGCCGGGACGGCCGACGCCGCTGGCCGCGCGAGACGGGCAAGGAGCCGGTCCACCCCGACGAAGAGCAGGCCGAGCAGCCAGAACGCCATCGCGAAGCCCACCGCGCTCACCGTCACCCCGGCGTAGCCGAGCTGACCGGCGTCCACGAACGGGTACGGGTAGGAGCCCACCAGCTCCCCTCTGGCCAGGGCGAACGCCAGGTAGGCCAGCGGAAAGGCGAGCCACCAGACCGCGTACCGGGGGCGCAGCCGACCCCGGCGGTCCAGCAGCGCCCAGTCGGCCACCGCGAGCAGCGGAACCACGGTGTGCAGGAACTGGTTGCCGACCGCGTCGGCCAGGGAACGGTCCGGCTGCGCCATCGCGAACGGACTTGCCGGGTTGGCCAGCACCAGGTGGTAGACCACCCCGGTGATGGTGATGTAGAGGGTGACCGCGCCCCGGAGGGCCGACGGCGGGTCGGGCCGCCCCTGCCGGGCCCGCACGACGGCGTACCCGGCGAGCAGTCCGACCGCGATGTTGCTCTGGATGGTGAAGTACGGCAGCAGCCCGGTCACCGTGGCCGGGCCGGCGGCGGTGAGCACGATCCCGGCCAGCACGCTGAGGACGACCAGCAGTCGGAGGACCATCGCCGCCGATCCACGCCGCAGAGTCATCGACAGGTTCCTTCCGTGGACACCCCGGCCTTCGGGTCAACCGCGCACGTTAACAGCCCCTACCGGACCCGTCACCGGCCAGCGGCGTCCCGGCCCGGCCCGGTGGGCTCCGGCAGGCCGACCCCGGTCCCGGGTGGGCCGTCACCCGGCTCGGGCAGGCTGATTCCCGGTTCGGGCAGGCCGTCGTCCGGTTCGGGCAGGCTGATTCCCGGTTCGGGTGGACCGTCGCCCGGCTCGGGCAGGCCGACGACGGGCTCCGACGGGCCGTCGGTGGGGCCGGGCCGGCCCGGGACGTCGTCCACCGGTGGGGTCGGCACCGTCGGCGGGCCGGTCGGCCTCGCCGGGTGCACCGACGGGACCGCCGGCCGTCCGGTCGGCGGCGCGGGCGGAGGACCACCGGGACCGGTGGTCGGGGCGTCGCCCGGAGCGCCGGTCGAGGGCCCCGGCGTCCGCCCGCCGCCCAGTACCGTGTCGCACCACGCGTCGACCCTGTCCCGTCCGCCGGCTGCCCGGAGCAGCGAGGCGAAGGCCGGGTCCCGCAGCGCCCGGTCCGGGTCGACGGCGCGCGCGTCCCGCCAGGACCGGCACGCCGGAACCAGCTCCGGTGACCGTGGCCCACCGCCGGGCGGCCCGTGGGTGGGCGGACCGTGGGTGGGCGCCGTCCGAACCCGCTCCGGGACGCCGCCGGACGGCCCGTCCACCGGTGTGGTCGTCGCCGGTGGCTCCGGACGCAGCGGATTGGGCACCGCCCCCTGCACCGTGGCGAGGGCCATGCCGCCGGTCGCGGCCACGGCCAGTGCGGCGATGGTCTTCGCCGGCAGCAGTCGGGCCAGGGCGCCCCGGCGGACCGGACGACGCGACGGTCGTCGGGCCGGTGCCGACCGCGCGGCGTGGAACGCCTGGACCGCCAGGTGCTCGCCGCGCAGTTCCTCGGACCGTGGGGCGGCGCGGGCCGCGTCGAGCAGCCGGACGAGGTCGTCGGGGACCTGCCGGCGCTCGACGGCGGCGACCCCGTCGAGCAGGCGCTCGACGGTTTCCCGGTCGATCCGGTGCTGGTGATGTGAGCTCATCTCGTGTCCATCAGCGCCGAGGCATGCTCGGACGTCACACGGGCGCGCCGGGCCCACCGGGATGACCGACCGGAGGACCACCCTGCCGGTCCCCGGGACCAGTCCGGGATCATCCCTCGGGTCACCGGCAGAACGGACGGATCGACACCTCAAGGTCCAACCGGGACGGTACCCGTCGACAGACCGATGGATGAGGTGTCACAGTCAGCGACAGGAGAACATGAACGCATGAAGGTGCTCTTCCTCGGTGGTCCCTGGCACAACGAACGTCACGAGGTGACGCCCGCGCGGGCTTCCGCCGCCCTGCGGTCGCTCCCGCTCAGCTTCACTGTTCCGCTCCCGACGGAGCGGAACGGCGACGCCGCGGAAGGGCCTCCGCCGTCGCGGGTCGGCGGCCACGTCACGTACACCCGTCGCTACGCCCGCGCTGGCGGTGAGCGCCTGCCCGTCTACGTCGCGCCGAACTACCAGGGCCCGCCCCGCGCCTGACCCGCGTCTCGTCCCGCCCCCGGGCCCGGTGCCCGGGGACGGTGGGGCGTCCGGTCAGCCCATGGTCCGTTGTCCGTCGAGCGCCTCCCGGATGATGTCGGCGTGCCCGGCGTGCTGGGCCGTCTCGGCGATGACGTGCAGCAGCACCCGACGCGCCGACCAGCGGGCACCCGGAGGAAACCAGGGGGCCGACGGCAGCGGACGGGTCACGTCGAGGTCGAGCGTGACCACCAGCTCGTCGGTACGCTGTGCCACGTCGGCATACCGGTCGAGGAGACCGGTCAGCGTCTCGCCGTCGGACATGCGGAACTGGTCCGTCCAGGAGTCCGGGTCGGCGTGCATGGCGGCGGGCCCCTCGACCACGAAGCGCAGCCACCGCTCCTCGACCCCGGTGACGTGCTTGATCAGGCCGCCGAGGCACAGCTCGCTGACCGTGGTACGCCGGGCGGCCTGCTCGTCGGTGAGCCCCTGCACCGTGTGCCGGAGGAAACCGCGGTGCAGGGCCAGCGACTGGAGCAGGTCGGCGCGCTCCCCGGTCGTCGGGAGGTCGGTAACGGTCACGTGTGGTGTCCTTTCACGTCGTCCGATCAGGACGCACGGTACGGACCACCCCCGACACTTCACCGGCACGCGCCTCCAGGTCGAACCGCCTCCGGTTGCCGGATCCGGACACCGGGGGTCAACTGGTCACATGGGTGTGATCAGGGTGGGTACGTCGTCCTGGGCCGACCAGATGCTGCTGCGCTCCGGCTGGTACCCCCGTACGGCCCGGACCCCCGCGGCCCGGCTCGGCCACTACGCCGGGCAGTTCGGTCTGGTCGAGGTGGACACCTCCTACTACGCGGTGCCCACGCCGGAGACCGCCGAGGGCTGGGCGGCGGCCACCCCGGACGGGTTCACCTTCGACGTCAAGGCGTTCAGCCTGTTCACCGGGCACCCGACACCGGTTTCCGTGCTGCCCCGGGACCTGCGTCCGGCCGGTACGCGCCGCCGGGTCCAGCGCCGTGACCTGTCCGACGAGGCGTACGACGAACTGTGGGGGCGGTTCCACGCCGCGTTGGCCCCGCTCGCCGGGACCGACCGGCTGGGCGCGGTGCTGTTGCAGTTCCCGCCGTGGTTCGCGCACGGCGGGGCGGCGAAACGGCGGATCGTCGAACTCGCCGGTCGGTGCCGTCCCCACCGGGTCGCCGTCGAGTTGCGCCACCACTCCTGGTTCGCCGAGCCGACGGTGCTGGACACCCTCGCCCTGCTCCGCGACCACGACCTCACCTACGTCTGCGTCGACATGCCCCAGGGGTTCGCCTCGTCGGTGCCGCCCATCCTGACCGTCACCGCCGGATTGGCGATGGTGCGGTTCCACGGGCACAGCACCGCGTGGGAGAGCGGCGACAAGCAGGAACGGTTCCGCTACGCGTACGCCGAGGACGAACTCGCCCGCTGGGCGGAACTGCTGACCGAGTTGGCCGGGCAGGCCGACGAGCTGCACGTGCTGATGAACAACTGTTGTGGCGACCAGGCCCAGCGGGACGCCGCCCGGCTGGCCGACCTGCTCGGCGTGCCGGCCGGCGGGGTCGACTGCAGGCTGGGCTGACGCAGGCTGGGTTGCCTGCAGGGGACCCCTGCTCGGCAGAAAGCGGTAACCGGGGTCCCCTGCTACCACCTCACCCGGTGGGGCGGCGCACCTCGACGAGGAGGCCGCTGCGGGGCCGGGTCGGGATCCGGCGCAGCGGGATGGTCAGGTCCTGGTCGGGCACGGTGTGGTCGAGGTGGGCCAGCTTCACCGCGAGCGCCCGCAACAGGGCGACCGTGATCGCCTCGCCCGGACAGCGGTGGCCCGCCGCCGGATCGCCGCCGCCCTGCGGCAGCAGCTCGTACGGGTCGATCTCCCGGTTGAGGAAACGCTCCGGGGTGAACCGGTACGGATCAGGCCAGAACCGGGCGTCGTGGTGTTGGCCGTAGATGTCCAGCAGCACCATCGCCCCGGCCGGGACGTGCTCCCCGCCCCACGCCAGGTCCCGTACCGCCCGTCCGCCGACGAACGGGGCGAACGGGTAGAACCGGCGCACCTCGTGGGCGAACGCCTCGGTGAACGCCGGGTCGTCGGCGCGCAGCCGGTCGCGGTGCCCGGGCCACCGGTGCAGCGCGTGCGCGGCGAACGCGACGAACCAGCTCACCGCCACCGTCGGGCGAATGATGTTGAGCAGCTCCACGGCGGCCGTGCGTGGGTCCAGTTCGGTGCCGTCGGCGTCCCGGTGCCGGGCCACCGCCGCCACGGCCGAGCCGGCCGGCACCGCCGGGTCGTCCCGGCGTACCCGGTCGACCAGGTCGGCCAGCCACGCCTCGCGCCGGGCCCGGGCCCGCCGCGCCCGCCAGTGCCGTGGCCCGGCGGTGCCGAAGCCGTCCACCAGCGCGACCAGGTCCCCGGCCAGCGCGGGCACCTCGGCCGGCGCGACCGGCACCCCGGTCCAGTCGCAGACCGCCCGGGTGAGCACCCGCGCGGTCTCGTCGAAGAGCACCACGGGGGAGCGGTCGGCCCAGTCGGGCACCGCCTCGTCCCAGGCCGCCGCAGCCCGGGTCACCAGGTCGTCGACGCCGCCGCCGGTAAGCAGCGCCAGGAACATGGCCTTGCGGACCCGGTGCGCCGTCCCGTCGAGCGTGTGCACCGCCCCGTGGCCGAAGAGGGTGCTGCGGATCGGCTCGGGCAGCGCGCCGTGCCGCCGGACGTGCCGCTCGTCGTAGAAGAACCGGGCCGCCTCCGGTCCGCGCAGCGCCACCGCCGGCCGGCCGAGCAACCGCATCGGTACGGCGTCCGCGCGGGCCCGTCGCCACCGGTTCGGCAGCCAGGCGTACCCCTCGAACGCGAGGGGGAGGGTGTCGTCCAGGCGGAGACCACGGTGTGCCGACATGACAACCTCCTGCCCGGTGGTCCGGGTGGGGAAACGAGTCGGCTCGGGGTGGGGAGACCGAACCGGCTCGGGGTGGGGAGACCGAACCGGCTCTCACCCACCCGGCGGCCGGGTCTCCGGATGCATGCCGGTCGCCTCCTCCAGCGCGTTGTCCGGCAGGTCGCCGCCGGCCCGGTCGTCGGGGAAGGTGCGGCCCGACGGCGCCGGGTCCGGGGGCGCTCCCGGCCCGGCCTCGACGTGGCGGCCCGGCTCGACCGGGCCGAACCCGTGCCGGCCGGCCGGCGGGGACACCCGCGCGGGCTCGCCCGCGCGCCGATCGCCCCGTCGTCCGGGTGGCACGCCGGCCACCTCGCTGCCCTCGTCCATCGGCGAGTCCTCGCCGACCCCCCAGGGCAGCTCTCCCTCGTACTCGCCGGTGCTGCCCCACGGTCCCGGTCGTTGGGGCCCGCGTCCCCCGGTGTCCCGCTCCGTCATGGTCACCTCGCTGGTCGGCTGCGTCTGCCGACCTGGAGTCCCCGTCGGGAGCCTCCGCATGCCCGTCCCGCCCCCTCGGGTGCGCCGGACCGTTACCCGTCGCCCGGTCCGGGTAACCGCAGCGGAGGTCAGCAGCGACCGGTCGCCGGCCGTACGCCGGGCGGCCGCGAGGACGGGAGTCGACATGAACCGCAGCGTCCAGGCCCACCTGCACGGCGGACCGCTCGACGGGACGGTGCGCCCGGCCCCGATGGAGGACGACGGGCGACCCGCCGAGCGGATCGAGTTCGACCACCGGGGGGACGGCGGGGTCTGGTACGTCGAGTACCGGCGCACCCGCGACACCGACCAGGGTTGGCACTTCGAGGCGACCGGCAACCAGGAACGCGCCGACGAGGAGTGAACCGTACGCGTCGACCCGCGACCGGACCGGTCGCGGGTCGCGCGGCCCGCCGTCAGTGGTGGGCCATCATCCGGTGCATCCGGCCGTTGCCGTTCGCACCGAGCATGCCCATGCCCATCCCCCGGGCCCCGTTCATCATGCCGCCGGCACGCCCGAGGATGCCCCGCAGCACCTGACCGGGTTTCTGCTGTTCGCCGGCGTAGCTGGTGACCACGATCAGCGCCCCGGTGATGGCCGGGACGGCCCACTGGAGCACCTTCATCTGCCGTTGTGAGGCGGCGACCGCGCGGGGCGTGTCGTGCTGGGGTTCGGTGACCCCGGCGACCGGCGGCTGACCCGCCTTCTCCAACCGCATACCGAGCATCCGGCTGTACCCGGTGACGGCCAGGGCGGCGACGGTCAGCGCGGTCTTGACCGCGCTCATCCGGCCGACCCCGGACTGGGTGAGCACCCGGGGGCTCTCGGTCACCAGTTCACCGACCGCGCCGGCCAGGTGCGCCCCGATGGCCGCCGCGTTCACCGGGGTCCACCGGGCCCAGCCCGCCGAGGCCATCGGCAGTCGTTGGGTCCTGTCGCTGATCTGCGCCGCCGCGCCGTTGACCCCGGTGGCGCCCATCAACGAGCCGCCGAACCAGGCCGCGAGGCCGAGGTCGTGCATCGAGCGCAGGACGGTGTGCCGTTCGGACATCTGATCCCCTTCCGCCGTGTGGGCGCTGCGGCATACCCACCCCCCGGACGGCTATTCCCGCGCGACCGTTCGCCGCGCGGGTCAGGCGACCGCCGGGGCGGCCCGACCGATGCCGGCGACCGTCTCGTACACCGCGCCGAGCTGTTCCACGGCCCGCTTCCAGGAGTACCGGCTGCGGATCCGGTCCAGCGCCGCGGTGGCGTACGAGAAGCGGCGGACGTTGTCCCGCAGCAGCCGGCGGACCGCCGTGCCGAGGGCCCGGGGGTCGCGGGGCGGGACGAGGTCCCCGGTGAGTCCGTCGACCACGGTGTCGGTGATCCCGCCGACGGTGGTGCCGACCACGGGCACCCCGCAGGCCATGCCCTCCAGGGGCGTGAGGCCCGACGGTCCGTACCAGGGGGCGGCGACGAGGATGTCGGCGGAGCGGTACCACCGGCCCAGCTCCGTACGGGGGACCGCGCCGACGAGGCGGATCCGCTCGGCCACGCCGCAGGCCGTGGCGAGAGCCAGCAGTCGGCGCGCCGTGCCGTCGCTCGGCAGCAGGTCGGCGGGGGGACCACCGACCACGACGCACTCCGTGTCCGGGACGCCGGGCAGCGCCCGGACCAGGTCGGGCAGACCCTGCGCGGCGACCAGCGGGCCGACGGTGAGGATCCGGGGCCGGGCCGGATCCCGGGGCACGACCGGTCCCTCGGGGCGGAACAGCTCCTCGTCGACCCCGGTGGGGACCAGGGTCATCCGGGAGCGGGGCACCCCCAGCCGGAGCAGTTCGGCGACCTCGTCCTGGCACTGCACGACCACCCGGTCGACGGCCCGGCCGATGGCGCGTTCGTAGCCGATCCGCCCCGGCGGGCTGGTGTCCTGGTTGCCGAGCTGCCGCCGGGCCACCGTGCCGAGCCCGTGGTACGTCTGCACGACCGGCACCCCGGTCCGGCGGGCGGCGTGCAGGGTGGCCAGGCCGCTCATCCAGAAGTGCGCGTGCGCGACGTCGGGCAGCCAGTCGCCGTCCCGCCACGCCCCGGCGAGCCAGCGCCCGAACTCGCCGAGGTAGGGCAGCAGCTCGTCCCGGGGCAGCCGCTCGGGCGGGCCGGCGGGCACGTGACAGACCAGGTAGCCGTCCCCGGTGGGCACGGCGTCGGGCATCGCGGTGGAGTCCCGGCGGGTGTAGACACGCACGTCGTGGCCCGCGCCGACGAGGGCGGCGGCCAGCTCCGCGACGTGCGTGTGCTGGCCACCGACGTCCGGCTCGGCCGGTACGGCGAGCGGGCTGGCGTGCTCCGAGATCATCGCGATGCGCATGCTTCCTCCTCCATCAGCCGGTCCCGTCGCCCCGGGAACGGTCGAGCGCCGAACCGTGTGCCGTTCCGCGTTCGACGCGGGCCGGTGGAGCGCGTCCCGGTCGGCGGGTGCCGACCCGGACGCGCCCGTGACGTTCCGGCTGGAGCGGACGCCCGACCCGCATGGCAGGGTCCGTACCCTGAGCCGTGCGGCCTAACCAACCGATCGGGTCACGTCCGGCACTTCCGGTCCGACGTCGTCCCGGAGCATGCCCGGGCCGAACACCTCGTACGCGATCCGACCGGCCGGTACGCCCCGGCGCAGCAGCCCGCTGCGGACCAGGTTCATGAACGGCAACGGTCCACAGAGGTGGACGTGCGCGTCGGGAGCGAGCGGGATCAGCCGCGGGTCCACCCGGCCGGCGCTGACCTCCGCCGACAGCCCGTCGAGCAGGTCGCCGTCCTCCTCGTACCACAGGTGCAGGCGCAGGTGGGGCAGGGCGGCACGGAGCCGGGGGAGCTGGTCGCGCAGGGCGTGCGTGCCGCCGGCCCGGTCGGCGTGCACGAGGGTCACCGGCCGGTGCGGCGCGGTGACGGCCAGGTGCTCCAGCGCGGCCATCGCCGGGGTCACCCCGATCCCGGCGCTGACCAGCAGCAGCGGACCCTCCCCGGGGGCCGAGGCGACCTCGCCGAAGGGCGGGCTGAGCCGCAGGGTGTCCCCGACGGCCACCCGGTCGTGCAGGAAGGTGGAGACCGCCCCGTCCGGGGCGCCGTCGGTGCCGCGTACCCGCTTGACGGTGATCCGCCAGTGGTCCGCGCCGGGGCGGCCGGAGAGGCTGTACTGCCGGATCTGCCGGCCCCGCCCCTCGCCGAGGTCGACGGCGACCGACACGTACCGCCCCGGGACGAAGTCGGGCACCGGGCCGCCGTCGGCCGGGACGAGGGTGAGGGAGACCACGTCGGCGGTCTCCGGGGTCCGCCGGTCGACCCGCCAGGGGCGCCACACCGGCTCGCCCTCGCCGATCCCGGCGCCGTGGTGGAGCCGCGCCTCGCGGGCCACCAGCTCGCAGGCGAGCAGCCAGTACGTCTCGTCCCACGCCGCCGCGACCTCGGCGGTGACCGCGTCGCCGAGCACCTCGCCGACGGCGGCCATCAGGTGCCGGCCGACGATCGTGTACTGCGCCGGGGCGATGCCGAGCGAGGCGTGCTTGTGCGCGATCCGGTCCAGGCCCGGTCCCCACGGCAGGTCGCTCACCCCGACCAGGTGCTCGGCGTACGCGACCACGGCCGCGGCGAGCGCCGCCCGCTGCCGTCCGGTCGCCTGGTTGCCCCGGTTGAAGATGTCGAGCAGCTCCGGGTGGGCCTCGAACATCCGCTGGTAGAACCGGCCGGTGATCGCCTCTCCGTGCGCCTGTACGGCCGGCAGGGTCGCCTTGACCATCGCTGCTGATGTCTCCGTGAGCACGACTCACTCCTTCTGGTCACTGGTCGGTCGAGCGCGCTCAGCTAAACAGGTAGATCAAATACTTCTTCAGGGTCGAAGGTCCCGGATCGAGGGTCGTCCGGATCACGCCGCCGGGGGACCTCCGGCCGTGACCGGTGGCCCGGCCCGCTGGCTAGGGTCGGGACGTGAAGCTCAACCGGTCCACCGACATGGCGCTGCGGATCGCCATGCTGACCGCCGCGGCACCGGGCCGGACGACCGTGGACGAGCTGGCCGTCCAGCTCGCCCTGCCCCGCAACCACGTGGCGAAGGTCGTCCAGCGCCTTCAGCGGCTCGGTGTGCTGGTGACCATCCGGGGACGCGCCGGCGGGGTGGTCTTCGCCGAGGAGGCGACCGCGCTGACCGTCGGCGCGATGGTCCGGGCGTTCGAGGGTGACGACGAGGTGGTGGACTGCGACCGCCCGGCCTGTCCGCTGCTGCCCGCGTGTCGTCTGCGCGGCGAGCTGCGCCGCGCGCAGGACGCGTTCCTCGACGTGCTCGACCAGGTCCGTCTCGGTGACCTGGTGTCCGGCTCGGCCGGCCCGGTGCTGCTCACCCTCGGCGGCCGGTCGGCCTGACCGGGTGTACCGGCACGGAACGGGACCCCGCCCGAGGTGGGCGGGGTCCCGGTGGTCCGGCGGGGACGGCGACGTCCCCGGGGGTGGTGGCGCTGCGCCTCAGGAGACGGTGACGCTGCCGTCCGGCGACCGTACGCAGGCCACGCTGCGGGCGGCGGCGGTGGCGGCCCCGGTCAGGCACTGCCCGAGCACCTGGTGCCCGGCGGCGTTCGGGTGCCAGGACTCCTGGCAGGTCTGGAAGTAGCTGACACAGGTGTTCGCGATGTCCTGGATATCCAGCTTGTCCTTGCCGGCGAGGCTGGTCACGAAGACCCCGGACGGCCCGTCCATGAGCCGGATCGGGGTGGCCAGGGTGCCGGCGGGGCTGCTCGGCGACTCGCAGAGCCGGGCGCCGTCGAAGGCCCGCTGCACGTTCAGGTAGACCAGGTCCGCGCCGGGGAACTCGGCGGCGAGGGTGTCCCGGGTCGACCGGACCATGGTGCCGAGGCTGGCCGAGAAGCGGTGTCCCGGGGCCAGGCTGGCCCGGTGGATCGGGCAGCCGGCCGCGTACCGCTCGGCGCCGAGGTCCCGGAACTTGTCCCGGTCGTCGGCCCGGCCGTCCTGCTCGTGGAAGGTCGGGTACAGGTCGAACGGCAGCGGGTTGGTGTAGTCCTGGAACACCACCCGGTGCTGGCCGTCGGCGTCGACCTGGGCGAGGGTGGCGAGGATCTGGCGGACCGCCGAGGTGGTCTCCCCGGTGGCGGCGGTCAGCTGCGCCGGGGTGGCCAGGTCGGTGTCGCCGCACGGCTCCTGCGGGACCGGACCGCCGAGGTACGCCCAGAACTCCCACCAGCCGGTCCAGGCGTCGGCGATGAACCGGTTGGCGCACTTCTCCGCCACCGAGCCGAAGGTGAACGAGCTGTTGTTGGAGCCGAGCCCGATCAGGACGAGGTCGATGTCGTGGGTGCGGGCGACCGCGCGGAGCTGGTCGAGCTGGGCCGTCACCTGCCGGCCCTTGGCGCGGGCGGCCGAGGCGGCGCCGATGTCGTACGGCTGCCCGCCGGAGCAGGCCAGGTTGAACCGGTCCTGGATGCCCGGGAGGCTGGCCCGGTGCAGGGACGCGTTCGCCGAGCGGTGGCAGAAGTAGGCGTTGTTGTTCGGCGCGGACCAGCCCGGGAAGCCCTGGGACACCCCGTTGACGTCCACCACCGGGGCGTACGCTCCGGCCCCTTCGCCGCTGATGAAGCTGTCGCCGAGCGCCACTGCGGCGGTGGGGAGCGCGGCGGTCGCCGGGGCGGGGGAGCCGACCGTGGCGGTGAGCCCGGCTGCGGCCACGACCAGCGCCGCCGCGAGCGCGGTACGACGGAACACGGACATCGGACCTCCATCCATCGATGGAAATGTGAGAAAGTCTTTGAGATCGCGATCACACCACGCCCGTCTCGCGGGCGTCAACGGTTCGCCGCCCTTTCGATCGATGGACTTCGTGCTCTGTGGGGATGGGCGGCCCCGCCCCGGCCCCGCCCCGCAGGCCCGTGGCCCTGCTCACGATCGGTCCGTGCGGACGGCTCCGGCGCGGGGCGTCGTCGGCATGTCGGCGCATCCGGCTAGGCTCGCTGCGGCGTGCCGTCCACCGGCGATCTCCGCCGGAGGTGGCCCCGCACCGTCGAGACCTGGGAGTACGACCAAGTTGACCGCTGAGCTTGAGCCTCTCTACGGGGCCGACGACCTCACCCACCTGGAGGGGCTGGACGCCGTCCGCAAACGCCCCGGCATGTACATCGGCTCGACCGACAGCCGTGGCGTGGGTCACCTCGTCAACGAGATCCTCGACAACTCCACCGACGAGGGGGTCGCCGGCCACGCCACCCGGATCGAGGTCGTGCTGCACGCCGACGGTTCGGTGCAGGTCGACGACGACGGCCGGGGCATCCCCACCGACGTGCACGCCAAGTCCGGCATCTCCGGCGTCGAACTGGTGCTGACCCGGCTGCACGCCGGCGGCAAGTTCGGCGGCTCGGGGTACAAGACCTCCGGCGGCCTGCACGGCGTCGGCGCCTCGGCGGTCAACGCGCTCTCCCGCCGCTTCGACGTGACCGTCCGCCGGGGCGGCAAGGTCCACGCCATGTCGTTCCGGCACGGGGTGCCCGGTGTGTTCGACGGCCCCGGCCCGGACGACCCCTTCACCCCCGGCCCCGGCCTCCAGGTGGTGGGCGCGACCAGGCGCGGCCAGCGCACCGGCACCTCGATCCGGTACTGGCACGACGCGCGCTACTTCGAGACCGGCGCCCGGCTGGACGTCGACGCGGTCCGGATGAAACTGCGCAACACCGCCTTCCTGGTGCCCGGCGTCAACTACCTGCTGCGTGACGAGACCGGCGAGGAGCCGACCCGGGAGGAGTTCCACTACCCCAACGGGCTCACCGACATGGTGGAGTTCCTCGCCCCGGCCGGCGACCGGGCGGTCTCCGGCACGCTGCTGGTCACCGGCGAGGGCACCTACCGGGAGAACGCCGCCGACGCCAACGGCGTCATGCAGTCCAACGTGCAGCGTCGCGCCGAGGTCGAGGTGGCCTTCCGCTGGGGCACCGGCTACGAGCGCACCGTCGAGTGCTTCACCAACACCATCCGCAACGCGCACGGCGGCACCCACCGCAAGGGCTTCGAACGGGCGCTGACGCGCACCCTCGCCGAGGCCGTCCGCAACACCCGGGGCCTGCTGCGGGCCAAGGAGGACCCGCCCACCCTGGACGACGTCCTGGAGGGCATGACCGCCGTGGTGCACGTGCGGATCCCCGAACCGCAGTTCACCTCGCAGACCAAGGACGAACTCTCCACCGCCGGCATCACCAAGGTCATCCAGTCCCTGGTGGAGCAGCACCTCAAGGCGTGGCTGGAGGACCGCCGATCCAAGGCCGAGGCGCGGACCGTCCTCCAGAAGATCGTCGACGCGGCCCGGGTGCGCCTGACCCAGAAGCAGCAGAAGGACGCCGCCCGCCGCAAGACCGCCCTGGAAGGGGCGGCGATGCCGGCGAAGCTGGTCGACTGCCGCTCCGCAGGAATCGAAAGAAGTGAGTTGTTCATCGTGGAGGGGGACAGCGCCCTCGGGACCGGGAGACTCGCCCGGTCCGCCGAGTACCAGGCGCTCCTGCCCATCCGGGGCAAGATCCTCAACGTGCAGAAGGCGAACCTCCAGCAGGTGCTGGACAACGCCGAGTGCGCGGCGATCGTGCAGGTGCTGGGCGCCGGCTCGGGGCGGACGTTCGACCTCTCCACCATGCGGTACGGCCGCGTCCTGATCATGGCGGACGCCGACGTGGACGGCGCGCACATCCGGACCCTGCTGATCACCCTCTTCGCCCGCTACATGCGTCCGCTGATCGAGGCCGGTCGGCTCTACGCCGCGATGCCGCCCCTCCACAAGATCACCACGAGGGGGCGCAACCCGCAGACCACCTACACCTACACCCAGGCCGAGATGGAGGCGACGGTCCGCAAGCTGGAGAAGGCCGGCAAGCAGATCGTCACCCCGATCCCCCGGTTCAAGGGCCTCGGCGAGATGGACGCCGACGAGCTGTGGGAGACCACCATGAACCCGGCCACCCGGTCGGTCCGGCGGATCACCCTGGAGGACGTCGACGCCGCCGAGCGGATCCTGGAGCTGCTCATGGGCGAGAAGGTCGAACCGCGCCGCAACTGGCTGATCGAGTCCGCCGACCGTGTCGACCGCGACGCGATCGACGCCTGACCACCCCTGTCACGGGAGAGAGCGCAACCATGGCACGCCGTAAGGAAACCCGCGACAAGGTCGACCTGTCCGCGTTCGACCGGGCCGGTGCACGGGTCTTCGACAACCCGCTGGTCACCGAGGTCTCCGACTCCTACCTGGAGTACGCGTTCTCGGTCATCCACTCCCGGGCCCTGCCGGACGCCCGGGACGGCCTGAAGCCGGTGCACCGCCGCATCCTCTACTCCATGCACGAGTCCGGGTTCCGCCCGGACCGGGCGCACGTCAAGTCCGCCCGCGTGGTCGGCGACGTGATGGGGCGTTACCACCCGCACGGCGACACCGCGATCTACGACGCGATGGTCCGGCTCGCCCAGGACTTCTCGCTCAACGTCCCGCTCATCGACGGGCACGGCAACTTCGGCTCCCCGGACGACGGTCCGGCCGCCGCGCGTTACACCGAGGCCCGGATGTCCCGGGAGGCGATGCTGCTCGTCGGCGAGTTGGGCGAGGAGACCGTCGACGTCGAGCCGAACTACGACGGCTCGCTGACCCAGCCCACCGTGCTGCCGGCCGCCTTCCCGAACCTGCTGGTCAACGGCGCGTCCGGGATCGCCGTCGGGATGGCCACCAACATGATCCCGCACAACCTCGGCGAGGTGGTCGCGGCGGCCCGCTGGTTGATCCGGCATCCGGACGCCACCCTCGACAAGCTGATGGAGTTCGTCCCCGGTCCGGACCTGCCCACCGGCGGCCTGCTGCTCGGCCTGGACGAGGTCCGCCGGGCGTACGAGACCGGCCGGGGCGTGGTGCGGATGCGCGGCCGGGTGGAGATCGGCCCGGTGGAGGGCAGCCGGGGCCGGCAGGCGATCACCGTGGTCGAGTTGCCGTACGGCGTCGGCGCGGAGAAGGTCATCGCCGCGATCACCAACGAGGTGACCAAGACCAAGCGGCTGACCGGCATCGCCGACGTCAAGGACCTCACCGACCGGGAGAACGGCACCCGGCTGGTCGTCGAGTGCAAGGTCGGGGTCAACCCGCAGGCGCTCCTGGCCGACCTCTACCGGCTCACCCCGCTGGAGCAGTCCTTCGGCGTCAACAACCTCGTCCTGGTCGACGGGCAACCGCGGACCCTGGGGCTCAAGGCCCTGCTGGAGGTCTTCCTCGCCCACCGGTACGACGTGGTCACCCGGCGCACCACGTACCGGCGGCGTAAGCGCGAGGAACGGCTGCACCTGGTCGACGGCCTGCTGATCGCCCTGCTCGACATCGACCGGGTGGTCCGGCTGATCCGGGAGAGCGAGGACGCCCAGGCCGCCAAGGACGGCCTGATGAGCCGGTTCGGCCTCTCCGAGATCCAGGCCACCTACATCCTGGACACTCCGCTGCGCCGGTTGACGAAGTACGACCGGCTGGAGTTGGAAGCCGAGCAGGAGAAGCTGCGCGGTGAGATCGCCGAGCTGTCCCGGATCCTCGACGACGAGAAGGTGCTGAAGAAGCTGGTCTCCGACGAGCTGGGCGCGGTGGCGAAGCAGTCCGGCGCTCCCCGCCGGACCACCCTGGTCGACGGTGACCTGAAGGAGGTGCTGGCGGCGTCCGTGCCGGCCGGGCCGCTGGAGGTCGCCGACGACCCGTGCCAGGTGATTCTCTCCGCCACCGGGCTGATCGCCCGGACCGCGGCCGAGTCGGAGGAGGCCGCCGAGGGGCGCGGCCGGCGCGGCCGGGTCAAGCACGACGCGGTACGCGCGCTGGTGCACTCCACCGCCCGGGGGCGGGTGCTGGTGGTGACCAGCGCCGGGCGGGCGTTCAAGGTCGACGTGCTGCCGCTGCCCGTCCTGCCACAGCAGTCCGGCACGGTGTCGCTCAGCGGCGGGATGTCCGTCACCGAGCTGGTGCCGCTGGAGCCGGGGGAGTCCGTGGTCACGCTGGCCCCGCTCGGCCCGACCGCCGAGGGGTCGCCCGGCCTGGCCCTGGGCACCCGGCAGGGCGTGGTCAAGGTCTGCGCGCCGGAGTGGCCGGTCCGCTCGGACGAGTTCGAGGTGATCTCCCTGCGGGAGGGGGACGAGGTGATCGGCGGGACCTGGCTGACCGACGGGGCGGAGACGCTGACCTTCGTCACCTCGGAGGCGTCGCTGCTGCGCTTCGCCGCCGGTCTGGTCCGGCCGCAGGGCATCCGGGGCGGCGGCATGGCCGGCATCAACGTGCCGGACGGGGCACGGGTGGTCTTCTTCGGCGCGGTGCGCACCGACGACCCGGTGCACGGGGAGCCGATGGTGGTGACCTCGACCGGCGCCACGGTCAAGGTGACGCCCTTCGCGGCGTACCCGGCCAAGGGACGGGCGACCGGCGGGGTGCGGGCCCAGCGTCTTCTCAAGGGGGAGACGGACCTGGTGGTGGCCTGGGTCGGCTCCCGGCCGGTGGGTTCCACCGCCACCGGCGAGCCGGTCGAGCTGCCGGCGGAGGATCCCCGCCGGGACGGGTCCGGCTTCGCGGTGATGCTCGGTCCCACCCTGCTGGGCCACCACCAGACCCGCGAGTGACCGTTCCTCCGGGGGCCGACCGTACGCCGGCCGGACCCCGGAGGAACCGGACGGTGTCAGGTCGGGACGCGGGGGGAGCGCAGGCGCGCGACGGCGCGCATGACGTGGTAGGTGACCAGGGCGGCGGCGGTGCCCAGGGCGATGCCGTTGAAGGAGAGGTCGCCGACGGTGAGGGTGTAGTCGGCGGCTCCGATGATCAGGGCGACCGCGGCGGTGAAGAGGTTCACCGGGTTGTGGAAGTCGACCCGGTTCTCGATCCAGATCCGTGCGCCGAGGACGGCGATCAGCCCGTACAGGACGGTGGTCGCGCCGCCGAGCACCCCCGCGGGCACGGTCAGGATCAACGCTCCGAACTTCGGGCTGAGCCCGAGCAGCACCGCCGCCGCCCCGGCCACCCAGTACGCGGCGGTGGAGTAGACCCGGGTCGCCGCCATCACGCCGATGTTCTCCGCGTACGTGGTGGTGCCGGAGCCGCCGGCCGAGCCGGCGAGCGCGGTGGCGATCCCGTCGCCCAGGAACGCCCGGCCCATGTCCCGGTCCAGGTTGCGGCCGGTCATCGCGGCCACCGCCTTCACGTGGCCGGCGTTCTCCGCGATCAGCACCAGGACCACCGGGATGACCAGGACCGCCGCCTGGACGCTGAAGCTGGGCGCGTGGAACTCGGGCAGTCCCACCCAGGCCGCCTCGCGCAGCCGGGTGAGGGTGGCCAGGTCGAGCCCGTTCGTCGCGGCCGCGAACAGCCAGCCGATCACCACGCCGAGCAGGATCGACAGCCGGCCCGCGAAGCCCCGGAAGGCCACCGTGGTGAGCAGGATGGCGGCCAGGGTGACCGCCGCGACCAGCGGCTGCGCCTTGACGCCGGTGCCGCTGCCGTTGCCGTCCCAGGCCACCGGGGCGAGGTTGAGCCCGATCAGCGCGACGATCGCGCCGGTCACCGCCGGCGGCATCAGCGCGTCGATCCACCGTGTCCCGGCCACCTGGACGACCAGGCCGACCAGGGCCAGCGCCGCGCCCGCGACCACGATGCCGCCGAGCGCCGGACCGATGTCACCGCCGGCCTTCGCCGCCATCACCGGCGCGATGAAGGCGAACGACGAGCCGAGGTACGACGGCAGCCGGTTACCGGTGACCACCAGGAACAGCAGCGTGCCCAGCCCGGAGAAGAACAGCGTGGTGGCCGGCGGGAAGCCGGTGATCAGTGGCACCGTGAAGGTCGCGCCGAACATGGCCACCACGTGCTGCACGCCGACCCCGACGGTGCGCGGCCAGGAGAGGCGTTCGTCCGGGGCGACCACGTCGCCGGGGCGTACCGCGCGGCCGTCGCCGTGCAACCGCCAGGGTGTCCGGCGCGGCGTCGCGGTGGTGGGGGGTGGGGTCATGGCGTGCCCTTCACGTCGGTGGGACCTGGTGGGGCGGTGGCGACCCTGGACGTTTCTAACAGAGTGCCGGTGGCGGCCGGTCCGCCGGACCGGAACCGGGCGGCGCGGACGGGTTCGCCGGCGGGGGCCGGACGCCTGCCAGCCGTGGTCTCCGCGACGGGTCCGCCCGCGTGGACGCGGCTCAGGCGACGCCGGTGGGACGGAACTGCACGCTCACCCGGGGGCCGACCGGGCGGCTGGTCTTCGGGACGGCGTGCTCCCAGGTGCGCTGGCAGGAGCCGCCCATGACGACCAGGTCGCCGTGGCCGAGCGGGAAGCGCGGGCCGGTTCCGCCGCCGCGCGGGCGCAGCAGCAGCGGGCGGGGTGTGCCGAACGAGACGATCGCCACCATGGTGTCCGCGTGCGCGCCCCGACCGATGGTGTCGCCGTGCCAGGCGACGCTGTCCCGGCCGGAGCGGTAGAGGCACATGCCGGCGGTGACGAACTCCTCACCGAGCTCGGCGGCGTAGTGCCGGTTGAGCGTCGCAAGGGCCTCGGTCAGCACGGGATGGGGCAGGGGTCGGCCGGCGGCGTACCAGCAGAGCAGCCGGGGTACGTCGACCTCGGCGTCGTACATCCGGCGGCGCTCGGCCCGCCAGGGCACGTCCTGCAGGAGCGTGGCGAGGACCGGGTCGGAGCCCCGTACCCAGCCGGGCAGGTGGTCGACCCAGGCGCCCCGGCCCAACTCGTGCCGACGCACCCGTCCGGCGAGCGGCTCCAGGGCGGGGCCCTGGTCCGTGAGGTCCAGCATCGAGGGCTGGTACACGATGTCGGCCACGCGGCTGATCCTACCCACCTGTCGTACACACGTACGAGAGGCGGGTGGTCGGGGTAGGGTGCCCGGCGGGGCGGCAACGACCGGTTCCGCCCTATGTGACCAATCCCGGCGTACGCCGGCCGACCGACGGGAGAACCCGCATGCCGATCCGCGAGCCGTATCCGCGGGCGGTGTCATGACCAGCCTCACCCCGACGCCCGGGGCCGACCGGTCCCTGTCCCGCCTGCCGTCCCTGACCGGACTGCGGTGGATCGCGGCGATGCTGGTCTTCGGCTTCCACGTCGGGACGATGCGGATCATCGTCGAGCCGGAGTTCAAGGCCGTGGTGGACCAGTTGTTCACCCTGGGTCTCTCCGGGGTGCAGTTCTTCTTCGTGCTCAGTGGGTTCGTGCTGGTCTGGTCGGCCCGTGAGCAGGACACGAAGTGGGCGTTCTGGCGCCGCCGGCTGGCCAAGATCTACCCGAACCACCTGCTGATGTGGGGGGTGGTGCTGCTGGTCGGGCTCTGGTTCGCCGACCCGGTGAACCCCTCGGCGGCGGTGCAGAACCTCCTGCTCGTGCAGGCCTGGAACCCCACGCCCGGCTACTTCTACAGCGTCAACACGGTGAGCTGGTCGCTCTCCTGCGAGCTGTTCTTCTACTTCTGCCTGCCGTTCGTGCTGCCGGCGTTGCGCCGGACGCCGTCGGCGGCGCTCTGGGCCGTCGTCGTGGCGGTGCCACTGGTGATCCTTGCGCTCTGGCCGGGGCAGCTCCTGGTGCCGGAGGAGAGCCGGTGGTGGTTCACCCAGATCTTCCCGCTGGTGCGTTCCACCGAGTTCTGGATGGGCGTCGCCGCGGCAGAGCTGATGCGACGCGGCCACTGGCGCGGCCCCGGCCTGCCCCTGGCCAGCCTGATCTTCGTGGTCACCTGGGCGGTGGCCGGCGAGTGGATCCGCGCCGAGTTCTGGGCGGCGCTGCTGTCCGCCGCGTACATCCTGGTGATCACCTCGGCGGCCCGGGCCGACGTGCGGGGCCTGCCCTCGCCGTGGCGCTCCCGGCCGCTGGTCTGGCTCGGCGAGGTCTCCTTCGCCTTCTACCTGGTGCACGTCTTCGTGATGGTCACCATTCTCCGGCTCACCGGCGACCACGGCGTGGGCTTCACCGGCTGGACGGGCCCCCTGGTGGCGGTCGGTTTCCTGCTGCTGAACCTGCTGCTGGCCTGGCTGCTGTACCGGTGGGTGGAGACCCCGATGATGCGGCTGCTCGCCCCGAGCCGGAAGCGCGCCCCCACCGGGAGTCCCGACACGGCGGCCGGGCGACCCTCCGCGACCGGGGGACGGCCGGCGACCGTCGCGCCGCGCCCGCGAGCCGCCGGCGTCGACCGGGCGGGACACGCCGACGTTCCGCCCGGTGACCAGGCCGGGGAATCCGACCGGGCCGGCATCGACGCGGGTACCCGACGATCGGGGTAACCTGCTCTCCGTGCCTCCCGTCGTGCTCGGCTGCCCCCGTTGGTGGTCGGTGCGCCGGGCGTTGCGGGTGTTCACCAGCCTCGCCGTGGCGGTCGCCCTCGCGCTGAGCGGCGGCCTCGCCGGGGGCCTCTCCACCGGGAGTCCGCCCGCCCCGGCCGAGTGGTTCCCCGTCGACCGGGGCGCACCCGTCGCCACGGAGCAGGTCGCCCACAGCGTGCCGGGCACGTCCCCGCTCGCCCACGGCGTGTTGGTTTCGTCCCCGCTCTCCGGCCCGGTCGCCGACAGCACCACGGTCCGCGCCGCCGGCCCGGACACCCGCCACGAGACGCCGCTCGTCGCCACCGGTCCGGTCGCCGCGACCGATGCCCCGCCGGCCGGGTCGGCGCCGACCGGACACCGGCCGGTCCGGCCGATGGCCGCGACCGACGCCGGCGTGAGCGGTTCCCGGGCCCCACCACATCGCTGATCCGTCCACCCCGGGTGTCCCGCCCTCGGGGCGAAGCTGATCCGACGAACCTCACCCCGCACCCGCCGACGGCGGTCCCGGTGGCTCCACCGCCAGCGGATCCGGCGTCCGAGGCGTGCGGCCCCACCCGCTCCCGTGTCCCGTGAGGTGCCGACGTGGACGTCGTTCTCTACGAGTTCCTGGTCGACGTGCCCCGGGCGGCCGCCATCTGGTCCGCCCTGCTCGTGCTCGCCCTGACCGTGCTCACCGTCCTGGTGGCCCGCCCCGAGCGGGAGGCGACGCTCTCCCCGCCGGCCGCCACCTCCGACCCCGCCGCCCCCGACCCGGCGGACCTGCGCCGGTACGCCGAGGAGGTGGCGGTCGCGGCGGCCGGTGCCGCCCAGACCGCCCGCCGTCGCCGGGAGCGGTGGCTCACCGCGCAGGAACGGGTCGAGCAGGCCTGGCGGGCGTACGACGAGGCGGAGACCACCGCCCGTCGCTTCGCCGGGGCCACCGCCCTGCCCGCCCCCCGGACCCCCCGCACCCCGGCCGAGTACGTCGCCCGGGAACGCTTCCTGCACCGGGCCGCGATGGCCGCCTACTGGCGGGGCGACCTGTCGGTGCGGCAGCTCAGCGACGTGTTCGCCCGCCGTAACGGGTGGGATCCGCGGCTGCACCCCGTCGTGCAGGAGGCGATTCTGCACCGGGTGGTCCGTGACCTGCGGCGGGTGGAGTACCGGACGGCGGCCGAGCGGGAACGGGTGGCCTGGCGGCAGGCGGAGGTCGCGGCGACGGCAGCCCGGTCCCTGGCGGCGGAGGCGTCCCTCGCGGCGGAACGTCTCCGGGCGAGCACCCGGACCGTCGTCGCGACCCGGCGGCTGCCCGGTGCGATTCGCCTCGCCTCCCGGTGGCGGCCGGCGCGGGTGGGATGACCGCCGGGGCGCACGGGATGCGCACCCCCGCCGCGAGCGTGACCGGATCGTGACGTGACCCGGACCACGGCCGTTCTCCCCGCACCTTCGACCCCGGTCGTCCCGTTCCGCGTCGACTGCGCCGAGGTGGTTGTGCCGATGCCGTCCGGAAATCGCCCGACGGTACTCGGAAAACCGGTCGTCCCATTGAGCGACGTCAGCGGCACGAACGTACCCGACTTCCGGGTGTGCTGTGCTGTTTGCCCAGCTCGCGGGGGTTGGCAGTGGATTGCGGCGTCAGTAGTGTCGGCCCGTCTGGTGCGGTCGTAGGTCGCAAAGGGCGACACCGCGCCGGCCCGCCTAATCGTGCGCAACGAGCCGGGGACCCACGTACGTCCGGGGTGAATCCGCGGGGCCGACCCGTGGTAGGGCGATCTTCCCGCCCGAATCCGTCAGCTAACCCGGTAGGCGGTATCGGAAGGAGTACCTCGTGCCGTTCGCCCCCGTTACCCGGCTCCTCCACGGTGCCCCGGTGCCGCCGGCCGTCCGTCCGCGCCGCCGGCACTGACCCCGTCGTCCACCCTCGGACGCCGTCCGGGCGGGCACCCCACACCGACGTCGACCCCACGCACGGTCCACCGTGCGTCGACCGGGTGCGCCGCTCTCCACCCCTGTCTTCCGTGGAGGAATCCGTGAAGTACCCGGTCCCGCGACCGTTCAATCTTTTCCCCGTCCGCCGGTCGTACCAGGTCGCCGCCTCGGCGGCGGTGCTGGTGGCGGCGTCCACCGCCGGCGTCCTGCTCGTCGACCCCGGCACGCCGACGCACCGCGAGGACACCGTCGCCACGGCGGCCGAGCCGGACCGGTCGACCGCCGCGTCCCGGCAGCACGACCGTGCCACCGCGTCCCCGGCCAGCCCGTCGGCCGTCGCCACCACCCCGCCGGCCAAGCCGTCCGCGTCGCCCACCGCCACCGGCTCGTCGAACCCGGACCTGACGGCCAGCCCCACCCCGCCGAAGCCGCCCGCGTCGAAGGTGCTCGACATCCAGTACCAGGAGCAGACCACCTTCTACTACTGCGGCCCGGCCGCCACCCGGATCGCGCTGACCGCCCGGGACGTCGTCCGCAGCCAGGACGACCTCGCCCAGCGGCTCAACACCACCCAGGCCGGCACCAACTCCGCCGAGGACACCACCCGGGTCCTCAACGACCTGGTCGGCCGGGACGTCTACCGGACCAGGACGATCCCCGGTAACGCGGCCACCCCGGCCCAGATGGACCGGCTCCAGGCCGACGTGGTGCGGGCCGTCGGCAACGGGTACGCCGTCGTCGTCAACATCGCCGGATCCGCCACCGACGTCGCCGGTGGCTGGCACTCCTACCCCGGCGGGCACTACCTGACCGTGGTCGGCTACCGGGACGACGGCCGGACCGTCAAGATCGCGGACCCGGCGAACGCCGCCGCGGGCTCGTACTGGATGACCACCATCGGCCTGGCGCACTGGGCCGCCACCCGGGGCTACTCCGCCTGAGCCCTCGCGCGGGAGCAACCGCCGCGCCGGTTGGGGTGGTTGGTAGCAGGGGTCCCCTGTTACTCCTTTTTGAGTAACAGGGGACCCCTGCTACCACCGCAGCTACGCGCTGACCGGCTGGTCCGCCTGGCCGGGGCGGGTGGCCGGAACGGCAGCCGGCGCGAGGTGCGCCCGGGCCGCCGACAGGAAACCCTCGGCGTACGACTCGACCGGGAAATCACCCAGGTAGTGGGTGCGCATCGCCCAGCGCGCCTCGGCCAGCGGGTCGGTGCCGAGCAGCTGCTCCAGCACGGTGTCGACGTCGGCCAGGTCCCGGCGCAGCACGTAGCCGGAGCGGGCCAGCGGGAAGCGCTCGGTGAACGCGTCGCCGTCCGCGCCCATGTCCGTCACCACGTACGGCTTGCCGGAGTAGAGGTAGTCGGAGATCACCCCGGAGACGTCCGAGATCAGCGCGTCGGAGCGGTTGACGCAGTCGACGAGACTCATCGCCCGGCTGGCGTCGGTGCCCCAGACGTGCTGCCGGCCGGTGCGGGCACGGTCCGCCGCGAGCAACTCCTCCACCCGGGCGAGCTGCCGCGCCGACTCCGGGTTCTGCGCGGTGTACGGGTGGGCCCGCAGGATCACCGTCGCGCCCCGGGCCAGCAGCCGCCCCACCACCGCCTCGGCCACCGGCAGCGAGCAGTAGTTCGCGTCCGCGTGGTGCCCGGTCCAGGTGGGGGTGTAGAGCACGGTCGGCTGGGCCGGCATCGGCACCGGCGGACGGCGTACCCCGATCGCCTCCACCTGGGGGCGGCCGACGACGACGAACTTCTCCGCCGGAATGTGCACCCCGGCGCGGGCGTACCGGTCGATCGCCGCCTGCCCGGCCACGAAGTTCCGGTCGAAGATCGCCGAGACCGGGTTGGCGCTCGGCGCCTTGTCGCTGTCGCCGTGGTGGATCTGGATGTGGGTGAGCTGGGTGAACCGGATGCAGTGGGCGTTCTTCGCCCCGTGGTTGACGTAGAACGCCACCCGCAGGCTGGGCACCAGCGCCTCGTCGATCGCCTTCAGCGTGGGGCAGTACACCACCGGCGCGCGGGTGGCCGCCGCGATCGGGGCCAGGAACTCCGGCTCGCGCAGCAGCACCAGGAACGGCCGCCCGATCCGCTCCAGGTACGGCAGCCACATGGTGACCTGGTACTCCGAGCCGGGCGGGGCGGAGAAGTAGAGCAGGAACTCCGGCTGGTGCCGGGCCAGCGCGCGGGCCACCGGGCTGGCCGCGGTCGACGGGCGGAACCGCCGTCGGGCCAGGCGCAGGCCGACCACCCCGGCCAGTCCGCCGACGAGCAGGCTGACCACCAGGGCGTACCAGCTCGGCAGGGCGAGCAGCGCGCCGAGCGCGACCGCGCCGAGCAGCACCGGGATCGCCGTGCCGACGTGGGTGGTGGTCAGTCCGGGCCGTACCGGCAGGTTGGCGGTGCGGATCTCCAGCCCCCCGGCGTCCCGCAGCGGGCCGTCGAGCAGCACGAGCGCGAGCAGCACCAACGCGGTCGCCACCAGGGCGGGGTCGAAGCCGGTGTCGAGACGGCGGGCGTACCCGACCAGGACGCCGGCGGCGACCAGGACGGACTCGGCCACCACGTCCGCGCCCGGACGGACCCGGCGCTCCCACACTCCGGCGGCCAGCGCGGCGACCGCGAGCACCAGTCCGGGCAGGGTCGCCCCGGTGAGCGCGACCAGGAGGAAGGCCAGCACCGCCAGGCCCACGGTGAGGCACCGGGCGAGTAGTTTCCGGACCAGGGTGCCACGCATTTCGCTGACTCTCCTGCCTGTCGCGTGGGGTGTGGGGGCGCGAATTCAGCGGGCCGACGGCGCGGCCGACGATGCCGGTCCGGCGGAGGGTGCGGGTCCGGCAGTGGGGGCCGGTCCGGCCTGGGCCGGCACCACCGGATCGTCGGCCGAGCGGCGGACGTCGATCACCTGGCCGGTGAGGTCGGACAACAGCACGTCCAGCGAGGCCCGGGCCACCGTCGTGGCGGCGAGCAGGGTGTGTTCCGGTTCCGCGCCGAACGCGCGGGTGCGCATCGGGGTGGCGGTGCGTTCCGGGTTGACGCAGTTGACCCGGACGTCGAACTCGGCCCACTCGTCGGCGAGGGCCTGGGTGAGGTTGACCAGCGCAGCCTTGGTCGCCGAGTAGAGCGCGTACCGGGCCCGGCCCCGGGTGTACGAGCTGGAGGTGTAGAGCAGCAGCTGCCCCTTGGTCTGGCGCAGGTACGGCAGCGCGTGCCGGGCGACGGTCACCGGCCCGACGAAGTTGACCTGGAGGAGGCGGTCCATGGTCGCCTCGTCCATCTCGGCCAGGGCGCCCTTCTCCAGGATCCCGGCGGTCACCACCACGTGGTCGATCCGGCCGGTGGCCTCGAACGCGGTCCGCAACGCCGCCTGCACGTCGGCGTCCCGCTCGACGTGGGTGCCGGTGGTGGAGCGGCTGACCGGGAAGACCTGCGCGCCGTAGCGGCGGGCCAGTTCGGCCAGCTCGTGACCGATGCCGTAGCTGCCGCCGAAGACCACCAGCGTCCGGCCGGTCAGCTCCTCGGTGTACCGGTGCTCGTCCACCGGACGGGGAGCCCGCGCGGCGGCGAGCTGGAAGAGCTTGTCCACCAGGTGCACGTCGACCGGGTGGGTGACCTTGATGTTCTCGTCCGAGCCGTCGATCACCCTGATCGGCACCTCGGGCAGGTAACGCAGCACCACGCCGCAGTCGTCGGTGGCGGCGAAGTTCGGGTCGTCGGCCGCCCGCCGGTACGCCTCGCGGATGGTGCCGGAGCGGAACGCCTGCGGGGTCTGCCCGCGCCGCAGCCGGGACCGCACCGGGATACCGGTGATGCACTCGTCCTCGCCCACCTCGACGATGGTGTCCGCCGAGGGGATCGCCACGTCCACCGCCTGGTAGGTCCAGAGCGCGTTCACGCACTCCCGGACGATCCGCCCGCTGAGCAGGGGACGGACCGCGTCGTGGAAGAGGATGTTGCAGTCGTCCGGGCCGATGGCCTCCAGCGCCAGCCGGGTGGTGTCGCTGCGCGTCCCACCGCCGGGGAGGACCTGGCGGACCTTGCGGAAGCCGGCCGCTTCGACGATGGCGCGGGCGTCGTCGACGTAGCCGGGAGCCATCAGCACGAGGATGTCGTCGATCTCGGGAGCCGCCTCGAAGACCGCGACGGTGTGTTCGATGATCGGCTTACCGGCGATCTTGACGAGTTGCTTCGGGATGCCCAGGCCGACCCGGGAGCCCGTCCCGCCGGCCAGCACCACCGCCACGGTCCGCGAGGGGCGCCACGGGGCCGGGGCCTCCGTACCGGTGCCGGCTCCGTTGGGGTGGTCCTGCGTCATTGCCGAATCCTCACTAGGGGCACGGGAAGTCATAGGGCGTCGGAAGCCGCGGGGCCGGTGCGGGTGAACGGCCGGGTACCGCACGGTTGACGGCCGGGCGCACGGTCGTAAAGACCATAGCGCCCGGCCGGACCGAAGCCGACAGCGGACGACCCCGCTGGGTGACGGATAGTCCGCCTCCGGTCACTTACCGCCCATGTGTGCCTCGTACTCCGCGACCACGTCGGCGGTCGGGCCGTCGGCGCGGATCACGCCCGACTCCAGCCAGATCGTCCGTTCACAGGTCTCCCGGATGGTGCCGATCTGGTGGCTGACCAGGAAGACCGTCCCGGCGCCTGCGCGCAGCTCCCGGACCCGCTGCTCGCTGCGCCGCCGGAACCGCCGGTCACCGGTCGCGAGCGCCTCGTCGATGAGGAGGACGTCGTGGTTCTTCGCCGACGAGATCGCGAAGCGCAGGCGGGCCGACATGCCGGAGGAGTAGGTGCGCATCGGCAACGAGGCGAAGTCGCCGCGCTCGTTGATCCCGGAGAACTCGATGATCTCGGGGGTGCGGCGGCGCACCTCCTCCGGTGGCATTCCCATCGCCAGGCAGCCGAGGGTCACGTTGCGCTCGCCGGAGAGGTCGTTGAGCAGCGCCGCGTTGACCCCGAGGAGCGAGGGCTGGCCCTGCGTGTAGACGGCGCCCTTGTTGACCGGGAGCAGTCCGGCGATGGTCCTCAGCAGGGTGGACTTGCCGGAGCCGTTGCTGCCGATCAGGCCCACCGCCTCGCCCCGGTACGCGGTGAAGGTGACCCCCTTGACCGCGTGCACCTCGCGCACGGTGGGTGCCTGGGTCCGGGAGACCAGCCGCTTGAAGGCGGCGACCGGACTGTGGCTGCCGGCGGCGCCGGCGCCGTGGACCCGGTAGACCACGTGCACGTCGTCGACGACCACGGTGGGGATTCGGGCGCCGTCGGCGGTGACCGCCGCCGAGACGGGTGCGGTGCTGGTGTCAGCCACGGCCGTACTCCTGTTCGCCGCGCCAGAAGTAGAGGTAACCGCCGACGGCCATCACGATGGTCCAGGCGGTGGCGAGCAGCCACAGCTGAGGCGCCGAGGAGGTGAGCGGAGCGTTCTCCATCAGCGCGTGCCGGACCAGCTCGATGTAGATCAGCAGGGGGTTCGCGTGGATCACGGCGACCAGCGCCGAGTTGTCGACGTTCTCGGTGAAGACGTCCACGCTGTAGAGCACGCCCGACCCGTACATCCAGGTGCGCAGGATGAACGGCACGAGCTGCTTGAGGTCAGTGATCTTGGCCCCGAGTCGGGCCATGCCCAGCGCCAGCCCGGCGTTGAAGAGCGACTGGAGCAGCACCGCGGGCACCACCAGCAGCCATTCCAGGGTCACCGGTTCCCCGGTGACCAGGACGATCCCGACCAGCACCACCATCGCCGAGATCAGATGCTGGAGCTGGGTCAGGGTGACCGCGAGCGGGAGGCAGGCGCGGGGGAAGTGCAGGGCCCGGATCAGCCCCAGGTTGCCGCTGACCGCCTGCACCCCGCCGGAGACCGCGGAGGAGGTGAAGTTGTACACGAAGAGGCCCACGCAGAGGTAGGCGATGAAGTTGTCGACGCCCTTCTCGGTGCCGAGGATGACACCGAAGATCAGGTAGTAGACGGCCGCGTTTGTCAGCGGCGTCAGCACCTGCCAGATTCGGCCCAGCCGAGCGGTGCTGAACGACGCCACCAGCTTGGCGTTCGCGTAGGCCGTGATGAAGTGCCGGTAGGACCACAACTGCCGGGTGTACGCCGGCAGGGTGGGCCTCGCTCCGGCGACGCTCAGGCCGTAACGCGCGGCGAGCTGCGCCTGCGTCAGTCCTGAATCCGGATCGGCCACCGCCGTGTTGGCCATGAGTAGGCGCTCCGATCTTCCAACTGTTACGGGATGCGCGCGACTGCGGAGTAGGGGCGCCCGTCGTGCGCCGCCAGCCTCCTCGCTGGCGAGGAAGGTAGTGCAAACCACGTCGCGACGCAACCGTCCCGTCGTTGCGCTACATTGTTCCACGTGACCACCGAGAAGAGGCGTGCTCCCGCGGGCGCGGCGGTGCTCCGTGACGAGATAACCACCGCGATCCGTGGGGCCGTCATGCACGAGCTCGCCGCGGTGGGCTACAGCCGGATGTCGATCGAGGCGGTCGCCCGTCGGGCGGGCGTGAGCAAGGCCGCGGTCTACCGTCGGTGGAACTCCAAGCTCGACCTGGTTCTGGAGATCGTCGCGGCGGTCGCCGGGCAGCGCCTCCTCCTGCCCGACACCGGAGGTCTCCGCAGCGACCTCGAAGCGCTCTTCCTGATCATGTCACGAGCGTTGCGACACAAGCTCGCCTCCCAAATCATCCCCGATCTGCTCGCCGAGGCGGCCCGGAACCCGCAGATCGCGCAGACGCTCCAGGGCGTGCTCCGCGTCAACCAGCAGGCGATGAGCGACGTGCTCATCGGCCGGGCGGTGGAACGCGGCGAGTTGCCCGCCACGGCCGCCGCCGAGACGGCGGTCGATCTGATCGTGGGCCCACTCTACTGGCGGTTGGCCGTCGCGCGGGCCCCGTTCCACCCCGCGGAGCTGCCCCGGCTGGCCGCCGCGGTGGAGAGCGCCCTCCGGGTGGCGTGCGGCGCGCCGGTATCGGATGAACGGGGCGTCGACCTCGTTACGAAGGCGTAAACGACCAAACGGACGAGTGTGATCTCGATACCGCACGAACCACCCGTATCCATACCGGCTAGCATCGCGGCCGGACGAGCTCCAACCGACAGGAGGAAGCCCATGTCTGGGCCCAGTGCAGAGTTCATCCCCCCAGCCCGACCGGTGATCGGTGAGGCCGAGATCGAGGCGGCTGTGCGGGTGTTGCGCAGCGGCATGGTGGTCCAGGGCCCCGAGGTGGCCGCCTTCGAGCAGGAGTTCGCCGACCTCGTCGCCGGGCGGCACTGTGTCGCCGTCAACTCCGGGACGTCGGCTCTGCAGCTCACCCTGATGGCGCTCGGCTTCGGCCCCGGCGACCAGGTCATCGTGCCGTCCTTCTCCTTCGCGGCCAGCGCCAACGCGGTCCGCCTGGTCGGCGCCGAGCCGGTCTTCGTCGACATCGAGCCGGGCAGCTTCTGCGTGGACCCGGCCGCCGTGGAAGCCGCGATCGGACCGCGCACCGTCGGCATCATGCCGGTGCACCTCTACGGTCACCCGGCGGCCATGGACCGGATCATGGAGATCGCCGAGCGGCACCAGCTCGCCGTCGTCGAGGACGCCGCGCAGGCGCACGGCGCCGCCCTGGCCGGCCGGCCGGTCGGCTCCTTCGGCACCGCCGGTTGCTTCAGCTTCTACCCGACCAAGAACATGCACAGCCTCGAAGGCGGCATGATCACCACCGGTGACCCGCAGCTCGCGCGCACCCTGCGGCTGCTGCGGAACCAGGGCATGGAGCAGCGGTACGCCAACGAGATCGTCGGGGCGAACATGCGGATGACCGACGTCGCCGCCGCCATCGGCCGGGTGCAGCTGGGCCAGTTGGCGGAGTGGACCGAACAGCGTCGCGCCAACGCCAAGTTCCTCGACTCCCGGATCACCGGCATGGTCGTACCGCCGGTCGCCGACGACGCCCGGCACGTCTACCACCAGTACACGGTGCGGGTGACCGGTGACCGGGACGCCGCCCAGCGTCGCCTCACCGAGCTGGGCATCGGCAACGCCGTCTACTACCCGACCCCGATCCACCGGCTCACGCCCTACCTCTCCGAGGACGGCACCCCCGGACCGTGGGACCTGCCGGAGACCGAGCGGGCCGCCGCCGAGGTGCTCTCCCTGCCGGTGCACCCGTCGCTCTCCGAGGGCGACCTGGAGCGCATCGCCGAGGGCGCGAACCTGGCCGGTGGTCTCTGATGGGCGCCGGTAAGCAGCTCCGCGCCGGGCTGATCGGGCTGGGCGCGATGGGGCGTAACCACGCCCGCGTACTCTCCACCCTGGACGGCGTGGAGCTGGTCGGCATCGTCGACCCGGCCGGCGACCCGACCGGGCAGCTGCGCGCCCCGGTGCTCCCCACCCTGGAGGAGCTTCTCGCCCTCAAGGTCGACTACGCCGTGGTCGCCTGCCCCACCGCCCTGCACGAGGGCATCGGTCTGGAGCTCGCCGCGCACGGCGTCTGCGCGCTGATCGAGAAGCCGCTGGCCCAGTCGGAGGCGGCCGCGCTGCGCCTGGTCGAGGCGTTCGAGTCGGCCGGCCTGGTCGCCGGCGTCGGCCACATCGAGCGGTACAACCCGGCCCTGCAGAACCTCCGCGTCCGGCTGGAGGCCGGCGAGCTGGGCGAGGTGTTCCAGGTGGTCACCCGGCGGCAGGGGCCGTTCCCGCACCGGATCGCCGACGTCGGCGTGGTGATGGACCTGGCCACCCACGACATCGACCTGACCAGTTGGGTGACCGGTCAGGAGTACACCTCGGTCTCGGCCCGGACGGTCTCCCGGAGCGGCCGGCTGCACGAGGACATGGTCTCGGCGATCGGGCAGCTCCAGGACGGCACGATGGTCAACCACCTGGTCAACTGGCTCAGCCCGCTCAAGGAACGGTCCACGGTGATCACCGGTGACCGGGGCTGTTTCATCGCCGACACGCTCACCGCCGACCTGACCTTCTACGCCAACGCCGCCATCGACATGGAGTGGGAGGCGCTGCGTACCTTCCGGGGCGTCGCCACCGGCGACATGGTCCGGTACGCCATCCCGAAGCGCGAGCCGCTGCTGGTCGAGCACGAGCGCTTCCGGGACGCGGTCGAGGGGAAGGAGAGCGACATCGTCACCCTCCGGCAGGGCCTGCGCACCGTCCAGGTCGCGGCCGCGCTGCTCGAATCGGCCGCTGCGGGCGTCACCGTCAACGTCACCGACGTGCCGACCGGGACCGGCAGCCCCCGGCAGGCCGCAGTTCCGTCCTGACCGGCGTTCCCCCGACTGGAGAGAACAGTCATGGATCCTGGCAACACCTCTCCCCGGGCCACCCGGGGGCGGATCGTCATGCTGGTGGACAACGGGGTGCACGGCGACTCGCGGGTCCAGAAGACGGCCCGTTCGGCCGCGGCCGCCGGCTGGGACGTGGTCCTGCTCGGCATCCTCGGCGCCACCGGCGGGCCCGACACCTGGTCGATCGGGGACGCCACGGTGCGCCTGGTCCGGGTGCCCCGTCCACTGGGCCAGCATCCGACCCAGTTCCACCGGTCGCTGCGCCGTCCGCTCGCGTACCCGCCGGGGCGGCACGCCGGCTACCGGGTGCAGCGGATGAAGGCCTGGCAGGCCGACATCGCCGAGCGGCGGACGGCGGCGGCCGTCCGCCGTGGCGGGTCCCTGAGCCAGCGGGTCGGCGGGCTGCTGCTGACGCCCGCCCAGCTCACCGCGCGGGCGCTCGGGCTGTGGACGAGGTTCCGGGCCGGCGAACTGCGCCGGCTGCACAAGCACCAGCAGAATCCGGACGCCCTCCTCACCCGGGCCTCCATCCGGTTCTGGCAGCGGCTCCTCGGGCCGCGTAGCTGGCGCCGGCTGGACCGTGGACTGTGGGACTACGAGCTCGCCTTCGGTCCGGTCATCGACGAGTTGCGGCCGGACATCATCCACGCCAACGACTTCCGGATGATCGGGGTCGGCGTACGCGCCACCCGCCGGGCCCGGGCCCGTGGGCGGAACACCCGGCTGGTCTGGGACGCCCACGAGTTCGTCGCGGGCGTGCTCGGCCGGGCGGACAACCCCCGTTGGCTCCCCGCCCAGATCGCCCACGTCGAGGAGTACGTCGGCGCGGCCGACGCGGTCGTCACGGTCTCCGCGACCCTGGCCGAGCTGCTCCAGCGCACGCACCGACTGCCGGTACGCCCGGAGGTGGTGCTCAACGCCCCGCCCCGACCGGTGGTCGACCCGGCCGACGGCTCGCTGGACGTCCGCGCGCGGTGCGGCGTCGGGCCGACGACCCCGCTGCTCGTCTACTGCGGTGGGGTGAACCCGTCCCGTGGCGTCGACCTGATGATCGACGCCCTGGCACACCTGACCGACGTGCACGTCGCGCTGGTGACGTTGCACCCGACCGCCAACAACGCGGCCTCCGAGGCGCTGCGGGCCCGCGCGGCCGCCGCCGGCGTCGCCGACCGGGTGCACCTGCTGCCGTACGTGCCGCACTGGCAGGTCGCGGCGTTCCTGGCCAGCGCGGACGCCGGGGTCATCCCGATCCACCACAAGCCCAACCACGAGCTCGCCCTGATCACCAAGTTCCTGGAGTACTCGCACGCCCGGTTGCCGATCGTGGTCAGCGACGTACGCACCATGGCGGAGACCGTGCGGGAGACCGGCCAGGGCGAGGTGTTCCGCGCCGAGGACGTCGCCGACTACGTGCGCGCGGTCCGGGCGGTGCTCGCCGACCCGGGCCGGTACCGCGCCGCGTACGACCGGCCGGGACTGTTGGAGAGCTGGACCTGGGAGGCGCAGGCCGAGGTGTTGGAGGGCGTCTACCGGCGGCTCCGCCCCGACCTCTCCGTCTCTCCGGGCGACCGCGCCGCCGTCGCCGCCGTCTCCGGCTGACCGGGGCGGCCGCTTCGGCGGCTGCCGTCCCACGTCGCCGCCGCGCGGCCCGGCAGGTTCCTGCCGACGACGGGGCCGGTCCACCTCCGCACGGAGGTGGACCGGCCCCGTCGTCTAGTTCAGCGGGGGTGCGGCAGGAAGACCTCGTCGAAGCCGTGCTGGACGACCGGCCAGTCCCAGGTCTCCGTCGCGTGGGTGGCCGCCGCCGCCCCCGCCGCCCGCCAGGTCTCCTCGTCGGCCGTGGCGGCCCGGATCCGGGCCGCCGCCTCCTCCGGGGTGCCGACGACCCACTCGGCCGGGAAGAGCGTCCTGGCCCCGGTGGCGCGACGGGCGAAGAAGGGCCAGTCCCGGACCACCGGGACGGCGCCGCTGGCGGCCCCCTCGACCAGCGCGCAGTGGAAACTCTCCCGGACCGAGGTGCTCAGGATGACCCCGATCCTGGTCAGCATCCCGGGAACGTCGTCGGTCTGGCCGACCCGGGTCACCGCGCCGGTGGGTTCCAGCTCCGCCAGATCGGCCGTGAGCGCCTTCTGGTACTGGCGGACCGATTCGCTGGCCTGGGCGTCGAGCCCGCCGCCGACCAGGAGCAACCGGTACCGTTCGTCCTCGACGCGGAGCCGCCGCAGCACCTCGATGGCCCACCGGGGATCCTTGGCGACCGCGCTGACGCCGACCAGGCCCAGCGTGAACCGCGCCTCGGGGTCCTTCGGACGCCGGTAACCGGACAGGCCCATCGCGTTCGGGACGACCCGGAGCCGGGGCGCCTGCTCCCCGGTCAACGTCGGGACCACCTCGCAGGTCAACTCGCGCAGGTGGTCGGAGACGAAGACCAGCTCGTCGACCCGGGAGAAGTCGATCAGGTGCGGCCAGAAGCTGAACGTCTCGAAGCTGTGCAGCCGCATCACCACCCGGGTGTCCCCGGGATCGACGCAGGTCGTGATCGCCGCGGCGGCCACGCACCAGTCCACGAAGAGCGTGTCCGCCCAGTCCAGGTGCGGTCGCAGCCACTCCTCGACCCGGTTGCCGTACTCGCTCTGGCCGGCCAGGAGGTGCTCGACGATGCCGCCGGCGTTGCGGGTCAGCGGGGCCGCCACCGGGTCGTCGGCCAGGTGCAGGTAGCGCAGCTCCACCCCGGGCAGGTCGGCGTACCGCTGCCGGATCTCGGTGAGGAAGTGCGCGCTGCCGTTCGTCATGATCAGCAGCCGCAGCGGCCGGTCCGCCGGTGGCGCGGCGGCGGGGGTGACCCGGCCCCGGGGCGCGGTCACCCGCTGTGCGGCCGCGCTGGCCCGCAACGGTGCCAGGAACTCCGCCGGCCGGTCGGCCAGCGGCGACGTGAGCTGGTCGAAGTGGATGACGCGGTGGAACAGCAGGCGCATCGCGCGGTAGAGCGACTGGGCGGACTTGCGGGTGTTCTTCCGGGCCAGGAAGTCGTCGGCGACCGCCAGTTCGGCGGTGACCGCCTCGGTCAGGCAGACCGGCACCCGGCCCAGGTCCAGCTCACCGTTCGCCTCACGGGTCAGCAACGACGCCCGGTTGCGACGGTCCATCCGTGCCGCGGCCGCGGTGGACGCGGCCACCGCCAGGCCCGGCCGGCCGGCCTGCACCGAGCGTACGTGCACCCGGTAGGCGAGCGCGCCGCGCACCCGCTCGGGCAGCGCGGGAGCGCCGACCACCGAGCGCCAGAGGTGCCCGCCGGCCCGGCTGCGCAGCACCGCCGGGGCCATGGTCGCCTCCAGGGACTCCTTCACGCCGGTCACCGCCGCCCGACGGGCACTCCGGGTCAGGATGCCGGCCCGGGCCGACACCCCGCTCCAGGCGGCCCGGGAGGCGGGACGGTACGTGCCCTCGTGCCGCGCACGCACCACCTTGCTCGCCGCGCCGAGGCCGTGGCAGGCGTCCGCCCGGGGCTGCCGCTGGGCCATCTCCCACACCGTGTGCACCGCCGTGCCGTCCACCGCGACGAGGACGTCGGCCTGCCGCACCCGGCGGCGCACCCAGGGGTCGCGCCAGGCGCGTAGCCAGAGGGCCCGGGACGGTTGCGGGGTCCGGGCCAGCGCCCGGCGCAGCCGGGGGTCCTGCGCATCGGTGGCCAGCGGACGCACCTCGGCGATCCCGGGGTCGACCCGGAGCGCGTCCGCCGGGAAGTCGCCGACCACGCCGACGGTGGCACCCCACCCGTGGAAGCGGTGCAACGCCTCGACGAGTACCGCTTCCTGCTGCGGCCGGTCACCGACCACGATGAGCACGTTGATCATGCCTGCCCGCCCTCGGTGCTGGAGTTGTCGTTCGGTCCGGCCGTGGTCGCCGTGCCGACGGTCGTCTCGATCGCCTCGGCGACGGCCGGGGCGAGCTGCGCGCCCCGGGCGTACCGTCGGGCGTTCGCCCGGGCCTCGGCCCGGTCCGCGTCGGTGGCCTTGACTGCCAACCGGGCGGCCTCCGTGAACGAGGCCGCGAGCCGACGCGGGGCCAGTCCCACCGCCCCGGTCCAGAGCGGGTGGCCGGCGAGCACCGTGCTCGCGTCGTGGTCCACCTCGTGCGCGGAGAGCACGGGCAGCCCGCTCGCCGCGTACTCGTACACCTTCCCGGAGGTGACGAACCGGCCGCCGACCAGCATCAGCACCAGCGCGTCCCACCGGCCGTAGGTGGCCGCGACCTCGGCCTTCGGCACCGGCCCGCCGAAGACCACGTCGTCGGCCGCGGCGGCCCGCAGCAGCTCCATGTGGGCGTTCGCCTCCCGCAGCGCACCCGCGCCGATGTGGCCCCGCACCTCGAACCGGCTCCGGGCGAGCAGCGGCTCCTCCCGCCGGGCCATCCGCCAGGCGGTGAGCACCGAGTCCAGCAGCGCCGGCGCGAAGTTGATCGAGCCAAGGTAGCCGAAGGTGAGCCCCGCCTCCGGATCCGGCCGGTGCGCCGTGGCCGGCACGCAGTCCTCGTCGTAACCGTTGCGCACCACCCGGACCCGGTCGGCCACCGCCGGATGGCGTTCCCGGTAGAACTGGGCGATCGGCTCGTTGACACACCAGACCGCCCGCGCCTCGGCCAGCACCCGCTGCTCCCAACGGCCGGCCGGGGAGTCCGGCGCGAACGCGGCCCCGCCGCCGATCACGTCCACGGACCAGCCGTCCCGGAAGTCCACCACGTACGGCACCCGGTGTTCCTGCCACAACCGCCAGGTCGCGGCGAGGTTGACGTAGGGGGCGCAGGTGGTCATCAGCAGGTCGGCGGCGTGTTCCTGGTGCACCCGCAGCACCGCCTTCTCCAGCTCCGGACGCCAGCCGCCGAAGACCGGCTCCGGGAAGACCTTCAGCTCCTGCCTGCGCTGCTCGTCGATCCACTGCTGGGGCCGCAGCGACCGCGCCTCGGAGAAGGCCCGGATGTCGGTCTCCAGGTCGGTCCGGGCCAGGGGCAGTCCGACGATCCGGATCCGCGGATCGACCCCGGCGGAGAGGGTCCGGTCGAGACCGTACTCGCGTTCCCAGGACTCGTCGGCGAGGGTGATGACGGTGACGTCCCAGCCCCGGGCGGCGAACTGGTTGGCGGTCTCCCGCATCCGGTAGGCCGAACTCTTCGCCGCCGGTGGGAAGCCGATGGCCAGGTAGATCACGTGCGGACGGGCGCCCCGGCGGGGCCGGCCACGACCGCCCCGCCCGAGGCGGGCGAGGGAGAGGGGGAGTCGTTTCTGCATCCTGTTGCTGACCTCTTCGGCAGGGTGAGGGGGAACTGCGGTGTCGGTGCCCCGACAGGTCAGGCGAGAGCGTCGGCCAGGACGCGGACCACCCGTTGCGCGGCGCGTCCGTCGCCGTACGGCTCGCCACGTGACGCGGTCGGCGCGCTCCGGGTGGCGATGGCCGCCCAGTTGGCGGCACCGAGGTCGTGCGGGTCGGGCACGAGCCGGTTCCAGTCGCCGTCGAGGGTCTCGGGCCACTCGGTCTGCGCCCGCACCGTGGTGCACGGCCGGGCGAGCAGGTAGGCCTCCTTCTGCAGGCCACCCGAGTCGGTCACCACCCCCGCCGAGCCGAGCACCGCCGCCACCATTCCCGCGTACGGCAGTGGCCGCCCCACCCGCAGCGCGCCCCGGTCCAGCTTGACGCCGTGCTCCTCGGCACGGGCCCGCAGCCGTGGATGGGCGAGCAGGGCCACCGGGAGGGGGAGCCCGGCCAGCGCGTCGACCAGGGCGGCCAGCCGGTCGGGGTCGTCGGTGTTCTCCGCCCGGTGCAGGGTGGCGACCAGGTACGGTTCGGCCCGGTCGATCTCCTCGGGAAGGTCCGGCGGCGGCTGCCCGCCGGCGAGCACCGTGTCCCGTACGGTCCGGCAGACGTCGACCATGACATCGCCGACCAGCACCGACCGGTCGGCCAGCCCTTCACCGGCCAGGTGCCGCATGGCCTCCTCGGTCGGCGCGAGGAGCAGGTCGGCGGCGTGGTCGGTGAGGACCCGGTTGTGCTCCTCGGGCATCCGCCGGTTGTAGGAACGGAGGCCGGCCTCCAGGTGCGCCACCCGGAGGTGCTGCTTCACGGCCGACAGGGCGCCGGCGAGTGTCGAGTTGGTGTCGCCGTAGACCAGCACCCAGTCGGGGCGCTCGGCCGCCAGCACCGGGTCGAGCGCGGCGAGGGCCTGCCCGGTCTGTGCCCCGTGACTGCCCGAGCCGATGCCCAGGTGCACGTCGGGGGCCGGGATGCCCAGCCCGGTGAAGAAGACGTCGGAGAGGTCGGCGTCGTAGTGCTGGCCGGTGTGCACGATCACGTGCTGGTGTCCGGTTCCGGCGAAGGCGCCGGCGATCGGGGCCAGTTTCACCAGCTGGGGTCGGGCGCCGACGATGCTAACGACCTTCACGAGGCTGTACTCCAGGTTGATGGGGGAGGCGCCGACCGGATGCCGGGTCGGGCACCGGACCGCCAGCGTGGACGGGCCGACCGGGGCCTGGCCGGCCGAGACCCGACGTAGGGGAGTCTAGCCAGTGTCATCAGGTCACTACCGTAGACTCGCCAGGCCCGGCGAAGGCGCAGACGACGGAGGGGCGCGTAGCTAGATGGTGTCCGAGGTTACCGGCGACGTCCATCGCGCACGTGGACGAATCGTCATGCTGGTGGACAATGGCGTCAACGGTGACTCCCGGGTGCAGAAGACCGCAAGGTCGGCCGCTGCCGCCGGCTGGGACGTGGTCCTGCTCGGCCGGTCACCGTCCGGTCTGCCGGAGAGCTGGTCGCTGGGGGACGCCCAGGTGCGGCTGCTTCCGGTGCCCGCCAACCTGGCCAAGCACCGTCACCAGTACCGCCGGCGCTGGCTGCGGGCACCGTTGGCGTACCCGCCCGGCGGCCTGGCGGCACACCGGACTCAGTGGGTGCGGGCCTGGCGGGCGGACCTCGCCGTACGGAGCGCCCAACGGGGATCGTCACCCCGGCTCCGGGCCGAGGAGACCGCGGCGGGCCTGCTGGAGCGGTGGGTCGCCTTCCGGGTGGCCCAGCAGGGCCGCTCGCCGCGCACCCTGCACGGTCCCTGGGACCGGGCGTGCACGGCGTTCTGGCAGCGGCTGCTCGGTGATCGCGCATGGCGGCGGCTGGCCCCGGGGCTGTGGGACTGGGAACTCGCGTTCGGGCCGACGGTCGACGCGTTGAAGCCCGACCTGATCCACGCCAACGACTTCCGCATGCTGGGCGTGGCGGCGCGGGCGAAGACGCGGGCCGCGGCGCGGGGCCGCCCGGTGAAGGTGGTCTGGGACGCGCACGAGTTCCTGCCGGGGGTACGCCCGGTCCGGCACAACGCCCGGTGGCTGCCGGCGCACGTCGCGCACGAGCGCGAGTACGCCCCGTACGCCGACGCGGTGATGACCGTCTCGGAGTCGCTGGCGGACCTCCTGCGGACGACCCACGGTCTCGCCGAGCAGCCGGACGTCGTGTTGAACGCCCCGGCGGCCGACCACGGTGAGCCGGTCGGGGCGGAGTCCACGCCCGACCTGCGCGCCCGCTGCGGGGTGCGACCGGAGACGCCGTTGCTGGTCTACAGCGGGGCGGCGGCGGAACAGCGCGGGCTCGCCACGATGGTGGAGGCGTTGCCGCAGCTCGACGGTGTGCACGTCGCCTTCGTGGTCAACAAGCCGGACAGCCCCTACCTCCAGGGACTGCGGGCCCGGGCCGCGGAACTCGGCGTCGTCGACCGGGTGCACGTCCTGCCGTACGTGGCGCACTGGCAGGTGGTGCCGTTCCTGGCGAGCGCGGACGTCGGGGTGATCCCGATCCACCACTGGCCCAACCACGAGATCGCGCTGATCACGAAGTTCTTCGAGTATTCGCATGCGCGACTGCCGCTGGTCGTCAGTGACGTCCGGACCATGGCGGAGACTGTCCGTTCGACCGGACAGGGCGAGGTGTTCCGGGCCGAGGACGTGGCGGACTACGTCCGGGCCGTCCGGGCGGTGCTCGCCGACCGGCAGCGTCACCGGGCGGCGTACGACCGGCCGGGTCTGCTGGAGAGTTGGACCTGGGAGGCGCAGGCGAAGGTGCTGGACGACGTCTACACCCGCCTCCTCCCCGGTGCCGCCCGCCCGTCCGGCGGCGCCGGTCCGACCGAGCCGGCCGGCCCCACCGTCGGCGCCGGACCCTTCGCGCAGGTCGGGTGAGACCGACCTGCTGTCACGATGGTGATGGTGGGAGTCGCGGCCGGACGCTTCTCCCTGGCGCCAACGGCCCCGGCATCGGGCGGGGCCGCGACCCTCAACAGAAGAAAGCACGATGCGACAAGACATCAAGTCGACCGACCCCACCGGATCGAGTGGATCCCCGGCCGGAGCGGCCGCCGTCGACAAGCCCGGCGGGCGGCCGCTGCGGGTGCTCTACCTGTCGTTCTTCTTCCCGCCGAGCCGGGCGAGTGGTGTCTTCCGCGGTCGGGCCACGGCCAACCACTTCGCCGAGGCGGGCTGGGACGTGACCGTGATCACCGCACCCCGCGAGTTCTTCAGCTACCACCTGGAGGGGGGCGGTGACGAGACCCTGGAGGCGACCGTCGACCCCCGGGTACGGGTCGAGCGACCGCCGATGAACACCTACCACTGGGAGAACGACGTCCGTCGGTTCAACCGGCTGCGCAGGTCGTTCCCGGTGCTGACCGACCGGATCTACCGCCGGATCCAGAGCACGTTCCTCCCCGAGCACTACGTCGGGTGGATTCCCGGGCTGCTGAGTCGCGCGTTCAAGCTGCACGCCCGGCGTCGCTTCGACCTCGTCGTCGCCACCGGCAACCCGTTCGTCTCGTTCGCCGCGGCCTGGGCGCTGGGCCGGGCGTGGCGGGTGCCGTACGTGGTCGACTACCGGGACGCGTGGACGTTCAACCAGTTCACCGAACAGGTGCGGTTCGGCGAGGGCACCCGGACGGCGGCCTGGGAGGCCCGGGTGCTGCGGGACGCGGCCGAGGTGGTCTTCGTCAACGACGGCATGCGGCAGTGGCACGCCGAGCGGTACCCCTTCGCCGCGGACCGGATGACCGTGGTGCCCAACGGGTGGGAACCGGAGTTCGTCGGCCGCCCCGCGTTCCAGCCACCGGAGCCGGACCGTCCGCTGCGCTTCGGTTACCTCGGCACCGTGACCCCCTACCTGCCGATGGACGTGCTCTTCGAGGGCTGGCGGCGGGCCCGTACCAACCCCCTGCTGGCCGATGCGGAACTGCACATCCACGGCCACCTGGGCTTCTTCGCCCAGTACGCCGAGTCGCTGCGGGACCAGCTGACGCGGCACGAGAGCGTCGGCGTCCGGTACCGGGGCCCGTTCGGCAAAGCCGACGTCGCCCGGGTGTACGAGGAGACCGACGCGCTGGTCTTCTGCGTGCCCGGCGCGAAGTACGTCACGTCGGGCAAGGTCTTCGAGTACATGGCGTCCGGTAAGCCGATCGTCTCCGTGCACCGGCCGGACATCGCCGCGACCGAGGTGCTGGAGGGTTACCCGCTCTGGTTCGCCGGCGCCCGGTTGGACGCGGACTCCGTGGCCGACTCGTTCGTCCGCGCCGCCAAGGCGGCCCGGGAGGGCGACGAGTCCCGGCACGCCGCCGCCCAGGAACATGCCGAGAGATACACCCGGAGCGCGACGCTCGGGCCCTGGGAGGCCCGCCTTCGGGCGCTGGTGAAGGAGACCCGTTGAGCGCGAACCCCCGCAAGGCCGTCTACGTGGCGCTCGGTCCGCACCGGGTGCGGGCGGCCGAACGGCAGACCGCCGAACTCGTGGCCGCCGGTACGCAGGTCGTGCTCGTCGCCCCCGACCTGCCCGAGTGGGCCGACGTCGACCTGCCGGCGGGCGTGCCGGTGCACCGCGTCGGCGGCGCGGACGCGCGTGCCACCTCGCGGGCGGCCCGGCACCTGCTGCGCGCCTCGGACGGGCCGCTGCGGGACGCGGACCTCGTGGTCGCTGGTGACGCCTACGCCTTCCCGGCGGTCTGGGAGGCCGCCCGCCGGGACCTCGTCGTCGCCCTCGAACCGGTGGCGGAGCCGGGACGCCGTCCCGCCCCCGCGGACCTCGCCGTCGTCACGCCCTGGTACCCGTCGCCGAACAACCCCCTGGCCGGGGCGTTCGTCGAGGCCACGATCGGCGCCGTGCGCGGAGACCACCCACGGATCTCCATCCTGCACACCGAGGACTGGCCCTACCGCTACGACGTCCCGACCGCCGAGGCGATCAGGGTGGCGGCGGAGCGACTGACGGGCCGGCTGGCCGGACCCGGGGTGCGTGACACCCCCGCTGGTGAGTTGACCCGGGTGCCGGTGCCGATCTCCTCCCGCCGGGAGTACGCGACGTGGGCGCTCGCCCACGTCGCGGCGATGCGGCAGGCCCTGCCGACCGGCCGGATCGAGGCTCCGGTCGTGCACGCGCACACCGGCATCTACGGCGGGGTGGTCGCCGCCCGTCTCGCCCGGCCGGAGGCGCGGGTCGTCGTCACCGAGCACGCCAGCTTCCTGCGACCGATCTTCCAGCAGGCGGCGGCACGTCGTCTCTACGAGGAGGCGTTGCAGCGCGCGGACGTCTTCCTCTGCGTCAGCCAGCACCTGCGCGACGAGGTCTGCGACCAGTTCCCGCACCACGCCCACAAGGTGCGCGTGGTGCCGAACGCGATCGACTTCGACGGCTTCGCGATGCGCCCGGACCCGCCGCAGGACCTGCTCCGCTGGCTCTACGTGGGGCGGTTGAGCGAGCAGAAGGGCGTGCACATCCTGCTCTCCGCGTTCACGGCGGTCGCGGCCGAGGAACCGCGCGCCACGCTCACCCTGGTCGGCTCGGGGCCGCTGGTGGAGCGGGTGCGTGAGCTCGCCGGGCGCAGCGACCTCGCCGGTCGGATCGACCTGCGCGCCGCGGTGCCACCGGCCGAGGTCCCCGCGCTCATGCGGACGCACGACCTGCTGGTGCACGCCAGTCCGGCGGAGACGTTCGGCATGACGGTGGTGGAGGCCGTGGCATCGGGTACGCCGGTGCTGGTGGCGGGGAGCCAGGGCCCACAGGAGACCCTGAGCGGGCTGAACGGCCGGGCGGGCCTCCTCGTCGAGGTCAGCGACGACCCGGCGGTCCTCGTGGACGGCTTCCGGACGCTCCGTGGACGCCGGCACGAGCTGGATCTGCCGGCCGCCCGGGCCGTCCTGGTCGAGCGGTACGGCCGGGCCAGCGTCCGGGCCCGGCTCCAGGAGGTGTTCACGGCTCCGGAGGCCGGGCCGGCGGGCGACGTCACCCCGGCCGCCCCGGCCACCGCTCTGGTCGCCACCACCCCGTCCGCGCCGGCCCGGGTGACCGACGCGCAGGCGGCCCGGGTGGTGCTGGTGGCGATCAGTCCGCCGCAGTTCAAGCTCGTCCGCGAGTACGTCGACCGGGTCCTCGAACGGGGGTACGGCGTCGACGTGATCACCAACGATCCGGAGCAGTGGCGCCGGTCCGACGTCGACGAGCGGGTGCGGCTCCTCCCGTTGGACGCCGCGGAGCGGCGTCGGCCACTGCTCCGGGCCGAGCGGTTGGTCGTCTTCCGGGTTCCCGGAAAGGTCTTCTCGGTGGCCAAGAAGCGGGCCCGCAGCAGCGAGACCCTCTGGCCGGAGCTGGTCGTCTCCAACCTCCAGCGCACCCACGGCAAGATGGCCAAGTCGTTCCACACCTCCGTCTTCTACGCCGGCTACCGCCTGGTACGGCCCAAGGTGCTGTGGCGGATCGTGCAGCGCGACGTGCTGCCGAAGCTCGACCTGCCCGCCACCGAACGGGTCGTGGTCGCCGGCGTCTACGGGGTGACCATCGGGTGGCAGTTGGCCCGGCGGCGACCCGGCATGACGGTGACCACGTCACTCGTACCGCCGGAGTCCCGGAGCTGACGACCGGTGTCGGGGCGTGACCTGCCTCTGGTCACGCCCCGGCAACTTCCCTGACCCGGTCCGGTGGTCGCGGCCGGTCTACCATCGACCCTAACTTCCTCCAGCCCAGCCCTCGGACCAGCCGAATCGCCGAGGAAACAACCACTTAGGAAGCTCGTGGCGACGCGTCCTCCGCTTGTCAGCGATCAGCCCCAGGAAGACGCCCCGACGGCGTCGCGCCGGCACCGGCTGGCCGCCCTCCGTCGCCCCTCGGGCATCGTCCTCACCTCTCTCGTCGCCGCGTACGTGCTCGCCCGTCTGTTCCTCCTGACGCGCGGCGCCCCCTACCGGGCCTACGACTCGGGCTCCTACGCGGGCCGGCTGGACCAGTCGGACCCGACCGCCACGTTGTCGTTCACCGGCAGGTCGCCGAGACTCTGGGGCACGCCGTTGCTCTACTCGCTGGCCGACTCGGACCGGACCCGGATCGTCCTCCAGACGCTGGTGGCGATCGTCGCGTGGGTGGTGCTGGTGGTCGCGCTCTGGGTCTGTCTGCGCAGCCTGCTGCCCCGCGTGGTGATGGCTGTCGCCCTCTTCGGGCTGGCGCTCACGCCCCCGGTCTACCTCTGGGACCACGCGCTGCTCTCCGAAGCGCTCTCCATCAACCTGGGGCTGCTCACCGCCGGTCTGCTGGTGCTCTGGCTGCGGACCGGGTCCCGGATCGCCCTGGTCGCGATGACGGCGAGCACGGTGTGGTGGATCTTCACTCGACAGGACGTGCTGGTCTTCGTCGGGATCCTCCTGCTGGTGCTCGCCGGGTTGGCCTGGCGCAGCCGGGAACGTCGGCGGCTCGCGCTGGCCAGCCTGGCCGTGCTGCTCGTGGCGCTGGCCGGCAACGCCGTGATTTTGGACCGCACCGACGGGGCCTTCCAGAAGTGGAGCGCCTCGGGCCTGCCGCAGACCGAGGAGACCTTCCTCTACCGGTTGACGGCCCAGATCATGGACGACCCCAAGATGCGCGCGACCTACTACGAGGAACTCGGCATGCCGGTCTGCCCGGGCGCCGAGATGGTGGGCTCCCGGGTCCGCTACCAGATCTCCTCGATGAGGAACGCCTACGAGAACTGCCCGGACCTCGTGGCCTGGGCGGACAAGTACAAGTTCTCCTCGGGGTACCGGTACGTCCTGGCCGACCCCGGGCACTACCTCGCCATCACCGGCCGGATCCTGCCCGAGGCGCTCAACGGCCCGCTCCCGAACGCCTACGGCACGACCGTGCCGCTGCTCCCCGCGCCCGTACGGGCGGTCTACTTCCCGGCCCGGGACCTGGTGCTCCCGTTGGGCGCGGCGGTGGCTCTGCTGGCGGTCGTCCTGGGCCTGTGGGGCGGGGCCTGGCGGCGTCGGCGCTGGCTCATGGTCGCGGGGGTCGTCCTCATTCCGGTCAGTCTGGTCAGCGTCCTGGCCAGCCTGATGTTCTCGGCCGGCGAGTACAGCCGCTTCGGCATCCAGGAGGCGATCTACCTCCGGATCGTTCTGGTGCTGCTGGTCGCCGCCGTGGTGGACGCGGCGCTCAACCGCTCGGCGGAGAAGGCACCCCGGGACCTTCCCTGACCGGTCCGATCGCCCGCCGACGGACAGATGCCCAGCTCGGAACAGGGGCGCTGGCGGGCGGTCCGACCCGAGGCGAGGTGGCGGTCGGAGCCGGACGGCCTACCGTAGACTCGCCAGGGCCAATGGGCGGATTCCCGGCGTGCCGGCCGGCCGTGCTCGCCGCGCGGGCCCTTCGCCCACCATGCAGTCCGCAGAGAGGCAGAGAACGGCAGAATGGCATTCGACGGTGCCACGCAGTTCCGTGGACGGGTTGTCATGCTCGTGGACAACGGTGTCAATGGTGACTCGCGGGTGCAAAAGGCCGCCCGCTCGGCCGCCGAGGCCGGCTGGGAGGTCATCCTGCTCGGCCGTTCCCCGGTGGACCAGGAGCGCACCTGGCTGCTGGGCGACGCGCAGGTCCGCCTGCTCGCCATGCCGGCCCCGCTGGCCCGCCGCCGGCACGAGTTCCGCCGGGCCTGGCTGCGCTGGCCGCTGGCGTACCCGCCGAGCGGGATCGCCGCCCACCGCGCACAGGCCGTGAAGGCGTGGCGTGCCGATCTGACCGTCCGGGCCGCGCAGCTCGCCGTCGCCGATCCGGCCACGCCCCGCCTGGCGCTGCGCCGCCGGGCGCTGAAGGCCGAGGAGTTCGCGGCGAAGCTGACCCGCACCTGGGTCTCGGGGCGGTACTGGATGCTGACCCAGGCCCGTACCCGGCGCCGCTTCCGTAACCCCTGGGACCGCGCGTACACCAAGTTCTGGCAGACGGTGAAGGGCGACGGCGCGTGGCGGCGGCTGGAGCCGGGCCTGTGGGACTACGAGCTGGCCTACGGGCCGGTGATCGACGAACTGCGGCCCGACCTGATCCACGCCAACGACTTCCGGATGCTCGGGGTCGCCGCCCGTGCCAAGATCCGTGCCGCCGCCCAGGGGCGTGAGATCAAGGTGGTCTGGGACGCGCACGAGTTCCTGCCCGGACTGAAGCCGTGGCAGGACAACGCCCGGTGGCTGCCCGCGCACCGGGCCCACGAGCGGGAGTACGCCCCCTACGCCGACGCGGTGATGACCGTCTCCGACGGCCTGGCCGAGCTGCTGCGCCGCGAACACGGACTGGCGTCCATGCCGGACGTGGTGCTCAACGCCCCGGCGGCGGACCACGGCGAGTTGGTCCCGGACGCGCCCGCGCCCGACCTGCGTGCCCTCTGTGGAGTCGGCCCGGACGTGCCGTTGCTGGTGTACAGCGGGGCGGCGGCGAAGCAGCGTGGCCTCGACGTCATGGTCGACGCGCTGCCGCAACTGCCCGGCGTGCACGTCGCGCTGGTGGTCAACAAGCCCGCCGGTCCGTACGTGACCGGGGTGCTCGCCCGCGCGGCGCGGCTCGGCGTCGCCGACCGGGTGCACGCCCTGCCGTACGTGGCGCACTGGCAGGTGGTGCCCTTCCTCTCCGGGGCGGACGCCGGGGTGATCCCGATCCACCACTGGCCCAACCACGAGATCGCGCTGATCACGAAGTTCTTCGAGTACTCGCACGCCCGGTTGCCGATGGTGGTCAGCGACGTGAAGACGATGGCCGGTACGGTGCGCTCCACCGGCCAGGGCGAGGTGTTCCGCGCCGAGGACGTGGCCGACTACGTCCGGGCCGTCAGAGCGGTGCTCGCCGACCCCGAGCGCTACCGGGCCGCCTACGACCGTCCCGGCCTGCTGGAGAGCTGGACCTGGGAGGCGCAGGCCGAGGTGCTGGACGCCGTCTACCGCCGGCTCCTGCCGGGCCGGCCCGGCCCGACACCGCCCGGGACGCACCCGGCCCCGGCCGTGGACCCAGCGGCCGACTGGCCGGCGGTGGGGGCCGGCGCGTGACCGTCCCCGACGTGACCGTCATCACCGCCGTCTACAACACCATGCCCTACCTCACCCGGTGTCTGACGTCGGTGCTGGAGCAGACGATCGGGCTCGACCGGCTGGAGGTCGTCGCGGTGGACGACGGCTCCACCGACGGCAGCGGCCGGGAGCTGGACCGGTTCGCCAAGGCGTACCCGGGCACGGTGAAGGTGATCCACCAGGCGAACTCCGGTGGCCCGGCGAACCCGAGCAACCGCGCGTTGGAGATCGCCACCGGCCGGTACGTCTTCTTCATCGGATCGGACGACTACCTCGGCCCGGAGGCGCTGGAACGGCTCGTCGCCGCCGCCGACCGGCAGGACGCCGACGTGGTGCTCGGGCGGATGGTCGGGGTGAACAGCCGGTACATCCACCAGGCGATCTTCGAGTCGACCCAGTCGGACGTCGACCTGTTCACCTCGCCGCTGCCGTTCTCGCTGTCGAACACCAAACTGTTCCGGCGTGACCTGGTCGAGCGGCACAAGCTGCGCTACCCGGAGGACATGCCGGTCGGCAGCGACCAGCCGTTCACCATCGAGGCCTGCTACCGGGCCCGGCGGGTCTCCGTGCTCGCCGACTACGACTACTACTTCGCGGTGCGCCGGTTCAACGCGCACAACATCACCTACAAGAGCCGGCACCTGGAACGGCTGCACTGCGCCGAGTCGATCATGGACTTCGTGGGCGGGCTGATCGAGGCCGGCCCACGCCGGGACGCCGTGCTGCTGCGCCACTTCGCCTGGGAGGTCGCCCGGCTGCTGGAGAACGACTTCCTGGGGTTGGACCGGCCCACCCAGGCCAGCGTCCAGGCCGGGGTGCGGTCGTTGGCCGAGCGGTACCTCACCGACACCATCCGCGACCAGCTCGGCATCGAAACCCGGGTCCGGCTCGCCCTGGCCTGGCACGGCGAGCTGGACGACCTGCTCGCGGTGATCCGGCTGGACGCCGACCAGGGCAACCCGCCGACGGTGGTCGAGGACGACCGGTGGTACGCCGACTACCCCGGCTTCCGTGACCCCCGCCTCGGCATCTCGGACCACTGGTTCGAGATCACCGGCAACGCCGCGGAGTGGATCGCCCGGCTCGACACCGTCCAGGTCGCCTTCGAGGGCTCCCGCACCCTCCTGGTGACCGCCCGCAGCCCCCGTCCCGACCTGCCGCACCTGGCCTCCGCGTTGAAGGTGATGGCGGGCGAGGTGCCGGCGGAGACGACCGAACTGGTTCCGGACATCACCGGCACCACCATCCGGGCCCGCATTCTGTTGCCCGCTCTCCTCACCGACCTGGCCCCCGGCGGTAAGCTTCGACTCATCCAGGCGCGGATCGACGCGTTCGGTACGACCGGGACGGCCCCCCTGCGCGGTCCCCGTCGGGCGGTGCCCCAGCGTGTGGTGGTCCGCCGGGGCGCGCGTCTGCACGTCCTGACCGCCACCATCAACCACAAGGGTCAACTGATCGTCGCCGTAGCACCTGTGACGCCACGCCGGGTGATGGCCCGCCTGCGGCGCAGGCTCCCACTAGGAGGAAAGTAGTAGACATGAACATCTGCGTCGTCGCCCTCGGGAAGATCGGACTGCCGCTGGCCGTGCAGTTCGCGACGAAGGGGCACCGGGTTCTCGGTGCCGACGTCTCCGAGCGGGTGGTCAGCCTGGTCAACGACGGTGCGGTGCCGTTCCCCGGGGAAACCGATCTGGACGTCAAGCTCAAGGAGGTGGTCTCGGCCGGTCTCCTCTCGGCCACCACCGACACCGCCGCCGCGGTGGCCGACAGCGAGGCCGTCGTGGTGGTCGTACCGCTGTTCGTCGACGCCGAGGGCGTGCCGGACTTCGGCTGGATGGACGACGCCACCCGGGCCATCGCCGCCGGACTGAAGCCGGGCACCCTGGTCAGCTACGAGACCACTCTGCCGGTCGGCACCACCCGCAACCGCTGGGCGCCCATGCTGGAGCAGGGCTCCGGGCTCACCGCCGGCAAGGACTTCCACCTGGTGTTCAGCCCCGAGCGGGTGCTCACCGGCCGGGTCTTCGCCGACCTGCGCCGCTACCCGAAGCTGGTCGGCGGCATCGACGAGGCGTCCGCGGCGCACGGCGTGAGCTTCTACGAGTCGGTCCTCGACTTCGACGAGCGCGCCGACCTCGACCAGCCCAACGGCGTCTGGGACCTCGGCTCCGCCGAGGCGTCCGAGCTGGCCAAGCTCGCCGAGACCACCTACCGGGACGTCAACATCGGGCTGGCCAACCAGTTCGCCCGCTTCGCCGACACCGTCGGCGTGGACGTGCTCAAGGTCATCGCGGCCTGCAACAGCCAGCCGTACAGCCACATCCACTCGCCGGGCATCGCCGTCGGCGGGCACTGCATCCCGATCTACCCCCGGATGTACCTCTGGAACGACCCGGCCGCCACCGTGGTCCGGTCCGCCCGTGAGGCGAACGCGGCGATGCCGGACTACGCCGTCGACCTGCTCGCCGCCGCGTACGGCGACCTCACCGGCGCGGAGGTGCTGGTGCTCGGTGCCGCCTACCGGGGCGGGGTGAAGGAGACCGCCTTCTCCGGGGTCTTCCCGACGGTGGAGGCGCTGCGCGCCCGGGGTGCCCGGCCGTACGTCTCGGACCCGATGTACACCGCCGAGGAGCTGACCGCGCACGGGCTGCCCGCCTACAACGGTGAGCGGGTCACCGCCGCGGTCGTGCAGGCCGACCACGCCGAGTACCGTTCGCTGGCCGCCAGCGACCTGCCCGACGTGCGGGTGCTGGTCGACGGCCGGCGGGTGACCGACCCGGCCCGCTGGGCCGACGTCCGGCGCGTCGTCATCGGCGGCTGAGCCGCAGCGGCCCGCCGCGCCGCGCCCGAGGTCGACACGGACCCCGACCGATTCCGGTCGGGGTCCGTCCGTGTCGTCTGCGGCCCGCACGCGTCAGCCGCCACGTACCGCACGACGCTCACGTGCCCACTGCTCGCCGGTGCACGCTCGCGCCGGGTGGTAGCAGGGGCCCCCTGCACGACAAAAAGCGGTAACAGGGGGCCCCTGCTACCACCTCAGGCGCGGGCGGGCGGATTGGCCGGGTCGCGGGAGACGACCTCGCCCTTCTCGTTCACCCAGCCCTTCGGCCGGGCCGGGTTGCCGGCGACGAGCTGGTACGGGGCGACGTCCCGGGTCACCACCGAGCCGGCGGCGATCATCGCGTACTCGCCGACCTCGATCCCGCAGACCAGGGTCGCGTTCGCGCCGATGGAGGCGCCCCGACGCACCAGGGTCGGGGTGATCTGCCAGTCCGGGTTCTGCGCCCGGGGCCGGAAGTCGTTGGTGAACACGGCGCACGGGCCGACGAAGACCTCGTCCTCCAGGGTCACCCCCTGGTACACCGAGACGTTGTTCTGGACCTTGCAGAGGTCCCCGATCACCACGTTGCTGTCGACGTAGACGTTGCGGCCGATCACGCAGCCGCCGCCGATCCGGGCGGTGGACCGGACGTGCGCCAGGTGCCAGACCTTCGTGCCGTCCCCGATCCGGGCGCCCTCCTCGACGTCGGCGGACGGGTGCACGAAGACCTGGTCGGTTCCTTGGCTCATGAGCTCCACTCACAGTGTTCGCAGGGCGCGGGGCGCGCCGGTGTGACGCACGTCCGGCGGCCGGCGGGACGGACCCCGCCCGGCGTCGTCGCGCGTGCTCGGTCACCGCGGTCCCGGCGGGACGCCAGGGAGCACCACGGCAGCCGGAAGCATAACCGGCGGCCCCGCCCACTCCGGACGCTTACCCGCACGGCCGCCCCGGCGGAGTGTCCCGGCGGTACGCGGGCGACCGGCCGCCCCGCCGGCCGTTCCTCCACCATCGGTGCGGCCTCACCGGCCGTGCCACCACCGCCGGTGCGGCCCCACCGGCCGTGCCACCACCGCCGGTGCGGCCCGCTCGCCGACCACCGGCCCGGTGCCCTCCCGGCCAGGGGTGTCGCCGGGCCAGCCGGTCTGGCACCATTCGCTGACCGGGGGCTCAACGGCGGAGGGGGTGCGGGTGCGGGTCCTGCTGGTGGAGGACGACCGCCGGGTGGCGGCGGCCCTGTCGTCGGCGTTGGGCCGGCGGGGCTACCAGGTCGAGCACGCCGCGACCGTGGCGGCGGCCCTGGCCGCCGCGCCGTGCGACCTGGTGCTGCTCGACCTGACCCTGCCGGACGGGGACGGCACCGAACTGTGCCGGGAACTGCGGCGGCGCAGCGCGCAGATCGGCATCATCGCGGTCACCGCCCGGGGCGAGGAGCGGGACCGGGTGCTCGGGCTCCGCCTCGGCGCGGACGACTACGTGGTGAAGCCCTTCTCCATGGTCGAGTTGCAGGCGCGCATCGAGGCGGTGCTGCGCCGGGCCGCCCGGGCCGCCCCGGAACCGGACCGGATCACCGCCGGTGGGCTCCGGATCGACGTGGCCGCCCGTACGGTCACCGTCGACGACCGGCCGGTCGCCCTGACCCGCAAGGAGTTCGACATCCTCGTCTCGCTGGCCCGCCAGCCCGGCACGGTGGTGCCACGCGAGCGGATCCTGCTCGACGTCTGGGGCACCACCTGGGCCGACCGGCACACCGTCGAGGTGCACGTCGGGTCGTTGCGGAGCAAGTTGGGCGACTCGCGCCTGGTGGAGACCGTGCGCGGGGTCGGCTACCGGCTCCGGGGCGAGTGAGGTTCCGGTGCGCCGTCGGCTGGTCATCAGTTACCTGCTGCTGATGGCGTTGGTGCTGGTGGCGCTGGAGACCCCGCTCGCGGTGACCCTGGCGAACCGGGAGACCGACCGGGTCCGCGCGGACCGGCTCGCCGACGCCACCCGGTTCGCCTCGCTCGCCGGTCCGGCCCTGCGGGGCGGCGGCACCGGGCAGCTCGACGGCGAACTCGCCAGCTACGAGAAGCTGTACGGCATCAACGCGGCCGTGGTCGACCGGGAACAGCGGACGGTGGCGGTCTCCGCCGGCTACCGGTCGTCGCCGGACACCGAGCTGGCGTTGCGGGTGGCGCTCTCCGGTCAGCAGTTCACCGGCACCGAGTCGGTCTGGCCCTGGGTGGACGGGCCGATCGTGGTGGCGGTGCCGATCAACGACGGCGGCGAGGTGCTGGGCGCGGTGGTCACCACCAGTCCGGTCGACGCGGTACGCCGTGCGGTCACCACCTGGTGGCTCGCGCTCGCGGTGATCGGGCTGCTCGCCGTGCTGGCCTGCGTGCTGACCGCGTTCGGGCTGGCCGGTTGGGTGCTGCGTCCGGTCACCGAGTTGGACGCGGTGACCCACGAGATCGCCGAGGGGGACCGCACCGCCCGGGTGCAGCACCGGCTCGGCCCGCCGGAGCTGCGTCGTCTCGCCGCCGGTTTCAACCACATGGCCGACGTGGTCTCCGACGTGATGGACCGCCAGCGGGCCTTCGTCGCGCACGCCAGCCACCAGCTCCGCAACCCGCTCACCGCGCTGCGGCTGCGGGTGGAGGAGCTGGGGCCGAGCCTGACCGACCCGGAGGGGCGGGCCGAGCACCGGCTCGCCCTGGAGGAGACCGACCGGCTGGCCCAGGTGCTCGACGCGCTGCTCACCCTGGCCCGCGCCGAGCGGGAGGAGAACCGCCTGGTCACCGTCGACGCGGTGGCGGTGGCCGCCTCCCGGGTGACCGCGTGGGAGCCGCTGGCCCGCCGCCGGGCGGTCACGCTGCGCCTGACCGCCGCCTCCGCGCCCCGGTACGCCCTCACCGTGCCGACCGCCATCGACCAGGCCCTGGACGCGTTGATCGACAACGCGGTGAAGTTCAGCGGTCCCGGCGGCGCGGTGACGGTGGACGTCGAGCCGGACGAGGACGGGGTGACCGTGGTGGTCGGCGACACCGGTCCGGGCATGACCGACAGCCAGCTCGAACAGGCGACCGAACGGTTCTGGCGGGCCCCGGACGCCCAGAACGTCGAGGGGGCCGGGCTCGGGCTGACCATCGTGGCCGTGCTGGTGGACGCCTCCGGTGGGCATCTCACCATGCGTCGGGGCGATCCCCGGGGCCTGGTCGCGGAACTGTGGTTCCCGGCCGCGCCGTCCGGCGACGGCCACCCGGCGGGGGACGACCACCCGGCTGGGGAAGGCCCGCCGGCTGGGGACCGCCTGCCGGACGTCGAGGGCCGACCGGGCCTCCGGAAACCGGCGGCGACCTGAGCCTGCCCTCCGGACCCGGCTGCGGCCCGGTCAGGGCTTGTTCTCGCGGTACCAGGCGGCCGCGCCCGGGTGCAGGGGCAGCGGGACGGTGGCGATGGCCGAACGGGCACTCATCCGGCCGGCGGCCGGATGCGCGGCGGCCAGTTCCTCCCGGCGTTCCATCAGCAGCCGGGTCACCTCCCGTACCAGCGCCTCCGGCACGTCCGCCCCGACCACCAGGTAGTTCGGGTTCGCCACCGTGGTCACCGGGTCCGCGCCGTACGCCGAACTGGGGATGTCCCGGGATACGTAGACCTCCCGGTGGCTGCGGCGCAGCGGCTCGGTCCACTCGCCCAGGTCCACCAGGCGGATGCCGGTGGCGCCGGCGAGCTGCTCGATCGCCCGTACCGGCAGGCCGCCGGAGAAGAAGAACGCGTCGAGCCGTCCCTCCCGCAGGGCGGCCACCGAGTCGTCCAGGCCGAGCCGTTCCCGCTGCACCACGCCGCCGTCCAGCCCCGCCACGTCGAGCAGCCGGCCGGCGGTGATCCCGGTGCCGGAGCCGGGGGCACCCACCGACACCCGCCGGCCGCGCAGGTCGGCCAGGGTCCGGACCGGCGAGCCGGCGGTGGTGACCAGGTGCAGCAGGTCGTCGTAGACCCGGGCCACCGCCACCACGCCGGGGTGGGCGTTCGGAGCCCCGGAGAGGACGTCGGCCTGGGTGAAACCGAGTTCTGCCGAGCCCGTCGCGACCAGGTGGACGTTCTCCGCCGACGCGGCGGTCACCACCACGCTGGCCTGCACCCCGGGCAGTTCCCGGTTCAGGATGGTCGCCAGCGACTCGCCGAAGGCGTGGTAGACGGCGGTGGGGCTGCCGGTGGCGATCCGGATGCGGATCGGCTCGACCTTCTCGTCGCGGCAGGCGACCAACGCCGGCATGGCCGCTCCGACCAGCACGGCCAGCAGCGCGAGGGCGACGGCCGGCCGTCGACCGGAGGTGGAGGGCACGCCGTTCACAGGCTGAACTCTGCGCCCGGGCACCCCCGGTTGGCAACCCGCCGCCGCACACACCACTCCCGTCAGGGCGGCTCCAGGGCGTCGGGCGCCACCGCGACGGCGACCGGCGGGGCCGGGGCCGGGCCGCTAGGAGGCCTCCCCGGTCGGGGCGGGGTTCAGGCTGGCGCTCTCCAGGATCCGGTTGCGGTCCGCCCCGTCGGCGACGCTCACCACGAAGCAGCCGGCGCCGGGGCGGAGCGTGGCCGGAACCTCCAGCAGGGCGGCGCCCCGGACCAGGACGGCGGCCAGCTCCCGGTCGGTGAGACGCACCCCGAGGATGTGCCGGCGGACGTGCCGGCCACCGGCCAGCAGGGCGGACCGCCAGGCGGCGGTGGCCAGCCGGGACCGCCACACCCGCCGGGCCGCCGAGGCGCCGGGCACCAGCCCGCCGAGCAGTTCCCGCCGGCCCTGCCGCCAGCCGCTGTCGAGCAGCGTCAGGTACGCGGTCCGGCCCGACGCGGGCACCCGCAGCCGGTGCAGCTCGAAGCGGCGGCGCAACCCGCCGACGGTGATCTCGTGTTCGACCGGGACGCCGAGCCGGCCGAGCAACTGCCGCATGCGCAGCGCGGCGTCCTCACGGTTGAACTCGACGGTGCTCCGGTACGGCTCACCGGGATGCCGGCCCCGGGGGCCCGCCGGCAGGGGCATGCAGCGCAGCAGGCAGGCGACCTCGAAGGCGTCGGCCACGGTCGGCCAGTCCAGCGGCGGCGGGTGCGCCGTGGTCCGGGGCCGGTCGAGCAGGGTGGTTTCCATCGGGGACCGCTCCTCCACTCGTCGGGGTATCCCTACCGTGGACGGTGCGGGGCCCGCGCGGTACCGATCGGCGCAAGCCTTGAGCAAAATTTGCGTTGCCGGCCGACCCGTGGGCCGTCGGTCCGGCCGACCGGGGCGACGGGGCGGGCCGGAGGGCAATGGGCCGACGGCGGGCCGCAGCGGTTCCGAAACTATCGGTCGAAACTATCGCTTGCCTTGTCCGGAATCTTTTGTGAATCTATGTCGGTCGATGCGAATCCCGGCGTGGCGCCACGCCGACCTCGACCTCCGCGTCCGGTGCCCGGCCCTGCCGGCTGGTCGGCCGGACGACATCCCACCCCGAACCGTGATGCCACCCGCCCCCAACCGTTGGAGGATCGGATGATCTCCCAGCACCGTCCCGTCAGACGTCGGCTGGCCGCCCTCGTGGCCACCGGAGCCGCTGCCGTCTCGGCAGCCCTCCTCATGTCGTTGCTGCCGAACTCCGCCCACGCCGCCGAGAGCACCCTCGGTGCGGCCGCCGCCCAGTCCGGCCGCTACTTCGGAGCGGCCGTGGCCGCGAACAAGCTGAGCGACGGCGTGTACACCACCATCCTCAACCGCGAGTTCACCTCGGTCACCCCCGAGAACGAGATGAAGATCGACGCGACCGAGCCGCAGCAGAACCAGTTCACCTTCGGCAACGCGGACCGGATCGTCAACCACGCCCTGAACCGGGGCATGAAGGTACGCGGCCACACCCTGGCCTGGCACTCCCAGCAGCCCGGCTGGATGCAGGCCATGGAGGGCAGCGCGCTGCGCCAGGCGATGCTCAACCACGTCACCCGGGTGGCCACCTACTACCGGGGCAAGGTCGTCGCCTGGGACGTGGTGAACGAGGCGTTCGAGGACGGGTCCAGCGGCGCCCGCCGCAACTCCAACCTCCAGCGCACCGGCAACGACTGGATCGAGGCGGCGTTCCGGGCCGCCCGGGCCGCCGACCCGACCGCCAAGCTCTGCTACAACGACTACAACACCGACAACTGGACGCACGCCAAGACCCAGGCCGTCTACCGGCTGGTCCAGGACTTCAAGAACCGTGGCGTGCCGATCGACTGCGTCGGTCTCCAGTCGCACTTCAACAGCGGCTCGCCGTACCCGAGCAACTACCGCACCACGCTGTCGAGCTTCGCCGCGCTCGGCGTCGACGTCCAGATCACCGAGCTGGACATCGAGGGCTCCGGCAGCAGCCAGGCCACCACCTACCGCAACGTGGTCAACGACTGCCTCGCCGTCGCCCGGTGCACCGGCATCACCGTCTGGGGCATCCGGGACACCGACTCCTGGCGGGCCAGCGGCACCCCGCTGCTCTTCGACGGCAACGGCAACAAGAAGCAGGCGTACGACGCGACCCTGAGCGCGCTGAACAGCGTCGCGCCGTCCCCCACGGCCACGCCCACCACGCCGCCGCCCACCTCCGGTCCCATCGACACGACCGCGTGGTACGAGGTGGTCAACCGCAACAGCGGCAAGCGGCTGGACGTGTGCGGGCTCTCGACGGCCGACGGCACCTGCGTCCAGCAGTACGCCCGGTCGGGCGGGACGAACCAGCAGTGGCAGTTCGTCGACTCCGGCGGGGGCTACTACCGGCTGCGGGCCCGGCACTCCAACAAGGTGCTGGACGTGCACAACTTCTCGACCGCCGACAGCGCCGCGATCGTGCAGTGGAGCGACCTCAACGGGACGAACCAGCAGTTCCGGGTGGTCGACGTCACCGGCTACGTCAAGTTGATCAACCGTAACAGTGGCAAGGCCATGGAGATCCAGGGCGCGTCGACCGCGGACGGGGGCGCCGTCGTGCAGTACACCGACTGGAACGGGACGAACCAGCAGTGGCAGTTGATCCGGGTCGGCTGACGCCCCGGCGCCCGGGAGTAGCCCACTGACCCGGAGGACGGCCGCGTCGCTAGAGGGCGGTGACCACCACGTCCAGGCGGCGCGGCCGTCCGGCGGCCCCCGGCTCCTCCTCCAGCACCGTGTACTTCAGGTCGCGCAAGGCGGTCACCAGGTCGTCCGCGTTCCTCGGCCGGATGCCGGCGGTGAGCAGGTCACGGACCAGCCGGCCCTTGGTCGCCTTGTTGAAGTGGCTCACCACGGAACGGGTCACCACCCCGCCGACCTCCCGCTCGTGCAGCACCCGCACGGTCACCGTCCGTCCGGCCAGGTCGCCCCGGGGCGTCCAGGTCGCGGCGTACGCGGCGGAGCGCAGGTCGAGGATCGGGCCGTCGGCCGCCGCCGGCTCCAGCACCGGCGCCAGCGCCCGCTTCCAGTACGCGCCCAGCGCCCCCGGGCCCGGCAGGGTCAGCGGCAGCGGGCACTTGTACGGCGGGATGCGGTCGGTGAGGCGTACCGCGCCCCAGAGCCCGGACGAGACCAGCACCTGCCGGCGGGCCGCCCGCAGCGCCGGCGCGGGGAGCGTGGCCAGGTCCAGCGCCTCGTAGAGCACCCCGGTGTAGAGCGCCGCCGCCGGGGCGGTGGCGGCCCGGCGCAGTCGCGCGTTCCGGGCGATGTCGTCCCGCTGTGCGCTGGTGAGCAGCACCTCCCGCACGACGTCGGTGTCCGGCGTGCCGGCGACGGCGACCAGCGCGTCCAGCACCCTCTCCCGGGCCGGGTTCAGCTCGGGCAGGCTGAGCCGGGTCAGGTCGAGCCGCCGCCCGGCACGGACGTCGGCCTTGCGCTCGGAGGGCGGCAACAGGATGAGCATCGGAAGGCACCCCTTGCGGGCCGGTGGGACGCTGGCCGGGCGAGCCTATCCGGGCGCTCGCCGGCGGCGACGGACAGCGGCGCACCGGGGCACCTCTGCGTGGCAGCGCACCGGCGCGGCGACCACCCGGGCGCTCATCGCCAGGGACGCACCGCAGTGGCCGGGTGGTACACCCGGTAGTCGCCGACCTCGGTGACCGTGGCCGGGATGGCGTTCCCGGCGAGCAGCTCGGTCAGCCGCCGCTCGGCCGCCGAGCCGGCCCGCAGCACGTACCCGGGCCGCTCGGCCTGCCCCACCGCCCGCCAGTACGCCGGGTAGCGGTTCTGCCCCGGGTGCAGCCGGTCGTCGAGCACCCCGCAGAGCACCTCCTCGGCGGTGGTGAAGGTCAGCCGGTGGCAGGTCCAGTAGTCGCCGTACACGTGGCGGGGGCCGCTGCCGCGCAGCACCTCGGCGATCCGGCGGGCCTGCCGTTCCTCGGCGCGGATGTCGGCGGTGCCGACCGCGAACAGGCCGGTCGCCACCATCGCGGTGGCGGTCAGCGCGGCCAGCACGGCGGTGGCGGTGGCCCCGGCGAGCCGCCCGAGGGCCCCCGCCGTGCCCCGCCAGCAGCCCACCGCCGCCACCCACAGCGGCCAGAGCACGGCCGGCAGCGACAGTTGGAGCACCGACAGGTACCGGGCGCTGGCCAGGGGGTCGGCGGCGGCCAGCGGACTGCGCACGTACCCGACGAGGGTCAACGCCGCCCCGGCGACCAGGGCGAGCTGCACGACCGGCCGGACCGGATGGGCGGCCCGGCGGCGCAGCGCGACCAGCGCGAGCCCGGCGGCGAGCGCGAGCAGCACCGGGTAGAGCAGGCCGAACCACTCCTGCCAGCGGGCGCAGCCCCCCGCCGGGCAGAGCCCACCGGCCAGCGGCACCCCCTCGGTGAACCCGCCGACGATGCGGCCGACCAGCGGGCCGGGGGGACCGCCGGTCGCGTCGACCTGGCGGAACACCGAGAGCGAGTCCTGCCCCGGCGGGGCGGTGAGGTTGTCCCAGAGCATCGGGAACACCCCGACGGCGAACCCGGCCGCCAGCAGCACCGCCGCCCACCCGAACAGCTCCCGGCGCAGCGCGTACACCAGGGTCAGGCCGGCCACCGCCAGGTACGGCACGATCAACCAGTCCGACCAGGTGGCCACCCCGGCCAGCAGCCCGAACAGGCCCACGGCGAGCCGGCGGTGGCGGACCGTGCGCTCGGCGAGCCCGACCGCGACCAGCAGCATCGCCGCCACCGCCACCTTCACCTCGGGCCGTCCACCCACCGCGGTCATCTGGTCCCGGACCACCCGTTCCGTGCCGAGCGCCAGCAGACCGACCACCAGCACCGCGAACCAGGGCGAGAAGGCCCGCCGGGTCAACCGGTACATCAGCCAGACGAACACGGCGTAGAGCGCCAGCAGGGGCAGCCGCAGCGCCGTCCAGGACGGCCCGGCCACGGCGACCAGGGGCGCGGCCAGGTACGACTCCAGCACCCCCATGTACCGCTGCCCGTAGAGGAAGACCGGGTGCGCGCGGCCCTGTGCGACGTGCAACGCGACCAGACCGAAGGTCGCCTCGTCGCTGTTGCCGGCGGGGACGGTGTGCAGGGTCAGCACCAGTCGGTAGACCACCCCGGCGGCACCGAGCAGGAGGGCGACCAGCGCCGGCCGGTCCAGCGCCGGAACCCACCGTCGTACGCCTCGCGCCATCGCCGAACGCCCCCGTCGCCGCCCTGCGACGGAAAGTGTTTCACGCCCGCCGGGGCGGGGGAGGCGGATCGGCGCAGGTGGCAGAGTTGTTGATCGCTCGCGTGGCCGTGTCCCGGCGGGTGTGGCAGGGTGGCAGCGTGTCCACGCCACCCGCCGGCCAGCTCGCCGTACCCGCCCTGCACCGTGCCGCCCGGATCGAAGACGCCGTGCACCGGTTGGTGGAACGCCGGCTGCGTCGCACCGGCTGGCAGACCAACATCATCGCCTACACCGGGTACGGCGCCCCGGGCTGGGTGCGGGTGATGTGCCGGGTGCTGCTCGGCCGGGCGGACAACCGCAAGCGGGGACGGCTGGAGAAGGTGCGCGGTTGGCGCAGCTTCGCCACCCTGCCGGCGAAGCGGGTGACCGTCACGATCGAGGCCGGGGGAGTCCGTCACGAGACGTGTGCCGACCGCAGCGGCTTCGTCAACACGGTGGTCAAGGCCGACCTGCCCCCGGGGTGGGGTTCGGTGCGGCTGAGCATGCCCGACGCCGAGCCGGTGGAGGCACCGGTGCGCATCCTCGACCCGCAGGTCCGGTTCGGCATCATCTCCGACATCGACGACACGGTGATGGTCACCGCGCTGCCCCGACCGCTGCTCGCCGCGTGGAACACCTTCGTCCTCGACGAGCACGCCCGCACCGCCGTGCCCGGCATGGCGGTGCTCTACGAACGCCTGGTCACCGCGCATCCCGGCGCGCCGGTCTTCTACCTCTCCACCGGCGCGTGGAACGTCGCGCCGACGCTGACCCGGTTCCTCTCCCGGCACCTCTACCCGGCCGGACCGCTGCTGCTGACCGACTGGGGGCCCACCCACGACCGGTGGTTCCGCAGCGGCATGGAGCACAAGCGGGCCACCCTGGCCCGGCTGGCGAGCGAGTTCCCCGACGTGCAGTGGCTGCTGGTCGGCGACGACGGCCAGCACGACCCGGAGATCTACCGGGAGTTCGCCGCCGGGCACCCGGCCAACGTGGCGGGCGTGGCGATCCGCCGCCTCTCGCCCACCCAGTCGGTGCTCGCCGGTACGCTCCCGGCGCCGCTGGCCGGGCATGAGTCGTCGTCCGGGCCGGTGGGGCAGAAGTGGCTCTCCGCGCCGGACGGCGCGGGGCTGTGGAAGCTGCTCCGCGAGACCGGCCTGGTCTGACTTCGAAGAAGGACGACACATGTCCGTGGGTGGAGACGCCGTCACGGTTGATGGCCTACGGGCGTCTCACGCGGTGACCTGGCTGCTCGCGGTTACCGGAATGGCTTGCGAGATCGTATTTCCGTTTCTGGTGGTCATCGATCGGAGCAACCTCTGGACCGTGTTGCTGGGCTGGCCCCTCGGGATGCTCCTCGCCTGGCTCGTGGCCAGACGGAGAGGACTGAGCCGGGAGAAGCGACGTGCCGTGATGAATTACGGATTTGCGGCCATCTTCGTCGTGATGTTCGCTCGGGACGACGCTCACGAAGCGGGCCGGATGTAGTCGGGTCGTGGGAGCGCGCAGGACGTGTGCGTTTGCGAGAGGGACTGAAGGATACTTGCGCAACCGTGCGGCATAGATGAACATCTTCTTCATGGTGGCTCCGCGCATCCCGACCCTCGTCCGTACCGCGCTGGTGGCGGCGCTGCTCGTCGGCGCGGGTCTGCTCGCGCAGGCACCCCAGCCGTCGTCCACGCCGACCCCCGTCGTCCCGGTGGCCGCGCAGGCGGCCTGCCCCGTCGACCCGGCCACCCCGAAGCGGCAGTTCCGGGGCATGTGGATCGCCAGCGTCGCCAACGTGGACTGGCCCAGCCGCACCGGCCTCACCGTCGCCGACCAGAAGGCCGAGTACCGGTCCTGGCTCGACCTGGCGGTCCGCAACCGGATGAACGCGGTCGTCGTGCAGATCCGGCCCACCGCCGACGCGTTCTGGCCGTCGCCGCACGAGCCGTGGTCGCACTGGCTCACCGGCATCCAGGGTCGGGACCCGGGCTATGACCCCCTCGCGTTCATGGTCGCCGAGGCGCACGCCCGCAACCTGGAGTTCCACGCCTGGTTCAACCCGTACCGGGTCGCCAACCACGCCGACCTGAGCCGGCTGGTGAGCACCCACCCGGCCCGGCGCAACCCGAGCTGGGTGGAGAGCTACGGCGGCCAGCTCTACTACAACCCCGGCATCCCTGCGGTACGGGCCTTCGTGCAGGACGCCATGATGGACGCCGTCCGCCGCTACGACATCGACGGCGTGCACTGGGACGACTACTTCTACCCGTACCCGGTCAGCGGGGTGAGCTTCCCCGACCAGGACACCTTCGCCCAGTACGGCGCCGGATTCGGCAACATCCACGACTGGCGGCGCAACAACGTGAACCTGCTGGTGCAGGAGATGAGCCAGAAGATCCACGCCGCGAAGTCCTGGGTCAGCTTCGGGATCAGCCCGTTCGGCATCTGGCGCAACGCCGGCACCGACCCGCTCGGCTCCCGCACCAGCGGCCTCCAGTCCTACGACGCGATCTACGCCGACACCCGGCGCTGGGTCAAGCAGAACTGGGTCGACTACATCGCCCCGCAGATCTACTGGCACATCGGGCACCCCGCCGCCGACTACGCCGAACTCGTCCGCTGGTGGTCGCAGGTGACCACCGGGACCAACGTGCAACTCGTCGTCGGGCAGGCCACCTACCGCTCCGGCGCGTCCGGCCAGGACGCGGCCTGGCAGGACGCCGACGAACTGACCAGCCACCTCACCCTCAACCGCAGCCACCCGCAGGTGGTCGGGGACATCCACTTCAGCGCCAAGGACGTCCGCGCCAACCGGATCGGCGCGATGGCCCGGGTGGCCGCCGACCACTACAGCCGACCGGCGCTGCTGCCCGTACCGCCGGCCCGGGGCGGATCCGCGCCCGGCACGCCCACCCTGACCTCCGCGACGCGGGCCGGTGGCGGGGTCACCCTGACCTGGCAGCGCCCGACCGCCGGCACCACCACCGGATACGCGGTGTACCGGCTCCCCGGCGACGGCCCGGTGGACGCCTGCGCCCTGACTGACGGCCGGCACCTGATCGCGACCGTCCGCGCCTCCGGAGCCACCGGCACCTGGCTCGACACCACGGCGGCGACCGGCAACACCTACCGCTACCTGGTCACCGCGCTGCACCGCCTGCACCACGAGAGCACGCCGAGCGCGGCCCGCACGGTGCCCGGCGACGGCAGCGGCACGTTCAGTGTGATCGTCGACAACGCCACCACGGGCGGCTTCACCGCCAGCGCCAACTGGGGCACCTCGACCTTCCTGACCAGCCGGCACGGCACGAACTACCGGTTCGCCAACCCGCAGTCGGTCAGCGACGTGGCCTGGTTCAGCGCGACGATCCCGGCCACCGGCACCTACCGGGTCGAGGTCTGGTACCCGGCCGACCCCGGCTACAACAGCGCCACCCCGCACCTGGTGGCCACCAGCACCGGCAACGTCACGGTCACCGTCGACCAGCGCAGCGGCGGCGGCCAGTGGCGGACGCTGGGCGACTACTCCCTGGCCGCCGGCACCCGCCAGGTGGTCGGGGTGAGCCGCTGGACCGCCACCACCGGCTACGTCATCGCCGACGCCGTACGGATCACCCGCCTCTGACCGTCCGTCGTCGTGCACGCATCGTCATGTTCGGCGCACCCAACGTCAATGACTCCCTGGTCGTCGGCCGGCAACCTGGTCATCACCGAGCCGCGACCCCGCTGGCCGGTTGCCTACCGTCACGGAGAGGGGATCAGGGATGTCACTGCGTATGAAGAGTGCCGCACTGGCGGCACTTCTCGTCCTCGGCAGTCTCGGCCTGTCTGCCATGCCCGCCCACGCAAGCGCGAGCGGCGGCGTCGTCCACGGTACCGGGGACTTTCTAGATGACTGGGACGACGAGGGGCCGATCTCCCAGTCGGCGTACGCCTACAGCAACGTGGCGGCGATGTGGCAGGCCATCCTCTGGGCTGACGGGAGGCTGTCGTCGACGGCGGACATCGACTGCCGGTTCGGGCCGGGTACGCACAGCGCCACAGTGGCCTGGCAGAAGGGCAATTACCTCGCAGGCGACGGCATCGTCGGCGAGAACACCCTCTTCGTCGCCAGCCTGAGCCTCTCCGGAAGTGCTGGTTCGGGCAACCGGATCACCTACGACGGCGCATACGGCAGCCGGTACGTGACCTTCACCCGGGTCGACAACGGCCGGTGGGGGATGTACGTCGGCAACGAGCTTAAGACGCTCTGGTACAACGACGCCACGTTCAGCGCGTGCAGCTGAGTGCCCTGCGCGCCGAAGCTGCGGTCGAACCACTCGTGGCTCGGCCGCAGCTTCCGTGTGAGCCCTCAGGCCGTCGACGGTGGTAGCGCCGTGTGCCGGTACTCGCCGGGCGGCATGCCGTAGGTGGCGCGGAAGAGCCGACTGAAGTGGGCGCTGTTGGTGAAGCCCCAACGGTGGGCGACGGCGTGGACGGGGCGGTCACGCAGGAGCGGGTCGGCGAGGTCGCTGCGGCAGCGTTCGAGCCGGAGTTCACGGATCCGGCCGGCGACCGTCATGCCCTCATCGTGGAAGAGCTTGTGCAGGTGGCGCAGGGAAATGTGGTGCGCGGCGGCGATCAGGCCGGGGGTCAGTTCGGGATCACCGAGCCGCCGTCGGACGAAATCGTGGATCCGGGCCTGAAGCACCCGGTGGCGGGTGTCGGCCGGCACGGCGGACTCGGTGTCGGTGTACTGGGCACAGAGTGTGCTGGCCAGGTCGACGGTGACGGTGGCCAAACGGAGGGAGTCGGCGGGCCGGTACCGGTCGGCGTGCCGAATCAGCGTGGTGAGGTAGGTGGCGAGAAGCGCGCCCACTCCATGGTGCGCCGGCATGGGCGTGATGACGAGTCGGTCGATCACCCGGGCGGGCAGTGGCAGCCGCATCCGAGGAATGTTGATCTGGATATGGCCGATGACGTCACCGTCATCCCCCGCCGCCCAGCCGACGATCGGCCGGGAACTGTCATAGAGGACGAAGTCGTGGCCCTTGATGAGACTCTGTCGGCCGTTGGCGGTCAAACCGAGGCGCCCGCGCAGGCTGAGCGACAGGTGCAGCTTCTCGGGATCGGACTGCCGGATCATTCGCTGGTTGCGGTGGTACCTGATCGACTGGAACTCGTGTCGGACCACCTCGACCGGGTTCAGGTCGACCATCCGGCACCGTGCGTGGAAGTCGCTTCGGATGTCCCGATCAATCGTTGTGGGTGTCATCGACTGCCGAGTCCATTCACGCCACCAGTCGAAACGCTCCGCAGCTGGCACGTCCTGGCTAGTGAGATCCACATAGACCATTAGGCCAGTGTAAATTTGAGCCGGGGTCCGTTTGTTTCGTAAGTCTCGACAAGGCGTGGTATGTCACAAAGGCGACAGCTGCGTCAGTTGGTCCGTGCCTCCGGGGCAAACACGGGATTTCCCGTTACCGATTCTTGTCGGAATTCGCGCGGGGCCCTCTTCGGGGGGTGTCGGAGAACTGCCGGCCGGGACTCGCTTGTCTCGCGGACGTGTTGCCGGCAGTAGCGGGATGCATCACTCAGAGTGACCTGAGTCGGCGCGCCATGCCTCCCCGCGCGCCCTTTGCTCTGCACCCCTCGACGCGCCAGTCACCATCGGTGGGGGCGACTCCCCATGTCCAATCGCGTCGCCAGGCCGTCGCCCCTGGTCAGTGCTGGTGGTGCGTATCCGGGTGCAGAGCAAAGGGAGCTGCGGGGATGGTGCCGACCCGGCAGCGGGTCACCCACCGTGAAACTCGCCGCTATCCCGAATGAGAACACGAAGCGTTACCGGCCGAGAGCTGGCATCCGGTCCGCCGGGCCACCGGGCGCCGGGTCGCGGGCACATCCGGCCGCCCCTGCCCCGAGCATCACCGGACCGACCGATCCGAAATCCACGGGACGGGGCAGAGGCCCGGAAGGGCCGTTTCCGCCACGACCACCAAGGGGTGTCAGGCGGGGATGGAGCCGGAGCGCGCCGCGCGGGGCCTGGAGCGCGGCGGAGGCCGGCAGGCCGTGCCAGGGCCCGGACTCCGCGCGTACGGTGCCGAGGTTGCCCAGGTCGGACCCGCCGTAGTGGTGCGCGTCGGTGTTGACGACCTCCGCCCGCTGCCGCCGCCCCTGGCGTTTGCCAGGCCCGAGACTACGGGAGACACTCGTCCAGGTCGGAGCCGTGGACCAGGGTCCGGTCCGACCTGTCAGGGAGCCGTTGATGATGATCATGGACTCGTCCTGGATCACGCTCTGTGGCTTCTTGTGCTGCGGGAGACGCACCACACTCACTCGGGGGAGATCATGTCCGGGAGTTTCATCGGAGCCGTCGTTTCGCCGACGCACAAGGACCGGTGCCGCGGCAAGCCCGGCACGGTGACCCGACGGCGGGGGAGCCGGCCACGCACCCGCCGTCCTGGCCCGGTGGCGCTTGCCGCGGCGGCGTGCATCGCCCTGGCGGCCTGCCAGTTCTCCCGACCCGCTGAACCAGCCCAGCCATCAAGGACGGCGAGCGCATCGGAGTTCTCCACACTGGATGCCGCTGGCGTCGAAAGGATCCGCAGCGAGCTCCGGGCCCGGCTGGACCTGAGCAGCGGCAAGCTGACGAAGGCGGCGGTCGGGCTGACCGACAGCAGCTACGGCCCGGAGATCAACACCCGGCGCGAAGGAAAGATCGCCCTGAGCATCGCCGCGCCCGAGGGGACGATCGAAGCCCGCACGGACCGCATCCGCTTCAACACCACCGCCGCCCGTCCCGACTTCAGCGAGGTGACCTACTTTCTGACTGCGTCATCGGCCGAGGAGTTCTTCGCGTTGATCCGCGACGGAGTGCGGCAGTACGGAATCGACAGCGACTCCGCCGAGGGCTGGATCAGTTCGGCGAGCGCCGATCCGGGAATGCGGAGCGACTTCTCCATCACCAGCGGCACCAGCACGGGCCTCGAGGTGAACTACGACCTGCGCTTCGACGGCGGCAAGGGCACCCAGGTGATCATCGTGCACGTTCTGCCGGCGGAATAGCCGGCAGCGGTGCGAGACCCGGAAAGGTCTCGCACCGTCATCGTTCCTGCGGGTGAACTGCCGACGCTTCGACTCATCAACCGGCCGGACGGAGCCAGAGGACGCCGAGCGGGGGCACCTGGAGGGCAGCCGACGCGGGCAGGCCATGCCAGGGCACGGACTCCGCCCGTACGGTGCCGAGGTTGCCCACGCCGGACCCGCCGTAGTGGTGTGCGTCGGTGTTGACGACCTCCGTCCAGGTGCCGCCGGCCGGCAGGCCGATCCGGTAGTCGTGCAGTGGGCGGGCGGAGAAGTTCGCCACGCAGACCAGCGTCGAGCCGTCCGGGGCGATCCGGATGAAGGAGGCCGTGTTGTTGGCGACGTCGTCCCCGGCGATCCAGCGGAACCCGGCCGGCTCGGTGTCCTGCGCCCACAGCGCCGGGGTGTCCCGGTAGACCGCGTTCAGGTCCTTGACCAGCCGTTGCACGCCGGCCCGCGCCGGGTCGTGCAGGAGGTACCAGTCGAGGCCGCGTTCCTCGCTCCACTCGCGTTCGTCACCCAGCTCGCAGCCCATGAAGAGCAGCTGCTTGCCCGGGTGCGCCCACATGTACGCCAGCAGCGCCCGCACGTTCGCCAGCTTCTGCCACAGGTCGCCGGGCATCTTGCCGACCAGCGACCCCTTGCCGTGCACCACCTCGTCGTGGCTGATCGGCAGTACGTAGTTCTCGCTGAACGCGTACGCCAGGGAGAAGGTGAGCTGATGGTGGTGGTGCTGCCGGTAGACCGGGTCCTTCGAGGTGTAGAGCAGGGTGTCGTGCATCCAGCCCATGTTCCACTTGAACCCGAAGCCGAGCCCGTTGTCGCTGGTCGCCCGGGTCACGCCGGGCCAGGCGGTGGACTCCTCGGCGATCATCACCACCCCGGCGTGGTGCTTGTAGACGGTGGCGTTGACCTCCTGCATGAAGGCGATCGCCTCCAGGTTCTCCCGGCCGCCGTACCGGTTGGGCTCCCACTGCCCCTCGCCACGTGAGTAGTCCAGGTAGAGCATGGACGCCACCGCGTCCACCCGCAGCCCGTCGACGTGGAACTGGTCGAGCCAGTAGAGCGCGTTGGCGACCAGGAAGTTGCGCACCTCGCGGCGGCCGAAGTCGAAGACGTACGTGCCCCAGTCGGGGTGCTCGCCGCGACGCGGGTCGGGGTGCTCGTAGAGCGGCGTGCCGTCGAAGCGCGCGAGGGCCCACTCGTCCTTGGGGAAGTGCGCCGGCACCCAGTCCAGCAGCACGCCGACCCCGGCGGCGTGCAGGGTGTCGACCAGGTGGCGGAACTCGTCCGGGTCGCCGAACCGGGACGTCGGCGCGTAGTAGCCGGTGACCTGGTAGCCCCAGGAACCGCCGAACGGATGCTCCATCACCGGCAGGAACTCCACGTGCGTGAAGCCCAGGTCGGTGACGTACGCCGTCAACTGCTCGGCCAGCTCCCGGTAGCCGAGGCCGGGCCGCCACGAGCCGAGGTGCACCTCGTACACGCTCATCGGCTCCTGGTGCGGCTGCCGCTTCGCCCGGCGCTCCAGCCAGGCCGCGTCGGTCCACTCGTACGACGAGCGGTGCACCACCGACGCCGTGGCCGGCGGCACCTCGGCGTACGCGGCCATCGGGTCGGCCTTGTCCCGCCAGTGCCCGTCCGCGCCGAGGATGCGGTACTTGTACCGCTGCCCGACGCCTGCCCCGGGCACGAGGATCTCCCACACGCCGCTCGACCCGAGCGAGCGCATCGGCCATCCGTCGTCCGGGCCCCAGCCGGTGAACTCGCCGACCAGCCGGACCCCCTTCGCGTTCGGGGCCCACACCGTGAACGCCACCCCGGCGTCGGTGACCCGCGCGCCGAGCGCCTCCCAGAGCCGCTCGTGCCGCCCCTCGCCGATCAGGTGCAGGTCCAGTTCACCAAGGGTGGGGGCATGGCGGTACGGGTCGTCGTGCGCGGTGCCGTCCACCTCGACCCGGTAGTCGAGCACGGTGCCCGGGACGGTCGCCTCGAACACGCCCACGTCGTGCACCCGACGCATCGGATGCCGTGCCCCGTCGACCAGCAGGGTCACCTCCGCCGCGCCCCGGCGCAGCGTACGGATGGTGGTGCGCCCGTCGGCGGGGTGCGCGCCCAGCACGGCGTGCGGATCGTGGGCCACGCCGGCGATCAACTGGTCCATGCCACATCCTTGTCAGCGGGGGCGACCGGTGCGGTGCCGCCGGAGAGATCGTCGGGGACCGCCTCGACGGTCAGTTCGGTCGGGGCGGTGGCGGTGGTCGGCGTGGGCTCGACGGGTGCGGGACGCCGCACCGTGAACACGTGCGCGGGTTGCAGGAACGGGTCGAGCCGGACGGCGTTGCGCTGTCCCCAGTCGTACGTCGCCCCGGTCAGCTCGTCGTGCACGGTGAAGCGGTCGTGCCAGTCGAGGCCGAGGGCGGGCATGTCCAGGGTGGTGTTGCCCCACTGCACGCTCTGCGCGTCGAACGAGCAGACCACCAGCACGGTGTTGCCGGTGTCCGGGTCCCGTTTCGACCAGCAGAGCAGCATCGGGTTGTCGATCTCGTGGAAGACCAGGTTGCGGAGCTGGTGCAGGGCCGGGTTCTCCTGGCGGACCCGGTTGAGCGTGGCGATGAACGGCGCGAGCGACCGGCCCTGCGCCTGCGCGCCGGCCCAGTCGCGGGGCCGCAGCTCGAACTTCTCGTTGTCGAGGTACTCCTCCGCGCCGGGGCGGGCCTCGTGCTCGAACAGTTCGTAGCCGGCGTACATGCCCCAGGAGGGGGAGAGCAGGCTGGCCAGCACCGCCCGGATCTTGAACATCGGCGGCCCGCCGTGCTGCAACGTCTCGTGCAGGATGTCCGGCGTGTTGGGCCAGAAGTTCGGCCGCATCCAGTCGACCGAGGCGACCAGCTCCGCGCAGTACTCCCGCATCTCGGCCGGCGTGGTCCGCCAGGTGAAGTACGTGTACGACTGGGTGAAACCGATCTTGCCGAGCCCGTGCATCATCGCCGGCCGGGTGAACGCCTCGGCCAGGAAGAGCACGTCCGGATCGACCTTCTTCACCTCCCCGATCAGCCAGTACCAGAAGTCGACCGGCTTGGTGTGCGGGTTGTCGACCCGGAAGATCTTCACGCCCTCGCCGACCCAGTGCAGCACCACCCGCAGGATCTCCGCCCGGATGCCCTCCGGGTCGTTGTCGAAGTTCAGCGGGTAGATGTCCTGGTACTTCTTCGGCGGGTTCTCCGCGTACGCGATGGTGCCGTCGGCCCGGGTGGTGAACCACTCCGGGTGCTCGGTCACCCACGGGTGGTCCGGCGCGCACTGCAACGCCAGGTCCATCGCCACCTCCAGGCCCACGTCGGCGGCGGCGACGACGAAGTCCCGGAAGTCCTCCGGCGTACCCAGATCGGGGTGGAGAGCGTCGTGGCCGCCCTCGGCCGCGCCGATCGCCCACGGCGAGCCGACGTCGTCCGGCCCGGCGACCAGGGTGTTGTTGCGGCCCTTGCGGTTGATCCGGCCGATCGGGTGGATCGGCGGCAGGTAGAGCACGTCGAAGCCCATCGCGGCGACGCCGGGCAGCCGCTCCATCGCGGTGACGAAGGTGCCCGACCGGGCGGGCGCGTCGACGGTGGCCGGGATCGCCCCCTCCGAGCGGGGGAAGAACTCGTACCAGGCGGAGAAGAGCGCCCGGGGCCGGTCCACCCAGAGGGCGTACTCGTCGGCCGGGGTGACCAGCTCGCGGACCGGATGCTCCCAGAGCAGCTCGGCCAGCTCCAGGGCCGGGGCGACCCGGCGCGGCACCGCCGCCCGTTCGTCGCGCAGCGCCACCGCGGCGGCCCGGACCCGGTCCCGCTCGTTCTTTGGTACGGCCGTCGCGGCGGCGTCCAGCACCCGGGCTCCCTCGGCCAGGTCGTTCGCCAGGTCCTCGGCCCCCTGCCCAGCCGCGATCTTCTTCGTGACCGCGTTCTGCCAGGTCAGGTACGGGTCGGCGAACGCCTCGACGGTGAACGTCCAGCGGCCCACGGCATCGGGGCGGATGGTGGCGTGCCAGCGGTCCTGCCCCGGCTCGCCGGGACGCATCCGCACCGCCGGGCGCTCCCGCCCGTCCGGGCCCCGCCACACGACCGTGCAGCCGAGCGCGTCGTGTCCCTCCCGGTAGGCGCGGGCGGACACCGGCACCAACTCGCCGACGACCGCCTTGGCCGGGTAGCGACCGCAGGCCACCGAGGGGGTGATGTCTTCGATCGGAAACCGTCCAGTCACCCCGTCAACCTACTGCCCGAGATCCCCTCGTGCTCGGCCGAGCGCTCCTGTCGTCGAGTTGTGGGTCACCCGTACGGCAGGATGCGCCAGGTCATGCCCCACCGGGCTTTCTCGAACACCAGATCGGGAGCGTTCACGACCTCGGTCCGGCGTCGTTGCGGCATCCGTTGTCGGACCCGCTCGCTAGCATCGCCGCGAGCGCCGATGGCGCCGATGGGAGGGAGGGTGCCGTGGCACAGGGAGACGTCGCGACGTTCGTGGACAGGGACCTGCGGGGCGCGTGGTTCAACAGGTCGACGTTGGCCGGCGCGGTGATGCGCGGCGTCGACGTGCGCGGGCTCGACATCGACGCGCCGTGGCTGGCGGACGGCGCACTGCTGGTCAACGGTGTCGACGTCGTGCCGCTCGTCGAGGCCGAACTCAACCGGCGGTTTCCCGGGCGCGAGCTGCGGCACGCCGAGGATCCCGAGGGGCTGCGTACGGCGTGGGCGGCGCTCGAACGGGCCTGGGCGGCTGCGGTCGACCGGGTCGAGTCCATGCCCGAGGGCGCTGCCGACGTCGCGGTCGGTGGCGAGTGGTCGTTCGCGCAGACCCTGCGCCACCTCGCGTTCGCCACCGACACGTGGCTCGGAAAGGCGGTCCTGCGCCTACCGCAGCCCTTCCATCCGCTCGGGCAGCCGCACGCCGAGTACGAGACCGATGGCTACGACATGTCGATCTTTGCCGCCGGGCGGCCGAGCCTCGCCGAGGTGCTCGACCTGCGTGCCGGACGGCAGGCCATGGTCCGGGACTTCCTCGCGGGTGTCACGCCGGAGCTGCTCGCCGAGCCTCGGCCGACCGCGTGGTCACCCGAACACGAGGAGTCGGTCCTGCACTGCCTCCACGTGATCCTCGACGAGGAGTGGGAGCACCTCCGCTTCGCGCTCCGCGACCTCGACGCGCAGCAGTAATGCCTGCGCTCAGCCGATGCGCTCGGCCAGCGAGACGATGATCCCTCCCGGCCCCCGGACGTAGGCCATCCGCCAGGCACCCTCGTACTCACCGATGCCGCCGACCAGTCCGTAGCCCTCGCCAGCTGCCCAGTCGACAGCGCCCTGTAGGTCGTCGACCTCGAAGGACACGTTGCGCCGGCCTTCATCACGTCCTCGCTTTGACGGTGCTCAGACCGCTCGAACTTCGGCGAGCCGCCTGACTGCGTACTCGTCGTTCCAGCAGACGGCGGCTTCCCATGCGGCCGACGCCTGCCCTGCGATGTCGAGCGCGTCGTCGTCGAGGCCGGCGGCGTTGTCGGGCAGCACGAGGTCGAGGTCAGGAACGTCGACGTGCGACTCGTCCCAGTCGATCAGCGCGACCTGACTCGCGGTCATCCGGACGTTGCCAGGGTTGGGGTCGCCGTGCACGACGCATGCCTGGCGGCCGGCGAGCCGCGCCCACGCTGCCCGGCATCGAGCAACGCCCTCACGAGGCATCGCGCCGAGGTCGATCTTCGTTCCGGTCTCGGCGTGCAGGAGGTCGGTCGACGATCGCCAGCCCGGGCGCTGCGGCCAGCCCTGCGTCAGCCGATGCAACTCGCGGAGCGTCCCGGCCACGCGACGCCAGTCGGCCTGCGTCTCGGGCGGTCCGCCATCCAGGTAGGTCATCACCACCAGACCGTTGACGAACAGCCGGCCGTCCCTTGTCGGGATCGGGACCGGCACGGTCAGACCTTTACGGTCGAGGTATCGGAGGAGCCCTGTCTCCCACGCAAGATCGGCATCGCTCCTGGTGCCGAGACGACCGACCGCGAGGTGCCCGTCGACGCGCACGCTCCACACGTCGTTGGCGACTCCGCCGGTGAGCGGTTCGACGCGAGCGACGTCTTCACCCCATTGCCCGAGTGCCTCCCACCCCACCGGCCATACCTTACGGGTTCCGGACATCACTGTTCTCGGCATGTCCGAGCGTCGTCGCACCTGTGCAGCGCCGGAGCCGTCACTCGTATCCCATCGCTGGGATGACCGGGCCGAGTACTTCTTCGACGAACGCGCGGGTTTCGTCGTCGAACCGGTGGTCGCGGTTCCTCAGCCGGTGCGACTGGAACGTCGAGGGGGTGGCGTAGTCGTCGACGCCGAGCCGTTCGAACAGGGCGCGACGCTGCCCCGGCCAGTCGGCTGCGAGATCCTCCGCTTTCACCTCGATGTATCGCCTGCCCGTCAGGTCGACCGTGTTCTTCCAGGTCAGCCACCGGTGGTAGACCGGCTTGAGGTAGGCGAGCGCGCCGTTGACCGTGGACGGTGCCCACGGCTGGGCCAGGTGGGACGCGAGCACCGAGACCGGGTGACGTTTGATGTGCACGATGGTCGCCTCGGGGACCAGTTCCCAGAGGAATTCCATGCACAGCAGGTTGAACGGTGTCTTCTCGCACCAGGTCGGCTTGCCCGCGTCGGCCGCTGCTCCACCGAACAGGGTGTCGACCAGGCCACGGAGGATCCCGAGCAGTTCACCCCGGTCGCCGAAATACCGGGGAACCACCCGCCGGCGGCTCGACGGCTCGAACGGCCCGGCGGGCCGGTCGGCGTTCCCGAAGCCCTCCGCGGGCGCAGGCTCGTCGTACGTGTACGCGATCAGCTGCGGCCAGAGCCGGTGCACCGCGTCCCGGTAGCGCTGCTCGCCGACCAGCTCGGGAACGGTCCTGCCACGATCGTCGCGCCGGCCGGGCACCCGTACGGTGAGGAGGTCGCTCAGCCGGTGCAGGGCGTCCTCACCGACGGTGGGGTCGTATCGGTCGGTGAGTGCGTCGGCCAGGTCCCGCAGGCCACCCGGGTCGACGAGAATCCTGGTCTCCATGGGAATCCGATGGATCAGCGGATGCTCGCCGATGATGTCGGCGATCCGTGACGTTCCCGAACGACCCGTACCCGCGACGAAGACCGGTGAGGGGGAAGGCATGGCGGGCAGTCAAACTCTCAGCTCGGCGCCGGTACAAGCCATTTTCTCCTTCAGCCGCTGCTCCGGGTCGGACCCGCACCCGCCGCGTCGAGTGCGGGCCGGACAGCCGCCACCGGGTCTGTCAACGCCGCCTCAATCGTGACCACCGTGGTCCGGCTGAAACTGGACCACCTTGGTTTGGTTGATCTTTAGTCGTTGGTCTTGCTGGCTGCGGGGACGCGGCCGAGGTCGCGGTCCTTGAGTCGG